>NZ_CP041635.1:693769-1387539 GCF_014522285.1 Mycetocola sp. JXN-3
ACCGTGAGGCTGACCCCGTGCACGAGCTCGCGCACGCTTCCATCGGGGGCGGTGGTGGCGATGCGCAGGTCGCGCACCTCCAGCAGCGGGGTGGGGATACTCATGCGCGCTTTCCCTTCTTGGCGATGCGGAACAGGGCCGAACCCTCGGCGGTGAAGCGCTGGCTGATCAGGTTGGTGCCGATGATGACCAGGAAGATCGCGATTCCGGGCACCAGGGCCAGGTGAGGTGCCTGACGGATGTACTTCTGTCCCTCGGAGATCATCAGACCCCAGCTCGGGGTGGGAGCCTGGACGCCGAGGCCCAGGAAGTCGAATGAGGAGGTCAGCAGCATCACACCGCCGATATCGGTCGAGGCCAGAATGAGGATCTGCACGGCCACGTTGGGCATGATGTGCTTGCGGGCGGTCCACCAGCGACTGGCCCCCTGGATGCGTGGGGCGATCACAAAGTCGCGTTCGCGCAGGCTCAGCGCGGTGCCGCGGGCGACCCGGGCGTAACCGACCCAGTAGGTTGCGGCGAGCACGATGATCATCAGCCAGACGCTCGGGCCGAGGGCCGCGGAAAGGGCGATCAGGACCAGGATGACGGGGAGCGCAAGCTGGACGTCGGCCCAGCCCATCAGCACGGTGTCCACCTTGCCGCCGAGGTAGCCGGCGGAGGTCCCGACCACCAGGCCGATCAGCGCGTTGACAGCGACGATCGCGACCACGATGCCCAGGGTGATCCGCCCGGCCAGCGCGAGCCGGCTGGCCTCATCGCGGCCGAGGGCATCGGTGCCCAGCGGATGCGCCGGATCGGTCAGCGGACCCAGCAGCATCTTGTCGAGGTTTTGGGTATACGCGTCATAGCCGGGCAGCAGCGGATACAGCAGACAAAACAGCACCACGATGCCCACGAGCACGGTGCCCACAAGCGGTCCGGTGATGCGGAACCGGCGGGCACGCGGTGCCGCGACGGTGGCGGGGGAGGCGGTGGTGGTCATCAGATCCTCACTTCGGGACGGGGGAAATCAGGAGAGGCGGACACGGGGGTCAACGAGGCCGTAGATCAGGTCAACCAGGAGGTTGGCAACCACAAAGATCACCGCGATGATGATCAGCGCCGACTGCACCACCGGGAAGTCCCGCGAGTACACGGCACCGAGCATCAGCTGGCCCAGGCCCGGCCAGGCGAATACGTTTTCCACGATGACCAGGCCGCCGAGGAAGGTGCCGAGGTTGATGCCGGCCACGGTGAGGACCGGAAGGAGCGCGTTGGGGAGCGTCTCGGTGAGGACCACGGTGCCGTGGCGCTCGCCGCGGGCATACGCGGTGCGGGTGTAATCGGAAACGCTCTGCTCACTCAGTGCGTTATCCATCAGCCGGGTGTAGACCACAAACTGTCCGGTGGCGATGGTCAGCACCGGCATGATCATGGCCCGCCAGTCGGCGTTGCCGAGCGAGGGCAGCACGCCCAGCCCCACCGAGAAGACGAGGACCAGGAGCAGACCGAAAAAGAAGTCGGGGATGGCCTGGCGCAGCGATCCGAAACCCAGGAAGATCGTGCGCAGCGATCGCCGGCCGGTGAGGTGAATGCTGACCGCGGCGATCAGCGCCAGCAGCAGCCCCACCGCGAGTCCGGCGAAGCCGAGCTGGAAGGAGGCCGGGATGCGCTCGAAGACCAGCTGCATCGAGGGGACGCCGGGCTGACGGTAGGAGTCGCCGAAGTCGCCGTGCAGCACGCCGCCCATGTAGTTGAGGTACTGCTGCCAGATCGGCAGGTCGAAGCCGAGGCGGTGGTTGAGGGCGTCGATCTGTGACTGCGGGGCGTTCTCGGTGAGCAGGATCGCCGCGGGGCTGCCGCTCAGGCGACCGAAGACAAACGTGAGGCTCACCACGATGGCGAGGGTCACGACGGCCTGGATCAGGCGGCGGAGGACGTATCGAGCCATGTTTGCCTTTCAAACGGGATCTTTGTATACATAGTGACCCGGGATTGTTTCGGGCGGATCACATCCTGTTACGGGCCGGTAACAAAAGTCAGTCCCGGCATATCCGCGGGTATTTCGCGGTAATTGCGGTGATCTGAGCGTGTTGCAAATCGCTCAACTACACCGCATACTGGGAACGTGTTCAGCGGGTTCAATCGCATCCGCTCCTGATTCTGTATACAAGGACTGATATGACCACAGTGCTCCTGACCGGCGAAGACTGCGCGCGTCTGGTCGAATGGCCAGGCCTGATCGCGGCAATGCGCGAGATCCATCTGGACCATGCCCGCGGCGTGGCGATCCAGCCCGTGCCGCGCTCGATCCGCAATCCGGCCGACACCGATCCGGCACCCGCCCAGATCATCCCGATGACCGGATACCGGGCGAGCACCGGGGGCTATGTCCTCAAGGCGCTGGCCGATGCCCCGCATAATCGTGAGCGCGGGATTCCCGCGCAGCGCTCGACCGTCGCGCTCTTTTCGGCCGAGACCGGGGAATGCCGGGCGCTAATCGACGGGGCGGTTCTGACTCGCACCCGCACGGCCGCGGTCACCGTGGCGGCAACCCTGGCGCTGGCGCCCGCGGGGGCCGATGTGGTGACGATTGTGGGAGCCGGGGCCCTGGCGCTGGAGCATGCGCGGGCGCTGGTCTCGGCGATGCCCCTGCGCGAGATCCGGTTCTGGTCTCGGACCCCGGCCGGATCGGACACCGCGGTGGCGACCCTGAGCGCCGAGCCCGCCTTCGCCCGCGTCAGCCTGAGCGCGACCACGAACCTGCGCGCGGCCCTCGCTGGTGCCGGGATCGTCTGCACGCTGACCCCCGCGCGCGACCCGCTGATCACCCCGGACCTGCTGGGCGAGGGCGTACACGTCAATGCGGTGGGTTCCCCGCCGCGCCCCCTGTTCCGCGAGCTGACCCCCGACGTGTTCGGGCGCGCGACCCTCACCGTGGTGGATGTGCTGCCGATCGCCCTGGCCGAGTCCGGCAATATTCGAGACGCAATCGCCGCGGGCACACTGGGCGAGACCGAGCCGATCGAACTCGGGCGGATCCTCGCCGGCGAGGTCGCTCGGCCCCGCGGACTCAGCGTGTTCAACAGCGTCGGCATCGGCTTGCAGGACCTGGCGGCGGCCGAGTACTTCCTGGGGCGTTCCGAAGCTCACGAGGATGGTCTGCAGGTCCAGCTGCGTCCGGTGCGCACTCCCGTATCATGAGCATGACGGCGTTGAAGAAGGGGTCGCGATGACACGGGTATCGGCCGAGGACTCCCTGGTGGGTGCGCTCTACGCAACCCTGCGTGAGCGCATCATCCTGGGGGAGTACCCGCAGGGGGCGAAGCTTCCCGAGACGACCCTGGCCGCCGACCTGAACGTGTCTCGCGTGCCGATTCGCGAGGTGCTGCCGCTGCTCGAACGCGACGGCCTGATCCGCACCAACCCGCGCCGCAGCGCGGTGGTGCACAGCTGGGATCACGCCTCGGTGACGGACCTGTTTGAGGTGCGTCTGGCGCTGGAACCGCTGGCCGCCGAGTATGCGGCGCGGCGCGTGGCGGCGGGGGCGGACCCGGAACCGTTGCACCGGGCGTTCGCCGATGCCGTGGCAGCGATCGAGCAGGGCGATCCGATCACCATCGCGGCGACCAACGCCGACCTACACCGAGTCATCCTCGACCTGGCGGACAACGAACTGCTGCGCCAGATGATGCGTCCGGTCCTGGTGCGGATGAACTGGATCTTCTTCCTCACCTCCGACCGCGACACCGACGTGCAGTGCTCCGAGCATCGCCACCTGGTCGAGGCGATCGCCGCAGGCGAGGGTGCTCTCGCCCGGTTCCTCGCCAGCGCCCATGTCGAGGGCGGCCGCGTCCCCACCTTCGCGGCCCTCGCCGGCCACCTCGGAGAGAAAGCCGAATAGACCCGCTTTTGCCGTTCGGCTAGCTCGCGAGGCGCATGGAGATGAGCCGGTTGAGTGATACCTGCTGTTCCGCGGCCTCGATCGCGAGATTGCGGTGGAGTTCGGGTGCGATGCGCACGAGGAACTTCCCGGAATAGGCGCGGTCCGAGAGCGGGCCGGGGATCGTCTCGCCGGTGAGCTCCATGTCTGCCAGCACTTCGGCGACGAGTTGGTTAATCCCGGTGAAGGCGTCCCGTGAGGTTTCGGCGAACCAGGAGAGCGCGGGGAACTCGGCGACGGTGCCCAGGAATCCGGTGTCCTCCCCGGACCAGCGGACTCGATACGTGTAGTGATCTGCGTGAATCATGCGGATTCCCCCGTCAATTTAGCTATCGCGGCAAGTACCTGCTTCACCTGATAGGCCTTTGCCCTGCCTCGAATATCAATTGCAGTATCAATAGTGATACTAGCATGAGAAGCGCGGTTGTGATGTTTGGGCGCAGCAAAAACCCCGCGAAACCGAGGTTCCGCGGGGTTTGTGACGGGCCGGACTAGAGCGCGTTGTCGTCCGACTCCGGGGTCCAGTCGCCGGTGGCGAGGTACTGGACCTTCTTGGCGATCGAGACCGCGTGGTCGGCGAAGCGCTCGTGGTAGCGGGAGGCGAGGGTGGCGTCCACGGTTGCGGTGGCCTCACCCTTCCAGGAGTCACCCAGAACCTTCTCGAAGACGGCGACGTGCAGGTCATCAACCCGGTCATCGTCGGTGAGGATCTCCTCGGCGAGTTCCACATCCTGGTTGCGCAGCATTTCGGTGAGCTTGCGCGAGATCTCCACGTCCAGACGACCCATCTCGGCGAAGGTCGAGCGCAGACCCTTGGGTACCGCGCGCTCCGGGAAACGGTAGCGGGCAAGCTGGGCGATGTGCTCGGCCATGTCACCCATGCGCTCGAGCGATGCGGAGATCCGCAGGGCCGAGACGACGGTGCGCAGGTCGCGGGCGACCGGCTGCTGGCGGGCAAGAATGTTGATGGCGAGTTCGTCCAGGGCGCGAGTGAGGACGTCGATGCGGGTGTCGTTCTCGATCACGCCCTCGGCGATTGCCACATCCGACTCGTTGAAAGCGCGCACGGCGTTCTCAATCGAGATCGTCACGAGCTCCGAGATGGCGATCAGACGATCCTGAACCTCTCGCAACTCCTGCTGGAATACCTGACGCATGCTTCTCCTCGTGTGAACGGGTGTGTGGTGCGGGCCGAAGGATTGGCGGCACCGCATTAGAATGCCCGGTCAAGGTTAACAGTTGGTGCCGATTACGTAAACGCGACACTAAAAGCCCTGGTTGGGATGGTTGCCGTTGGGTAACCGGGTGCACTGCCCCCTAATCTAGTCGTATGCACTCAACCCTGTTGGTGACTTCCACTTTGGTCCTGGGACTTGTCCTGGGGGCCGGGTTTACCCTCCTGTTCTTTGTGGCCGCTCAGCGCGGACGTCGGGTGGCCGCCGTTGCCGCACCCCGCGTGCCGGAGGGGGTATCGCAGGTTCTGGATGCGATCGAAAGCGCGGGCGTGGTCGTGGACCCCTCGGGCAACGTGGTCAAGGCATCGAGCGCGGCGTTCACGCTGGGCCTGGTGCGGGACGGCCACGTAACCCACGAGGAGCTCGACGCGCTGGCCAACGTGGTGCGCGACACCGGGCTGCCCACCACCCGCGAATTTGCCCTGCGCCCCGACCAGTTCGGCGAGCTTGACCGTCAGGTCCTCGCCCGTGGGGCACGCCTGGGCACACGCTACGTGCTGATCCTGGTGGAGGATCAGACCGAGCGGCTGCGCCTGGATGAGGTGCGCCGCGACTTCATCGCCAACATCTCCCACGAGCTCAAGACCCCGATCGGCGCGATCTCGCTGCTGGCCGATGCGCTTGATCCCGCCGCCGATGATCCCGAGCGGGTACGCTCCTTCGCCACCCGCCTGGAGGTGGAGGCCGAGCGGCTGACCAAGATCACCGCCGACATCATCAACCTCTCCCGACTGCAGTCCGCCGAGGCGATCGGGAAGCCGGCGCTGGTGGACATGGCCGATGTGGTCAAGGCCGCGGTCGAGCAGAATAAGGTGATCGCCGAATCCCACGGGGTCGAGGTCATTTCCCGAACCGTCTCCGATGCCGTCGTGATCGGTGACCGGGCCCTGCTCGTGGTGGCCGTGCACAACCTGGTGAACAATGCGATCGCCTACTCCCCGGACGCCACTCGCGTGGGCGTGGGCCTGGCCGTGCGTGACGGGATCGTCGAGGTCTCGGTCACCGACCAGGGCCCGGGCATCGCCGAGGAGGAGCGCGAACGGGTGTTTGAGCGCTTCTTCCGGGTGGATCAGGCCCGCTCGCGCACCACCGGCGGATCGGGCCTGGGGCTCTCCATCGTCAAGCACACGGCACAGAACCACGGTGGCGAGGCCCGAGTGTGGTCCCGCGTGGGCCAGGGGTCCACCTTCACCATCAGACTTCCCGAGGCATCGGCTGATGCCCGGGCTCAGATCGAAACCACATCCCTGGAGGAAAAGTAATGGCTCGCATCCTGGTTGTTGAGGACGAAGCTTCACTCAGCGAACCGCTGGTGTACCTGCTGGAGCGCGAGGGGCACACCGTGTCGCTTGCCGAGAATGGAACGGACGCGCTGGCCAAGTTCCACACCGATAACCCCGAGGTGATCCTGCTGGATCTCATGCTGCCGGGAATCTCGGGCACCGAGGTGTGCCGGCAGATCCGCGCGCTATCCACGGTGCCGATCATCATGGTGACCGCCAAGGATGACGAGGTGGACGTGGTGGTGGGCCTCGAGCTCGGGGCCGATGACTACGTGACCAAGCCGTATAAGAGCCGCGAGCTGCTCGCCCGCATTCGCGCCGTCCTGCGTCGCCGGGGCGATGAGGAGGGTGACGAGCTGGATGACACCGTGCTGCGCGCAGGGAACGTGACCATGGACCTCAACCGGCACACGGTCGAGGTGGACGGTACGGCCGTAGCGATGCCGCTCAAGGAGTTCGAGCTGCTGGAAATGCTCATGCGCAACACCGGACGGGTACTCACCCGCGGACAGCTCATCGACCGCGTGTGGGGCAGCGACTACTTCGGGGACACCAAGACCCTGGATGTCCACATCAAGCGCATCCGCTCGCGGATCGAGCCGGTCCCCTCCGAGCCCAAGATGCTGCTCACCGTGCGCGGCCTGGGCTACCGCCTGGAGGGCTAGCTCGGGAGTCTGCTCCCGCGGGCGTTGTGGTGCGGGCGGATGCGTGGGGTTCTCGCGCCTAACGTACCGCGCGGCGAAGCCACTCCAGGCGCGGCCGCCCATCCCGGCTGGGAATCGAGACAAAGCCGAGGCGTGTATAGAGCCCGATGGCGTCGTGGCGCCAGTCCCACACCGACAGCAGCGCCGCGCCCTGAACCTCGGAGAGTGCGGCTTCCAGGAGTGCCCGGCCGACCCCGCCGCGATGCTCGGGAGAGACCCAGAGTCGCTTGATCTCGGTGCCCGGGGCATCCCCGCCGGGCACGGTGGCTCCGCCGCCCGGATGCAGCACCACGATGCCCACGGGCCGACCGAGTTTCTCGGCCAGGAGGATACGGGAGTTCGCGAGCGCAACCGCGGGCTGGTCGACTTCCCGCTGATATTTTTCGGGCAGAACGGTGACGTCGAGGTTCTCGGGCGCGTCCTCGCCCGCATGCACGCGTTTTTCGCGTTCGGTCTGCTGGAGATATGCCCGCAGGAGGGCCGAAACTGCCGTCGCGTCGGGCCCGGTCGGGTCCGCCTCCCGAATCGTGATCAGCGTGTTCATCGGGGCGCTCCCTCGGTCTGTTCCCGAAACATCGGGGTGTTCAGGCGTGGCGTTCCCGTGCGCACACGGTGCCGGGAAACACAAAACCGGGCACCGACGAGCCGAAGCCACCGTCGATGCCCGGCGTGAAAACCAGGGTTAGTTGCCGGTCGAGGGCGATACCGAGGGGCTCGGGACCGGGGTGATGGTCTCGTACTCCTTGAGTACCGGGTCGAGCACCGGAACGCGGGCCTCACCGGCGGTCTCGTTGCCGTACTGGAACGACATCGCGGCGTCGGCGCCGGCCGGGGTGGTGAAGTCCTGCAGGGTGATGCCGGGCTTGCCATCGGCACCGAAGGTGGTCATCCCGGAGGCGGCGATCTCAACGGTGGTGCGTCCACCGGGGAACTCGACGTTCAGCGTCTGAGCCTTGTCGCCGGTGTTCACCACGGTCATCGCCAGTACGGCCTCGGTCTTCGAGTGGGTGATCACCAGGGCGTTACGCACGTCGAGGGTTCCGACGTTTGCCGAAACGCCATCGCTCGCGTCGTAGTGCTTCAGCGTCGCCTGCGGGGCGATCAGGTTGCAACCGGCGGTGCCGACAAGAACGGTAGCCGCGAGTACGGCCGAGGTGATGAAACGCGTCTTCACTGGTCCTCCAAGAACACGACGGTGGCAGGCGAGCGGGATTGCCCGCGTGCAGGGGCTGGACCGTCCTAGTCTAGCGTGCGGATAAAGGGTGTGTTGACCGCGCAGATAATAACGTATCTTCACTGTGCTAAACTGAAAAACGCTGAAGGGACACCGATTCATGATTTTTGAGGTTGGCGAGACCGTCGTTTACCCCCACCACGGGGCTGCCGAAATTACCGAGGTAAAGACCCGGTTGATTAAGGGCGTCGAGAAAACATATCTGAAACTGCGGGTGACCCAGGGCGACCTGGTTATCGAGGTTCCGGCAGACAACGTGGACCTTGTTGGGGTCCGCGATGTGATCGGCAAGGAGGGGCTGGAGCGCGTGTTCGACGTGCTGCGTGCACCCTTCACCGAGGAACCCACCAACTGGTCGCGCCGGTACAAGGCCAACCTTGAAAAGCTCGCCTCCGGCGATGTGATCAAGGTGAGCGAGGTTGTTCGTGACCTCTGGCGCCGAGACCAGGACCGTGGACTCTCCGCCGGAGAGAAGCGCATGCTGGCAAAGGCCCGGCAGATCCTGATCTCCGAGCTGGCCCTGGCCGAGAAGACCGATGAGGACAAGGCGTCGCTGGTCCTCGATGAGGTACTGGCTTCCTAGTTTGCCTTGAGACCTCCTCCGGAGGTTGGGCTTCGTAGCCACTCACGGGTTCACCCCCGAATAACGCACTTCGAAACGGGCGGATGCTCATGCATCCGCCCGTTTTGCGTTTCCTCGGGGCCCGGCCTGTACGCTCGTTGTATGAGTGTGAACCCCGCCGTCGCCGTGATCGTTGTAGCCGCCGGAAGTGGAACCCGCCTCGGCGGAGATATCCCCAAGGCCTTCCGTGAGGTGGCCGGTGTGCCGATCCTCGAGCACGCGCTGCGCGGCGTTTTTGGCATGCGTCGCGAGGCGCAGGTGATCGTGGTTGCTCCCGAGGCGTTCCGTGGGGATGCCGAGCTTATTCTGGGCCACGCAGCCGGAGATGCCGCCGAGTACGCCTCGGTGGTCACCGGCGGGGCGACCCGGCAGGCCTCGGTCGCGGCCGGAATCGCGGTTCTGGCCGACTCGGTGCGCATCGTCCTGGTGCACGACGCGGCCCGGGCGCTGACCCCCTCCAAGCAGTTTGACGACGTGGTGGACTCGGTGGCCGCGGGCGGCCGCGGAATCGTTCCGGGCCTGGCGGTGGCCGACACCATCAAGCGGGTGGACGATGAGGAACGCATCGTCGAGACCGTGGACCGTGACGAGCTGCGGGCCATGCAAACCCCCCAGGGATTCCCGCGCCACGCACTGGCTCAGGGTTATGCGGACGCCGAGGAGGAGTACACCGACGACGCGGCGCTGTTTGCCGCCACCGGCGGATCCGTCGCGGTGATCCCCGGCGACGCCCGCGCGTTCAAGATCACCACCCCCTGGGACCTCAACCGCGCCGAACACCTGCTGCGTCCCGAGGGCGGCGAGCGGATCCGCGTGGGTGTCGGGGTGGACGTGCACGCCTACGATGACAACGCCGAACTGTGGCTTGCGGGCCTGCTCTGGCCGGGGGAGGCTGGACTCGCCGGTCACTCGGACGGCGATGCGGTGGCCCACGCGATCACCGACGCGCTGCTGGGGGCCGCCGGGCTTGGAGACATCGGCACGATGTTCGGGACCGACGATCCCCGCTTCGCCCAGGCGCGCGGCGAGGTCTTCCTGATCGCGACCCGGGAGCGCCTGATCCAGGCGGGCTTCGGAATCGAGAACGTCTCGGTCCAGATCATCGGAAATACCCCGCGCTTCACCCCGCGCCGGGCCGAAGCCGAGGCCCTGCTGAGCGGGCTGATCGGGGCACCGGTGAGCCTCTCGGCCACCACGACCGACCGCCTGGGCTTCGCCGGCCGCGGCGAGGGTCTCACCGCTATCGCGACCGCGGCGCTGCGCCAGCGCCACTAGGGTCGAATTACAAAAATGCCGGACCCCGCGGGGCCCGGCATTTTTGTGTGGGGGAGACTAGCCCATCGTGTTGACGATCAGGCCGATGTGGGTGAAGAAGTTCATCGCGCCAAACAGCACAAACGCGATGCCCGCGAGGCTCCAGACGATGCCCAAAATCTTCTCAACCGCGCCGGGCAGGGTCTTGACCGAGAAGGTCTTCAGCGCGAACGGGAAGAGGACTGCACCGAGGCCGACCAGGGCGAACAGCCCCGACATGAAGATCGCCTCGATCATCGGGTACTCGGCGAAGGCACCGGAGATGGGCTCCTCCGGCGGGGCGGCAAAGAGCTGGAAGATCACGCCGGCGAACGCGATCCCGAAGAGGGCGAGTCCGAGGCCGACGATGAAGATGCCCAGCGGACGCGACACCTTGGCCACATACTGAGCGGGATCCGCAGCATCGCGGATCGTCTTGCCACGCTTCCAGAGGAACAGCGCGGCGGCCAGGAGCAGAACGCCCAGACCGAGGCTGGTCTCGCCGAAGATGATGTTGTCAAAGGGGAAGTACTTGGCAAAGGGCCAGGTGAGGGTCATGTGCAGGCCGGTGGCGGTAAGGATGAAGCCGAGCACACCCGAGGCGAGTGCCCATCCCTCGGGGACAAACTCGGTGTCCTTCTTGCGCAGCTCGCGGGCGAGCAGGACCAACAGCAGCAGTCCGGCGCCGGCGGCGATCGACATGATCGTGTTGTAGGTGGGCATCTGGGTCCAGTCGATGACCAGACCCTCGGTTTTGATGGGGGACATGAGGTTTCTTTCTATGCATGTGTATATGCTGTGTATACGGCAGTATAAGCCCGGGACGCGCGGAATCCTAGGGGCACCCAACGGGTACTCTGAGGAGATGACTACGCCGACCACGCAGCAGCGCCGAGAGCTCATGGTGGCCGCCGCCGCGACGCTGCTGATCGCCGAGGGCCCGCGCGCGATCACGCACCGCCGGGTCGCCGATGCCGCGGGGATCCCCGCGGGGTCCGCCAACTACCTGTTTGCCACCCGGCGCGAGCTCTACGCTGCCGCGGTCACCTCGGCCGAAAACGTTCGCGTCACCGCCGCCACCCGGGTGGCCGAGGCGCTGCCGCAGGCTGAGCGGGACGCGGTTGAGACCGCCTCGCTGCTGCTGGAAACCTGGTACGCGCCGCAGACCGACCCCAATCTGGTGCGGGTCCGCCTCGAACCCATGCTCGAGGCCGGTGCCGATCCCGAGCTGCGCGAGATCATGGCCGTGTCTCGTCCGCGCCTGCTGGGTGCGCTGGAAACCGTGTTGGATCGCTGCGGGTTTGGCGGCGTGGGAGAGACCGAGATGATCGCCCAGATGCTCGACGCGAGCCTGCTCTATGCGGTGGGTGCGGGAGAAGTCGACCCCAGACTCGCGGCCGCGCGGCAGGTTGCCCGGCTCCTCGACCTCCTCAAGCGGGTGCCTCGAGGGTAGGCCCGCGCGCACAAAATACAACTGACAACCGGTATTTTTTGAGTAAACACGGTGTCTGAGCGGGAAAATCTCGTGTCACACACCGGCCGCGGCGCGCCGTCGGGCCCCGCCCCTTGTACTCTTATATACGTGGCCCTACACCTGTACGACTCCAAATCCCAAGACCTGCGCGAATTTACCCCGATTATTCCGGGCCAGGTAGGACTCTACGTTTGTGGACCCACCGTGCAGTCCTCCCCGCATATCGGGCACCTGCGCTCGGCCCTGGTTTACGATCAGCTGCGTCGCTGGTTTGAATACTCGGGCTACCGGGTCACCCTGGTACGCAACGTCACGGACATCGATGACAAGGTGCTGCTCAACGCCACCGAGGATGAGCCCTGGTGGGCGCTGGCCTACCGGATGGAGCTGGAATTCACCGAGGGTTACCGCGCCCTTGGTGTCCTGCCGCCCACCTACGAGCCGCGGGCGACCGCGAGCATCCAGCAGATGCAGCAGATCATCACCAGCCTGATCGAGCGCGGTCACGCCTACCCGGCCGCCGATGGCTCGGGGGATGTGTACTTCGACGTGCGCAGTTGGTCGCGCTATGGCGAGCTGACCCGCCAGAGCATCGACGCGATGGAGGACGCCACCGACGCGGATCCGCGAGGCAAGAACGATCCCCGCGACTTTGCCCTGTGGAAGGGACGCAAGGACGGCGAGCCCTCCTCGGCCGTCTGGGACAGCCCGTGGGGTGCCGGACGTCCCGGCTGGCACATCGAGTGCTCGGCGATGTCCAGCCGCTACCTCGGCGAGAACTTTGACATTCATGGCGGAGGCCTGGACCTGCGCTTCCCGCACCACGAGAACGAGCTGGCTCAGTCCAGCGCCGCCGGTCACGGCTTCGCGAACTACTGGGTCCACAACGGCCTGGTGAACGTGGGCGGGCAGAAGATGTCCAAGTCGCTGGGCAACTCGCTGTTCGCCGCCGACCTGCTCGCCCAGGCGCGCCCGCTCGTGCTGCGCTACTTCCTGGGACAGGCACACTACCGTTCCACCATTGATTTCCACGACGGAGCCCTGGCCGAGGCCGAGGCCGCCCTGGATCGGATCGAAAGCTTCCTCGAGCGCGTCGATCGTCGCCTGGCCGATACCCGATTCGCCGGCACCCAGACCGAGGAGCTTCCCGCCGAGTTCATCGCCGCCATGGACGATGACCTGGCGATCCCGCAGGCCCTCGCGGTCCTGCACGACACCATTCGCGGCGGCAACGCGGCGATTGACGGCGACGATCTTGCGGCCGCGGCCGCCGCCTTTGGACAGGTCATTGCGATGACCAACGTCCTGGGCATCAACCCACTTTCGGCAACCTGGCAGCAGGCCGGCGACCAGGCGGCCCAGGCCGTGCTCGCGCCGCTTGTGGACCGGCTGCTGGGGCATCGCGAACAGGCCCGGACCAGCCGGGACTTCGCCACCGCAGACCAAATTCGTGATGACCTCCAGGCTGCGGGTATCACGATTGACGACACCCCCACCGGGGCACATTGGAGTATTGATGGCTAACAACAACGGGCGTCCCGGCGCCATTCGTAAGGGTAAGAAGGGTCCCGCAAAGGGCACCGGCGGACTCGGACGCAAGTCCCTCGAGGGCAAGGGCCCGACCCCCAAGGCCGAGGACCGGACCTACCACGTCGCCGGCAAGCGCAAGATTGCTCGCGAGCGTCTGGAGGCCGCCCGCGGTGGTCGCGGACCCGCGCAGTCGCGCGGCGGCGACCAGCCTGCTCAGGCCCCGCAGCAGCGCCGTGTGAAGCAGCGCACCGCGGATGAGTCGGAGATCGTCACCGGTCGTAACGCGGTGCTTGAGGCGCTGCGGGCCAAGATCCCGGCAACCACCCTCTACATCGCCTCGCGGATCGAGTACGACGAGCGGGTCAAGGAGATCGTGACCATCGCGACCGGTCGCGGCATCCCGATCCTCGAGGTCATGCGCCCCGAGCTTGACCGCATGGTGAGCTTCGACTCGGTGCACCAGGGCCTGGCCCTCAAGGTGCCGCCGTACCGCTACGAGCACCCCGAGGACCTGCTGCAGAAGACCATCTCGCGCGCCCAGGTGCCGCTGATCGTCGCGCTGGACGGAATCACCGACCCGCGTAACCTCGGTGCGATCCTGCGTTCGACCGCCGCGTTTGGCGGTCACGGCGTGATCGTTCCGCAGCGTCGCTCGGTGGGCATGACCGCCTCGGCTTGGCGGACCTCCGCCGGTGCCGCCGCGCGTACCCCCGTGGCCATGGCCGCGAACCTCACCCAGACCATCAAGGCCTATAAGGCCGCCGGCGTCTTCGTGATCGGTCTCGACGGTGGCGGCGACACCATGCTGCCGGGCCTGGAGCTGGCCGACCGTCCGCTGCTGATTGTTGTCGGAAGCGAGGGCAAGGGCCTGTCGCGTCTGGTGACCGAGGCCTGCGACGCGATCGTCTCGATCCCGATCTCGTCCGCGACCGAGTCGCTCAACGCCGGAATCGCCGCCTCGGTGACCCTGTACGAGATCTCGCGCCTGCGCGCCGAGGGCAAGGCCGCCAAGTAGCGTTCACCCTCGAATAACAAGAATCCCGCCCGGGCAACCGGGCGGGATTCTTGTACGTGGGGGCGTCGTGGCGCTGGCTACACCAGGTCGCGCCAGTCCGCGGTGGGCTCGCCATCATCGTCCACGGCGTCGAGCGGCAGGTCGAGGGCCTCGGTGGGCGGGGCGATGACGGTGGCCTCGTCGCGGCGGTGACGCAGCACATCGTTGATATAGGAGCTCAGCGCCTCGGCCAGCGGCACATCGGCGTCGCGGGCCTCGGACAGGCGATAGCGGTGCTCCAGGAGCTGGTGGAAGACCTCCGCGGGCTCGAGCTTGCCCTTGAGCTCGCGCGGGATGGCCTTCACGACGGGCTCGAAGACGCGGATCAGCCACTCGTGGGCCACCACCTCCTCGTCCATGTCCTGCTTACCGTTGGCGGCAATGTAGGAGTCGAGGTCGTTCAGCAGCCGGCGGGCCTGGTTCTCGCCGGTGTCCAGACCGGTGAGGCGCAGCAGACGGCGCTGGTGGTGCCCGGCGTCCACAACCTTGGGTTGGATACGCACGGTGGTGCCGCCCTCGGCGGTCTTGATCGCCAGCTCCTCGATGTCGAAGCCCAGATCATTCAGACGCTCGACCCGCGAGCGGATCCGCCAGCGCTCATGCGAGGAGAAGGACTCGGAGCCGGTCAGCTCGGTCCACAGCTGGCGGTAGGCGGCGACGATGCCGTTGGAGAGCTCCACCGGATCGAGGTCCTCGTCGGCGCGGCCGCCGGCGGCGAGGTCCATCAGCTCACCGGCGATGTTCACGCGGGCGATCTCCAGGTCGTTCTCGCGCTGGCCGCGCGACAGTCCGCCCGGGTAGAGCTTGCCGGTCTCGGCGTCCACCAGGTAGGCGGCAAATGCGCCCGCATCGCGTCGGAAGAGGGTGTTGGAGAGCGACACGTCGCCCCAGAAGAAGCCCACGATGTGTAGGCGCACCAGCAGGACGGCGAGGGCGTCCACCAGACGGGTGGCGGTGTCCGGGCGCAGCTGCTGTGAGAACAGCGCGCGATAGGGCAGTGAGAAGCGCAGATGACGGGTGACGAGGACCGAGGGCAGCTCATCGCCGTTCTCGGTGCCGCGACCGGTGATCACCGCGAGCGGATCCACACACGGGATATCCAGGCGCTGCAGGGTACGCAGCATGTCGTACTCGCCGCGCGCCATCTCGGCGGTGGTCTCCTTGACGGCCACCACGTAGCCGGAAAGGTTGGCGAAGCGCACCAGGTGGCGCGAAATACCCTTGGGCAGCGAGGCGATGCTCTCGCTCGGCCAGTCCGCCAGGGGGAGTTCCCAGGGCAGATCCAGCAGCGCCGGATCCGCGGTGGCCGAGGTGATGTTTAGCGAGCCGCTCATGGGTTCCCTCTCTTTCCGGTTACCCGGGATAACACTTCGGCCCACACCGAGGGTGTGGGCCGAAGCTAAACAAACTCTCTTTCGAGCGTACCGGAGGTCACGAGACTACCGGCCGAACATCCGCTCGAAATGGTGACCTAAATTACAGGGTCACCGGCTTCGAGAGGCGCAGGCCCGACTCGACGTCGAACACGTGCAGGTGGTTCGGCAGAACCTCCAGGCGCACGGTCTCGCCGGCGTAGGGGTGGATGCGACCGTCGACGCGGGCCACCAGGTCGGTGCGGACACCGTTGATGTCGGCGTGACCGTAGAGGTAACCGTCGGCTCCGAGCTCCTCGACCAGGTCCACGGTCACGGCCAGGCCGGCGTTGGGGTCCTCGGTCACGCGGATGTCCTCGGGGCGCACACCGATGGTGGCGGTCGATGCGGTGGTCTCGGCGATGGTCTCGCGCTCAACCGGCACAACCGACTGACCGAACTGCACGCCACCGTCGGCCAGGCCAACCTGCAGCAGGTTCATGGCGGGGGAGCCGATGAAGCCGGCCACGAAGACGTTCTCGGGACGCTCGTACAGGTCGCGCGGGGTGCCGACCTGCTGGAGCAGACCGTCCTTCAGCACGGCGATGCGGTCACCCATGGTGAGCGCCTCGGTCTGGTCGTGGGTCACGTAGACGGTGGTGACGCCCAGGCGGCGCTGCAGCGACGCGATCTGGGTACGGGTCTGGACGCGCAGCTTGGCGTCCAGGTTCGACAGCGGCTCATCCATCAGGAACACCTGGGGCTGACGCACGATCGCGCGACCCATGGCCACACGCTGACGCTGACCACCCGAGAGGGCCTTGGGCTTACGGGTCAGGTAGTCCTCGAGGTCCAGCAGCTTGGCAGCCTCGAGTACGCGGGCGGCACGCTCGTCCTTGCTGACACCGGCGATCTTCAGGGCGAAGCCCATGTTCTCTGCCACGGTCATGTGCGGGTACAGCGCGTAGTTCTGGAAGACCATGGCGATGTCGCGGTCCTTCGGCGGGATGTCGGTCACATCGCGGTCGCCAATGAGGATGCGTCCGTCGTTGACCTCTTCGAGGCCGGCGAGCATACGCAGGGAGGTGGACTTACCACAACCGGACGGGCCAACCAGAACGAGGAATTCGCCATCTGCGACCTCAAGGTTGAGCTTGTCAACGGCGGCGCGGGTGCCTCCGGGGTACATACGAGTTGCGTTATCAAAAGTGACCGAAGCCATTTTCTCTTCTCCTTCACCGGCAGGTACGTGCCGGACGATCCGTTGTGATGGAACCCCGTTCTTAACAGCTCGGGGTGTGACGCCAGTGTCACGTTTTTTAGTATGGCACGCCCGGGCGTGGTTTCGGAACGTCTGCGCCCGGATTGGGAAAACGTCCCCTCAACGGGGACGCGTTTGGGCTATTTTCAGATGCGCTGGGTAAACTCGGAGTTCGCGTGTCGTCTAATTCCGATGTAGACACGCATTGAGCGAGGACGAATGACTAACGACGCAGACCCGAAGTCGCCCCGGAGCCGATCGGTCCGACAGGCCGCGCGTGAGCGTGCCACCGAACTGCGCAGCGCCCAGCGCCGCAAGGATATTCTGGGCCGCGTGCTCCTGATTGGTGCCGGCGTGATCGTGGTGGGTGCCATCGTGGTGGGTGTCGTGATGTCGCTGCGCACCACCGAGCCCTCGGCCACCACCACCCCCGCGAACATGATCAGCGGCGGCATCGTGGTGGGTGCCGGCCTCAAGGCGGTCCGCACGGATTCTCAGCCGATCGCGGATCCCGCCAAGCCCACCGAGATCAACCCGGCGGTGCCCAACATTCGTATCTACGCCGACTACATCGCCTCGGATATGGGTGAGTTCCAGAAGGCCAACGCCGAGATGCTGGAAACCCTGGTCAAGGACGGCGCGATCACCGTCGAGTATCACCCGATCGCCCCGCTGGCCAGTAAGTCGGCCGGTAGCCAGTACTCGGTCCGGGCAGCCAACGCCGCCGCCTGCGTCGCAAACTTCGCCCCCGATCAGTTCTTCGCCTTCAACGCGGCGATGTACAAGGACCAGCCCACCGAGGGCACCACCGGTCGCAGCGATGACGATCTGGTGAAGCTGGCCAAGGATGCCAAGGCGTCCGATGCAAGCTCGATCGAGGAGTGCATCACCAAGCAGACCTATAAGGGCTGGGTGAGCAGCGTGACCGACACCGCGATGAACCAGCCGGTGCCGAACTCGAAGCTGGACAAGGTTGTAACCATGCCCACGATCCTGGTGAACGAGAAGCTGTACACCGGCGAGCTGACCAGCTCCAAGGAGTTCCGCGCGTTTGTGCTGTCGATTGCCAGCGAGACCCAGAACAAGGCGAGTGTGTCGCCCACCCCGTCCACCGATCCGACCGACGGCGCAACACCCGCCGGATAGGTTCGCTCCCGGTGCGTGAAGTTGCACCGCGCCCGACCGGGTGCCCTAGAATAATGGGGTGCCCGATCGGCACCCGCCGTTTTAGCTCAGTTGGCAGAGCGCCGCACTTGTAATGCGAAGGTCGCGAGTTCGATTCTCGCAAACGGCTCCATCACCCCCGGTCCTCGTGCCCATCGGCACGATGTGGCCGGGGGTTTGTGTTGGAACGCGCTATCGTCTGAGCCGTGGCGGTTTGCGACGTAACGGCTTATCAGAAAGAAACAGCCGGTGATACCAGCGTCTTCGGCGAACCGGCCAGAGCTCCGAGGCGAGGTCGATGATCCACTCGGGCGAGGCGATGCCCTGTGCCTGTTCGGCGCGAAACCGAATGTTCGCCGCGTAGACAAGCTCATTATGGGTCGGCGGAAGCCCCAGGGGGAGTCGGCTGTAGTCGTTTGTCATGGATTCCTCCTCTGCTTTTCAATGTTCCTCGGGTTCGTGCATGTGGGTAAAGCTGGTGTCCGACTTCTGTCCGCTTGGAAAACGCGTGTGTTCCGCGGTGGCATCCTGCGAAATAATCGCCGAGGCCGCGAGAAGTAACCTGGTGCCGTCGATTCCACCCAGGCGTGAGCTCGCCATCTCGGTGAGGATACCCAGTGCGGTTTCCCGTTCGGCGCTCTCCTCGGCACCAAAGTAGTGGGTGAGTCCCCACTCGACGCGCTGCCACCAGATATCCTCGCGCTGTTTCTTGCGTGCGGTGGAGATGGTGATCATCGCGGCGATACTGGCGACCACGCCCGCAAAGCCGGTGGTGCCGGCCCACCGTGCGAGTCCATGCCAGAAATCGAGCGGATACGATGCGCTGGCGCTGGAAACCACACTGGCACCGAGAGCAGCGCCGATGGCGGCGGTGGCCATGGCGGTGATGTTCAGGGTGTGGATGGGCATGTTTGAACACTACGCACAGCGAGCGTCCTGATGTCCGGACCCGCTTGATCTGTGGATAGTCGGGTATTTCCTTCGCGCTGTGGAGGAGTGCCGAAGCGGTTGATCGCATCATCGCGCACCGAGACCCAAGAAAATTTCGATTGGGCTATGGACACGGGACCTAAATGGGGTATGTTGATGACGTGAACATACCTCCGAAAGGTCGGGGGCACCCGGAACCACGTAGGGGAATCGTGATTCCGGCACCGCCAATGAGGGCGGTGATTGGTGCGCCCGGGGGAAGGAAGCTCACACCCGCATCACGTTTCGTCATTGACCTGCAAAGGAGCAACGCCCATGAAAAAACGTTCCCTCTCCCTCCTCGCCGCCACGGCCATCGTGGCCCTGCTTGCCGGATGCTCCGGTGGGGCAAGCGCCGAAGAGGATAAGGGTCTCGGCACCGCCGATAAGCCCGTGACCATCAAGTTTTGGCACCCCACGCAGTACGCGCCGCAGATCGTTGAGGCCTTCGAAAAGTCTCATCCGAACATCAAGGTCAAGCTGACCGTGGTTCCCTCCAACCAGCCCGATATCGCCGCCAAGCTGATCGCCGCCGTTCAGGCCGGAGACGCCCCCGATGTGATCAAGGCCGAGTATCAGATGCTGCCCTACCTGGTCTCCCAGGGCGCCGTGGCGCCGCTGGAAAACCTGAAGATCGATGAGGGCGACTACCGCGAATCCGTGCGCGGCCTGGTCCACTTCGGCGACAAGGACTACGGCGCACCCGAGGACTTCACCCCGATGATGTTCTTCTACCGAGCCGACCTGTTTGATCAGCTAGGCCTGACCGTTCCGACCACGTGGGACGAGTATGAGGCGCTCGCCCGCAAGGTCAAGGAGGTCGCTCCGGACAAGGTGCTCGGAAACTACAACTACGACTCCAACGACCTGGCCGGCTGGTCGGCTCAGGCCGGTGCCGACTGGTGGAAGGCCGACGGCGAGAAGTGGACCGTGGGCATCGACGACCCGGCCACCCTCAAGGCCGCGAACTTCCGCTCCAAGCTCATCAAGGAGGGCCTGATCTCCACCGAGACCGGCCCCGGCGTCAACAACATGCTCGCCGACGGGACGATCCTCTCCTGGAACGCCGGTGCCTGGGCGCCCGGCACCATCATGAACGCCAACCCGCAGCTGGATGGGAAGTGGCGTGCGGCGCCGATGCCGGTGTGGGATAAGGGCGATACCGAGACCGCGGTGTCCGGTGGATCGGCGATCATCCTGGTCAAGAACACCAAGGTGCGTCAGGCCGCCGAAACCTTCATCGAGTGGTTTACCGACTCCGAGGAGGGTATCCTCACCCGCTGGAAGTACTCCAACAACCTCTCCGGCAGCGACCGCCTGGACAACTCCAAGGAGATCCTGGAGATGCGCCCGAGCCCGATCGATCCGGCCCAGGACTACCTCAAGCTGGTCGCCAGCCAGAAGGCCAAGACGTTCTCCAACTGGGGTCCCAACGCCCTGCTGATGCAGAGCACGTGGAAGGACATCGCCCCCAAGGCGATCGCCGGGGAGCTCTCGATGGATGACGCGATCAAGAAGCTTCAGTCCACCGTGGTGGACGATATGAAGCGCACGGGCTTCACGGTGACGGACTAGCTTCATGGCCCAGTCCGTTCTCGAACAGGCTGGCCCCGCTCGGGTGCGACGTGCAGTCGCACCCGGCCGGGGGTCGGCCGGGCCCGGTCGCCCGCGCACGGGTCGCCACCGTCTTGCCCCGTACCTGTTTATCGCACCGGGGATCACCCTCTTCACCCTGTTCCTGCTGATCCCGATCGGCTATTCGGTCTACCTCAGCTTCTTCTCCAATAAGGTCTCCTCGGGCATCATCGGGGCCTCCGAACGGGCCTCGGTATTTGTTGGATTTGAAAACTTCGCGGCGATCCTCGAGGGCTCGGTGTTCTGGTCGGGCCTGGCCCGCGCCGGATACTACGGCCTGCTGGTGATCCCGATCACCCTCGGCCTGGCGCTGGTCTTCGCCCTGGCGCTGGACGTGGGCGTCTCCAAGCTACGCACGGTCTCCAAGACGATCATCTTCATCCCCTATGCGGTCCCCGGCGTGATCGCCACGCTCATGTGGGGCTACATGTACCACGAGCGCACCAGCCCGTTCGGCGACATCTTCACCTTCTTCGGTTTCCCGACCCCGGACTTCCTCGGGGACTCGCTGGTCTTCTACTCGATCGTAAACATCGCCGTCTGGGGTGGCATCGGCTTCAACATGATCATCCTGCACACCGCGCTCAGCGGCATCCCGCGGGAGATCTACGAGGCGGCCCGGATCGATGGGGCCAGCGAGCTGCGCATCGCGATCCAGGTCAAGCTGCCGCTCGTGGTGCCCTCGATGATCTTCACCCTGCTGTTTGGTGTGATCGGCGCGGTTCAGGTGTACGCCGAACCGCAGACCATGAAAACCATGTCCCCCTCGATCACCTCCGGCTGGGTGCCGCTGATGGAGATCCAGCGCCTGGCCTTTGAGCAGGGCGAAACGAACATGGCCGCGGCCGGGGCGATCATCATCGCGCTGATCGCATTTGGACTCTCGCTGCTGGTCTTCCGGCTGGCCGGTAAGAAGGGATCGGGCGACTGATGACCACGATCGATAAGACCCCGGTTCCCGTCGCCGCCGCGCTGCCGGCGAGCGAGCGACCGCCGCAACAGATCAAGCGCGAACGCGCTCGGGCCAAGCGTAAGGCGCTCGGCGCGATCCCCTCGGCGATCCTGATCATCGGCTCGCTGTACTGCTTCATTCCGCTGTTCTGGCTGGTGAGTGCCTCGACCAAGGGGCGCGATACCCTCTTCACCACGAACACGTTTATCCCCGATGGGATCGACGGGTTCTTCCGCAACGTCGCCCAGCTGGGCAACTATCAGGACGGCGCGTTCTGGACGTGGATGGGCAACTCTGTCATCTACGCCGGCGGAGGCGCTGCCCTCTCGGTGCTGGTCTCGGCGGCGTTCGGCTACGGCCTGGCGATGTACGAGTTCCGCGGCAAGCAGGTCGCCTTCGGCCTGGTGCTCACCGGCATGCTGCTGCCCGGGGTGGTGGTGGCGATCCCGCAGTACCTGCTGATGGCCCAGCTTGAGCTCACCAACACGTACTTCGCGATCCTGTTCCCGGTTATGGTCAGCCCGTTTGGGATGTGGCTGTGCCGCGTGTTTGCCGCCTCCTCGGTGCCGCGGGAGCTGCTGGATGCCGGCCGTGTGGACGGGGCCAGCGAGTTTCGAATCTTCTCGGCGATTGGGCTGCGTTTGATGGCGCCCGGCCTGCTCACCGTGTTCCTGTTGCAGTTCGTGGGAATCTGGAATAACTTCCTGCTGCCGTTCATCATGCTGAGCGACAACACCAAGTACCCCCTCTCCCTCGGCCTCTACAGCATGATGCGCGGGAGTGATACCGAGGAGGCCATCATCCCGACCCTGGTGATTTCCGGATCACTCGTGGCCACCATTCCGCTGATCATCATCTTTATCTGGCTGCAGAAGTACATGCGTATCAACTTCGGCGGCGGACTGAAAGGCTAATCATGACAACCGAACCCACCAAGCGGGTTACCTTCCCGCAGGCCCGCGGCCTGGCCCTTGGCGCAACCTCGCTGATCCATCATGCCGATCCGCAGGCCAACAGCGACGACCTGGTGGATGCCGCCTGGGATGCGGGAATCCGCTACTTCGACACCGCCCCGATGTACGGCGGCGGGGCTTCGGAGAAACTGTTTGGGCCCTCGCTGACCCGGTATCCCCGCGAGGAGTATGTGCTCTCCTCGAAGGTGGGCCGCCTGGTGCGTGACGGCGAGCCGGTCCTCGACCACGAGGATGCGCTGTGGCGCTACGACTTCTCGGCCGACGGGATTCGCCGCTCGGTGGACGCCTCGCTCGCCCGGCTGGGCGTGGACCGGCTGGACATCGCCTACATCCACGATCCCGACCGTTTCTACGACCAGGCATCCACCGAGTCCTATGCGGCACTCCAGGAGCTGCGCTCCGAGGGGGCGATCGGCGCCATCGGCGTCGGCATCACCCAGGCACCGATGCTCGCCCGGTTCCTGCGCGAAATCGAGCTGGACGCCGCGCTGCTCGCCGGCCGGTTCTCGCTGGTGGACTCCGAGGCGCTGGATGAGGTGATCCCGCTGGTGCGGGAGCAGGGCGTGACCCTGAGCATCGCCTCGACCCTGCACGCGGGCCTGGTGGATGGCAAGGACTCCGGTCACTTCCACTATCAGCCCACCCCGCCCGCGATCGTCGAGCGGGTCGCCGCGATTCACGCACTGAGCGCACGCTACGGCGTGCCCATCGGTGCGGTGGCCATTCAGTATGTGCTGGGCTATCCCGAGGTTGACATGATCCTCACCGGGGTCGCCGACCGCGGCCAGCTGAACCAGAACCTGTCCTGGGCGAGCTGGGAGATCCCCGCCGAGCTGTGGGCGGAGCTGGATGCGTCCGGCCTGGTTTCGGCCCCGATCCCCACCACCCTGCTGCACCCCTAACCCCACCCGAGAGAGGGAAACATCATGGCAAAAATCACCATTCTGACCGGCTCCGGTCAGTACCAGGACCGCTGGCACGACTTCACCGCGACAGGCTTCCGCGTCGCGCAGGTTCTGCAGGAGGCCGGCCACGCGGTGGTGCTGCGTGCGCTCAAGCCGCAGGGCATCCTCGAGGAACTGGCGGACACCGACCTGTTGGTGGTCAACGCGGGCTTTGGCGAGTACACCGAGGTCTCCGACGGCCCGCGCGAGGAGTGGGATGCGGCGTTTGCTGCGCTGCGTGCCTACCGCGCCCGCAAGGCACCGATCCTCGCGCTGCACGCCGCTTCGAACAGCCTGGATGGGCTCGATGAGTGGCACCAGTGGATCGGCGGCGAGTGGGTGCGGGGAACCTCGATGCACCCGCCGATCGGCGTCTCGCACGTGCAGGTCTCGGACCCGGATCATCCGATCACCGCGGGCTTTGCTGACTTCCACCCCTATGACGAGATGTACAGCTATCTGGAGGCGTACCCGGGCAGCCGTGTTCTGCTGACCCACGACTATGCCGATCTGACCCACGCACTGGTCTGGACCACCGAGCAGGACGGTGCCCGCACCGTCTATGACGCCCTGGGCCACGGCGTGCAGGCGTTCGACACCCCGGAACGGCACGAGCTGCTGCGCCGCGAGGTGGATTGGCTGCTGGCAGAGTGACCTCACAAAACGAGGCGATTGATTCCCTGGAATCGGTTGAAACGGGGGCGCTGCCGCAGGTAGCGCCCCCGCGCATGACCGGGGAGGTTCAACGCGGGAAGCTCGCGCTGATGTCGGTGACCCACGTGGTCAACGACTTCTACGCGGGGGCGGTGCCGGCGCTGATCCCGTTTATGGTGATGGAGCGTAACTACACCTACGCCGCGGCCAGCGCGATCATGCTCGCCGCCAACCTGCTGGGCAGCGTGCTTCAGCCCGCGTTTGGGCTACTGGTGGATCGCTGGCGCATTCCCTGGCTCGCGGTGGTGGGCTTCCTCATCGCCGGGGTCGGCGTCGGTATCTCGGGGCTCACCCAGGACCTGCTGCTGACCTGCCTCGCGGTCGCCGGCACCGGGCTCGGAGTCGCCGCCTACCACCCCTCGGCCACGCGTCAGGCGAAGGCGGCCTCGGGACCGCGCACCAGCGGGCTCGCGGTCTTCTCGGTGGGCGGAAACATCGGTATGGCGCTGGCGCCGCTCGCGGTATCGTTGGTGATCGGAAACCTGGGTCTCGCGGCCACCCCGCTGCTCGCGCTTCCCGCCGTGGCCCTGGCGCTGCTGATGGCGATCTGGCGCGGCATCGAACGGGCAAAGCGTGCGCGCTCGGGTGTTGCCGCTCCGGCTCCGACGAAGCCCGCTCGGCACGGCAAGGATGACTGGCGAGCATTCGGCTGGTTCTCGGCGATGGTGATCCTGTCCTCGGCGGGATCGGCTGGAATTCAGGCATTCCTCGCACTGTTCCTGATCAGTGAGTTCGGGGTCAGCACCGAGTTCGGGGCCGGAAGCCTGACCCTGTTCACCGGGATGGGGGTGCTGGGGACCCTGGCCGGCGGCTGGCTTGCCGACCGGATCGGCCATATCCTCACCCTGCGCCTGGGCTACCTGATCGGCCCGTTGGCGCTCGGGGTCATGCTGCTGGCGCCGGGCACGGTGGTCGCGCTGATCGCGATTTCGGTCCTCGGGTTTGCCGCCTTCATCCCGTTCTCGGTGCAGGTTGCGCTGGGCATGAAGTACCTGCCGAATCGGATCGGAACCTCGAGCGGGCTCACCCTGGGCCTCGGGGCCACGGTGGGTGGGCTGTTCGCGCCGGTCTACGGCATCCTCGCGGATGGGCACGGCCTGCGGTTTGCGCTCACCGTCGGGCTGGGGGTCAAGGTGCTCGCGCTGGCGATGACCTTCCTGCTCAAAAAACCCGACGAGTCCTAGCGCACACCGCGGCCGCGCCGTCATGTTCCTCCGGGGGAATATGACGGCGCGGCCGACGTGGCGTCGCTAGGCTGCCGGGGCGTCGAGCCAGCTGAGCGGGTTGAGCCAGCTGCGCAGGTCGAGCCAGCTGAGTCGGCCGAGCGGGTCGAGACAGTTGAGTCTGCCGAGCCAGTCCAGCCGGCCGGACGATCCGACTATTCCGAACGCATCGCGGTGTCCGCGCCCGCCGGCTGCCCGCCAATCACACCGAGCGGATCGGCCAGCAGCCGACGGAAGCCCAGGTCGGCCGCGCCGAGCAGGAGCAGGTCGGGCCCGAGGGCCGGGGTTCCCAGCTCGACCTGCTGGCGCATGGTGTCGAAGCTGGAGATTACGCAGTAGCCGGCCAGGGTGTCGGCATCGTAGGCCAGCAGGTGGCTGAAGAATCCGTCAAACAGGATCAGCTCGGGATCGTAGGCGATCACGGCCGCGCGCAGGGCCGCGCCGGTGCGGGCCAGATAGCTCTCTAGGCGCTCGTGCGGGGACTGCGGCGGCTCGGGAAGCACCGGATCATCATCGTGCGGGGGAGCGTAGACGGTGCGCGGGGAGCGGTCCTCGACGGCCTCGGGCGGGAGCTCGGGCAGCGCGCCGATCTCCCCGAGGGCGCTCAGGATGTCGTACTGGGTGACCTCCACCTGGAAGCAGCCGCGGGCACCACACCAGCAGCGCCCGCCGCCGGGCCGCACGGTCGCGTGGGCGAAGGAGGCGGCGATGCCGGTGTTGCCGGTCAGGAGGTGTCCCCCCACGAGCACCGCGGTGCCGATTCCGCCGGGGCCGCCGTAGAAGTAGACAACGTTTTTGCGATCCAGCCCGGCACCCCAGATGCTCTCGGCCAGCACCCCCAGGTGGCCGTCATAGCGGGTTTCCGCGGGGATTCCCGTGGCCTCGGTGAGATAGCGGGCGAACGGCTCGGCATCCCATCCCAGCGAGGACGCACTCACATACTCGTGATTCGCACCGGTCACAAACCCCGGGGTAGCCACGCCGATCCCCACCAGCACAACCCCGGCGGGAAGCTCCGCCCGGGCCTCGGCGATCGTGGTGGCCACGATATCGGCGGTGTCCCGTGCCGATACATTGCGGGGGAGCGGGACCGCCCGACGCCAGACAATCTTCGCCCCGAGGGTCGCCAGTGCCACGGTGATCCCGTTGGCATCGCGCATCACCGCGACGCTCAGCACGTCGGGGCGCGGCTGCACCATCGGCGAGGGGCGACCCGAGCGATTACTGGCCTGCGGCTCGCTCTCAAAACACAGCCCCAGGGTCTCCAACTCGGCGACCAGGCCCTTGATCGAGGACCGGCTCAGCCCGGATGCCCGGGTAATCTCGGTGCGCGAAAGCTGCCTGCGACGATGGATGATCTCCAGGACCGCGGCGAGGTTGTGACGACGCATGCCGTCGGCGTTGGCGGCGGGGCGTGTGGATGTCATCTCGGGTTCCCTTCTCGGGTTGATCCCATCGTGCCAGAACGCCCGGGGGTTCGGGCGGCGACTGTCCGTACGGCGGCGGGAACGGTGCTGATCGGCAGAAAAACCGGGCGACGACTGTCCGCGGGGCCGCGGAACCTGCGGAATCCCAGGCACGGAGACGGCCCGAACGGGCACGGAGTCTTGTGGGCGCGGAAGCGTCGTGGGCGAGGAGTAAGCTGGCACGCGGCGTGCGACCCCTTGCGTGCGCCGAGTTGGAAGGCTTCACCATGTCACAGCGGACCGCCCGCATTCTCCCGCGCTGGATTGCGCTCATTCTTGCCGTCGTGATCGGATCGGCCATGTCGATCCAGGCTCGCATTAACGGACACCTCGGTGAGGCGCTGCACGACGGCCTGGCGGCGGCCGCGGTCTCGTTCGGGTCGGGCCTGGTAGTCCTCTCGCTGATCATGATTTTCTCCCGTCCGGGGCGTCGCGGAGTCGCCGCGATCTTCCGCGGAATTGCCGGGAAAACGGTACCCTGGTGGATCTTGCTGGCGGGCTTCTGCGGCGCTTTCCTGGTCTTTAGCCAGAGCCAGGTGGGGGCCATCGTGGGCATCGCGATGTTCAGCGTCGCCGTGGTTGCCGGGCAGACCGTGTCCGGGCTCATCCTCGACGGCATCGGGTTTGGCCCGCTCGGGCGGGTCCGACCGAGCGTTAATCGACTGCTGGGTGCCGCGCTTGTGCTGGCCGCCGCCGGCTGGTCGGTGACCGGCAAGATCTCCGTGGACATTCCCGTGTGGGCACTGATCCTGCCATTTATAGCCGGACTCCTGCTCGGCTGGCAGCAGGCCGTCAACGGGCGCGTGCGTGCGGCCGCCAACAGCGTGCTGTCGGCCACGTTCCTCAACTTCCTGTTTGGCACGTTCGCGCTGCTCTGCGCGGTGTTTATCAGCGGCGGCCCGCACTTCACCGAATTCGCCTGGCCGAGCGATCCATCCCTCTATGTGGGCGGGCTGATCGGGTGTGTGTGCATCGGACTCTCGGCATGGATCGTCGCCTCCACCGGCGTGCTGCTGATGGGGATGGGTATGATCGCCGGTCAGCTGATTACCGCGGTAATCCTCGACCTGATGGACTTCGGCGCCGATCAGATGTCCCTGGCCACCGTCGGCGGCGCGCTGCTGGCGCTGGTCGCGGCGATCATTGCCGGGCTTCCGCGCTGGGGCCGTCACCGTCATGCGGCCCCCGCGGCCGCACACACCGGCGCCGAATAGGCCGCCGGCACAGCAAAATGCCCGTGCCCCTGATTATCGGGAGCACGGGCATTCGTGCGTTAGGACGTCGGCAGGCCGGTGATGAACCGGGCCCCGTCGATGGTGCGGGGCCGCTCGGGTTTGTCCCGGGGCAGGACCCCACCCACATACAGCCAGCCCAGCAGCTTCTCGTGCGGGGCGAGTCCGTGCATGCGGTGCACGGGCTCGGTGCGGGTCAGCTCACCGGTGCGCCAGAGCACACCCCAGCCGGCCTCGTCCAGGAGCAGGCTCAGGACGTGCGCGACACCCGAGGCCACGGCCTCCTGCTCCCAGTCGGGAACCTTATGCGACTTCTTCGGGGCAAACACGATCGCGATCAGCAGTTCGGCACGCAGCGGCTTGGTTGAGGGCGAGCGTTTGCCCTCCGCCTCGGCCAGCGCCTCACCCAGCCGGTGGCGGTCGGTTCCGCGCAGCTCGATCAGACGCCACGGCTCCAGACCGCTGTGATCGGCCACCCGACCCGCGGCCGAAACCAGCCGCACCAGCTCGTCGTGATTCGGGGTTTCCGGCGAAACCTTTGATCGTGATCGCCGCGTCAGCGCGGCCTGGTATGCCCCTGCGCTCACGCTACTCGGATTCCGCGGTGAAGTTCAGGGCGATCGAGTTCATGCAGTAGCGATCGCCGGTGGGGGTGCCGAAGCCGTCGTCAAAGACGTGTCCCAGGTGCGAGTCGCAGGTGGCGCAGCGCACCTCGGTGCGGACCATGCCCAGCGAGTTGTCCTCGATCAGCTTGACCGCCTCGGGACGCACGGACTCGTAGAAGCTCGGCCATCCACAGCCCGAGTCAAACTTCGTTCCGCTCTTAAACAGCTCGGCACCACAGGCGGCACAGGTGTAGAGGCCGGAGCGCTCCTCGTCCAGCAGCTCGCCGGTCCAGGGACGCTCGGTCGCGGCCTCGCGCAGCACCTGATACTGCTCGGGGCTCAGTTCTTCACGCCACTCGGCGTCGCTCTTGTTCACGGGGGTGTTCATACCGTCTCCTTCGGGTGGTGATCCACTCCTAATCTAACGCGCCACACCCGTGTTTGTTCCCCTTATTGGGGTAAGTCTCACCGGTTGGGTGGGGGTTCTCTCAGCCGGTCCCCATCTAGCGTCGGGGATTCGGGTTAGGATTACCCCACGGACCTCTTGAGGTGAGCGCTACTGGTGGGGAGATGACTATGAGTTCCGATTCCACGGCACCTACGCCGGAACCCGTGCGCGCCGGTGCGCTCAGCGATCGCGAACGGGCGATCCTCGAGTTTGAAAACCGCTGGTGGCAGCACCCGGGTTTGAAGGAGGAGGCCATTCGTGCCGAACTCTCACTTTCCCCCGCCCGGTACTATCAGATCCTCTCGGGTCTGATTGATCGTCCAGCCGCCCTCATCTTCGATCCGATGCTGATCAAACGTCTGCAGCGACTGCGCCAGGCCCGCCAGGCCGCCCGCGAGCGCCGCGCCACCGGACAGCACTAACCCCTCTCGATCGTTTTCCCGCCGTACCGGGTATCTGCCCGGCTGCTCGACCCGCCATGAGGAACCACCCAGATGCGCGAACGCCACCCCCACGACCGTTTTGACAACGCCCGCACGCACTCCAAGCGTGTGGGTGCTCACCGTGCCGCCGGAGCGCTGCCTCGTCGTCACTGGGGTTGGCTGGTCGCGGTCCTGGCCGTGGTGGTGTTGGTGCTCGGCGGGATCGTGTATATCGCGGTGCAGAACGGCAAGATCGACTTCACCGCGCCGACCTCGAGTTCAACCGCGCAGCCCAGCGAGGAACCCAGCGACGGTGCCTCCGATAACCCGGACGACGGTGGGACCGATGAGAACGGTGGCGACACCGGCGAGAGCCAGGCGCCGCCGAGCGAAACCCCGACCACCGGTGCGGTCGATAAGACCGCCTCGATCTACGTGCTGAATGGAACCACGACCACGGGTCTGTCCGCCGGTGCCTCGACGCGACTGAACCAGGCGGGCTGGACCCAGCAGATCAACGTGGGCAATGCCAAGAGCAAGTCGATTCGTCAGAGCGTGGTGTACTACCACGATGACGCCGGTGAGTCGGCGGCTCGTGGGGTTGCCGCGGCCCTGGGCATCCAGACCGTCACCAAGTCTCAGGAGTACGCCAAGAACAACGCCGGCGGACCGGCCCCGGCCAACCAGGTTGTGGCCGTGCTGGGCACCGACTATTCGGCCAGTCGCTAGCGTAAACCGGTGCCGGAGCGTGGATCCACGCTCCGGAAAACGGGTGCGATAGGATCCCCGGTATGAGGATTCTGGTTACCGGCGGTGCGGGATACATCGGTGCGCACGTGGTGGAGCTGTTGCAGGCCCGGGGCGATGAGGTTGTCGCCGTGGATGACCTGATTACCGGCATTCCCGAGCGTATTCCCGGCGTGGTTATTCACGAACTCGACCTCGCGGACACCCATTCGGTGCCGCGGCTGAGCGAGATCCTCACCACCGCCCGGATCGAAGCCGTGGTGCACTTCGCCGCCCGCAAGCAGGTCCTGGAGTCGGTCCAACGGCCCGCCTGGTACTTTCAACAAAACATCGGCGGCCTGGCCAACCTGATCCTGGCAATGGAGTCGGCCGGCGTGCGCAACCTGGTGTTCTCCTCCTCCGCCTCGGTGTATGGCAACGCGGTGGGGGCACAGATTGCCGAGGATGCCCCCACGGTTCCGGTGAACCCATACGGAATGTCCAAGCTGCAGGGGGAGTACCTGGTCGCGGCGGCGGGAACTGCCTGGGGGCTTCGCGGGGTGAGCCTGCGCTATTTCAACGTGGCCGGTGCGGGGTCTGACCGACTGGGTGATCGCGCCGTGCTCAACCTGGTACCGATGATCTTCGAGCGACTGGACCAGGGCGAATCGCCGCTGGTCTTTGGCGCTGACTATGACACCCCGGATGGTTCCTGCGTGCGCGACTACGTCCACGTCAGCGATCTGGCGGATGCCCACCTGGCCGCCCTGGATACGCTGGACTCCCGCCCCGCCGGGTGGCACGAGGTCTTCAACGTGGGCACGGGACTGGGCACCAGCGTGCTGGAGATGGTGGAGACCGTGCGCCGGGTCAGCGGGGTCGATCTGCCCCCGGAGATTCGCGAGCGTCGCGCGGGTGATCCGGCGTCGGTGGTGGCCTCGGTGGCAAAGATCGAGCGGGAACTCGGGTGGAGCGCGCGTCGCGGCACCGAGGAGATTATTCGTTCGGCCTGGGAGGCGCACCGCTCCAATAACGAGCGATAGTTCTGCGCGGCTCGGGGTGATTATGGCCCGGGCACGTTATGGTTATCGGCATGTCCAGACTCGCAGCATCGCGTTTGACCTCGCCCGCGGCCACTCCCACGCGGGTGGCGCGTATACTGATCGCCTGTCTGATGGGGGTCTCGCTCCTGTCCGCGTGTGCAGAGCGACCCGAACCGGTGACCTCGGCCACTCCGACGGCCACCGAAGACGCCCCGGGGGCCGTCGCCCCGCTCACGGGTGCGTCGGCATCCCTGGAGATCCTGGGGCGCCCCTCGCTCGCCGCCAAGATCGGTAACGACGTCGAGGCGCGTCCCCAGCGCGGGCTGGAGCGCGCCGACCTGGTGTTTGAGGAGCTGGTCGAGGGCGGACTGACCCGCTATGTTGCGGTCTGGCAGTCTCAGATTCCCGAGGAGCTGGGGCCGCTGCGCTCGATTCGTCCGATGGACCCGGACATCATTTCCCCCTTCGGTGGCATCGTGGCCTACTCGGGTGGACAGCAGATCTTCGTGGACCAGATGGAAAACACCCCGGTCAAGAACTTCATCCACGGTCAGCCGAATGCCGACCCGTTTATGTACCGCAGCAAGGACAAGCCCGCCCCGCACAATGTGATCCTGCGGGCCGAAAAGCTGATTGACGATCAGAAGGGACTGACCGCACCGCCCACGCAGTTTGAGCATGCCGAAACGGCCGAGGGTGCCTCGGCGCTCCAGGGCGGAACCCCGGTGGCGACAATCCTTGCGACCTTCTCCGCTTCCCGGCAGCAGTCTTGGGCCTGGGATGCCGCTCAGGGGGTTTTCCTACGTTCGCAGCAGGGTAAGCCCGACCTGGATACCGACGGCAAGACCCGGTCGGCCACCAACGTGATTGTGCTTCGGGTGAACATCGACAACCAGTATCCGGGGGTGCCCAAGACCGTGCTGATCGGTTCGGGGACCGGGCACGTGTCCACGGGCGGGCAGATGATTCCGGTGACCTGGTCAAAGACCGAGGCGACCGCGCCGATCACGCTCACCACCGAGGCGGGGGAACCGATTCTGCTGGCACCGGGCAACGCCTGGGTCGAACTTGTGCCGCTGATCTCGGGTGCCGAGGTGCGCTTCGAATAGGGACCCCGTGGGCTCCCTGTTCATCCGCCGTCATCTGCCTGGTTCGGCTTGCACTCATAGGTGGAGAGTGCCAGAATCGAGTTAGCACTCACATTCATCGAGTGCTAACCCCGTTTTCGACGTCCGGGAGGGACGAAAAACCACATGGCAAAGATCATTGCTTTTGACGAAGAGGCCCGCCGCGGTCTTGAGCGTGGACTGAACACGCTCGCCGACGCCGTCAAGGTCACCCTTGGCCCGCGCGGTCGGAACGTAGTACTTGAGAAGAAGTGGGGCGCCCCCACGATCACCAACGATGGTGTGTCCATCGCCAAGGAGATCGAGCTCGACGACCCGTACGAGAAGATCGGTGCGGAGCTCGTCAAGGAGGTCGCCAAGAAGACCGATGACGTCGCCGGTGACGGAACCACCACCTCGGTGGTTCTCGCCCAGGCTCTGGTCCGCGAGGGCCTGCGTAACGTTGCCGCCGGTGCCGACCCGATCAGCCTGAAGAAGGGCATCGAGAAGGCCGTGGCCGCCGTTATCGCCGAGCTGACCGAGGCTTCCAAGGAGATCGAGACCAAGGACCAGATCGCCGCCACCGCGTCGATCTCGGCCGCCGACACCGGCATTGGTGAGATCATCGCCGAGGCCATCGACAAGGTTGGTAAGGAGGGTGTGGTCACCGTTGAGGAGTCCAGCACCTTCGGTACCGAGCTCGAGCTGACCGAGGGAATGCGCTTCGATAAGGGTTACCTGTCGGCCTACTTCGTCACCGACCCCGACCGCCAGGAGACCGTCTTCGAGGATGCCTACATCCTGATCGCAGACTCCAAGATCTCCTCGGTCAAGGACCTGTCCCCGGTTGCCGACCTGGTCATGCAGACCGGCAAGCCCCTCGTCATCATCGCCGAGGACGTGGACGGCGAAGCGCTGACCACCCTGGTGGTCAACAAGATCCGTGGCATCTTCAAGTCCGCCGCCGTCAAGGCTCCGGGCTTCGGTGAGCGCCGCAAGGCTCAGCTCAAGGACATCGCCGTACTGGCCGGTGGAGAGGTTATCTCCGCCGAGCTCGGCCTGACCTTCGAGCAGCTGAAGCTGACCGACCTGGGCCGCGCCCGCAAGGTTGTTATCACCAAGGACGAGACCACCATCGTTGAGGGTGCCGGCTACGCCGACGCCATCGCCGGTCGCGTGGCTCAGATCCGTCGCGAGATCGAGGGCACCGACTCGGACTACGACCGCGAGAAGCTGCAGGAGCGCCTGGCCAAGCTGGCCGGCGGTGTTGCGGTCATCAAGGCCGGAGCCGCAACCGAGGTTGAGCTCAAGGAGCGCAAGCACCGCATCGAGGACGCCGTGCGTAACGCCAAGGCTGCCGTCGAAGAGGGCATCATCGCCGGTGGTGGCGTTGCCCTGATCCAGGCCGGCAAGCTGGCCTTCGAGAAGCTGGAGCTCGTCGGCGACGAGGCAACCGGTGCAAACATCGTTCGCGTGGCCATCGAGGCACCGCTGAAGCAGATCGCACTGAACGCCGGCCAGGAGCCCGGTGTTGTGGCCGCCAAGGTCCGCGACCTGCCCGTCGGCCACGGCTTCAACGCCGCGTCCGGTGAGTACGGTGACATGATCGCCCAGGGCATCATCGACCCGGCCAAGGTCACCCGTTCGGCCCTGCAGAACGCCGCATCGATCGCCGGTCTGTTCCTGACCACCGAGGTCGTCGTGGCAGACAAGCCCGAGAAGGCTGCTCCGGTAGCCGGTGGCGACGGTGGCGGTATGGACTTCTAAGTCCAACCCTCGTTTCACACGGGACGGGCGCTCTCCTTCGGGAGGGCGCCCGTTTTGTTGTATGAAATGGCCGCGCGATGCGGTGTGGTCACCTTCCGCCCAGGGCGCAGGGCGGTGAACTTAATAGGGCGGGCACGGTGGAAGTGGAGAGCAGGAACGTATGAAGATCGCGATCCAGCATGGCCGCCAGCCGGAGACAGTCTCCGTGCGAAGACTGCACGCTCCGTCGAATCAGCTGCCCGGCGGCTGGGACTCCGGTAAACAGCGGCTCGTGATGGGCCACCCTGTTACGGAGTTCGTTGACGCGGCTAACCACCGCTAGCGCATAACCGCGTTGCCAGCGCTGACCGTCGCGTAGCGCTTGGGCGCGTCCACCGGGGAAAGCTCGATCGAGAACCCCACGCCACAACTCGTCATACCTGCACCGTACCCGTCGTGGTTGACGCCCGACATGATCACCTCGATCGAGGAGTCCGCGCCAAAAGCCGAACATGCAGCGCGCGATAACATCATCCGGGTGCTTCCTCGCCGCGGTACGGGCCCAGGCCTCACTGAGCTGTCTGGACGTTCGATCGTCAAGGTGCACCTCCTGGCTCGCGTACCACCGCGTCCCCCACCGGCGTGTAAGCTGCTCATTCATCGAATTGCGAAGGGCGGGCTCGAGAACCGCAAGATCGGCGAACAGCGCGAGTGCAAGTTGTCGATCCCAGCGCGCGATGGTGAGTGCCCGTGATCGGTCACCCGATGCCGCGGCAACGTAGGTATTCATATGTGACGGGGCTATCCATGCCCCATTTACCGGTGAATCATCGGAGTTGTTTTCCATTGGACGCTCCAAAGCTTTGGTGTTAGCCTGAGTGAGAAGTCCCCGGCGAATGCCTCTGTCGAACCTGAGTCGGCATGCTGCCGGGGTTTTTCTTTCAGTAAAGCCCGTCCGAGTGTCGCTGTCGCCGCCTCGGGGATGCAGTGTGGATAACTTGCTTTGAGCGCTTGAAATTAGGCGCGCGGCGGCCAGGGGAGCAGGCGTGAGGTCCGGGCGCGGTAGGCCGCGTAGCCGGGATATTTAGCGCCGGAGATGGATTCGGCCATCACCGTCGAGCCGATACTCTGTGCAGTGAGGAGCACGGTTCCCAGGATGGTCCAGGAGAACGGCTCTCCCACCGCAATGGCACCCAGCACATAGAACACCCACCACATCATGATCTCGCAGAACAGGTTGGGATGCCGGGAGAGGCGAAACAGGCCGGTGCTGATAAAGCCGTCGGCCAGCGGCTGTCCCGCGGCCACGGCGGCTTTCTTGCGCTGCTGGAACCGCCACTGCTGCCCATCGGCCGTGCCCTCACCCATCAGCAGGACGAGGAACACGGCGGCAAAAAGCCAGTCCGACCACCCCAGCGGGGTGCGGTGTTCGTATGCGGTCCAGGCGGGGAGCACCAGGAGCAGCAGGAGAGCCTGCTGGTAAACGCTAATAAAGAGCGCGTGGAAAAAGAACCACTGTGTGCGATTCAGCCTGTTGCGCACGGTGCCCCAGCGATAATCCTCGGCACCGCGTTTATAGCCACCCTTGCGGGCGTAGTTGAATGTGAGACGCACGCCCCAGGCGGTGGCGAGGATCGCCAGCAGATTCAGCCGGGGATCCGCGAGGCCCGCGGCCGCGGCAAACACCCAGCCATAGACGATCGGCAGGATCGACCACAACCGGTCGAGCCAGGCAGACGAGCCGGTGCGGGCGGTCACCGCCCAGCTCAGCACCGCCACCCCGGCGAAGATCAGAATGCTCACGAGTAGTGGATTGATCGCGGTCATATCCAACGCTGGTCTCCTTGCCCCGCGGAGCACCCCGCCCCGCTGGCCCCATTCTGGCAACGAGTGCGGGCGAGGGCAAGCACCACGGGTAAACCCGGCCGATCCGGGACCAATAATCTGCGGCTAGCGTGCCCGGGCTTCCGGGCGTCGAGACGATAGCCAGCTTGGACGTACACGCTGGTCCCTGAACTCAAGGGAGCCCATCGCCATGCGTCGTCGCCGAGTATCTACCGAGTTTGCCCCCGCGTTGCTGGCACTCGGTGCCACCCAGGTTCTTGCCTCCACCGCTGCCGGTTTGGCACTCACCGTGGTGACGCCGGTTGCGTATCAGTTGTCCCGGTCCGAGCAGATTGCCGGTCTGTCGCAGACGGCGATGATTCTCGGAGCGAGTCTCCTCACCCTCCCCATCGCCGCGCTCTCGCGGCGTCGGGGGCGACGCACCGCCCTCGGTACCGCGTTTTCCCTGGCCGCGCTCGGAGCTATGGGCACGGTACTGGCAATCACGGCCGAGTCCTGGCCCCTGTTCCTGATTGCCCTGGTCCTTATCGGGGGAGGTACCGTGGGCGCTTTAGCGACCCGCTTTGCCGCGGCCGACGCGGTTACCGATCCCATCCACCTGCCCCTGGCGATCAGCCTGATTCTCTGGGCGGGGACGTGTGGATCGCTGATTGGCCCGAACCTAATGAGCATGACGGGCGGGACCAAAATGGCACCGCCCTTTATCGTGTTGCTGGTCCTCTACGCTCTGGCGGCCAGTATTTCATTCCTCTGGGCACCAGCCGGAGCCATCGGAGCGGATGGGCGTAGACCCGGGGTGGTGCGACGAAATCTTCCGACGGTGTTGCGTCGCCACCCCGCGGCGATCTTTGCCCTGGTCCTCACGCTGGTCTCGCACTCGGTGATGATTGCCCTCATGGGGATGGCCCCCGTGCACCTGGTAATGGTGGATACCCCGGCCGGCCTGGTGGGGATGATGATGAGCGCCCATCTGGTCGCGATGTACGTCCTGAGCCCGGTTTTTGGACTGCTTGCCCGGTGGCGAGGCGCGCGGTTCGTGGGGCTCTGCGGGCTTGTGCTCTCCGGCACCGCGGCCGTCGTGCTCGCGCTGTCCCATTCGGGAGCGTCTTGGATGTTTACGACGGGGCTTACCCTGCTGGGATTTGGATGGTCAATGAGTATCGTGGCGGGCTCGGTGCTTGTCTCCGAGAGCATTCCACCCTGGGAGCGTGGACGGTTACAGGGTCTGATGGATCTCACCATGAACGTCTCCGGCGGTTGTGCCAGCATCATCGCGGGCACCCTGACGGCGGTCTGGTCATACGGGACACTCGCCTGGGCTTCCGGCGCACTGGCCAGTGTCACGCTGGTTCTGATCGGCGTCCTGCGCTTCGGAGCACCCCGAAAAGCGGTTCCCGAATAGGGGTAGGCTCCGGCGCTCGGCGAAATGCCGGGTGGGACGGATACCACGGCCGCGGGAAACGGAACCGCCCCCGGGACCGAGGACGGTTCCGGGGGCGGTGGCTTGCCTGGGGAGGGCGGTTAGATTGCTGCCTCGGACCAGGCGTCGTGGTTGCCGAAGCGGTGTGCGGTGATCGAGATGGCCTGCTCGTGCAGGAACGGCAGCAGCTCGATCCGGCCGGCCTCGGTGACCGGGTCACGGTAGAAGGCCAGCTCGGGGCGTCCACCGGCGGCGGCGTACTCGTCGCCGGTGCTCGAGCCGACCACGCGGATGCGGGCCAGGTCGGTGGTGGGCAGGGTGGCCAGCCACTCGGCATCGTTCTGGTTCGTGACCGTCAGACCCGAGGCGCGCAGCGCCGACTCCAGCGTTCCCGGCAGGGCGATTCCGGTGCTCACCGGGACGCTGCCTCCGGCGCGAACCGCGGCGATCAGCACACGCACGGCGTCGGTCAGGTTCGCGTTCTCGGCGATCCGCACGCCGGTGTGGGCGGGCAGGTAGCGGAACAGGTTACGCTCCAGGCCCAGGTCCGACACATCCGCGGCGATCCCAAACTCGGTGTCCCAGGCGGCCTGGTCGAGGGCGGCGGCACGCAGCAGGGTCTCGGTGTCGATGTCGCTGGCGGCGTTGATGATGCCGCGCACCCGCGCGTCCGGTCCGGTCTGCGGAACCACGGACACGGCGGCGGGGGCAAACGAACCCAGACCGAACAGGTAGTTGGGTCCACCGGCCTTGGCCCCGGCACCGATGGCCGAACGCTTCCAACCGCCGAAGGGCTGACGGCGCACGATGGCCCCGGTGATGCCGCGGTTCACATACAGGTTTCCGGCCTGCACGCCGTCCAGCCACACCTTGAGTTCGGCGGCATCCAGCGAGTGGAGCCCGGCGGTCAGGCCGTAGGCGGTGCCGTTCTGCACGCGGATTGCGTCTTCCAAGGTGGGGACGGTCATCACGCCGAGCACCGGTCCGAAGAACTCGGTGGTGTGGAAGCGGCTACCCTCGGCCACGCCGAGGCGCACGCCGGGGGAGTACAGCTGGCCCTCGTCGTCGAGCTTCTTCGGGGTCACGGCCCAGGTCTCGCCCGGTGCCAGTTCGTTCAGGGCCCAGGCAAGCTTGCCGGCGGCGGGCTCGATGATCGGTCCCACCTGGGCGGCGAGGTTCGTGGGCAGGTCCACGCGCAGGCTCGAGGTGGCGTCCTTGAGCTGGTTGATGAAGCGCTCGGAGCGTCCCATCTCGCCCACCAGGATCACCAGGCTCGCGGCCGAGCACTTCTGTCCGGCGTGTCCGAAGGCCGAGTAGACCACGTCGGCCACGGCCAGGTCGATGTCGGCGCTCGGGGTCACGATGATCGAGTTCTTGCCCGAGGTCTCGGCGAGCAGCGGGAGGTCCTGTCGCCAGGAGCGGAACAGCTCGGCGGTCTCAAACGCACCGGTGAGGATCACGCGGTCCACGTTCGGGTGCGCAATCAGCTGCTTGCCGAGGTCACCCTCGGCCACATCGGCGAGGATCAGCACCTCGCGCGGCACCCCGGCCTCCCAGAGGAGTTCGGCGATGACCGCGGCGCAGCGACGGGCCTGTGGGGCGGGCTTGAGGATCACGGCGGATCCGGCGGCCAGCGCGGCGAGCACCGAACCGGTCGGGATCGCGACCGGGAAGTTCCACGGCGGGGCAACCACGGTCAGGGTCGCCGGGGTGAAGTCGGCACCCTGGATACGGTCAAGGTCCTCGGCACGCTCGGCGTAGTACACGGCAAAGTCGATGGCCTCGGATACCTCGGGATCGGCCTGGTCCAGGCTCTTTCCGGTCTCCACGGCGGCCACCTCGATCAGCTCACCGCGGTGGGCCGACAGGTTGCGGGCCACCTCGCGCAGCACGCGGGCGCGCTCGGCGGATCCGGCACCGTGCCAGGCGGGCTGGGCGGCGCGGGCACCGGCAATCAGCGCCTCGACCTCGTCGCCGGTGTGGACGGCGGCCGCGGCGATCCCGGCCAGTCCCAGCTCGGAGGTGGGGATGCGGGCGGCGATCCGGTGCGCCCAGCGGATGTTATCGGGCAGCGAGGAGTCGGTATCCGGGGTATTGGCGAAGGCCGCGGCGGGGGTCGCGGGCACCTCGGTCAGGCGCGACTGGGTGCGGTTGGCACCGGGGACGGTCGCATCCACCGCGGCCAACGAGGCCAGGAAGCGGTTCTTCTCGCGGTCGAACAGCGAGGGATCCTTGGTCAGCTCAAACACCGCGGACATGAAGTTCTGCGGGCTGGCGTTTTCCTCGAGCCGGCGCACCAGATAGGAGATCGCGGCATCGAAGTTTTCGGGGGCGACAACCGGGGTGTAGAGCAGCAGCGAGCCGACATCCTTGGAGATCGCGGCGGCCTGACCCTCGGCCATGCCGAGCAGCATCTCGAACTCGACCCGGTTGGAGACCCCACGGGCCTCGGCCAGCAGGTGTGCGTGCGCGATGTCGAACAGGTTGTGGCCGGCGATCCCCAGGCGGACGGCGTCGGTGTGCTCGGGACGCAGGGCCCAGTCGAGCACACGCTTGTAGTTGGTGTCGGAGTCCTGCTTGGTGCCGTAGGTCGCGAGCTCCCAGCCGTGGGTGGTGGCCGAGACGGTCTCCATTGCCAGGTTGGCACCCTTCACCACGCGCACCTTGATGCCGGCGCCGCCGCGGGCCCGACGTGCCTGGGACCACTCGGTGAGCTCCTGGATCGCGCCCAGCGCATCGGGCAGGTAGGCCTGCAGCACGATGCCGGCCTCAAGGGTCAGGAACTCGGGGCGGTCGAGGATCGCCTTGAGGACATCGATGGTCAGGTGGAGGTCGTGGTACTCCTCCATGTCCAGGTTGATGAACTTGGGGGAGGGGGAGTTTGCGGCCAGCTGGTACAGCGGCACCAGGCGGTCCACGACCTTGGTCACGGTGTTGTCGTAGTCCCAGAGGCTCAGCTCGTTGACCACCGAGGACACCTTGATCGACACGTAGTCCACATCGGGGCGCGCCAGCAGCTCGCGGGTTCCGGCCAGGCGGCGGTTAGCCTCGGCATCACCGAGCACCGCCTCGCCGAGCAGGTTGATGTTCAGCCGGTGGCCGGCGGCGGAGAGGTGGCTGATGCCGCGACCGAGCTGTGTCGGACGGGCGTCAAGAATCAGGTGGCTGACCATCCCGCGCAGCACGCGGCGGGCAATCGGGACCACGATCCCGGGCAGGATCGGCGCAAACGCACCACCCAGCCGCACGGCGCCGCGCATGTAGGCGGGCAGGAATCGCGGGGTGTTCCCGGCCAGGGCACGCAGGTTCTTGGCGGCGACACCGAGGTCCTCGGGGCGGATGACCCGGTCCACAAAGCCCAGGGTGAAGTCGAGACCGGCGGGATCGCGCAGGGTTTCGGCCAGCAGGGTCGCCGAACGGCTCGGGGCGTGATCCTTGCTCTCGGTGAGCCAGCGGCGCACCAGGGCGACGGCGTCCTCGCCGGGCACGGTGGGAAGTTCTGTGGTCATGATGTTCCTGACGACGGGGTCGAACGCCGCCCGGGGCGGGAGGCCCTGCCAATCTACGCCCGAACTCACGCAAATTACTTGGCCAACTGAATGAGGCTTTAGGCTATCTCTAGGACTTTTGAACAATCAGTGAGGCGAGTGATGGTCATGACCGGCGAAGTGGAACTGCGCACCCTGCTGCACACGATCGGCGCGCCGCTGGCCCGGCTGATCACCGCGGGCAAAACCTCGGTCAGGCTGCGCACGAGTGCGGTGATCGAGGCGGACGAGCTGCGGACCCGCAGCGTCCCCGATGCCGATGTGCTGCTCCTGATTGGCGTCCGGGACGCGGGTCTTCCGGCTCTGGTACCGTTCGCCCCTGAGGGCAGCGTGCTCTTTGTGAAGCTCACGGGGGAGCCCGCCGCGGCGATCGAGGCCGCCCAGGAAAGTGGCGTCCACCTGGTGCGGGTGCACCCCGATGCCGGCTGGGATCAGCTGGCCGGTCTGGTGCAGCGGGTCCTCGGGCACACGGTGCTGCCGGATCCCGCCCGCGGTGAGGACGCCGGCGACCTGTTCGCGCTGGCCGAATCGGTGGCCGCCCAGGTGCGCGGGCTGGTGAGCATCGAGGGACCCGGCGGCGAGGTGCTGGCCTATTCGCGGGCGGTGGCCGGGGCGGATGAGCTGCGGATCTCCTCGATTCTCGGACGGCGTGGTCCCGCCGCCCAGATGCGGCGGCTGAGCGACGAGGGTGTGCTGAGCGCGCTGGCGCGGGAGGACACCGTGGTGCGGGTCCCGGCGACCGTCGATGGGCTGCGGCAGGAACGCCTGGCCGTGGGCATCCACGACGGCGGCGAATTCCTCGGCACGCTCTGGATTCAGCGCGGGATCGGACCCTTCGCCGCCGATGCCCCGGAACTGCTGCCCGGCGCCGCCCGGCTCGCCGTGCGCGGCCTGCGTGGACGACCCGGCGGACCCGGGATGGAGGAGCGCCTGGTGCGCGAGGGTCTCGGCCTGGGCACCCCCGGCACCGAGCCCACGGTGACCGACCGCTATGCGCTGGCGAGCCTGCTGGATCCGCGCGGCGGCGAGTTTCTCGCGGTGATCGGGTTCGCCCCCGACACCGCCGAGGGCCTGGACGAAACCGCGGTGGCCACGCTGACCGGATACCTGCGACTCTCGGCCTCGAGCGATCGCCGCCGGATCGTGGTGGGCACCCATCGCGGCAGGCTGTACGCGATCATCACCGGAACAGACCCCGACCGCCTGACCGAGTGGACCGAAGCCGCCCTGAACAGCGTGCGCACGCGCCTGCCCGGTGCGTTGCACGCGGGCATTGCCGAGGCCGAAGGCGGGTTTGCGACCCTGCCCGAGGCGCGGCTGAGCGTGGATCATCTGCTGGATACCGTCGCGCGCGACCCCGAACGCTTCCCGGCGGTGGTGACCCGTTCGGGCCTGCGCTCGGACGTGCTGCTGGGCGAGGTGACCGGCTGGCTTGCCGCGCGTCCGGACCTGCGCGATCCGCGATTGGAGGCGCTGCGCGCACATGACGCGACCCACGACGGAGCCCTGATCCCCAGCATCCGCGCGTACCTGGACGCGTTTTCGGATGTCCGCTATGCGGCCAAGCGCCTGGGGATCCATCCCAATACGCTGCGCTATCGGCTCACCCGGGCGCAGCAGATGAGCGGTCTCGACCTGGCCGATGCGGCAACGCGGCTGATGACCGCGCTCCTGCTGCGCCTACCCGCCGCCGACGACGAGGCGCGCTAGCCGGTAGTAGCTCCCTGCGAGCTTGTGAACGCATTGCACGGGCAATGAGCCGCCGATGCCGGTCTGCGGGTACGGGACTCGACAATGGTGCGGGACACGTGTGTGATTCCCGATTCCCCCGGCGTCCCGAACCTACTCGGTGAGTGCGGGATCCTGCGGCGCGGGCGGAGCCTCGGTCAGCAGCGGCAGTTCGACGCGGAACGTCGCGCCGCCGCCGGGGGTCTCCGAGACGGTGACCGTGCCGTGATGCGCGCCGATGATCGAGGCGACGATCGCCAGGCCCAGGCCGCTGCCGCCGGTCTCGCGGGTGCGCGAGGTGTCGGCACGCCAGAAGCGCTGGAAGATCTTCTCGCGCAGCTGCTCGGGGATTCCATCACCGTGATCGATGATCGCGATCGATGCTCGCCGGGTCTCCGGGTTGGCCGAGACGCCGATCTCGATCGGTGAGCTGGTGTCGGTGAAGCGCAGCGCGTTGCCCATCAGGTTGGTGACCACCTGGCGGATCTTATTCTCCTCGGCCAGCACGATCGCCGGGGTGTCCAGGGTGGGCACCGAGGACGCCGCGGGTACCGGCGATTCGGGCACCTCGGTGGCGACCGGTCCGGTGTTTCGGCGCGGACGACGCGCACGCAGCCGGGAAACCAGGGAGGTGGGGGAGGTGAACGGACCCGAGCCGTCGCCGCGCACCCGCGAGAGCGGACCGGTCCCGGTGCGCACCCTGCCCGTGGTGGTGGGCACCTCGGTCGTCGGCAGGTCGATGACCCGGGTGGGGTCCACCTGCGGGATCGCGGTTTCATCGAGCGGCGGACGGGTGAGTGCGGGTTCGCCGCCCGGCAGAATCTCGCCGGTTTGGGAGGTAGCAGCCGCGCCGGGTCGAGGTGTCGCACCCGCGGGGAGCGCGGGACGCGGCGGAGTCGCGGTTGGATACGCCTCGGCGGGCAGCGGGACGGGGCTCACCGGAACATACTCGTCAACCACGAGGGTCACCGTACGTCCCTGATCGGCCGCGCGGGCATCCATGACCGCGTCGCGAGCCAGCGCCGAGAGGTCCAGACGGCCGAGGTTCAGCGGCTTGGTTTCATCCAGGCGGGCGAGTTCCAGCAGGTCCTCCACCAGGCCACCCATGCGGATGGCCTCCTTCTCGATGCGCTCCATCGCCTGGCTGACATCCTCGGAGGACTGCAGCGCCCCCATCCGATACAGCTCGGCATACCCGCGCACGGTCACCAGCGGGGTGCGCAGCTCGTGGCTCGCATCGCCCACAAATCGGCGCATCTGGCCGATGGTTTTGGCGCGATCGGAGAAGGCCTGGTCGATGCGATCCAGCATCGTATTGAGGGAGCGGCTGAGCCTGCCCACCTCGGTATTGGGGGTGGTGACCGCCAATCGTTGGCTAAAGTCGCCCCCGGCGATGGCCGCGGCCGTGTGTTCAACCTCACGCAGCGGGGTAAAGGTCGAGGTCACCAGCAGGCGGGTCAGCGCGGCTCCAAACAGGATCACCGCAAGGCCCAGCCCAAAGAAGATGGTGAGGTAGGTCGCGATAATGTTCTCGGCCTCGCGGGTGCTCGTGGCTACGAGCATCACGCCCTGTTCCTCGGGACCGTCCTTGTACCAGACGGGGATCAGGACGGCGCGGAAGTGGGTGGACCCGTTGGCGCTGTCCAGCGCGAAGGGTGCCCGGCCGCGCGAGAGCGCGTCCTGGAGGTGAATGTTGGCGGGAATCTTGGGCACCACGCTGGGCGACTTATCGCTCCAGTTGGTCTGCACGAGCTTGCCATCATCGGGCCAGTAGAACGCGAAGTAGTAGTCGTTCGCGGTGGTCGACAGGCCGCCGGAGGAGGTGGATGACTGGTCGATCTTGCCAAACGTGGCCATCGACTCGGCCGCGGCCTTGAGCCGCTCATCCACCTGCCCCTGCAGTGCCGGACGCAGCATCGCCATGGTTCCGATTCCCGCCACGAGAATGCCGAAGGCCAGCACCAGTACGGTGACCCCGGTGATCTTGGTACGCAGCGAGATGGAGTGCCACCACTCGCTGAGGGAATCGTGCATGGAGATGAGCTGTTACACCTTCGAAGTCTTGAGCATATATCCGAAACCGCGCTTGGTCTGGATCAGGGGCTCCGCAGAGTACTGGTCGAGCTTGCGCCGCAGGTAGGAGATGTAGCTCTCCACGATGCCGGCGTCGCCGTTAAAATCGTACTCCCAAACGTGGTCCAGAATCTGTGCCTTGCTGAGAACCCGGTTGGGGTTCAGCATGAGGTAGCGCAGCAGCTTGAACTCGGTGGGGCTCAGTTCGATCGGGGTGTCTCCGACGAGGACCTCGTGGGTGTCCTGATCCATGGTGAGTTCGCCGGTGCGGATGATCGCATCCTCGTCGGCCTGCATGGTGCGGCGGAGGATCGCCTTGATCCGGGCGACGATCTCGTCGAGGCTGAAGGGCTTGGTGACGTAGTCGTCGCCGCCCACGGTGAGCCCGGTGATCTTGTCCTCGGTGTCATCCTTTGCGGTGAGGAAGAGGATGGGAGCGGTGTACCCGGCGGCACGGAGACGCTTGGTCACGCCGAAGCCGTTCATATCCGGGAGCATGACGTCGAGGATCATCAGGTCGGGCTCCTCCTCCAGGACGGCGGAGATAGCCTGAGCACCGTTTCCTACGGCGCGGACGGCGAAGCCTGCAAAACGCAGGCTGGTGGTCAGCAGGTCGCGAATGTTGGGTTCGTCATCAACGATAAGAATTCTGGGTCCGGTCATGTGCCCAGTATCTGCACAGTTCCTGAAAGAAGTCTGAGCGTTGTCGGGATGTCTGGGGATTCCCACCCGGGATTCGGCTGCGGCAGGGGCACCGCACACGCGGGCGTGCCCCCGCCGAGGAATCGACGAGGGCACGAGGCCCGGGGAGGCTATACCCAGGCGGGGACGTCGCTGAGTTCGGGGGAATCCGAGTCCAGGATCGTATACGAGTAGCCCTGCTCGGCCAGGAAGCGCTGGCGATTCAGCGCAAAGTCCTGATCCAGGGTGTCCCGGGCCACCAGCGTATAGAAGTGGGCGGTCTTCTTGACCGACTTCGGACGCAGCAGGCGGCCCAGGCGCTGGGCCTCCTCCTGCCGGGATCCAAACGCCCCGGACACCTGGATCGCGACCGAGGCCTCGGGCAGGTCCACCGAGAAGTTGGCAACCTTGGAGACCACCAGCACGTCCGAGACGCCGTCGCGGAACTCCTGGAACAGGCGCTCGCGCTCATCCACCGGGGTCGATCCGGTGAGCTGGGGAACCCCGAGCGAGGTGGCGATGTGATCGATCTGGTCGAGGTACTGGCCGATGATCAGGATCCGCTCACCCTTGTGCTTCTTGAGGATGCGGTTCACGATCGGCAGCTTGGCCTCGGCGGTGGCCGCCAGGCGGTAGCGCTCCTCATCCGCGGCGGCGGCATAGGCCATTCGGTCCTCATAGGGCAGGTCGACCCGCACCTCGAAGCACGCGGCCGGGGAGATGAAGCCCTGGGCCTCGATCTCCTTCCAGGGGGCGTCAAAACGCTTGGGGCCGATCAGGCTGAAGACGTCGCCCTCGCGCCCGTCCTCGCGCACCAGGGTCGCGGTAAGGCCCAGGCGGCGGCGGGCCTGCAGCTCGGCGGTCAGCTTAAAGACCGGTGCGGGCAGCAGGTGCACCTCGTCATAGACCACGAGGCCCCAGTCCAGCGCGTCCAGCAGGGCCAGGTGCGCGTACTCGCCCTTTCGGCGGGCGGTGAGGATCTGATAGGTCGCGATGGTGACCGGCTTGATCTCCTTGGTCGCACCGGAGTACTCGCCGATCTCCTCGGGGGTGAGGCTGGTCCGGCGCAGCAGCTCATCGCGCCACTGGCGCGCGGAGACCGTATTGGTGACCAGGATCAGGGTGTTGGTTTTGGCGGTGGCCATCGCGCCGGCACCCACCAGGGTCTTGCCGGCACCACAGGGCAGCACCACGACGCCCGAGCCGCCGTCGAAGAAGTTGTCGATCGCCTTCTGCTGGTAGCCGCGCAGTTCCCAGCCATCGGTGGCCAGATCGATCTGATGCGGGGTGCCGGGGGTGTACCCGGCGAGGTCCTCGGCGGGCCAGCCGAGCTTCACCAGGTCCTGCTTGAGCTGGCCGCGTGCCCACGGCTCGACCAGGTATACCCCGGCCTCCGGGTGTCCCACCAGGAGGGGCTGGATGCGCTTGGCGTGCGAGACCTCGCGCAGCACCGCCGCATCGTCGGAGCGCAGGATCAGCTCGCCCTCCTCGTTGCGGTCGATCACCAGGCGGCCGTAGCGGGAGACCGTTTCGGCGATATCCATGGTCACGCTCGGCGGAATGGCGAACTTGGAATAGCGTTCCAGGGTCGCGATCATGTCTTCGCCGGTGTGTCCGGCGGCGCGGGCATTCCAGAGCCCGAGGCGGGTGATCCGATAGGTGTGAATGTGCTCGGGGGCGCGTTCGAGTTCGGCGAAGACCGCGAGCTCGTGGCGCGCGTCTTCGGCCTGGGGGTGGGCGACTTCGAGGAGTACCGTGCGGTCGCTTTGAACGATGAGGGGGCCGTCTGACATAACCGCCAAGTCTACCCGTGTTTCCCGAGTCTCGGGAGGTGGACATGGCAAACGGGTGTGGTTCTCGCTCCCGGCGAACGGCCTGGATCCGGAGCCGGACACCTCGCCTCATCCGAGATCAGGTGCCCGGCGCGGAGTCTCGACTAGACCTCGGAGACCGTGGTGATGTTGGCGATCGGGAAGGTGCGCTCGGTATCGGCGGCCTTATCCAGTCCGCGCAGGCGACCGCCGGAGATTCCGGTGGGTTCCAGCAGGAAGGTGAAGTCACCGTGTCCGGGCATATGAACGGCGATGTTCAGGGTTTCGCGGGCGCGCAGGGCGGTGGCCAGGCGTCTCGTGAGCCAGGCGGCGTCGGTTTCGGTGGGGGTGTCCCGGGCGGCGGAGGTCAGGACATCGATCAGCGGACGATAGTCGGTTTCGGCGATCACGGCCACCGGTGCCACCCGACGGCGCGGGCGTCGCACGCTGCCCTCGATGGTGTGAGCCACGACCGGGTAGCGGGCATCGGTGAGTGCCCAGAACACCACGTCGGGATCGAATCGGGAGTGGGCGGTGACCGCCGAGTCCCGATGCAGGGCCAGCGCCGACAGGTTGCGATCCACGAGCATCTGGTCGAGGAGGGGCGACTCGGTCACCGTGAGCCTGCTCTGTCCGGAATCCGGACGCAGAATCAGCGAGCCGAACCGCTCACCGCCGCGGGCGATCAGATAGCGCACGGGCTGGGGAACCCCGGTGAGGGAGATCTGCTCGAGGAAGGTGGAGATCTCCTCGGCGGTGGTGCCGGCGCTCAGCCCGCGGATGATGCTGGCATCGCTCAACCGGTAGGTTGATGCCTCCGCCCGGTTTTCCAGGTCGGCGAATCCACGCAGGGTGCGTTCCAGGTGGGGGGCCAGGGTCCCGGGGATGATGATGCTCAGATCGTGTTGCAGGTAGACGCCGGTGATCGGGGCGGGGAACGCATCGACCAGTGCCTCGGCCAGATCCTCCGGGGTGGTCAGGACTCGGACACCGGGGATGGTGAGGCGCCCGTGGGAGAGCACCCCGAGGATCTCACCGCTGGTGAGGCGCTGCGCGAATGTCAGTCGAAGGGGATCGGTCGCGGCGGGGAACCCTGCATCCAACAGGGTGGCAAAGGGGGCGTTGAGTACCGCGAGCGAGGCGATACCTGCGGGGAATCCGGCGGCCCACGCCTCGGCGAGAACCCGCCACCGGGTCGGGGTGTCGAGCCCAAGCCAGGCTTCACCGGTGTCGGTGGGGACCCAGCCATCGCGGGTCAGCGTGACCAGCTGGGCATCGGCGGCGAGGGACATCAGGGCGGGAATGATCTCGGGGTCGAGGCCCAATTCGGTGCCGAGGCGTCGCAGCTCGGGTTGGGCCAGGCCGCCGCGTAGGAGTTCCCGGGCCGGGGTATCCCCGAGCCCGATCACCAGCTCGCTGAGGGCGCGCTCGCCGCGGGCAAGGCGTCCGGCGGGGGCGGGGTGTGCGGTGGCCGGCTCGGCGGGAAAGGTCGCCGAGGCGGTGCTTATCGACGAGGCCAGCCGGGTCACGGTGTCGAGAAACACGGGGGTCTGGTCCTGAACCACCAGGAGCGCCCGCTCGGAGAGCTCGGTGGTCAGCGCCGCCGAGAGTTCCGTGGGCTCCGCGTGAGCCAGCGCCCGGATGCGCTCCCGATCCAGGGGGGAGAGCGCCGCGCGGAGCGAGTCCTCGGCCAGCAGGAGCTCGGCGAGGTCAAAAAAATCGGTGAGCTTGGCGGCCGGCGGAACGCGGCGCAGCCGAAGGAGGACATCGAGGTCGGTTTCGGTGCGCGCGGAGAGCGCTCCCGCGAGAAGTCGGAGGTCGGCGACGCGAGGTTGCACGATGGGAGTCAGCTCCCGTTTTCGGAGCGTACTGCCTTCTTATTTGCGGCCGCGCGGCCTCGGCTGCCGATAAAGATCAGCACAAAGACGATGATGAACGCCGCCGGCAGGCCCACCCACGGCACAAACGCGATGACGCGCCAGAGCGGGGTGTCAAAGGATTCGGGGGTCATCCCGTTGGAGGAGCCGATGATGATGGCGAAAAACGAGATGATCGCCGCCGCCACAAACACCAGTAGGAGGTAGGCAAGGACGCGCTCGGTACGGGACACGCTGCGGGGCTCTTCGATCGTCACTCCCCAAGGATAACCCGCACCGGGGCACCGAGGCGAACGTCACGGTCCCGCCAATTCCAGAAAACAACCGGGATCACGGGTAAGCTGGGGCCGTGAACAACCCGTTCACGGCGGCGTCCAGCGATGCCCACCCAGACACAGTGGATCGCCCGTGGCGGTCCGCGCAACTCAGCGAGGTTTTCCCATGCCCACCGGCAAGGTCAAGTTCTACGACGATGACAAGGGTTTCGGCTTCATCGCCAGCGATGATGGCCAGGAGGTGTTCCTGCACGCTTCGGCGCTGCCCGAGGGCGTGAGTACGGTCAAGCCCGGCAGCCGGCTGGAGTTTGGAATCGCGGCGGGAAAGCGTGGAGCGCAGGCGCTCTCGGTCCGGCTGCTTGAGGCGCCGCCGAGCCTGGCGCGGATGAAGCGCAAGAACGCCGACGACATGGCGATCATCATCGAGGACGTCGTGAAGGTTCTCGATGGCGTGGGGTCCAACCTGCGCAAGGGCCGCTATCCCGAGGGTTCACAGGCCAAGCTGGTCGCCCAGGCGCTGCGCCGGGTGGCCGACGAGCTCGACGCCTAGGCGCGAGCGACCCCAGTTTTCCGCCATCGTGCGGCACCCAAGAGCAAGGAACACCCAGTGACTTCAGAAACCGACAACCTCGAGCACGACGCGAACGTGCACACCGACGGTACGACGGACACTGTGCCCGCGCAGCGGGCAGACGCCGGGTTGGCGGATGTCGAACTGGCGCAGACCCTGACCTCGGTGCGTGCCACCGAGGCATCGACCGAGCCCGAGGCACCGGCGACGCAGGACGCCTCCGATGGGGCCGAGCCCGCCGACGCGGAGGCGGGACCCTCCGAGATTTCGGAGAGCGCGGAAGATTCGGAGGAGGACGGCGCGGAGGAGGCCCCGGTGGTGTTCGAGGCCGATCCGGTCTTGGCAGTAGCCGTGGATGTGTCGCGGGCCGCGCTGCTGGAGGTCATCCCCGAGGCTCAGGTGGGACGTCACATCGGTCACCGGGTCGAGGGCGAGCGCGTGCTGTCGATGCTGTTCGAGAATCGACTGCCCGGATATCCGGGTTGGTTCTGGAACGTGACGATCGCCCGCGTGGACGAGGACGCCGAGCCCAACGTGCTGGAGATCTCCCTGATCCCCGCCGACGGTGCCCTGCTCTCGCCCGAGTGGGTTCCGTGGTCCGAGCGCCTGGCCGAGTATCGTGCGAGCCAGGCCGCCGCCGCGGCGGCCGAGGCCGAGCTGGCGCAGCTGCGCGCGGAGTCCGGCGAGGAAGACGACCACGACGAGGACGACGATCACGACGACGAGGACGACGACGACGAGTTCGACGAGCACGGCCGTCGCGTCCACGGCGGCGACATCGACGGCGTGGATGTCGACCAGGTGCAGGACGAACACGAGTCGGATGACGAGGACTCGGATGATGACGAGGACGACTTGGATGACGAGGACGACTCGGACGATGACGATGACGATGACGATGTCTCCGACGACGACGATGACGAAGAAGACGATTCGGATGACGAAGACCACCCGTCCGACACGGACGACGATGCCGAAGAGCACGACGATGCCGGAGGTTCCGACGCATCCGACGCTGATTCCGAGCCGGTAGCGTCCTCCTCTCGGGGACGCACTCGGAACCGCTCCCGTAATCGCCGCGCGCGCCACGCCACCGGCGATGAGGACATCTACGGCGACCTGGTCGAAGACGAGGACGACGAGGGTCCCGCCTCGTTCCGCTAGGCCTCAACGCGCCGGAAGACGACGTCCCTCTCATCTTCTCCACAAATAAACGTCCCCCGCATCCATCTGGATGCGGGGGACGTTTATTTGTGACGGACCTCCTAGAGGGCGCCCACCACGTAGTCGATGCTCGCGGTCAGCGCGCGCACGTCGTCGGGATCGATTGCGGTGAAGGTGGCCACGCGCAGCTGGTTGCGGCCGAGCTTGCGGTAGGGCTCGGTGTCCACGATCCCGTTGGCACGCAGCACCTTGGCCACGGCGGCGGCGTCGATGCTGTCATCAAAGTCGATGGTCGCCACAACCTGCGAGCGGTGCTCGGGGTTTGCCACGAACGGGGTGGTGAAGGAGTTCTTCTCGGCCCACTCGTACAGGTGGCCCGAGGACTCCTTGGTGCGGGCGTCGGCCCAGGCGAGACCGCCGTTGGCGTTCATCCACTGCACCTGGCTGTCCATCAGCACCAGGGTGCTGAGCGCCGGGGTGTTCAGAGTCTGGTTCAGGCGCGAGTTGGTGACCGCGTTGGCCAGCGAGAGGAACTCGGGGATGTAACGACCCGATGCGGCGATGCGCTCGATGCGCTCGATCGCGGCGGGGGAGACCACGGCGAACCACAGTCCACCGTCGGAGGCGAAGTTCTTCTGCGGGGCGAAGTAGTAGACGTCGGCCTGAGCGGTGTCGAAGTTGATACCACCGGCGGCGCTGGTGGCGTCGATCACGGTCAGCGCGCCGGCGTCGCCGTGCACGCGGGTGACCGGGGCCGACACGCCGGTCGAGGTCTCGTTGTGCGGCCAGGCGTACACATCCACGCCCTCCACGGCCTCAAAGTCGCTGCGCGACCCGCCCGGTGCGGTGCGTACATCCGGAGTCTGCAGCCAGGGCGCGGCGGCCGCGGCGGCGAACTTGGAGCCGAACTCGCCGAAGCTCAGCAGCTGGGCGCGGTTCTCGATCAGGCCGAACGAGGCGGCATCCCAGAATGCGGTCGATCCACCGTTGCCGAGGATGATCTCGTAGCCCTCGGGCAGCGAGAAGAGCGAGGCGAGACCGTCGCGGACGCGGCCCACGAGGTTCTTGACCGGTGCCTGCCGGTGGCTGGTACCAAGCAGTTCGGATCCGGCGGCCAGCAGGGCGGCGCTCTGCTCGGGGCGGATCTTGGACGGGCCGCAACCAAAGCGGCCGTCGGCGGGCAGGAGGTTGGAGGGGATCGTAATCTCAGGCATAACCAGATTCTAGAGCGGAGAAAGGGGGTGCGTCAGCGATGTTGTTGTCGTTCGTCACAGATATGGTTAGAAGTGCACGGAACAACCGTTGCACGGCGAGGCGCTCCGGTATGTTCCCAGCAAGGAACGGCTAAGCTAAGTGCGACCCCCGAGGGCTAGTAGGGAGACCCAATGACCGATCTCATTGACACCACTGAAATGTATCTGCGAACCATCCTCGATCTCGAAGAAGAGAACATCGTGCCGCTTCGCGCGCGTATTTCCGAGCGACTCGGGCACTCCGGGCCGACGGTTTCGCAGACGGTTGGCCGGATGGAGCGCGATGGACTCGTGGTTGTCTCGGGCGATCGTCACCTGGAACTGACCACCGAGGGCCGCCGCAAGGCAGTCCAGGTCATGCGCAAGCACCGCCTGGCCGAGCGTCTGCTCAGCGACGTCATCGGACTCGAGTGGGAACTCGTGCACGATGAGGCCTGCCGCTGGGAGCACGTGATGAGCGAGCAGGTGGAGCGCAAGCTGCTCGAGGTTTTGGACCACCCCACCGAGTCGCCCTACGGCAACCCGATCCCCGGTCTGGCCGACCTGGGCGGACCCGAGGCCGTCTCCTTCACCGAGGGTGTCTCCAGTCTGGTCCAGCTCGTGGCCGACACCACCTCCCCGGTGAGTGCCCGCATTCGCCGCCTGAGCGAGCCGGTGCAGTTTGAGCCGGAGCTGCTGCTTCAGCTCAAGCAGGCCGGCGTGATGCCCGGCCAGACCGGAACCTTCACCTCCGCAGGTTCGTACGTTCTGGTACGAGTTGAAGGTTTCGGTGACGGACTGGAACTGCCCACCGAGGTGGCCGCCCACATTTACGCCGAAGCGCTCTAATCCGCGCGATTCCGGCGATCCCGAGCCCCCGTCACCCCGTGTGGCGGGGGTTTTGCGTTGTAGGGAAAACATAAAAAGACTGTTGGACGTTACCAATTTGTTAGAAATATCCCCCTGGAAGATGACAACCGTCTCAATCTCGCGTACTGTCGGTTGAGTCCGATGGTTAAACCCAGACCGCAGGACCCATCATGAGGCGCTCTCCCGTTCGTCTCCTCATGATCGAGACTCCAAGTATTCTTGAAGTAGACGAACGGTGAAATCGTGCCTCGCACGGTCGCCGTCGGGAGGCGCCGGAGGAAGTCACTTTGACTGAAGCAGGAAACAACGAGTCGAACGCAGACTCATTGACCGCGGCTCGTTCGCAGACGCTCAGCCGTCGAGAGACCCGACTCGCACGTGAAGCCCAGGCCCCCGAGCCGCAGCTCACCCGCACCGTCCAGACCAACGTGCCGACCGCCCCGCGTCGCCGTTGGGGCTCCACGCTCGCCGTGGCCCTGGCCGTCCCGGCACTGTTTGGAACCGTTGCCCTCCCCGCATACGCCGCAGGTCTGCCCGGCCAGAAGGACCCCGCCTCGGGGAACACCGCCGCTGGCAACCCGCAGAGCTTCGCGGTGGACTCGGCCGTGGCCGAGACCGCCGACCTGGCACGCGGTGGATTCGATGCCACCAGCTCCGCCGAGCTGGCAGCGAACGCCACCGCTCGTGCCCAAGCAGAGGCTCAGGCCCAGCGCACCGCGACCGCCGCCGCCAGCCGCGCCGCGTTCGCCGCCAACCAGACCGCGTACACCGGCCCCTCGGCCGACCAGCTGCTGGCCTCCAACGCACCGACCCCGTCGTACAGCCTCTCGGCCGTCTTCAGCGAGGCGCTGAAGTACCAGGGTGTCCCGTACGTTCTCGGTGGTGCCACCCCGGCCGGCTTCGACTGCTCCGGTTTTGTGAAGTACGTCTTCGCCAAGTTCGGCATCGCCCTTCCCCACAACGCCGACACTCAGGGTCGCATGGGTACCAAGATCAACGTCGCCGACGCCGTCCCCGGAGACCTCGTGGTCAGCGCCGGACACATCGGCTTCTACGCCGGTAACGGCATGATCCTGCACGCATCGCGTCCGGGTGTTCCGCTGCGGATCGGTCCGATCTATGCAAAGAGCTGGTCGATCGTTCGGATCGCGGGCTAAGCTTCCTGCATTGTTCATCGGAAATGGCGCAATTTCTTCGGAAATTGCGCCATTTCTGTATTAGGGTGAGGTCGTTACCCGTTGTAAGGAGCGGAAGCACATGATCCGAATACCCGGAGTCCGACCCACGGACGTTCCTGGTGTGCAGGAGAGTGTGTTTACCTTCCGGAGTGGGGTGGGTAGTCACCCCGAGTTTTGGCGCTGTCGTAAAGACAGCGCCATTTTTGTTTTCCGGGGAAACCGTGTCTTGCTCGGGACTGTTGTCGAATTACCTAGAAGCCGTCCAGGCCATTCGCGAGGGAGAACCACTCATGCGCACACTCATTTTGAACGCGGGATACGAACCACTCGGGATCGTCTCGTTTAGACGAGCACTCGTGCTGGTCATGAACAATAAGGCCACGGTGCTCGAGGTTGATATCGAGCATCCGGTCTGGACCTCGGAGGCGGAATATGCTCGCCCCCTGGTGATCGTCCTCGGCACCTACGTGCGTCTGCCGCGGGTGCGTCGAGTGCCGGTGAGCCGGCGCGGGGTGCTGCGCCGGGACGACTTCCGCTGTGCCTACTGTGGGGCCTCGGCGAACACCATCGACCATGTCATTCCGCGATCGCGTGGCGGTGCCGGCAGCTGGGAAAACCTGGTGGCCTGCTGCATGCGCTGCAATAACCTCAAGGCCGACCGCACCCCGCGCGAAATGGGCTGGAGCCTCAACCGCGCCCCGCGGCCCCCGCGTGGTCCCTCGTGGACCGTGCGCGGAGCGGATCGCGCCGTCCCCTCCTGGGAACCATATTTGGAGAGTCACCTCGCCGCCTAGCGGTGGATAATAACCGGCCGGACACCCATTGGGGTCCGGCCGGTTTTTGCTCTATCCGCATCCTCAAGGTGCGATTGGCGACACCCGCACAAACGAGATAACGCATATCGGTATTTTGAATGCAGATATGTCATTGATTTGTGTGTGATGTGTCTCGGCGAGGCGGTGCCACGAAAAGAGCACGCCCCGGATGCGCGGTTTCGTGTCGATCGCCGCTGACTGCATGACGACAATCACCAATACAAAAAATGAGGAGCCTCTCGTGTTGAAAAAAACACTGTCCGCCGCGATTGCCGCGGCTCTAGCCCTGGGCGGGAGCTTTGTGGCCGTTTCGGCCGCAACCGCCGCGCCGGAGTCCGACGCCGTCACCACTGCGCAGGGCAGGGCCGCCGCCACTGCGGGAGGCCGACTGATCGGCCCGTGGGTTGCCGCCAGCAATTACGGTTACTCGAAGTTCGGCATCGTTCAGACGCCGGTTCAGGGGAAGACCTATACGTCCAAGCCGGGGCAGGTGTTTCCAGATAGCCCGCAGTTCACATTCCCCGCGCTGGAGAGCGTCGGGCCGATCACCGGGACCGGCCTGCTGGGGTCGCTCTGTGTGACACGTTCTGAGGTGAAGAACAACGCCCAGGTGACCGCCGAACTGTGTAATGGTGGCGCCGACCAGGACTGGGCCATGGTCAAGGGGCCGATGGGCTCGGGATATCACAACAGCTGGTTTATGGCGATCCCGAATCGCCTGTCGGATGGGCTGTCGTTTGCTCCGACGCCCCCTGGCACCGCGGCCCCTAGCCCCTGGTCCGTGGTTCGACTGAGCCCGTACGGTAACCCGTTTGGTCTCGACATCACCAAGCTTTCGGCCGCCACCGGACTTACCGCACAGGTGACCTCGGTTAACCAGGATGCGCGAACCGCCGAAGTCTCGGGGACCGGTCAGCCCGGTGTCACGATCCGCCTGGAGTTCCCGGTCGGCATCACCACGGATGTGGTTGTCGGAGCCGATGGAAACTGGAACGCAACCGTGTCGGATCTCCTCACCGGCGACAACACGATCACGGCCAGCCAGTTTGTCTCGGGTGTGCAATCGGGTAACAGCATTCCGATGACCGCAACCATCACCGCCGGCGCGCTTACCGCCACGGTGCAGGCGGTGGACAACTCGGCGCGCACTGCACTCGTGGGTGGTACCGGAGAGCGTGGAGCCACCGTCAACGTTCTGGTAGATGGCGTGCAGCGCAGCGCACAGGTGGATGCCCTCGGAAACTGGCAGGTATCGCTGTCGAATCTGAAGACCGGACTGAACCTGATCTCGGTGACGCAGACGCTGAACGGTTCCACCTCGGCTCCGCTCGCCCTGTCCGTGGTCATTTACGAGACCACGGGTCCGGTAACCTCCTGGGCCAGCATCGAGTCGGTGGACTCCGGCACCCTGACCGCGGTTGTCACGGGAGCGGATGCTCCGGGAACCGTGGTGATTCTTCGGGGGATTGGCGCGGAGGTTCGGGTGACCACCGGTGCCGATGGGCACTGGCGGACCACCATCTCAAACCTCGCCCCGACCGGCCCCAACACGCTCATCGTGAGTCACATCCTGGATGGTGTCGAGAGCACCGTGGCACAGCTCACGGTGATCGTCAACTAGAACGTCCCAGGTTCGAGACTGCCCGCTCACCCCGTTGAATTGCTCGGCTCCACCCCGGTGGTGTCGAGCAATTCTGCGTGAGGGCGCGCCGAAAAAATCAAATGCTTGCCAAGTTACTTACAGGCCAGTAACCTTAACTCAACGCACACGCGCAGAGACGCACGGAAGGCGACGCAACGATGCCCACAACACCCCAGGTTCTCCCGACCCACCGGGACGGAACCACCCTTGACGCGCTGATCGCTCGGATCCCGCTCGAACAGCGAATCACGCTGCTGACCGGCATGACGTCCTGGCGTCTGACCCCGATCGCCGAGATCGGCCTCGATTCGGTTGTGGTGTCCGATGGCCCCGTGGGTGTGCGTGGCACCGGGGAGACTCCGGGGGAGACCTCGATCCTGCTGCCCTCGCCCAGCGCGCTGAGCGCGCTGTGGGATCCCCAGCGTGCGCGCCAGGTGGGAAATCTCTTTGCCCGCGAGGCCCGCCGCCACGGCGTGGATGTGGTCCTCGCCCCGCAGGTCAACATCCAGCGCACCCCGGTGGGTGGCCGACACTTCGAGTGCTTCGCCGAGGACCCGCTGCTCACCGCCGAGGTGGGATCCGCCGTGGTCCAGGGCTTGCAGGAGTGCGGCGTGGCCGCGTGCCTCAAGCACTATGTGGCCAACGACTCGGAAACCAAGCGCACCGAGTACGTGTCCGAGGTAGATGAGCGCACGCTGCGCGAGGTCTACCTGGCACCGTTCGAGCACGCGGTACGCGAGGTTGGCGTCTGGTCGATCATGGCCGCCTATAACGGCGTGGACGACGGGACCGAGACCGCTCCGATGACCGAGCACTCGCACCTGCTGCGCGATGTCCTCAAGGCCGAACTCGGGTTTGACGGCACCGTGATCAGCGACTGGATGGCCACCAACACCACGGTGGAATCCGCGACCGGCGGGCTCGACATCGTGATGCCCGGTCCGGGTGGTCCCTGGGCCGAAAACCTGTTGGACGCCGTGCGCGCGGGGGAGGTCTCCGAGGAGATCATCAACGACAAGGTGCGCCGCATCCTGCTGATGGCCGCCCGGGTGGGCAAACTCGCCGGCTTCGATGCGCCCGAGACGCCCGCCGGCCTCGACGAGGTCGAGGACGATGCGCGGATGGCCCGCGAACTTGCGGCGGCCGGCACCGTGGTGCTGCGTCGTCCCGATGCGGGAATCCCCGCGCTGGTAGACGGAGAATCGATAGCCCTGATCGGCCCGAACGCCGCGCGCACCCACGTGCTGGGGGGCGGCAGCTCGACCGTGCACCCCGCCCGGGTGCAGGAGATCCACGATGGTCTGACCGAGGCGTTCCCGAACAGTTCGGTCACGCTGAGCCGCGGTGGCGACAGCCGTCGCTATGCGCCGACCATCCCCGTCCTGGCCGGACTCACCGGATTTGTGGATGCGGCCGGCAACCCGACCGTGCCCGGTGCCGGCATCGTCACGGTTACCCAGCTGGACGCCGACGGGGAGGTCCTGGGCCACCGCGAGATGGTCGAGTGGGAGGGCTGGGAGCGGGTGACCGACGAGCGGATCGATACCGTGGTGGTCGAGACGCGCATCCTGTTGGACGAGCCGGGCCCGCACAGCCTCGAAGTGGGCACCGTGGGTGCCTACCGAATCATCGTGGATGGCGAGCTGATCGCCGAGAGCACCACGCCCGCCGGCGCCGAGGTGGTGCTGGATTCCAGCGTGAACAACCCGCCGAGCATCGTGACCAAGGGACTCGTCACCGAACCGCGAGTGGCGGTCCTGCGGGCCGAGCTCAAGGTTGTGCATGCGGGAGGCTATGGCGAGTTTGTGCGCGCCGAGTTCCGTCACCGCACCCCCAGCGAGGACGCCGACCTGGAGATTTCGACCGCGGTGGATGCCGCCCGGGCGGCGCAGCGCGCCGTGCTCGTGGTGGGCACCAATGAGGAGGTCGAGTCCGAGGGCTGGGACCGCACCACCCTGTCCCTGCCCGGACGGCAGGACGAACTGGTGCGCCGCGTGCTCGCGGTAGCGCCGGACACGATCATCGTGGTGAACGCCGGAGCCCCGGTCCTGCTGCCCTGGCTGGAGGACGCCCAGACCGTGCTCTGGGCCTGGTTCCCCGGGCAGGAAGCCGGCGGCGCTCTCGCCGACGTGCTGGCCGGCCGCGCCGAGCCGCAGGGCCGACTGCCCTGGACCCTGCCGGCCGACGAGGCCAGTGTGCCCGTGCCGCACGCGATTCCCAACGACCAGGGTCGCATCGACTATGTCGAGGGTGTCCACGTGGGCTACCGCGGCTGGCTGCGTGCCGGGGCCACCCCGGCGCTGCCGTTTGGATTTGGCCGCGGCTGGACCGACTGGAGCTATCGGGAGCTGGGCGTGCCGCGCCCGGCCGCGGACGGCTCGGTTGAGGTCGACGTGGTGATTGAAAACGTCGGTGCACGCACCGGCCGTGAGGTGGTTCAGGTGTATCTGGAACCGCCGGTAGAGACCCCCGAGGGCGAGCGTCCAGTGCGCTGGCTCGCCGGGTTCGGCGCCGGCACCGTGGCCGCGGGGGATCGCGCCACGGTGACCGTGCGCATTCCTGCCCGCGCCTTTGAGGTGTGGAGCGTCGCCGATTCGGGATGGATTCGTCCCGGCGGCACGTATCGCCTGGTGGCGGGATCCAACGTGGCCGATACCCCGCTTGGTGCGAGTCTGGACGTGGCCGCCCGCGGGCGGTAGCCCCGAGCCGTGGGGCGCATTCGAGCGGTCGGGGTGGGGTCGGGTGCGAACTCACAATTAGGTTCGTTATTGTAGTGGGGACCGGCGCGTCCGGATCACCGACCGCATGAAGTGAAAGGCCCCGCGATGAGTGGCACCGAGCCGAACCCCGAGGGCACCCCGCAGACCCCGCCGCCCGCACCGATCCCGCCGGTGCCGTCCGCCCCGCCGGGTGGTGCGTATGCGCCGAACCTTCCGCCGTATGGGTACCCGCAGCAGGGTGCTGGCGCTCACACCTCGGCGTATCCCGGGTACCCGCAGCAGGGTGCTGGCGCTCACACTTCGGCGTATCCCGGGTACCCGCAGCAGGGTCCCGGTGTCCACGCCTCCGCGTACCCCGGATACCCGGCGCAGCAGCCCCCGGGCCGCCCCGCGCCCGAAGCGCTGACGATCGTGGCGTTTATCACGTCGTTTGTGCTCTCGCCGATCGGAATGGTGCTCGGCATCGTGCAGACCGTGCGGGAGCGCGATCGGCATGGTCGTGCCTCGGGGCTCGCGCTGGCCTCCATCTGGGTGGGTGCGGGCCTGAGTGTCATCACGTTTGTGGCCGGCGTGCTGCTTGCACTCTCACTCTTCGTTTTTAGCGGACTGGTCGCCTCAAGCAGTGTGATCGCCGATTCGTATTCGGAGGAGGTGCCGCGCGCGGACACCGTAAGCGCGGAGTTCTGCGAGAGCGCCCAGGACCTGACCCCGCTGCTTGAACCCCTGGCCAGCCTGGACGCCGATGGTTACGCCGAACACGTGGGAGACGGTGGCACGTATGCCGCCGAGACCGAGTTCATGATCAAGGTCGCCGGTGTGGGCGAAACGCTCTGGGACTCGGCCCCGACCTCGATCGTGGGGGAGGTGGAAACCATGATTGATTCGTCCTGGTACGCCGCCGAGGGGTTTGAGGGGAGCGGGGCGTTTGACCCCCAGGACCTGCACGATGCGCAGAGCGCGGCAGTCGCCGTCTCGGACTTCGCCACCGAACACTGCACCGCACCCTGAGTGCGGCACATGCCGCTCGGGTCCGCGCGGTGCGCCCGGTCCTGGGCTAACATGGACACGGTCATCCAGTTTTCGGGGATGACGCCGTGCCAGCCTCTGTAGCTCAATGGAAGAGCGACTCCGTCCTAAGGAGCAGGTTGGGGGTTCGAGTCCCTCCAGGGGCACCAGTAATTAACACCGAGAAACCGGGCTTCGGCCCGGTTTTTTTGTTTTGCCCGGACGATCGGGGGAATATCCACGCCGATCCGGATGTTCTCGAGTCCCCCAAAAGGACGACACGCCCGGGCCGTGGAGGGCTTTTTTTGAGCCTAACGGGGGTTTTGTATATCGCGAGCAAAAGTACCCTAGGCTCTCTGGGAGTCCGTGCGCCGTGATCCCGAAAATCACCGGTGCGTACCCCCGGGCTCACCTCCCCCCAAGAAAGTACATACCCTCATATGAGTCATGCCCTCGTGCAAACGAGGGCGCGTTCCAGCGCGCCCAAAATGTCCCGACGCATCGCCGCACTGATTGCCGCTGTCGTCTCCGTTCTGCTGGTAATTACCGGCGTGAGCATGCCCGCATTTGCCGCCGGCGAACCGGTTGTAAAGCTGACCCTTCCCAAAACCGGCAGCGCGGGCAACCAGAACGGCACCCCCGTATTCGAGCCGGGGAAGGACTACACGCTGGCCTTTGGCTACAGCGATATGGCGGATGGCCAGGTCGTGACCGTCAAGCTTCCCGAGGGTGTGACCATCCCCGAGAGCGCGCTCGTAGTGCCCGCGGGAAACACCGCGATCAAGTCCTACACACTGGATGGCAAGGGCAACCTGCTGGTGACCTTCGCGGACAAGATCCCCGAGGACCGGGTTCAGGGAACCTTCCAGATCAACTTCCAGTACACCGAGGTCCAGACCTCGCGTGAGATCACCGACACCTGGCTGGTCGACGGTAAGCCGACCACCTCCACGGTGGTTGTGAAGAAGACCGGTGATCAGTTCACCAACATCGACAACTCCGGCAAGAAGAACATCGGGAACTTCTCATGGCCGGGCGTCAGCATCAACGGCGACGGACAGGTTGTCATGGGGCCGGACTTCCTCACCACCTCGATCCCCTACACCGTCGTGGTGCGCAGCAAGGATGCACGCACGCCGCTGACCATTACCGACTCGTTCTCGAGCAGCCTGGTGCTGGTGGGCGAACCCACCGCAAAGCTGGTTACCTGGGATGCCAAGGGCATGAACCGGACCGAGCAGCCCGCGCCCTCGGCCAGCGTCACCAAGCCGACCGCGACCTCCTTCGTCTACACCGCTCAGGCGCCGGCGAACTCCGAGCTGACCCTGACCTACAACCTGCGGATCAAGGATGCAGCCGCGCTGGAGAGCATCCGAACGAGCCTGCAGGCTCAGTACGACGCCCGCGACGTGAGCGAGAACGCCGAACTCAAGGTTTCGCTGCCCAACACCGCCAAGATCACCGGTGGTACCGCAGACGAGTCCGGTGCCAACGTCGACATTAAGACCACCATCGGCGGTATCGGTGCCTTCGACAAGTGGTCGGACATCCCGCGTGACTTCCCGGTGACCTTCAAGGATGGCACCCGCCAGCTGGACCCCACCGTTCCGGTGACCTACACCCTGCGCGCGGACCTGAACCAGCTCAAGTCGCTGGAGAACACCAAGTACAAGCTCAACCAGAACGTCGTGATCTCCGACGATCTGCCCGCACAGCTGCGTTGGCTGAGCGCCGATGCCGCGTTCATCACCGCCTCGAACGGGACCAAGCTGACCCAGGCCGTCGATTTCACCGGTAGCGCCACCGCGTTTGCCGCCGACACCTACCTGAACCAGTACGCCGTGATCGGCAATAAGCTGCTGGTCAACGTGGGCAAGTCCCCGACCCTGAACGTGGAGATCAAGGTTAAGGCCGAGCTCTTCACCCTCGCGGGCAACGGGGTGAACCTCATCAACAAGCCGGGCTGGATCCCCACCGCCCAGGAACTCTACGTTGGCCCGACCAACCGAGCGTCGTTCACCTACTCGAACAACGCCGATGCCAAGCCGATCGTCAAGTCGCATGAGCACGCGTTTGTGATCGAGAAGGACCGCGAGTTCCCGCTGGATGACGCCGACACCTTCACCAAGAAGAACCTCAGCGGTGACGCCCAGGTGCAGCCGGGTCAGCCGATCGCGCTGACCTATGAGTTCGCCGTGAAGCGTCACGCCGGCGATGCCCGCAAGTCGAAGATCGTGGACCAGATCGACCACAACGTCTTTGACGTGACCCCCGAAACCCTGCCCGCTATCCAGCGCAGCATCGAGGTTAACCGCGAGGGCACCCGTGCCGACGATACGGTTACCGCGGTCATCGCCCCCAACGGCGACCTGGAGTTTGTGGCATCGGCAAAGCTCGCCGCCGCACCGAACGCCGATAACCGTGCGTTCACGCTGCGGGTGACCCTGCCGGTCAAGGCCCTGGTGGGCAAGGACACCGTCGCCGTGGACAACTCGGCTTCCTACCTGGGTTCCTCGAACCAGTTCGTCTACGACTCGAGCTTCTCCTCCTCGGCCACCTCGTTTGGTGACGAGCTGGAGCTCACCAAGACGCTCTACAACCCCAAGACCGACTCGTACACCAAGTCGCTGCGCGTCGAAATGGACGCCGATGGCAAGATGAAGAACGACTCGTTCATCTACCGGGTGCGCATGGTCCCGCACGGCAAGTTCGACGCGATGGTGTCGGACATCAAGGACGTGCTGCCCAAGTCGCTTGAGTTCCTCGGCTTCGTCAAGCCCGACCAGGTCAAGAACGGCACCACCGAAAAGGTATCCTCGGACACCTACCGGATCCCCGGTTCCAGCATCGACACGAAGTACGACGCGGCGGCCAACTCGATCTCGATCACCGCGGGCGCGCTGCCCGACGGTAAGGCCGTGGACCTGTTCTTCAAGGTCAAGGTGAAGGACTTCACCCCGGACATCGGCATCACCAACTCGATCGGCCGCATCTCGGCCACGATCGTGCCCTCCAACGCCTACCCGCTGAACATCTCCAAGGTGGACTCGGGCGACTCCGAGGTGTCCATCACCGACGAGAGCGCACGCTTCGAGGTGCGCAACGAGGCCGGCGAGGTCGTGGTCAAGAACGTCTACGTGGTGGATGGCAAGCTCGTCACCAAGGGCGATGAGGCACACCCGCACCGCTCGGTGACGGTCAAGGAGCCCGGCACGTACACCGTCGTGGAGACCAAGGCCCCCAAGGGCTACCTGCTCTCCTCCGTTCCGGTCGCCCTGACCATCGACGAGGACGGCGTCCAGTCCCCGGGCGAGGCCAAGATGGTCAACGTCTCGGCGGGACCGATGGTCTCCGTGGGTGATTACGTCTGGCTGGACACCAACCGCAACGGCGTCCAGGACGGTTCGGAAACCGGCATCGCGGGCGTCAAGCTCGTGGTGGTGGGACCCGGCGACGCCGCGGTAACCGACGTCTACGGCACCCCCGTCGGACCGCAAATCACCGATGCCAAGGGTAAGTACTCCTTCGACAACCTTCCGACGCTGCCCGCGGGCCAGCACTACACCGTGAAGATCGTTCGGGACGATGCGGACACCATCGCGGCACTGGACGGCCTCGTGCCGACCAATGCCGAGCAGGGTAGTGACCGTGCCAAGGACTCCTCGACCTGGACCGCGACCTCGCGTGACCTGGTCAACGGTGGCGAGCGTGACGACACCCTCGACTTCGGATTTGTCACCAAGTCCTATGCGATCGGTGACTACGTCTGGATCGACACCAACCGCGACGGCAAGCAGGATGCCACCGAGCCGGCCCTCGCCGGTGTCACGGTCATCCTGACCGATGTCGACGGCAAGAAGATCGCCGAAACCACCACCAACGAGGCGGGCAAGTACCTCTTCGATGGTCTGGCCGCGGGCGACTACAAGGTGCGCTTTGTCCTGACCGACGAGCAGGCCGCGATCTACACCTTCACCACGCAGAACGCCGAGGGTGCCACCGGTGCCACCGGTTCGGATGCCGATGCGAAGGGCTGGACCGCACAGATCACCCTGAACGATGCCAACACCGCGCTCACCACGAGCTATGCGGATGCCGAGCTCTCGGCCACGCAGGGTATCGACCCGACCTGGGACGCCGGTGTGGTGCGCAAGAGCGTATCCGTGGGTGACTTCGTCTGGGCCGACACCAACCGTGACGGCATCCAGGACGGCGATGAGCCCGGTATCGCCGGGGTTGTGCTGAAGCTGACCGACGCAAAGGGCAACCCGGTCACCGACGTGTTCGGTAACCCCGTCGCACCGGTCACCACCAACGCCGAGGGTAAGTACACCTTCGCCAACCTGCCCTCGCTGCCCGCCGGTGAGTCGTACACGGTGACCATTGTCGCCGACGACCCCTCGACCGTGGCCGCGCTGAAGGACTTCGTTCCGACCAAGGCCGGCGCGGGCACGGACCCGGCGAAGGACTCCTCCACCGGATCGGCCACCTCCGGCGACCTGGTGAACGACGGCGATAAGGACCTTACCCTCGACTTCGGATTCGTTCGCAAGAGCGTTTCCGTGGGTGACTTCGTGTGGGCCGATACCAACCGTGACGGCATCCAGGACGAGGGCGAGCCCGGTATCCCCGGTGTCAAGCTTGAGCTGGTGGGTCCGAATGGTGCCGCGGTAACCGACATCTTTGGCAACGAGGTTGCTCCGACCGTGACCGACGAGAACGGCAAGTACTCCTTCGAGAACCTGCCGGCTCTGGAGGCCGGCCAGTCCTACACCGTCAAGATTGTGCGTGACGATGAGGGCACCCTGAAGGCTCTGGCCCCCTACGTACCGACCCTGGTTGGTGCCGGCGAGGACCGCGAACTGGACTCCTCCGAGTGGACCGCAACCTCGGGTGACCTGGTCACCAACGGGTCCAAGGATATCTCGCTGGACTTCGGATTCGTGCGCAAGAGCGTGTCCGTGGGTGACTTCGTCTGGCTCGACATCAACCGTGACGGCATCCAGGACGAGGGCGAGCCCGGAATCCCCGGCGTCAAGCTCGAACTGGTGGGACCGGACGGTAAGGCCGTGACCAACGTCTTCGGCGAGGCCGTCGAGCCGACCATCACCGACGACAACGGACACTACTCGTTCGATAACCTGCCGGCCCTGCAGCCGGGAGAGTCGTACACCGTGAAGATTGTGCGCGATGACGAGGGAACCCGGGCGGCGCTGAAGCACTTTGTGCCGACCACCCCGGGTGCCGGATCCGACCGCGCCAAGGACTCCTCCAGCTGGGAAGCCGCCTCCGGCGACCTGATCAGCAACGAGGACCACGACCCGACCCTCGACTTCGGTTTCGTGCGCAAGAGCGTATCGGTGGGCGACGTGGTCTGGGTTGACCTCAACCGCGACGGCATCCTGGACACGAACGAACCCGGCATCCCCGGTGTCAAGCTCGTGCTGGTGGGCCCGGACGGTGAGCCCGTGACCGATGTGTTCGGTAACCCGGTGGAGCCCACCGTGACCGACGCCGACGGCCGCTACTCGTTCGACAACCTGCCGGCTCTGGAACAGGGCGAGAGCTACACCGTCAAGATCGTTCGGGATGACCCCGCAACCATCGAGGCACTGAAGCCCTACACCCCGACCAAGCCCGGCCAGGGTGATAACCGCAACGTCAACTCGTCTAACTGGGAGTCCTCCTCCGAGGGCCTGCTGGAAAACGGCGAGCACGACCCGTCGCTCGATTTCGGTTTCGTCTCCAAGAGCTATGCGATTGGTGACTACGTCTGGATCGACACCAACGCCAACGGAATCCAGGACGCGGACGAGAAGCCGCTGCCCGGAGTGAACGTCATCCTGACCGACGAGAACGGAACCGAGCTGGCTCGGACCACCACCAACTCGGCCGGACGCTACCTGTTCGACAACCTGCCCGCGGGGAGCTACAAGGTCCGCTTCGAGCTGACCACCGAGCAGGCCAAGCTGTACCACTTCACCACCGCGGGCGCGGATGGCGATAACAGCGGCCGTGACTCGGATGCCGACGCGACCACCGGATGGACCCGCGTGATTGTCCTGGGAGATGACAACGTCAACCTCACCGGCGACTACACCGCGTTCACGCTCGGCGCGACCGAGGGCATCGACCCGACCTGGGATGCCGGTGTGGTGCTGAACCCCGCCGCGATCGTCCCGTCGGCCCCGGCGGAGGCCCCCAAGGGCGACCGCCTGTCCTCGACCGGTGTGGACCCCAACCTGCTGTGGGGTGGTGGTGCCGCGGCACTGCTGCTGCTGGCCGGTGGAGCATTCATGCTGGCACGCGCACGTCGCAACGACGCAGCCTAGTTAGTTAGCGCTGAGCAACACACCTCGGGCCCCCCACCATTAGGTGAGGGGCCCGAGGTTTCCTGCTCGCTAGTGTGACCGAGCCACGACGATCTTCCCCACGGTCCGACCAGTTTCCACCAGTCGATGCGCGGCGCGTACCCGTTCCGCATCGAGCGGGGTGAGTAGCGTGGTGAGGGTCGTGCGGAGAGTGCCCGCATCGATCAGGTCGGCAATCTGGTTCAGCAGCCGATGTTGGCCCTCGAGGTCCCAGTGGTGTGACGACCTCGTGAACATGGATTCCCAGTGCCACGAGATGCTGCGGTCCTTGAGCGCGTAGAAATTGAGGTTGCGTTCATCATCGATGGCCACGATTTCGCCAAACGGACGCACCACCGTGATCAGAAGGGGAATCTGATCGCGGCTGTGCGCGGAGAAGACATAGTCAACGCCGCCGGGGGCGTGTGCGAGTATCTGGCGATCCAGATGCGGTGCCGTGTGGTCCACGACGACATCGGCCCCGAGGTCCCGCACCCAGGTGCGAGACCGATCATGGGAAGCCGTGGCGATGACTCTCAGCTGGGTGAGGGTTTTTACCAGCTGGATCAGGATCGAGCCCACGCCACCGCTGGCACCCAGCACCAGAATGGTGCCGGCCGAGTCTTCGGATAACTTGAGCTTGTGAAACAGGGCTTCCCAGGCGGTAATGGCCGTCAGGGGCAGCGCCGCAGCTTCGGCAAATGGGAGGGTGCGTGGTTTGCGTCCGACGATCCGCTCATCGACCGCCTGGAACCGGGAATATGACCCCGGACGTTCGATACTTCCGGCGTAGTAGACCTCATCCCCGGGCGCAAACAGCGTGGTTTCGGGTCCCACTGCGACCACCGTCCCGGCGGCGTCCCAGCCGAGTATTCGATCCGCGGAGGACCCGTGTGCGGAGGCCCGCACCTTGACATCGACCGGGTTGACCGAGATCGCTTCGACTTCCACCAGAATGTCGTGTCCGGAGGGGGAGGCTGGTGGTGGGCAATTTACGTCGACAAGGCTGTCGACGGTCAGCGCACCGCCGATCCGCGAGACGATGGCCGTGGCGGCTGGTGTGGTTGTCATTAATCGGGTGTCCCTTCGGCGCGATGTCCGGTGACATCGCTCGGAGCCGACCCTAGGCGAGAGGCCCTGGTTACCCGCAAGGGATATTGCTATCCATTTGATAGTGGACGAGCGTCATCAATTTGGGCCGCTATCACGGATGCGTGATCGTAGTGAGATTCGGCCCACTCGCGCAGCGCAAAGACCGGTTCCAGTGCCGTGCGGCCAATCTCGGTGAGCGAGTATTCCACGTGCAGGGGCACCGCCGGAAACACCTCGCGATGCACCAGGCCATACCGTTCCAGACGGCGCAGCGTGGAGGTCAGGACCTTGGGGGAAATGCCGGACAGCTCGTGCTGAAGGACCCCGAAGCGTACCGGACCATGAGCCAGGGCACCGATTGCGAGTGCCGACCACTTATTCGCCACCACCTCAAGCAGATGGCGGCAGGGACAGGTGGCCGAGTAAACGTCGCCGTGCGTCTCGTGCGTGGGGAATATGGAGAGTGGTGCTGGTGAAGTCATCGGTCCGCATCTCGGTCTGGTTCGCTGTGCGTTAGTCGCTATCCGATGGAGAGTAACACGCCTTGTGGGTAACCACCCGCGCCCACATAGGGTGGCCGCAGTCACCCACTTCGGCGTGATGAAAAACTCCAGATCAGATAGGAACGTGACACCGATGACCATCACCTCAGTTTCGCCCGTAATCCTGACCCGTACCCGAGCCCATCTCGCAGTGGACGCGGGCTTTGCCCGCGGCACCGAACTGGGTGCCGCCTTTACCATCGCCGTGCTGGATGGCGCGGGAAACCTGGTTGCCCATGTGCGCGAGGACGGTGCGGCACTCGCCTCGATCGGCACCAGCGCGGCCAAGGCTCTGACCGCCGTGCACTTTGCGCAGCCGACGGCGGCACTCCAGGGTGCGGTGGCACCCGGTGCCGCGCTCTTTGGTTTGGGCTCGGCACAGGCAACCTACGCCTTTGTGGCCGGCGGGGTTCCCATTGTCGATCCGCATGGTGTCGTCATTGGCGCGGTGGGGGCGGGCGGAGGCACACCCGACCAGGACCGAGAGGTTGCCGAGGCCGCCGCTGCGGCGCTGGCCTAGAACCTCTCATTCGGGCTCCAAGACCACGCGTCTTGGGGCCCACCCTCATCCCCTCCTCGTTGAAAGGAAATTCTCATCATGATTATTCACGATTCACGTTCTGCCGGTCCCGCCACGCGACTCCACATTCCACCGGGTGACGCACGACTCCTCATGGTTGAACACCTGGGAGAACTCCTCGCCCAGGCGGACTCAGCGTTGACCCGAGAGCGAGTTACTCTCGATGCGTTTACCCGGGCCGAACCGTATCGGCTACCCACCTCGGAGTCGCTTACCGAATCCTTGTTTCGGGTGGAAAACTCCCTGCACGCGTTCGGCCAGCGGTTTGACGGACTCGAGATTTGGGAGGCGGCCATCAGGGACACGCTGAGCGCGATTGCTCGTCCCGAGATCCCGCTTCACGAGATAGCCCTGCTTTATCTGGTGGCGATCGCCGGATACCGAGCGCCACCCGAGACGGCCCAGGGCGAGTCTTCGGTTCTGATCCGCTTCAGTGAGGAGGGGCTTGACGTTTTTGCCCCGGCCAGCGGACAGAGCAGGCAGTCCGCCGATGAAGATTTCCTGGCCGAGATATCTCAGTTGATTGCCAACCACAGGGATGTGGAAGATGACCCCACAACCGACGAGCTGATCGCAATCCAGGCGGCCTACTGGTTGCTTGACCGCGGAGTACACATTCCAGGTGCCTATCCCATCTGGGGGACCTCGGGTTTTCGAGACGTGCAAACCTACGCCTCGATCACGGATCCCGGGGAGGGACACCTCGCGGGGACGACGCGGGATGTGCGCTATCTGCGCGGGGTGATCGTTCACGTTGAACACCTGGAGCGCGGTGGTGGGTTCACCCGTGAGGAGATGGAACCCTATCGAGTGCCATCGGCCCGCACGGTTGCCCGAGTGCGGCTCCATGTGGGTCGTGGAGCACCCACCTCTAGCTATTTGGGACGGCCACTATTTGAGGGCACCATCGCCAATTCGCAGATCAAGACGGGGCGCACATTTGCCGCCGCCGCCTCTGCATTATTGGCGGATAACCTGGCCGAGGTGAAGCTGGCGGTTGAAGGATTGAGCGCGGATGAGGCAATCACGCTCCTGGCCACGCTGAGTCGAGAGACTCGACGGGATCCTCATACTCAGGTGCTTTCGGCCGCATTCAATATTAATTCACCCATCCTCGATGACCGTCAGGAGACGATTCGACAGTTTGGTCGAGCCGTGTGGCGGACCACGCCCGAAGAGATCGGCCTGTTGGGAATTGCAATCACGCGGGGAGGTGGATTTGGCAAGGTCACCTGGGATGGAACCTCAAACACCTACCCCAGTAGTTGCGTGATCACCCAGCTCACGATGCCCGTGGCCCTGACCCTGGTACATCGAGCGCATGAGGTGGGTCTGCTGACCTATTTTTCTGCGGGCTTCAGGCTGGCGGAGGTTCCCCTGGCCGTCTATACCGGGGTCGATGGAATCGGGCTCGGGGGTGCACAGATTTTGCGTTATATGGATGTCGAATCGGGGTATCACGGACCGTTCATTCACGACAATATTGGGGAGATTCTGGCGGTACGTGACGGGGCAGAAGCAACCGACCGGGGACGGGCAGCCGCTTTGCTGGCACGCCTGGACCGGTTGTATTTTGAGGGGAGTCTGCTCTCGAGTGATGACGACATACGGCGTCTCCTGTTTGAGGCACTCCTGAGCGAGAACATCGCGATGGCCGCGGAGGTGCGCGAGCGACTTCCGCACGTTCTGCGTATGACGGAGGATACGATCCATCCACTTCTTGCCTGGGCGGACCGGCTGGGCACACCGGGTAAAAAAATCGCACAGGATCGAATCGGAGGTGCCGATTGGGACGCCTATCTACGCCGGGTGCGTCACGCAAGACGGCGCAGCGATCTTCAGGATCTGGCCGGTGAGCTCGGGCGAGGATCCGCGGCGCAGGGGTGAGGGGGTTTCGGCTCCGCGCGGGGCGTCCCCTAAAATTTAGGGAGTCGCGCCGTGCGGCGCCCGCACTGATTCAGAGGATTTCATGACGTCGACCCCCGAAAACGGTACCGAGCCCGAGGCGTTTGCCGCGCCGGAGATCGCGGAGGCGGCCACCGAAACCGCGCCGCTGGCCGCGGGAATCTCGCTCTCCGAGGACGGCGATCGCGCCCCGGTGGTCCCCAACCCCGAGGGCGTTCCCGAGCAGTATCGGCCCTATCCTGTGTCGTTTGTCCGCCGGTCTGCCCGGTTGACCGCCGGCCAGGAATCGGCGATGAGTCGGGTGGGGGATAACTACCTCGTGCAGGTGCCGCGCGCCCACGCCTCCACCTCGGTGGACCCGCGGGTGAGTATCGACCTGCCCACGGTGTTCGGGCGCGAGGCCCGCACCATCGTGGAGATCGGCTCGGGGATGGGGGAGTGTGTCTCCGCCGCCGCACTGGCCAACCCCGACAACAACTATCTGGCCCTCGAGGTGTACTGGGCGGGTCTGGCCCAGGCCATTTCGCTGGCCGATCGGGCCGGCGGCGCACCCAACCTGCGCCTGATCGAGGCCAACGCCCCCGAGATTCTGGATGCGCTGCCCGCGGACAGCCTCGACGAAATCTGGGTGTTTTTCCCGGATCCCTGGCACAAGGCGCGGCACCACAAGCGCCGAATGGTGCAGCCCGAATTTGCCGATCAGGTTGCGCGGGTCCTGCGTCCGGGCGGAATCTGGCGACTCGCCACCGACTGGGAACCCTATGCGGATCACATGCGTGAGGTGCTGCGGGGCCGCACCGATCTGGTGCCCGTGATCGCCGGGAGCGACGGGGTCGTGGAACGCTTCGAGGGCCGGGTGCTCACCACGTTTGAGGAGAAGGGGCGCCGCGCCGGTCGTGGGGCCACCGACCTCGCCTACGTGCGGGCCTAACCGGCTGAGCCGCCCGGGAACGTTCGGTTCCCGGGCGGCTCCGTTTGTGAGGGCTTAGTCTCCCGCGGGTGCCGCCGCTTGTGAAGGGTCGGGCAATCGCGGGCGCCGCCGCTTCACGCTCGTCAACCTACGCGGAGACCGCCTCGGCCTCGCGCTTGCGGGTGCGCGAGCGCCAGAACACCAGCGCCGCAACGGCCGCGAGCATCCCCACGGCGACCAGCACAAACACCAGGTTGGGCACCTTGATCGCCGTCTCGGAGACCCAGGATTCGGCCCGATACTGCGTGCTCACGGTGAAGATTCCGCCGAGGGACGCGGTGCCCTCGGTGATCAGGAGCAGCACGCCGATTCCGATCGACAGCAGCCCGGAAACCACCATCCAGACCGAGTTTTCCCAGCGTCCGATCCGCACCCAACGCGGTCGAAGCCAGCCCTTTTTGGCCACACTCACCCGGGTCCAGATCAGCGCCAGGACACCCAGCGGCAGCGCCATGCCCAGGGCGAAGATCGCCAGCATGATGCCGCCATAGACGGGATTGGCTCCGGTGGCCGCGACGGTCAGCACCGAGCCGAGGATCGGCCCCGCACACACCCCGGCGACACCGTATACCGCGCCGAGAATAAAGACCGAGACCGCCGAGGTGCCCTCGCCGACGGCGCCGCGGTTGAGGCCGGGAATGTTGATCCCGATCAGCTGAAGCAGTCCGATCACGATGACGATTCCCGCGGCCACCGAGACCAGGATTCCGCGGTTCTCGGTGAGCAGAGATCCCAGCGCGCCGGCCAGGAGACCGAGCGGGACCAGGGTCACCAGCAGTCCCAGATAGAAGATTCCGGTGCGCTGCAACAGCTTGGTGGGGCTGGCAAATGCATAGGCGAAGAAGGCCGGCAAGAGCATCACCGAGCACGGACTGAACAGGGTGAGGATGCCGCCCAGCAGTGCCCCGGTGTATCCGATATCCACGCTTAGCGACCGACCTTCGCCAGCTCCGCGCGGATTGCTTCCTGGAACACCGAGAGGGGCTGGGCACCGACAACCGGGGTCGAGTTAATCGCAAACACCGGAGTCGAATTGACCCCCAGGGACTTCCCTTCGGCGAGATCCTTCGCGACCGCCTGCTGCAGTTCGGGACTATCGAGGTCCGCGGTGAACTTGGTCATGTCCGGCACCCCGACCTGCCGGGCAAACTCCACCAGCTTCTCCCGCGGGTAGTCGGGGTGTCCGCGCTCGGGGGCGGCAGCGTAGATCGCGTCGTGGTACTCCCAGAACTTCCCCTGCTCGCCGGCGGCGCGGGCGGCCACCGCCGAGGCGACCGAGTCGTCGCCGAAGATCGGGAAGTCACGCCACTCCACGCGGACCAGGCCGGTGTCCACAAACTCCTTCTTGATCTGCGGCATGCTGTCCCGCGAGAAGACCCCGCAGAAGGGGCAGCGGTAGTCGGCGAACTCGACCAGGGTGACGGGGGCGTCGATCGCGCCCATGGCCAGCGGGTCGCCGTCGATTCGGCGGTCCAGGGTCAGCGGGGGCTGCTCGGGCTGCGGGGCCGCGTTGTTGGTGCTGGGCGCCTGGCTCTCGGCGATCGGCGAGGTGGGGGCGGTGTCGCCCGGGCCGGTGGTTCCGGCCCAGATCATCACGCCGATTGCGGCGACCGCGAGGGTGGAACCGATGGCTATCAGGGTGGTTCGACGGGTACTCATAAAAATCCTTGGGTTGGGGCGTGATCGCGGGAGGCGATGAGGCACGCCGAAGTATGGGATGCGCGGTCCGGCCGGTGCGGTTTTCGATCCGCGCAGCGGCGCGGGTGAGGATGTGCACGGGTGCACGGGGTGAGGATGTGCACGGGTGCACGGGGTGAGGATGTGCGGGGTGAGGATGTGCGGGTGCGGAAGCACGCAAACACGGATACACGAGCGCGTGTGCTGATCCTCGGGAGGGACGGCCGGAAGCAGGGCGGGCCGGATTGGCCGGCTCGGGTTTACGGCCGTGGGGTGCGGAGTTTATGCGTCATTCACGCGAAAATCGCGGACGCTCCCGCCGGATGCCTAGGTTCGGGATATCCCGAGGTCCTGGGGCAGCGGTGCCGCCGGGGTGTGGGAATGCGTGGGGGAGACGGCCGTGACGATGGGCTCGAGTCCGAGCGCGGTGGAGGTGACGGCGTCGCCGGTGGTGATGGTGTGCTGATCCAGCGTGCGGGCGCTGGTCACGTTGTCGGGGCTTGGCCCGGTCGGCGCACAGAACGGCGAGGACTCATCCACGGTTTCGGCGGCCATCGCCTCGGCCAGCCCGCGGCTGAACGCGCCAGACTCGGGGCTCAGGGCATCGGATCGGTGCGCGAGCGACGATACGGAGGCGATGTCACGCGACGTGTCGGCGTGCATCGCCACGAGCGGAGAGTCGGTGCTCTCGACCACCAGGTTGTGGGCCGGGGCCCGCAGCGTTTGCGCGGCGTTGGTGCAGCGCGGTGCCATCAGGGCCACCGTGATGATCGCCAGGAGCACGGCAAAAACCAGGACCGTACGCGGGGAGAGCCCGGCGATCCGCGTGGTGATCTGGCGTCTCATGGTCCCCCTTCCAGCCTCGATCAAACCCCTCCACTATAGCGGGGGAGTCTGAGGGGCCCCCGCCGACCTCGGGAAATCGATGATGGGCGGGAAGCCTGTCCGTGATTTCCTGCGTGTGACGCTTGATGACGGCTGACTATGTTCGCCGGATGCGAGGCGGCATGTCGGGAAGTGTTTCCATGCTCGCGAACTTTGTCACGCCGGCCCGCTGACATCCCTCCAACCGGTTCGGACGAGAGCGTAGCGTGGCCCAAATATCCCGGGGTATCCCCGGCCAACACACAAAGGAGAGCACCATGAACATTCGAACGCGCATCGCACTCGCGGTGACGCTGGCAGGTGGGCTCGCTGTTGGGGCCGCAGTACCCGCTTTCGCCGGAACGATCGTTAACGTGGGCGGTGGGACGTGGAGCTACGGAACCGCATTTCAGGCACCGTGGTTCAAGAACGTCTGGTCGCACTATCAGAATCAGGACGTTGCCCATTCGGCTACCGCCATAGCCGGGCCCAACACGAAATTCGTGAAGAAAGACCCGGGGGAGTTCGCACAGGCTGAAACTCAGGCCGGTGCGAGTGAAGACGCCGCAGAATACTGGAACGTGTATCCCTAGACGGGAGCGCTCGAACGATGAAAACGATCCTGCTGGGGCTGGTCGCATTGGTGATCTGTGCGGCATTTGGTGTGGGGTATATGAACGCCCTCAACGCCGAGCGCGCGGAGTTTGCCGACGCGGCCGCCCGAGTGGGCACACCATTCGTCATCCCGGCGACGAGGGATGATCCCGGTCCGGTCCTCGATGCGCTCACGTCCGCCGCGCGATCCACCCAGTCCAATATCTATCGAACGGTCATCGGAGCCACGCATCAGGGGGCGAGCGTCGTCACCCAGTTTGCATTCCTGGCCGGTGAATCCTCTCGGGTATTGGACACCTTTGAGGTTTCTGCGGGCCGTCTTCCCACTGCGGATGAGACGCGAGCGGGAACCGCTTCCACTGGGACCGCTCCGAGCACACGCCCGGAACGAACCGTCGGCGAGCTGCGAACCCTCTGGCCGGGGGAAGAGCGGGGCGTGCGTCCCCTTGCCCGCGTGTTTGACTCGCTTCCGGCACCGGGAACCTACATCGCAGAATGCCCGCGGCGCGACTGTGCTGCTTTTACCGATGCGCTGGCTACGGCGCTCTCGGGGGACCCGAATCAGGCACCAGTCACCGCCGCAGACCTGCGTGCGGCGCGGGTCGTGACCCTCGTTCCCACGGCGACCCAGCCGGTCTATCCGGGCATGATCTTGGCCGCGGGCACCGTACTGGTGGCGATCCTCGCGCTCTATCGGCAGTTTCGAGAGGCCAAGCATGCCGGGGTATTGCGGATGCAGGGAATCGGGGCGACGCGGGCCTGGTGGATCATCTCGGGGCGGCCCATCGCCGGGACGGCTCTCATCACCCTCGTGCTGGGCACCGGAATCGCGGCTACGCTTCCCGGAATGCACCCGGCGGTGCTCGGCGCCCTCGCCCAGACCGCCGGGAGTACGGGGGTCCTGTTGCTGGCGGTCACCGCGCCAACCATTCCCTATCTTGCCCGGTTGCGGATCGCCGAGTTCATCAAAAACCGCAGGGATACCCGAGCCATTTTTGGGCTGAGCGTGATTGCGTCCGCGACAACGGCCGTCGCGGTGATCGTGGTCGGAAGCGGGCTGTGGGCGGGGGCCGACGGTCTGAATGCCGAAGTCAAAAAGCTGGAGATTTGGGCGGCGAGTACCGAATATGGGGTGTTTGCCCCGTTGCGCAACGGTGATGAAACCCTCGACATCCAATCCGGCAGCTTGACGTTAATCGCTAAAACTGCCGGGCAACTATATCCCCGCTTGGCCGCTAACGGTGCGCTCTATATCGATGCCACCAGCTATGACGAGGGCTTAGCTAAAAACCCGGTTGCCCCCGACGTGTTCCCGGCACTCAAAGTCAACCCCTCCTACATGGCGCGGTATCCGCTACTAGATACCAATGGGCAGCGGATCGGCGTGGATGAGTCCGAGAGGGACTGGATCATTCTGGCACCGGAGAGCTATCGAGACCGTGAAGAGCAGCTCCTGGCTACGACCCGTCGCAACCGTGCGGGGGCGGCAAAAACCAGTCAAACGGTGCTGGGGATGACCGCGCCTCCGGGTGTGCAGGACCAGCGTGTGCGCATTATCTGGACCGCCAGCGGACAGGACGTATTCGCCTTCTCACCCACGGTGGGCACAAAAAACGCGGGCCGGATTCGAGACCCCCTGATCGAGGTGATGACCCGGGAAAATGCCACCGCCTGGGACGCCGCCAACGCGATCACCGGTGGCCCAGACGGGGCGCTCCGGGTACCGCTGATCGATGGAGACGGTCGCAAGACGCGCAGCAGTCTTGCCCCGATCTTGGCCGAATACGGTCTTGATGACAATCTGCCAAGCCTGGTGACCATCGGCGAAGCCGAGCAGGCGCGACTGGCGTATGCCCGGGAGGCCCAGGTGAAGAGTGGAATCCTCGGTGGCGCGCTGATCCTGCTGTTGCTTCTGATGACGGCACAGTCGCTCACGATTGCCCTGGAACGTTATGCCCGTCCCATAGCGGTGCGGGGATTGCACGGTTACGGTCCCGTGCATAGGTACCGGGAGTTGTGGCGCATTGGAACGACTCTGGGGGTCGTGTATCTCGCGGCCGGATCCGGATTGTGGGTGCTGAATCTCCACCCGTTCTCCCCGAACATTCCGCCCCTGGGCCACATCCTGACGGTGGTCGCGGGAATCTGCGTAGTTCAGGGCGCGGCCGCCGTCATCATCGTGACCATACGAAAGGGGATACGCCCATGAGCGAAGCACCGCTGTGTGTGGCACGGGGCATCTCGCGAGGCTTTGCGGGGCACCGGGTGCTGGACGAGTTCGACCTCACCGTCCACGCGGGGGAGATGGTCGCGGTGACCGGGCCAAGCGGAAGTGGCAAAACCACCGCGCTGAACATTCTGGGGTTGCTGGAGCATTTCGACGCCGGCGAATTACAACTTTTTGGGGCGCGCGCCCCGGCTCCGCATACCCGGGCGGCGCGATTGCTGCTCATGAATCGTCTGGGATATCTCTTTCAAAACTTCGCCCTGGTGGACACCCTGGACATCCTGCATAACCTGGCGATCGCCCAGGTGTATCCGCGGCGCTCGCGGGCGATCGGACGCAGGGAACGTGCGGCAGTGCTGGAGCGAGTCGGGCTCAGGCAGGACCTGCGCCGGCCCATCTTCACCCTGTCCGGCGGCGAACAGCAGCGATTGGCCATCGCCCGGCTCCTGCTGAAACCCTCTCGGCTGGTGCTGGCCGATGAACCCACCGGATCGCTCGATCCGGATAACCGGGACCGAATCCTTGAGCTCCTGACCGGGCTCGCTCGGGAGGGACGCGGCATCGTCCTGGTCACTCACGACCTCGAGGTGGCCGCGCGTTGCGACCGCAGAGTCGACCTGACTGCCGCGTCCTCCTGACCGTCGAATCGCCCCGCTAGTCGGCGACCGCGTCCAGGGCGGGCTCGCGCAGCGGGGAGGGCTGCGGGCTCAGCACGGCCGAGACGATGGCCTCGATGGCGAACTCGCTGGTTTCGCCCAGCTCGATGTTGGTGGGATCCAGCAGCCACTGCACCTGCAGACCGTCCATCACTGCCAGGATGCCGGCGCCGGCACGGTAGGCGGTCTCGGGGGTCGCGACGCCGCGCTCGGCGCAGATCTGGGTGAAGGCCTCGACGGCCTCCTGCCGCAGGGTGCGGTAGCGGTCTTCGAAGTAGTCGCGGGCCGCGTGGTCATCGGTGACCGATTCGGCCGAGAGTACCGCATAGGCCTGCACCAGACCGGCACGGTGGGCGTTGGAGAACGCGGTGCGCACCAGGTGGCGGAAGAACTCGATCCCGGTTGGGATGTGCTTTTCCTCCAGGTGGTCCACGTCGGACTCATCGCGGTAGGTGAGCACCTCCATCAGGAGCTGATCCTTGGAGCCGAAGTGGTGAAGGATGCCGGCGTGGGTCATCCCGACCTGCTCGGCGATATCGGTGAGGGTGCCGTTGACCGACCCCTTGGACCCGAAAATATCCGTTGCTGCACGCAGAATCTCGCGTCGACGGGCGATGGTCTCCGGACGCGAACGTGTTTGCTTTTTTGCGGTGGCCACGTGGGGCACCCCCTTCAATCTGCGTCTGCATCGTTGCTTCGGCAAGTGTTGTCGAACCGTAATCAAGAGTGCACTGACCCAGTAGAACTCGAATGTAATGTGACGTGCACGGCACGTGACGCGTCTGTATTTAGGAGGATAGCGCAGTCTCGAACGTGGCGCACTTGAAAACTTACTGACAAGCCGGTAACCTTTTGGAAGATTACCGGTCTCACCGGTGAAGAGCGGCCAATATCAACGCTTGTGATCCACCCGCCCCACGGGTAATGGAACACAACGAGGGCGAAGATCAGCGGCCATTCTCCACCATCGAGATTCAGGGATAACGACAATTTGTCTACTCGCAACGAGGCGCTCTCCGGCTCCTTCGCGCGAGCCGGATTTTTTATCGCCCTCGGCAGTTGGGTCTCACAGGGTCGCGAGCACATGGCGATCACGGTAGATCGGTAGCCGCGTCCCCGATGGCGCATCACCATCGGGAAAGGGTTGGAGACACAACCCGCGGTTGGACACGCCCATTCGGGTGTCCGCACTCACAGTGAATAACCGTTTCGAAGCAGAACGCTTCGAAACTCCCATCCTATGTAGGAGAGAGAAATGACGAAGAAGTCCTCTTTGGTCGCCCTGGGGCTCGCGGCCGCGCTCGCCCTGACCGGCTGTGCCGGCGGTGGCAACAACGGTGGCAACGCCGGTGAAGGCAAGGGCGGCGCAGCGCTGACCATTGCGAAGCCGGACGGCGCAATCGCCACCCAGTCGAACAACCCCTGGGTTGGCGACTCCTCCGCCCTCAAGCTCGGTTACATCAACTCGATTCTCGAGCCGCTGGCACTGATCAACCTGGCAAACCCCAGCGAAGCAGCCACCCCCTGGCTCGCCGAGAAGATGGAATGGTCGACCGACTACAAGTCGCTCACCGTCACCGCCCGTGAGGGCGTCAAGTGGAACGACGGCAAGGACTTCACCGCCGCCGACATCGCTTACACCTTCCAGCTGTTCCTGGACCACCCCTCGCTCGACATCGACGCCATGGGCCTGACCAAGGTCACCGAAGACGGTAACAAGGTCACCCTGGACTTCGAGAACTCGATGTTCGTGAAGCAGGAGAAGGTGCTGCACAAGCGCATCGTCCCCAAGCACATCTACGAGGGTGTCAAGGACCCGGCCACCTACGACTTCAAGGAAGCCGTCGGAACCGGTCCGTACAAGCTCACCAAGTTCGACACCCAGTCCGTTGAGCTGACCGCTCGCGACGACTACTGGGGTGGCAAGCTCGCCGTCCCGAAGCTGTACTACGTGTCCTACAACGACAACACCGCTCTGACCACCGCGCTGGCCAACGGCGACGCCGACTGGGCACAGGCCTTCATCCCCAACGTGAAGTCCGCCTTCCTGGACAAGGACCCGGAGCACAACGTGCAGTGGGCCGCCGCCGGTCTCGGTATCGACGCCATGTACGTCAACACCACCAAGGCACCCTTCAACAACCTGGCATTCCGCAAGGCCGTCAACGACGTGATTGACCGTCACAAGCACCAGGAAGTCGCTCGCGAGGGCGCGGTTCCGGCGATCAAGTCGATCACCGGTCTGCCCACCCCTGCCGGTGACCCCTTCATCCAGGAAGAGTACAAGGGCAAGGACTACAAGGTCGACGTTGACGCCGCCAAGAAGATCCTGACCGACGCCGGTTACACCGGTGTGGGAACCAAGCTGGTCGACCCGCAGGGTCAGCCGGTGTCCTTCACCATCTCCGTCCCCCAGGGCTGGAACGACTACGTAACCGGCATCAGCCTGATCGCCGACTCGGTCAAGGCCCTCGGTGCCGAGGCCAAGGTCAACACCCCGGACTCCGACACCTGGTGGGACAACAAGGGTAAGGGTGACTTCGACGCGATCCTGCACTGGACCGACACCGGAGCAACCCCGTACAACATCTACAACAACACCATGGGCGGCATGTACCTGAAGCCCATCGGTGAGCAGGCCGACTTCAACTTCGGTCGCTACGACAACCCCGAGGCCACCACCGAGCTCGCCGCCTACGCTAACGCGACCGACGACGCAGCCCGCACCGAGGCCCTGGACAAGGTTCAGCAGATCTTCGTCAACGACGTTCCTGCCATGCCGATCGGTACCCGTCCCTACATCGGTTCGTACAACACCCGTAACTACGTGGGTTGGCCGAACGAGAAGGACCCGTACGCACCGGCCGACCCCACTCAGGTCAACTCGGTCCTCATCCTGACCAAGCTGAAGGCCGCCGCGAAGTAATTTCGCACCGCATCACCTTTCGTGACGGGGGTGGAGTGCATCAGCGCTCCACCCCCGCCCACGGGTTTCTCATGTCTTCCCCCATCCCCGCCTAAGACATGACGCATGACAAGAATCAGGAACGCATTGTGACCTCCGACAATCTGCTGACGGTCTCGAACTTCAGCGTGATGTACGACGTGGATCCCCCCGTCGAAGCCGTGCGAGACGTTTCGATCACGCTGAAGCGTGGCGAAATCCTCGGTCTCGCCGGTGAATCCGGCTGTGGTAAGACCACCCTCGCCTACGGTATCCAGCGGCTGCTCAAGCCGCCGGCCGTGATCACCCAGGGATCCGCCATCTTCCACGACAAGGGCGGCGAGGACATCGACCTCAACTCCCTCGATGACCAGCAGATGCGTGCGTTCCGCTGGGACAAGGCCTCGATGGTGTTCCAGGGTGCGATGAACGCCCTGAACCCCGTGGTCAACATCGGCAAGCAGCTCGGTGACGTCTTTACGACCCACCGCCCCGAGATGAACAAGGCACAGCGCACCGAGGAATCGGGTCGCCTGCTGGAGATCGTCGGCGTGGGCCGTGACCGTCTGCGTGCGTTCCCCCACGAACTCTCCGGCGGAATGCGTCAGCGCGTGATGATCGCCATGGCTCTGGCCCTCAAGCCCCAGCTGATGATCATGGACGAGCCCACCACCGCGCTGGACGTGCTGGTGCAGCGCGAAATCCTGCAGCAGATCTCCGACCTGCGCAAGGAATTCGGCTTCTCGGTGATCTTCATCACCCACGACCTTCCGCTGCTGCTGGAAATCTCCGACCGTATTGCCGTGATGCGTCAGGGCAAGGTTGTTGAGATCAACACCGCCGAGCAGATCTACCACCACGCCGAGCACGAGTACACCCGTAAGCTCCTCGCGTCCTTCCCGAGCCTCACCGGCGAACGCGGCGACTTTGTCCGCGGTAAGTCCTCGCCCACAGTGACTGGAGCGTAACCGCCATGACGACCCTTGAATTCAAAGACGTCACCAAGCGCTACCGCATCCGCGGTACCGGTGACTTCCTCGCCCTGGACAAGGTCAACTTCACCCTGACCTCGGGCAAGACCATCGCCCTGGTGGGCCAGAGTGGTAGTGGTAAGTCCACCATCGCCAAGATCCTCACCCAGCTTGAGCGTGCCACCTCCGGTGAGGTGCTGCTGGATGGCGTGGCCATTCCGCGTCGCGGCCGTGCGCTGCGTAAGTACCGCCAGCAGGTGCGCATGGTCTTCCAGGACCCGTTCGCCTCGCTGAACCCGTACCACACCATCCGTCACCACATCGAGCGTCCGCTGCTGCTGGACAAGGTTGTGCCCAAGGACCAGGTGGAGGACGAGGTGTTCCGCCTGCTGGAGCGCGTGCGTCTGGAGCCCAACGACGTGATCGATCGTCGCCCGCATGAGCTCTCCGGTGGACAGCGTCAGCGTGTGGCCATCGCCCGTGCCCTGGCCTCGCGTCCGTCGCTGCTGATCGCCGATGAGCCCGTGTCGATGCTCGACGTGTCGATCCGACTGGGCGTGCTGAACCTGCTTGCCGACCTGCAGCGCGAGAACAACCTGGGTGTGCTCTACATCACCCACGACCTCGCGACCGCCCGTCACTTCTCGGACGAGATTATGGTGCTCAACCACGGTGTCGTGGTCGAGCGCGGTAACGCCGATGATGTCATCCTGAACCCGCAGAACGCCTACACGCGTCAGCTGCGGGATGCCTCGCCCAACCCGGACAAGCACTTCGCGGCGCCCGGCACTACTTCCCCCCGGAGCTGACCCCGTGAGATTCTTCCTCCGACGCACAGCGTTCTATCTGTTCACCGCCTGGGCGGCGATCACGATTAACTTCTTCCTGCCCCGCTTCCTCAAGGGTGACCCGGTTTCGGCCTATATCGCCAAGAACCAGGGTCTGATCAGCCCGGATGCCGCGGCCTCGCTGCGCACCCTGTTTGGTCTGGACAAGAACCAGTCCATGCTGGAGCAGTACATCAACTACTGGAAGCTGCTCTTCAGCGGCGACCTGGGTCGCTCCTTCTCCAAGGGTCTCGCCCCGGTCACCGACGTGATCGCCTCGGCCCTGCCCTGGACCATCGGTCTGGTGGGTATCGCGACCATCCTGTCGTTTGTGATCGGTACCATGCTGGGTGCCTACGCCGGATGGCGTCGCGGATCCAAGGCCGACGCGCTGATCCCGATCACGACCTTCTTCTCCACCGTGCCCTACTTCTGGCTCGGCCTGATCGCGATTGCGCTGCTGGCCACCGGATTGGGCTGGTTCCCCGCATCCCATGCGTACGATAAGGGGTCTACCCCCGAGTTCTCGCTGGACTTCATCGGTCAGGTCATCAACCACGGTACGCTTCCCGCGCTCACCATCGTGATCTCCTCCCTCGGTGGCTGGGTCCTGGGTATGCGTAACATGATGGTCACCGTCATGGACGAGGACTACGTGACCGTGGCTCAGGCCAAGGGCCTCTCGCCGCGCAAGGTGCTCATCAACTACGCCGCCCGCAACGCGGTCCTGCCGCAGCTGTCGAGCTTCGCGCTCTCGCTCGGATTCATCGTGGGTGGAACCCTGGTGATGGAGCTTGTGTTCTCCTACCCCGGTGTGGGAAAGCTGCTGCTTGACGCCACCAACGCGAAGGACTACCCGCTCATGCAGGGTCTGTTCCTGATCATCACGTTGACCATCCTGGTGGCCAACATCCTCGCCGATGTCGCCTACGCGATTCTCGACCCGCGCACCCGTCAGTCGGAGGCCTAGACCATGACTCAGCCCGAAACCGCGGTTATCGCCGCCGTTGATACCGCGCCCCGTCCGCCGCGTAAGCAGAACTTCGCCACGAAGTTTGGACAGGCCTTCTCGATGTTCCGCAATGGAAAGTCGATCGCCGGTCTGTGCATCCTCGGCTTCTTTGTCCTGGTCGCCATCTTCGGCGACCTGCTGGCCCCCTACGGCCCGCTGGACAAGGACTTCACCGCCCTGCGTCAGGGCCCCTCGGCCACCCACTGGCTGGGCACCACCCACATGGGTGAGGACGTCCTCAGCCAGCTGATCTACGGAACCCGCGGCGTGCTCGTGGTGGGCTTCGCGGCCGGTATTATCGCGACCCTGATCGCCGTGATCATCGGTGTGACCGCCGGTTATATCGGTGGCTGGAAGAGCGAGGGCCTCTCGGCCGTTACCAACGTGTTCCTGGTGATCCCGGCCCTGCCGCTGATGATCATCGTGGCCTCGCAGTACGAGAACCCGAGCCTGCTGCTCATCGCCGGTGTGCTGGCGCTGACCGGTTGGGCCTGGGGTAGCCGCGTGCTGCGCGCCCAGACCATGTCGCTGCGCAACCGGGACTTTGTCCAGGCGGCCCGCGCCAACGGTGAGCCGCTGTACCGCATCATCGCGGTGGAGATGCTCCCCAACCTGATCGCGATCATCGCCTCCTCCTTCGTGGGAACCGTGACCGCGGCCGTCCTGGGTCTGACCACCCTGGCCTTCATCGGTGTGATCCCGATCACCAACCTGAACTGGGGAACCATCCTGTTCTGGGCTCAGCAGAACGGTGCCTTCCCGGACTTCTGGTGGTGGTACGTTCCCGCCGGTCTCTGCATCGCGCTGCTGGGTATGGCCCTCTCGCTGATCAACTTCGGTATCGACGAGTACGTGAACCCGCGCCTGCGTAGCGCCGGTGAGCGTGCCCGCGAAATGCGCAAGAAGGGCATCAAGGTGTCCTCGAGCGTGACCGCCGTGCGGACCGCGCCGCCCTCGGGCAGCGATCCGGGCAGCGGGGGTGCCTCGGCTCCCAAGCATGCAAGCCCCGCTGCCGACGCGGATGCGGTCACCCCGGTGGCCCCGCCCGCCCCCGCATCGCCGGACGACACCACCGCCCGGTAATCACACCATTCGGCCCCCTTCTCCCGATGGAGGAGGGGGTCGTTTGCGGGGCGGCTCGTTCGCCCCTTACACCCGCATCAACCCGGTCGGCCCCCGACCATCTAAGGACTTACGTTTCATGACTACGCTTCCGTACCTGAACCCCGACCTCACGATTGCCGAGCGGGTAGAAGACCTGCTGGGTCGGATGACCCGCGAGCAGAAGGTGGGGCAGATGCTCCAGCTGGATGCGCGTGATGACCTCGACGATCACGTCCTGGGCAAGCACGTCGGCTCTATCCTGCACACCTCGCCCGAGCGCGTGGTCCGTGCCCACGAGCTGACCGCCGAGACCGAGCTGCGGATTCCGCTGCTGGTGGGCGAGGACTGCATCCACGGAAACTCCTTCTGGAAGGGTGCCACGATCTTCCCGACCCAGCTGGGTATGGCCGGTACCTGGAACGCCGAGCTGACCGAGCAGGTTGCCCGGATCACCGCCGTGGAGACCGCCACCACCGGTGTGCACTGGACCTTCTCCCCGGTGCTGTGCATCGCCCGCGACCTGCGTTGGGGCCGCGTGGATGAGACCTTCGGTGAGGACCCGCACCTGATCGGTGAGCTGGCCTCGGCGATGGTTCGTGGGTACCAGGGCAAGGGCCTGAACGACCCCTCGGCGATCCTCGCGACCGCCAAGCACTTCGCCGGTTACTCGGAGACCCAGGGTGGCCGCGACGCCTCCGAGGCCGACATCTCCCCGCGTAAGCTGCGCTCCTGGTTCCTGCCGCCGTTCGAGCGCGTGGCCCGCGAGGGCTGCCGCACCTTCATGCTCGGTTACCAGAGCACCGATGGCGTGCCGATCACCGTGAACGACTGGCTGCTGAATGATGTGCTGCGTGGCGAGTGGGGTTACACCGGAACCCTGATCACCGACTGGGACAACGTGGGCCGGATGGTCTGGGAGCAGCAGGTTCAGCCCGACTATGCCCACGCCGCCGCGGCCGCCGTCAAGGCCGGTAACGACATGGTCATGACCACCCCGAAGTTCTTCGAGGGTGCCCTCGAGGCCATCGAGAAGGGCATGCTGACCGAGGATGAGCTGCACCCCGCGGTTGCCCGCATCCTGACCCTCAAGTTTGAGCTCGGCCTGTTCGAGAACCCGCGTCACCCCGACGTGGCCGCTCAGGAGGCTCTGGTGGGTCACGAGGACCACACCGCGCTGAACCTCGAGGTGGCTCGCCACTCGCTGGTGCTGCTGAACAACGACGGCGTCCTGCCGCTCGAGGGCGGTTTTGTCGCCGATGAGTCGGGCCGTTCGGTTCCCACCGGTGCCGCCAAGAAGATCGCCGTTGTGGGCCCGCTGGCCGATGACGCGCAGACCCAGCTGGGTGACTGGGCGGGTAACTCCGGCCAGGCCGGTTGGTTCCCCGAGGGTCACCCGCGCGAGATGATCACCACCGTGTTGGATGGTCTGCGGGCGCACACCCCCGCCGACTGGAGCGTCTCCTATGCCCAGGGCGCCGACATCCTGACCCTGGCCGCCGACCCCGAGGGCGAGTTCTTCCCCGACGGTCAGCCGCGTCCGCAGGTTGTGGTTCCGACCGCCCCGGATGCCGCCCAGATCGCCGAGGCCGTGGCCGCCGCGAAGGACGCCGACTACGTAGTGGCCGTCGTGGGTGACCGCATCGAACTCGTGGGTGAGGGTCGTTCGACCGCAACCCTGGAGCTCATCGGTGGGCAGATCGCCCTGCTGGATGCCCTGGCCGAGACCGGCACCCCGATGATCGTGGTCCTGCTGGCCTCCAAGCCGCTGGTGCTGCCGGAGTCGGCCCTGAACGCCGCCGCGCTGCTCTGGGTGGCGAACCCGGGTATGCAGGGTGGCCGCGCGATCGCCGAGCTCGCGCTCGGTCTGATCGAGCCCTCGGGTCGCCTGCCGATCTCGTTTGCCCGTCACTCCGGCCAGCAGCCGACCTACTACAACCAGATCCGTGGCCAGCACGGTAACCGCTACGCCGACCTGACCCAGACCCCGGCATTCCAGTTCGGACAGGGCCTGTCGTACACCACGGTGGAGTACTCCGACCTGGTCATCGCGGACACCAACCTGACCGCCGCCGACACCGTGCGCGCGACCCTGACCCTGACCAACACCGGTGCACGCCCCTCGCGTGAAACCGTGCAGGTCTACGTCAGCGACACCGTGACCTCGGTCAGCTGGGCCGACCAGGAGCTGAAGACCTTCACCCAGGTGGATGTCGCTCCGGGTGAGTCGAAGCAGGTCTCGATCGAGCTGCCGGCATCCGAGTGCACGATCGTGGATGCCAAGGGTAACCGCATCGTCGAGGCCGGTGCGTTCGAGCTGCGCGTGGGCAAGTCCTCGCGTTCCGAGGACGTGCTGCGCGCGACCTTCAACATCGCCTAGTCACACCACATGCCGACGGCCCCGGGGATCTCCCCGGGGCCGTCGCCGTGTTTCTGGCTAACGGTAGCCGTCCAGCGGCACATCATCGAGCCACACCGTGGTCAGGGCACCCTCCTCGGCGATGCCGCGCATGATGGCGCGGACGGATTCGCTTGCGCTCTCGTCGCCCACGGCCGAGGGGAGGAGCCAGACCCTGAGCGATCCGCGGCCGGCCTCGACTCGGCGGACCTGCTCGGTGTGGGCGAGCGCCCGGAAACGTTCGGTGAGCACCGGGAAGGGGTTATCGCCGGGGCTGGTGCCCGGCCGGATCGTGTTGGGGAGCGAGACAAACTCGGGCACCCCGGCACCCGCGGCCGGGGTGATCATGACCACGCCGACCAGGTCGGTACCGTGTTCGGCAATCTGACGGCTGACGGTGTCGACCTCATCCACATTCGCCAGCCTGAGCGTCAGCGTATTCTCGGTCACGCCGCCGGTGAGACCGAGGGTGTTGTTCAGCCAGGTCTGCAGGGCAAGGGCCGCGTCGGTCGGCGGTGCCACCGCGGTATCGGGGACCCCGATTCGCGAGATGACCGGATGGTCCCGATAGAGATCGGGCGAGCGGGCGGTGAGGAATGCGACGATGCCCGCGCTGTCGGGCTCGCTCACGGTGTCGAGCGTCAGGGTATCGGCGAACCTCGCGCTCAGCAGCGGAACCGTCTCGTTCAGTGCCGCCAGATCGGAGGCCAGCGTGGTGACCTCGGCGGCGGATTCGGTGCTGGCGCGGAGGTGATCGCCCTCGATTTCGAGGGTGTTATCGGGCAGCTGCGGGGCGATGGCGGCGAACAGCGCAAACGTGGCCGCCGAATCATTTCCGGCATCCAGCCGAACACGCTGCGTGAACGGTTGGTCCGAGGAGGTGGGGGACGGGGCGAGACCGGGGCTCAGATTGCCGATCGAGACCGTGGACTTCTTGCCCACCGAATCGGCGGCGGCGACCAGTTTCAGCGGGTCGAATTTCTGGGTGGTGCAGGGGAAGTCCTGCACGGTAAACGCGGTGTGTTCACCGGTCATCGTGTATTCGAACGTGGTGGCAATGCCACGATCCTTGCCGCAGGTGGCCGCGACCAGGGCGTCGTAGACGCCCTGGTCCGCGGGCAGTTCAACCTGGATGCGCCCGGTGGGGACCAGGGGAACCGCCCGCGAGAGCCCCGACTCGAAGTGGGTGAGACCGGGGACCTGCTCGATGCCGTGCCGATAGGTGTTGAAGGCTTCCTCGTTATTCCCGCTGCAGGCCGTGAGCCCGAGCATCCCCAGCCCGAGGACCGTGACGGCGGCAAGCAGGCGAGCGGGGTGCGCGGGGAGGAGACGAGACATACCCAGAGCCTAACCCCTGTTATGGCTTGGGTGTGGCAGCAGGCTCCGCAAATCCGAGTGGCTGGGGTTCCTGTGCCTGTACGGTGGGTCCGCCTGCGGCTACCGAGTATTCTCCGATCCAGGTTTACTATTTCGGTGCACGCGCCAGGACTCTTCCGTTCAGGATCACCTCGGGCAGATCCTGATCCTGCGCGAGCCGGCTGAGGAACCGCGCTACGTTCTGGTTGTGATCGGCATCGGTGACGGTCTGGACGCCGAGAGAATCGGGGGCAAACGTGATCGATTTGATTCCGCCGTTGGCAACGATCTTCCGGTAGAGGTCGGCATAACCGGGGTACGGATTGTTGAGTGGTGTCAGCACCCGAGAGGAAACCTCCGGCAGCGTCACGAAGCCCACAATCGATTCGGAAGTGTCGGGGATGGAGAATCGCACGGCCGCGCGCCCGGCGTTTCGGGTCGCCACCTCACGGCTCAGAGCTTCCAACTCGTCGATATTCTGGACGTCTATTTCAAACCGATGGTGGGAGATTTGTCTGGTGGTGTACCCGCCCGCGGAGAGAAAAGAGACGAGCTCGGCGGTTTCGGGATAGTTTCCCTGCGCGGGCCGAAGGATCGCACCGACGGAGGTCATGACCTCATAGGTTCGGGAGAATTCTGGTGCGGTGGCGGCAAACGCCGCGCCTACGGCATCCTGTGAGGAAACCTCGGGTACATCCACGGAGAGAACATCCGTGAGCTGTATCCAGTTCATCGGATATTCGGACGCCACGGAGTGGGCGGTGCGGAGGGCCGTGGTGAGCTGACCGCGATTGTCGGAATGGATGTCGATACCGTTCCCCTGGACCACCGTGGGGGTGTTTTCCAGATGCGGCGCGATGGCGTCCGCGAGCGCAAGCACGTGGGAGAAGTCGGCGGGACGCGAAATAATGACCTGGACCGGCTCGTTCACATGTGTCCCCGACTTTTTTGTGCGGACCACGCTGAGTGAGGAATCGATTTCGGTGGCCTCGGCATCTCGGATGAGCCCCATGACATCGTTGGCGGGATCCTCGCAGCGATCGGTCTCCCAGCTGAGTCGCGTGTGCGCGGCGATGAGGACAAACTCCTGCCGCCCGGCCTTAAACCCAATCGGTGAGCAGACGCGCGCCATCACTTCGGGATAGACCCCGGGTCGCGCATCCATCTCCACGTGCAGGGTGGTGATGGTGGATGCATGATGTCCCATGGTGGTGGTTCCGGTGGCGACGCGCACTCCGGGGATGGCTCGAACCTCGTTGGTGTATTTCTCGAACTCGGGATTTGATTCGAGCAGTGAGCAGCCGCTCAGCACGAGAATAGCCACGCCGAGGGCACCAACCGTGGAGGCCAGACGTCGGGTGAAAAGCGACTGAATAACAATCATTTTTCTACGGTAGAGGGACACTCCCCGTATGCCGTGGTTCGTCTGGCCCCCCGGGCATTTTCTCGGGTAACCGAGACCGGAGCGTGACCTTTCGGGGGTCTACGCTCGCTCGAGCACTACCGCCTCGGCCACCGGGGTGGCACCTCGCGGGGACAGCAGGGCGAGGACAACCAGGACACCCATGGCGATGGCCATCGCGGTAAAGCCCCACTGGGCGGCGTGGGCATAGTCGAGCTTGACGCTGTCGAGGATCTGCTGAGCGACCGAGGAGGGGATCCCGGCCGGTAGGTCCTTGGCTCCGCCGGAACCGGAACCGGCCCCGGTGACCTGGTTGACCACATCGGTGACCTGCGCCGGGGTGGCCCCAAACTTGCCCAGGGAATCGGTGAGCAGGGTGGTCAGGCGTCCCGTCACGATGCTGGCGATCACGGCCATCCCGAGCGCCCCACCAAAGTTCTTGAGCGTCTGGGTGATTCCGGTGACCTCGCCGTAGCCGGCGTGCGGGGCCCGGTTGATCGCATCGGTGCTGGCCGCGGTCAGCATGAAGCCGATCCCGAATCCGGCCAGGGCGATCGGCCAGGTCTGCGGGTTGACGAAGCTGGTGCCGTCGATATCGAGGTTGGTGGCGATCTGGGCGAGCCAGCCGAAGCCCACGGCACCGGCCACGCCACCGATCAGCAGGACCATGCGGATGCCCCGCCGGTCATAGCGTCGGGAGCCGATTCGCGCCCCGATGGCAAAGCCGAGGAACAGCTTGAGGAACAGCAGCCCGGTCACCGAGGCGGAGAGCCCCAGCGAGAGCTGCCCGTAGACGCTGAGGAAAAAGAAGATCGGCACAAACGAGATGTTGGCGATCAGGATGGCCAGGCTGGAGACGCTGAATCCGCGGCTCCGGAAGACGTTCAGCTGCACCAGGGGTGCCGGCGTGTGGTTCTGCCACCAGACGAATCCGGCAAGCAGGACCAGGCCGCCGGCCAGGACCGTCCAGACCCAGGCGGTGCCCCAACCGAGCTCCCCAAAGCGCTGCAGTGCGTAGATCACCAGCGACATTCCCGCGGCCACCAGGACGGCTCCGAGCCAGTCGATGCGGCGATCGCGCGGTGCCGCGGCGGGGGTCACCATCCGTACGTTGCGGGCGATGATCAGCAGGATGATCGCGATAATCGCCAGCGGGATGTTGACCCAGAAGATGGCCCGCCAGGTCCACTGGGTGAGGTAGCCGCCGGCGATCGGACCGATCGCGGTCATCGCACCGGTGATCGTAAAGAAGGTGGCCATCGTGCGTCCGCGCCCCTCGCGCGGCACCGACTGCACCAGCAGTCCCACCGCGGCGGGGAACATCAGCGCGCCGGAGAGTCCCTGGAGCACGCGAGCACCGATCAGGATGGGTTCGGCCCACTCACCGGTGGGGGTGATTCCGCACAGCAGCGAGGCCACGGCGAATCCGGCGATGCCCAAAATCACCATGCGACGGTGGCCGAAGAGGTCGGCCAGGCGTCCACCCACCAGGAAGAACGCGGCGGTGGCCAGCAGGTAGGCGTTGATCGCCCACTGCAGGCCCTCCTGGCTGAGCCCCAGCTCGGACTGAATGGTCGGTGCCGAGAGGGCGACGATGGTCTGGTCGATCGTGGTCATCGAGACCGCGGTGATCAGTCCGATGCGCAGCAGCAGCGCGCCGGGACCGGCCGAGACGGCGGTGGTTGTGGGAAGTGACATCGGACATCCTTTGGACGGAGAACTCTTACGTTCCCAGTCTCGGTCCGGGGCGTGGCTCCGGGCAGGGCCCATCCGGCTGACCGGCCGTCAACCGTTCGATGGACACCGGCCGCCGGCCGCGAGCTGCGCTTACAGCTTCGCGAGTGTGGCGCGCGCGTCGGCGAGCCAGCCGTCCAGCTCGCCCGCTTCCTCCCACAGCTCATACAGCTCGGAGGTGTCGGCCCCCGCCAGGGTGCGCGTCGCCTGGGTGCGGATCCACTCGATGCGTTCGGGGGAGAGCAGCGCCGCAAACGGGGCCGAGTCGCCGCCGCCCAGCGGAAGCGGCTCGCCCGCGCGGGAGCGGACCGCCAGCTCGGCGAGGGCCAGGGCGATCTGGCCGCCGTCCACCTCGATATAGTCCTCATCCTCGAACGCCCATGCCACCGACTCGAAGGTGAAGTAGCCCTCGGTGATCGCGACGATCAGATCGCCGGCACCGTCGTTATCAAATGCTCCTGTTTCCCAAGCTCCCATGGTTCCAGGCTATCGCTCCGGTTACACTTGATCCAGGAACCACGGCGAAGGGAGACACGGTGTCACTGCTGAGTTTCCTGACCCAGTTCTTTACCGCGGTCGCCGAGCAGCTGGTGCACGCGCAGTCCTTCACCATGCTGGCCACCACCGGTGTGACCAGCCTGGTGCTGTTGACCCTGGCCGTGGTGGCCGCCCGCGCGCTGCCGAGTATCGGGTTCATGGTGGATACCGCGACCCGAACCCGGGTGCGGGATCCCCGCAACATTCGCCGGCTGCCCAGCCAGAGCAACCCCAATACGTCGGGCAAGCCGCGTCCTCGAGCGCCGGGAGGAATCCTCGGATTCCCCTCCGGCCCGCGCGGTATCCTCGCCTAACACCTCGGTTTTCCGAGGCGGCTGATCGCGCCCGCCCGAACCCATCCTCCACGGTTTCCGACCGGGGGAGTGAGGGGAATCCATCGATGATTCCTCCTTTCTCCTACCCGTTTGGAAACTCCGATGGACCTCTATTCTTTTGGGCCGATTGCCCTCCTCCTTGACGGTGCCTCCTGGCTCGTCACCCGCCTGCACGAGTTCGTGGCCCCGCTGGCACCCGAGGCCGGGGCGGCGCTCGCCGTGGCCCTGCTCACGATCCTGGTGCGCACCGCGCTGATTCCCGTGGGTCGCTCCCAGGTCAAGGCCGAGCTGACCCGCAAGCGCCTGGCACCCAAGATCGCCGCCCTGAATGCAAAATACAAAAATCCCGAGGTTCGTCAGCGCAAGCTGATGGAGCTCTACCAAACCGAGAAGGCCTCGCCGCTGGCCGGCTGCCTGCCGCTGCTGCTGCAGATTCCGGTGCTCTCGGCCATTTACGGTCTCTTCATTAAGCCCGAGATTCACGGTGCCCCCAATACCCTGCTCACCGAAACCCTGGGCGGGCTCCCGCTGAGCGGCAACCTGATGACCCTGCTGAACTCGGGGGAGGCCTGGCCGCGGATTGGCATCTACCTGGGCATCGTGCTGATCATGGCGATCACCGCCGAACTTCAGCGCCGCTATCTGCTCCTGCCCGTGGAACCCGCACCCGCCCCGGCCGCCCCGGTTCCTGGGCAGCCGGCCATGCCCGACCTGAGCGGACTCACCAGGGTCATGCGCTGGATGCCCTATATGACCGTGCTGATGGCGCTGTGGGTTCCGCTGGCCGCGGCGATCTACCTGATGATCACCACCGCCTGGACCCTGTGCGAACGCCTGCTGCTACGCCGTATCCTCGGGGCACGCGCGGAGGCGGCAGGTCAGGGCGGGACCGAGCTGGTGCCCGCCTAGCCGGACGCACTGCGGGCCGGTACCAAGATTTTCTTGGTACCGGCCCGCCGGGTGTGTGGGGTGAGCGCAGACGATTTCTGGACTCGCTCACCGCGATGGTTACCGCTTGCGGCTCTTAGACTCCTCGATGCGCTTCTTGAGGAAGATCGCGGTGAGGATCCATCCCCCCAGCGCGGTCACCACCCACACCACGATCGGGGCCAGGATCCAGGCGGTCACATCGGCCAGACCGAGCCCGCCGGGGAAGAGGGTGGCCACAAACAGCGCCACAAAGGTCGAGATCAGGCCGATGCCGCCGAGGATCGGGGTGGCATACTTGCGGGCCAGGTTGAAGATAAACGGGGTCAGAATCGCCTGGGCCACGGTGAAGACCACCACGGCCACGATGAATCCCGAGGCGGTGATGTGCACACCGGGGATGATCCAGGCCGCCAACAGCAGGCCCAGCGCGGCTGTGCCGAGGTTGATCGCGGTACCAATCAGAAAACGAATCATGCGGTGTTTCCCCAGGATATGAGTCAGTTCTCCGAGTATGGCAGCTTCGAGCCCGGTGCGGAACCATAACCGTAACCGGGTTGTGATCGGTCGCCCACATGAGTGATGCGCCGGGTCGATATGCTGGGGGCACGATTGATCCGGCCGGGGGTGCGGGATCCCAAGATCGCGACGAAAGGCTCTCGATGTCCGCTCGCCACCTGTTTTTGCCCGTGCTCGCCCTGAGCGCGCTGCTGCTGACTGCGTGCGCCTCCGGTCCCGGGAGCACCGCCCCTGCAGAGCGCGATCTGGAGGGTACCTGGGTTCCCACTACCTCCTACTCCACCTCCCCGTTTCTGACCCTGGACAAGGACGGCACCTGGACCGGATCGGACGGCTGCAATGGTGGCAGCGGCACCTGGAAGCTCGCACCGAGCGGTACCCTGACCGTGACCTCGGGCCCGAGCACGCTGATCGCCTGCGAGGGGGAGGCCCTGCCCAGTGTCTTTTCGCAGACCGAACGGGTGAGCATTGAGGGCAAGGACCTGATTCTGCAGGATAAGAAGGGGACCACCCTGACGACCCTGGTGCGGGGGAAAGCCCCCTCGCCCCCGACTCCTGGTGGCGACGCGGGATCGAGCGCGGTGGTGGGAACCTGGGCGGCCGCCGAACCCGGGGTGGGACAAACCCCTACCCTGATCCTTAATCCCGACGGGACCCTGAACGGCAATGACGGGTGTAACACCCTGATCGGTACCTGGGCACAGAGCGGAGACACCGTGACCCTGGATGCGCTCGGGTCCACCCGGATGGCCTGCGAGAACGTGGATGCCTGGCTCTCCGCGGCCAAGACCGCGCGGGTGACCGACGCGGAACTGGTGATCCAAAGTGCCGAGGGTAAGATCCTCGGTCGCCTGGGCCGGGGCTAGTAAAACCCGAGTTTGCCCCCTGTTTTCTGGGTGAAAACGGTGATTTCCGGCCAATACCGGCCGAGGCTCACCCCGAAGTGGGCAAAAAACGCCTAAAGTGTGGTTGTGTGGCCGCTCGACAAAAACTCAGAAGAACACGAATCCGCTGTGGGGTCCGTGGCTGACCAGAGCGCGCCGGTCGCGCCCGCAAACAACCCGGAAGGCACCGATGTGACCCCGGACACCACGCCCCAGAGCATCGAGACAACCGACGTCTCCGATGCCGCCGTGCCCCCGCGCCCCACCCCGGTCGCCCAGCCCGATCCCGCCGCCGAGCGTGCCCGCTGGATCGAGCAGATTCGATCCGTGGGCGGCACCTCGCCGCTGCTGTTCTTCACCGATGAGCCGCGCACCCGGATCGAACTCTCCTCGACCCACCCCGGCGGTCTGCCGCAGTTCATCACCGGTCACTCGACGCTGCTGTCGAACCTGATTCGGGACGAGCTGGCGCTGCGCCGGGCCAAGTCCGCCGCCGATGTGATCACCACCAAGGGTGTCGAGCTGCGCACGGTGCGCGGCATCGAGGCCGTGCACCTGGCCATCGGCCTGGCCCAGTGGCGGCATGACGGGGTGGACTACTGCGCCCCGGTGCTGCTGCGTCCGGTTGCCATTCGCCGCTACGGCAAGGATTACGAGCTCAAGCTCAAGGGCCGCTCGGTCATGAACCCCGAGCTGGTGCGCGCGATGCGCGAGCAGTTTGGCATCGCGCTGGACGCCGACGCCTTCGAGGCGCTCTCGGTGGCCAAGGGTGTGTTCCAGCCCCAGCCGGTGATCGACGAGCTGCGCGGGATCACCCGTCGCCTGGAGTGGTTCAGCGTGCAGCCGCGCCTGCTGGTGTCGACCTTCGCCGATATCGGACCGGCGCTCGCCCGCGACGTGCAGTCGCGCCAGCACCCGATCCTTGAGGCCATCGCCGGGGATGCCGGGGCCAAGAAGCTCGTGGACAGCCTGTTCCTCCCGGTGGATGCCGTGGGGCAGGACGAGCGTCCGCCCACCACCGACACCCTGCTGCTCGACGCCGATGCCGAGCAGGAAAACGTGATTGCCCAGATCACCGCCGGCAACTCCCTCGTGGTGCGCACCCTGCCCGGAACCGGGGGCACCCAGACCGCGGTCAACGCGATCGGTGCCCTGGTCTCCCAGCACAAGCGGGTGCTCGTGGTGGGTGCCCGGCGCTCGGGCCTGGATGGGATCCGTCACCGTCTGGCCAAGGTGGGCCTGCCCGGACTCTCGGTGGGGCCGACCACCGTGCGCCGTGACCTGATCGAGGCGATCAGCCGCAACGAGAAGGCCATCGCCCCCAAGATTGCCGACGTGGATGACGCCCTGGTGCGCCTGCGCCGGGTGCTGCTCGACTACCGCGGCGCGCTGTCGCGGATCGACCCGACCCTGCGGGTCTCGGTCATCGACGCCCTGGAATCGCTGACCCGCCTGGGTAACCTGCCCTTCCCGCCCTCGACCGCCGCCCGGCTCGACCTCACCTCGATGGGGAACCTCGCCGGAGACCGCCGATCCATCTCGCAGAAGCTTGCGGCCGCCGCGGCACTGGGCGAGTTCCAGTACGGTCCCGGAGACTCGCCCTGGTACGGCGCCACCTTTGCCACCACCGCCGAGGCCAAGGCGACCCACGCGCTGGCAAAGAAGCTCAACCGCACCGAGCTGCCGCGCCTGCTGGAGCGCGCCTACGATCTGATCGGGCACACCCGGATGCGGCCGTTCGAGTCGGTCGAGGAGCTGGGTGTCTACCTGCGCCTGCTGCTGGATCTGCGCGACACCCTGGACAAGTTCTCGCCGAGCGTGTTTGACCGCTCGCTCGAGGAACTGATCATCGCCCACAGCTCGCGGCGCGATTCGCCGAGCATGAACACCGCCAACCGGCGCCGGCTGAAGAAGCTGGCCCGTGAGTATGTGCGCCCCGGTGTGCACATCGCGGACATGGAGGATGCGCTGCGGCGGATCCAGGCGCAGCGGGTGCTCTGGCAGCGCTACGTGTCCACCGGCGCGATGCCCGAGGTGCCGCTGGGCATCGCCGACGTGCAGGTGACCTATCAGCGCGTGGTGGACGACCTCTCGCGCCTGGATGGTCCGCTGCACCGGGTGACCCGGGATGAGCGCCTGGTGGCGCTGCCGGTTAAGGAACTGGTGCGTCTGATGGCGGGTCTTGCCGCCGACTCGCAGGTTATGGAAAACCTGCAGGAGCGCACCACGCTGATCGCCGAGCTCAAGGATCTGGGCCTCGCGCCGCTGATCACCGACCTCTCGGTGCGTCACGTCCCCGAGGAGCGCGTGGCCGACGAGCTCGAGCTGGCCTGGTGGCAGTCGGTGCTGGAGCACCTGTTGGCCACCAATAAGGCACTGCTGGGTGCGAACACCAGCGTGATCGACCGCCTGGAATCCGACTTCCGCCTGGTGGATGAGGCCCACGCCTCCGCCCAGGGCGCACAGCTGGCGACCCTGCTGGGGGACACCTGGAAGATCGGACTGGTGGACCACTCCGAGGAGGCCGCCGCGCTGCGCACGCTGCTGCGCGGGGCCGCGGTGGATCCGATGGCCCTGGAAAACCAGGCCCCGCATCTCTCGCGCATCCTCTCCCCGGTGTGGGTGGCCTCGCCCTATGAGGTGCACCTGATCCCGGATTCGCTGCGCTTTGACACCGTGTTCCTGATCGACGCCGGTGCGACCACCCTGGCCGAGAACGCCGCGGCGATCGGCCGGGCCAAGCAGGTTGTAGCCTTCGGTGACCCGGTCACCCAGAGCCCGCTTCCCTTCACCCTGGCCGCGTCGGATCCCTCCCGTCACGAGGCCCAGAACTTCGACATCGAGGCCCTGCACGGAGATTCCGCGCTCGCACGCCTCGGCGAGCTGCTGCCCACGCTGACCCTGACCCGCAGCTACCGCGCCGGGGGCGAGGATCTCAGCCAGCTGGTCAACCAGCGCTTCTACGAGGGCGAGATCGAATCCCTCCCGTGGGCGGGCTCGTTCCTCGGCCACGGCAGCCTGACCGTCGACTACGTCAAGGGTGGAAAGGGTATGCCCGATCCCGATACCGGCGGTGTCGAGTCGGTGGATGCCGAGGTGTCGCGCGTGGTGAACCTGGTTCTGGAGCACGCGGCGAATCGTCCGCGGGAGTCCCTGATGGTGGTCACCGCGAGCGTGAAGCACGCGACCCGGCTCAACCAGGCGGTGCTCTCGGCCTTCGCTCAGCACTCCGAACTGGCTCACTTCATCCTGCGTGAGCGTGCCGAGCCCTTCGCGGTGCTGACCCTGGAGCAGTCGGTGGCCGAGAGCCGCGACCGGGTGATCTTCTCGCTGGGTTACGGCCTCACCCCGCATGGCCGCGTCCTGTCAAACTTTGGTGCGCTGGGCGAGCCCGGCGGCGACCGTCTGCTGGCCGTGGGCATGACCCGTGCCCGGCGTTCGATGGTGATCGTGTCCTGCATCAAGCCGCAGGATATCGATCCCGCCCGCACCAGCCACGGGATCGCGGCGCTCGCCGAGATCCTGCGCAAGCCCGTGCAGCACGTGCCCGCGCCGCCGAACACTGAGGGTGCCGAGCCGATGATGGTGGACCTGGCCGAGCGCCTGTACCGTCGCGGCCTCGACGTCGAGGTGGGCTATCGCGGTTCGCTCGCGCTGGTCGCGTCGTATAACGGCAAGGCCGTTGCCGTCGAGTCCGATCCCGAGGTGACCACCGAGTCGCTGCGGGAATCGCTGCGCCTGCGCCCCGACGTGCTGCGCCGCCTGGGCTGGCACTACCTCCGGGTGCACTCGTTCGACCTGTTTGCGGATCCCGAGGGCGTCAGCGCCAAGGTGACCGCTCTGCTGGGCGTTCCCGAGGCACGACCCGCGGCACCCGCCGAGCCCGAGGCTTAGCCCCCGCACACGAGCCGTACCCGCTGAGGCCTAGGCCTCTCTCCGCACGCCGGCCGTACCCGCTGAGGCCTAGCCCTAGCTCCGCACGCCGGCCGTGCCCGCCGAGGCCGAGGCCTAGCCCCGCACGCCGGGGTCCCGGCCGAGCCAACCGAGGTCTCACGGGCGCGCCGCCGGGTGCACCCGCCGAGCGTGCCCCGCGGTACGCTGGAATCATGAGCGAGAACACGTCCGAACCGATTCGTCGTGTGCCCGGCTCGCGTCGTGTCCGCACGGCCGCGGTGCCCGGCAGCGATCCGGCGCCGCAGGCCGGCACCCGCCCCGTGCGCGCCGCCGAGGACTCCGACGCGGGATGGGGCGGCAAACCCGCCCAGACCTCCGGAGACTCCGGCAATGACGCCCGCATGCGCGCCGACGTACCCCCTCACTGGGGCACCCACACCCGCTAGATAACTAATCCTCACTGGAGCCGAGGGTGGACCGGCGATAGGGTCGGCCCATCGGCAATTCGAAGCAACCGGCTTCGGCACCCGTGAGGAGACCTCGATGACCACCGCAGTTTATGTTGGACCGCTGGTAACGCTCGCAATCATCGGGCTCGTGATATTCGCGATTATTGTGCTGATCCGGCGCACGCGGCGCTAGCCTGCGGGTAGACACAACACAAAAACGCGGCGACCGATCCGGTCGCCGCGTTTTGTGTGGAGGGAACTATTCGCCCGAGTGCTTGCCCGGCCCGCGCGAGCCCAGGGCCGCGTTGTCGGCGTTGGCCGCGAGCAGGTCGCGGATCTCGGCGAGCAGGGCCACATCCGCGGAAACCTCGGGGGTTTCCTCGGCGGCGGTGTCCTTGTTCTTGGCCAGCAGGGCGTCGGCTCGCTTCTTGAAGTGGTTGATCGGCAGCACAAACACGAAGTAGACCACGATGGCGACGATCACAAACGAGATGATCGCGCCCACGACCGCACCAAACTTCACCTCGGCAGGCTTGCTGCCATCGAGGGTCGGGATGGTGAGGATCCAGGTGCTGTTGAGGCTGTCGGCCTTGAACAGTGCGCCGATGATCGGGTTGAAGATGTTCTCGACGATCGAGTTGACAACCGAGGTGAATGCGGCACCAATGACCACCGCGACGGCGAGATCAATGACGTTTCCGCGAAGAATGAATTCCTTGAAGCCCTTAATCATAGGGTCCCCCTTCAGTGGTGGTTTCGTTAGCTTTTGGCTCCGCCGGAGCCCCCGGAGGAACCCGACTTGGAGTCGGTGCTGTAGAAACCCGAGCCATTAAAGCTCACACCGACCGTGCCGAAAAGTTTACGCAGTTTGCCACCACATAACGGGCATTCGCTCAGCGTTGCGTCAGAAAGGCTCTGGGTGATATCGAAGGCGTTTCCGCACTCGGTGCACTTATAGGAGTAGAGAGGCACGTATGTTTCCTGTGTTGTGAGGGGAGAGTGGGCAGGATCTAGCCGAGTTCGGCGATCCGCGTCGGGGTGACGACGCCGTTGACCGGGCGATCATGAACATCCTGGGGGATGGAATCGCGCAGTTCACTATCGTAGATCACCCCGTAGACCGGTGGGCAGCGCTCCATCGATCCGAGGGTCTTATCGAAGTATCCGCGGCCCCAGCCCAGGCGCATGCCGGTTTGGTCGACCGCGGCGGCGGGGACGATGATCAGGTCCACGTCGTTGATCGCGATCGGACCGAGCAGCTCGCCGATGGGCTCATTGATTCCGAACAGACCCGCGCTTTCCTCGCCGGTCTCGCCGACGGTCCAGTCCAGCAGGCCGTCCTCCCGCGAGATCGGGAACAGGATGCGGATGCCGCGCTCAAGCGCCCAGTTCAGGAACGGCCGGGTGTTCGGCTCGCTCGGACGGGACAGGTAGCAGGCGATGCTGCGTGCCCCGGAACGGGTGATGAGTTCCTGCAGCTGGGTGGTCAGCCCAACCGTGGTGTTTTCCAGCTCGGTGCTGGTCAGGTTGCGGCGGCGCTCGCGCAGCTCGGCACGGAGGGCTCGCTTTTGGTGGTCTACCTCATGGGACATAGCCCCATTCTAGGTGTGATGGGCACCGGTGGATACGATCCGGGCTGTTGCCGAGTACCGGGTGTGAGTAGTGTGGGGGTATGTCAAAGCGCGCGAATAAGGTAGTTATCCCCGCCGCAGGTCTTGGAACCCGCTTCCTCCCGGCGACCAAGGCGATGCCCAAGGAAATGCTCCCGGTCGTTGATAAGCCGGCCATCCAGTACGTGGTTGAGGAGGCCGTGGACGCCGGGATGACCGACGTTCTGATGATCCTGGGACGCAATAAGAACGCCCTGGAAAACCACTTTGACCGGGTCACCGAGCTGGAGATCGCCCTGCGCAAGAAGGGCGACAAGCAGCGCCTGGACTCCGTGGAGCAGCCCAACGACCTCGCCGACATCCACTTCCTGCGCCAGGGAGACCCGCTGGGTCTTGGACACGCGGTCCTGCGAGCCAAGCGTCACGTGGGCAACGAACCGTTTGCCGTGCTGCTGGGTGACGACCTGATCGATGAGCGCGACCCGCTGCTGACCAAGATGCTGGACGAGCAGGTTTCGCGAAACGCCACGATTATCGCCCTGATGGAGGTGCCGCCGGAGTCGATCTCGCTCTACGGTGCCGCCGCGGTTGAGGCCACCGACGACCCGTCCGTGGTTCGGGTGACCGGGCTGGTGGAGAAGCCGGCCGTCGAGGATGCCCCCTCCAACCTGGCCATCATCGGACGCTATGTCCTGCGCCCCGAGGTCTTTGATGTGCTGGAGCACACCCAGCCGGGTAAGGGTGGCGAGATTCAGCTGACCGATGCCCTGCAGGAGCTGGCCGCGGATGAGTCCATTGCCGGCGGCGTCTATGGCGTGATCTTTGATGGTCGCCGCTACGACACCGGCGACCGAGCCGACTACATCAAGGCCATCGTCCAGCTGGCCACCGATCGGGAAGACCTGGGCGCCGAGCTCAAGCCGTGGCTGCGTAACTTCGTGGCCGGCCTCGAAGACTAGGGAACACGAGTGGCATCTTGGAATTTCCAGCCGCAGCAGGTTGGGGATATTGTGTTGCGCGGCGTCAAGCTGCGGGACGCGAAGGCTCTCGAACGTGAGCTGCTGGGGAACCGCTCGTGGCTGGCACCGTGGGAGGCGACCAGCCCCCGCGGCATGTTTGCCATGGACGTGCGTGCGTCCATTCGCGACCGCCTGGCCGCCGCGCGGGCGGGTGAGAGCCTGCCCTTGATCATGGAGTATCGGGGGGAGCTTGCCGGGCAGCTGACGGTGTCCGGGCTCACCTATGGATCCCTGGCTTCGGCGAGCCTCGGCTACTGGATCTCCGAGCGTTTTGCGGGCAAGGGCATCACGCCCACCGCCGTGGCGCTCGCCACCGACTACACGTTTCGGATGCTCGGGCTGCACCGGATGGAGATCTGCATCCGGCCGGAGAATGCCCCGAGCCTGGCGGTCGTGCGCAAGCTCGGGTTCCGGTATGAGGGGTTACGTCGGCGCTACATTCACATCAACGGGGACTGGCGCGATCACTACTGCTTTGCCGTGGTGGCCGAGGAGGCTCCCGAGGGTGTGTACGCGCGCTGGCGGATGGGGCTGGCCGATCCGCGCCTAGCCGAGATTCCCGAGGCCGATCGGCTCGCGGCGAGCGTACCGCTGGAGTATTAGGTTTCACGATCGTTCAACACGCCGGACCTGCCGGAATATCCGCCGAGTGTTTGTAGACACACCCGCGGTGCGAGGGCTGTTTTTTGTCATTCGCACGTACCGTAGGTGTATGCCGGGTGGAATTCTGAGTGGTGGTGTGGTGTTCGCGGCTGCAGCCGTGCTGTGGCTCATCTATTTGGTGCCCACATGGCGCCGACGCAACGAGTATTTGGCGACCGAACGCAACGCGGTGCGATTGCAGCAGACGATGCGTGTGCTCGCCGAAACCACCGAGCTGCCCGGCCAGGTACACCTGGAGATTTCCTCACGCGAGGTCGCCGAGAAGCAGAAGGTGCTGCGCAAGGTACAGGCCGAGATCCGCGAGCGTGCCAAGCAGGAGGCGCTCGAAGAGGCCGCCCAGCTGCGCGCCGAGCTCACCGCGCGTCCGCCGCTGACGGCGCTGCGTGCCAAGGCCCGCAAGCGCTCCCGGCTGATGGCAACCGTGACCCTGCTGATCGGCGCGATCGGTGTCGTCTCCGGCAGCGTGATCGTGGCCGGTGGTGGTCAGGCCGTGTTGCTGATCGTGGGTGCGGTCATGGCGCTCGCTGGTATTTCGCTGCTGGTGGCGCTGGCTCGCCCGGTCAAGCTGGTCGCGGTGCCCGAGGCGGTACTGGATCAGGTGGTTACTACGGCGCCCGCCGAGTCTCAGCCCATGCAGGATCTGGCCGATCCGCTGCCCATTGCCGTTCCCCAGGCCGAGCCGCTGCGCCCCGGAGCCTGGGTTCCGCCGGTGCTGCCCGCGCCGATGTACGCCTCCGAGGGATCGGTGGCCGCCGCCTCGATGGCTCGGCAGGATGCCCAGGACGCGCTGCGTCGCGCGGCCCTCGCCCAGGTGCTCGCCGAGCGCGCGGCCGAGCTGGCTCCCGAGGCCCCGGTGTCGATCACCCCGGCGGCGAATACGCCCGCAGCCTCCGCGTCCACTGCCCCTGCCGTTCCGGATCGAGGCGCCGCCGAGCGTCCGCCGAGCCGTTTTGCCCGGATGGGCGTGGTGGATGAATACGCGCAGGGTGATGACCTTTCGGTCGACCTGCTCGCGCGTCGTCGCAACGCCGGTTAGGTTTCGATAACGCCTACGCCCCCGCTCGATTGAGCGGGGGCGTAGGCGTTATTGGAGGAGACGAGCCGTTAGCGCTCGGTGCCGAAGCCGATCACGACACCTGTGTTTTCCTGGAAGATGACCGTGTAGGGCACGTATTCGTCCCATCGCTCGCGGACCGGGCTGCCGGTGAGATCACGGGCAAACAGGATTTCATAGTCGGCACGGGTTGCCCCGTCCTCGCGCTGAGTCAGGCCGCCACCGGCAAAGCGAACTCGGCTGGCGGTTACGGTGCTTTTGCCATCGGGAACCGGATCGGTACCGAACCTGAGTGCCTCCACCGCGCCGGAGTTGAGACCGTGGCGTCCGAGTTCGCTGAACTCGAATCCCTGAGTCATGTCCCGCAGGAACTCGTCGCGGGCGGCATCTCGGGTTTCGGTGGTTGCCGCGGGGCTGAAGGCGACGTTATCGAGGCGTTCGAGAGCGGTGGCCAGCTGCGCGCCGAACTCGTTGACGCGGGCGGCGCTGCTGAAATCGGCGACCATCAATTGAGAGGTGTCGACTTCCTCCAGGGTGAGGTCGGCGTTTAGCGGGGGCATGCCGTCATCGAGCGTCACTTTTTCGCGGTCGGGATCGGTGTAGTCGATCTCCCGAGTCTCCTCGCTGGCATCCTTCGACGGAAACCTGAGGGAATCATCCTCGATGGAGCACCCCACGAGGGTGAGTGCGAGGGCCCCGAGGGCGACGAGTGTCGGCGGCCGGCGACGTGAGGTCTGAAACATGTCAACGAGTGGGGGAGTCATCTGCGACTTTCGGTTGGTGTTTCGTGCCGCGGTGAAACCCGCGAGGTGACTTCGACTCTGTCGGATCGGCACGGTCGTGTCAATGACCCAGCTTGGGGTGGGGCGCAAACCGGCTCCAATAATTCCCGCGCAGGAGCCGGTTTCGGACGCGAATTCGGCGAGCCGATTTCCGCGTGATACGCTCGTTCTTACCGCAAGGGCCTATGGCGCAGTTGGTAGCGCGCTTCGTTCGCAATGAAGAGGTCGGGGGTTCGAATCCCCCTAGGTCCACCACTGCAAGAACCGGTCAGTCTCCGTAGAGACTGACCGGTTTTTCTTTGTCTGGGTAATCTCGGACCTGCTCGACACCGCCATGGGCGGGCCTCGAAGGTTGGTGCCCGGCCACGGCAGTAGTGCCCGGCTCGGGGCGTGTGATGCTACGGTAGCCGGAAGATGAGCACATCAAAATCTAGCGCCCAGCGTCGGGCCGAACGTCTGGATACGCTGGGGTTTATGGCATGCCTGGTGGGCCCACTGGCGGTTGGCGTGATCCTCAACGCCCTGGTGCGTCCCTGGCTGGCGAGTCTGCTGGGGGCCGAGCGCCACGCGAGTGGGAACGGGGTGCGCGGGCAGGATGTGTGGTGGACGGTCGATGCGGCGACCGCGATTGAACATCCGTTTCTGAGCGGATTCTTGGCAATGTCGCACGGCCTCATCGCCATGTACCTGCTGGGGGTGATCGTGTTGGCCCTTCTCATCCGTTGGGCGGTGAAGCGCGTACGTCGCTATGTGACGGAGAAGCACGCTTCAAAACGTTATAAGGTGTAGCCTATAGCGAGCTTGCGCATTGAGGTGCACGCGCATACCCCCATCCATGACAGGGAGTACCCATGGTTTCAGTGCTGAGAACCGTCTCAATCAGCGTCTTCGTTTCACTCCTTGTTGGCGGAGGGAGCGCCCTGGCCGTGGCCGGGGTCGCGGGCTCCGGACAGATTCGCGAGGGCACCGCGCTGAACGGGTGTCTGGACTCCTCAAGTGGAACTCTCTCGCTGTTGCCCGAGGACTCCGAGTGCAAAACCGGAACCATTCCCGTCACCTGGCAGTCCTCGGCCGAAGCCGTCGGTAAGCCGGGTGAAAAGGGGCAGACGGGTGAACCTGGTCCGAGTGGATCCGCGGGTGAACCCGGTTCGGCGGGCGAAGCTGGTGCGCCCGGAAACACCGGCTCCTCGGGAGTTCCCGGCGCCCAGGGTGCCCCCGGCCGCCAGGGCGCTCCGGGTGCTCCCGGAGCCGGTGGAATCCCGGGGCAGCCAGGTACTCCCGGCGCCGTCGGTGCCCCCGGTACCGCGGGTGCTCCCGGTACGCCTGGTGCCCCCGGTGTGGCTGGTGCTCCCGGAGTCGCGGGTGCGCAGGGCGCGCGCGGCGAGAAGGGCGATGCGGGCACCGCTGCCTGGTCAAGCGTCTCCGAATGGAGCGCGAGCGCAACCTATACGGCCGGCCCGCCCGCGGCGCTGGTCACCTATCAGGGGGGAACCTATGTTGCGGCGCGCTCGTCCGTGGCCGCGTCTCCGAAGGCGTCGGCTTCGGACTGGATTCTGATTGCCGCCGCCGGGATCAAGGGTGACGCCGGAGAAAAGGGCGATAAGGGTGACACCGGCAATCAGGGAGCTACCGGCCTGGTGGGCCCGATCGGTCTGAGCGGACCACTGGGCCCGGAGGGACCCACCGGCACGCAGGGAATTCAGGGACTTCAGGGTCTACAGGGTCTACAGGGTCAGCAGGGCGTCCAGGGTGCAACCGGGGACGTCTCCTGGAAGTTCCAGGGTGCCTATTCTGCCACCGCGGTCTACTCGGCCACGGCCCCGGCGAGCGTTGTGCAGTTCGAGGGATCAACCTGGATTGCGACCAGGGCCGAGCCTTTCACCGGTGTGGTTCCCACGGACGCCTCGGCCTGGGCGCTGCTCTCGGCCGCGGGTGCCACCGGCCAGGTGGGTGCTACCGGAGCGACCGGGCCTGCGGGGCCCCGGGGGCCGGAGGGACCGAGCTGGCTGACACGGGAGCGGTTTGGTGCCGTTGAAGACCTGGCGAATAAATTCGGGCATGATCTGAGGCCGAACTGGCAGGGCGGACGGGGCAATAATGACTGCACTCTCGGCGAGGTGATCTACACCGCGGGTGTCTTCGGATTGGGAACGCCCGCGGATGGACGGCTCCTCGATATCTCCCAGAACACCGCACTTTTCACCCTGTTGGGGACCACTTATGGTGGAAACGGACAGCAGAATTTCGCTCTGCCTGACCTGCGCGCAACAACGCCGACCGGCCTCATCGCCAGCATCTGCACCTTCGGTATCTACCCCTCGCGCGAGTAATCTAAGACGCGGCAGTTCCCGCCGGGGCATCGCCCCGGCGGGACGTTCCCGGTGCGCGTTTGGGGGATGCCCGTGAGTGCTCGCGCTGGGCTATTCTGCGAAGCGTGAGTGAAAGTTTGGACGAACGCGGACGGAAGAATCTCGGCGAGCAGAGTAGCCTGAGGCAGAGGCCGGTCAGTGGTATGGCGATGGTGTCCTGTGCGCTGGCGCTCGCCTCGGTGCCCGCGATTCTGATTTTCGCCCCACTGGGGTGGGTGCTCGCCCTGGTCGCCGTAATCGGTTCGTTGAGTTCCCGCGCCGCACTTCGCGACAATCCCGCGCTCCGCGGGGCTCGGCTGAGCCTGGCCGCCTTCCTGATTGGCGCGGCTGTTCTCGTGCTGCAGCTGATACCGATGATTATCGGGTTCGCTATTCTCGCCGTACCTACGGGGATGAATTGAGCACTCGCTCGGTCTCGCTCTGACCCGTTTCGTCCTGTTGAACCGTGCGTGGCGGCAGCCGGTGCGCTTTCCGGTTTTCCTCCACAGAGCCCGAATCTGCGGAGGTTCTCCACAGCATGAGGGCCGGCATTTTTTGTGTGCGACGGGTTCCCTAGCGTTAAAGACGTAACCCCGGAGACGTGCTTTCGCAGAGGCCTTCCGGGGTCTTCTCGAAAAGGCTAACACGACGAAGGGACCTGCACAATGGATCGAAACTTCAACCCCGAGATGGTTATTGGCACTCTCTCGGCCCAGCGTATGAATCCGTATATCAAATACGCCGGTGGAAACGTTCTTGATGCCATTGCGCTCTACGAATGGAACCTTTCCATCTCCGGGGCGTTCTATGAGTCCATCGGCGTGGTCGAGGTCTCTGTACGAAACGCCATTGCCGAACAGCTCAATCGTCGTCATGGTTCTCGAGCGGGGTCATGGCTTGATGATCCGGATGCGCTGCTATCGGAGCGGACTATTCGCGATATTCGTGTCGCCCGTGCCCGTATCCGCAAGTACGGGTCTGGAGACCAGCACGGGCACATTATCGCCGAGCTCAACTTTGGATTTTGGAAGTATCTGTTGGCTCGTCGATACGAGGCGAGTCTGTGGACGAACTGCCTTCGATTCTCCTTTCCTGGGCTTCGCCCGCAGAGGCGCGGAGCGGCATTCGCAGTGATGCATAACCTCCATTCGTTGCGAAATCGCATAGCTCATCACGAACCGATTTACCGGAGGGAGCTCGTCCGGGACGCGGATTCAATCGACCGAATGCTGGATTGGGTTGACGCGTCGGTTGCGGCATGGGAGGCGAAAAGATCCAGGTTATCGCGCACCCTGGCACGGCGGCCGCCGATGGGTGATTCACCGTAGTATTCGGATGCCAGGCTGGGGAAATCGGCTTTGGGGACCCGCATCCAGGGACTCGAAACAAGGTGTTTACAATTTAATTTCGCAACGCCGCGACGGGGGAATAATCCGCGCCGTTGCGCGGCGCGACACGGGAGTTGCCAGCGAGAAAACCCGGTGTCGAGGGGGCTCCGAGACGCAAATCGGAGGTGATCGTGTTGACGGGGGAAGGATCGCGTGGCACGATTTACCTACCTCCCGACCGAATGGTCGGGAGGTGCGGAAACTCGACGACCGGCTCGATCCCCACCCCGGCGTACCGTTGCAGAGGAGCACAAGTGAGCGTGACAGAAAACGTGGCCGCGGGCCAGGGCGGTAAGGGCCTGGCGCACGGCAAGCTGGGCCTGATGGCCTCGATGGTGATTGGCCTCGGCTCCACCGCACCGCTGTACTCCCTGGCGGCAACCCTCGGGTTTATCGTGATCGCGGCCGGGGCTCAGGCACCGATCGCCCTGATCGTCGCCTTCGTGCCGATGTGCCTCACCGCTTTTGCCTACCGCGAGCTCAACACCGCGGTCCCCGATGCCGGTACCGCGTTCACCTGGGCGTCCAAGGCGTTCGGTCCGCGTACCGGATGGCTGGCTGGCTGGGGCGTGTTTGTGGCCGGTGTGATCGTGATGTCGAGCCAGAGCGAGGTTGCCTCCAAGTACCTGCTGCTGCTCATCGGTGACGGATCGATCGCCAAGAACCACACCCTCGTGGTGGCGCTCGGCGCGGTCATCATCGCCGCCATGACCTGGGTCTCCTACCGGGCGGTCGAGGCCGGGGCGCTGACCCAAAACATTCTGATGGCGCTGCAATACCTGGCGATCATCGCCTTCTGCATCGGCCTGGCCCTCGCCATCGGCAGCGGCGCATTCCACAACTTCGCCTTCTCCTGGGACTGGTTCAACCCGTTCGCCGCCGATAACCCGGCCGGATTCATCCAGGGTGTGCTGCTGGCGATCTTCATCTACTGGGGCTGGGACACGTGCCTCTCCCTCGCCGAGGAAACCAAGAACCCGCGCACCACCCCGGGACTGGCGGCGCTGCTGTCCACCGTCGTGCTGCTGATCACCTACATCGGCATGACCCTGCTGGCCATGATGCACGCCGGAGTCGGCACCACCGGCACCGGCCTGGCCAACCCCGACACCGCCGAGGACGTGTTCTTCGGCCTGCGTAACGACGCCCTCGGCCAGTGGGGCTGGGTCCTGGTGTTCGCGGTGTTCGTCTCGGCCCTCTCCACCTGCCAAACCACGATTCTCCCCACCGCCCGCGGAACCCTGGCGATGGGTGTCTACAAGGGCCTGCCCGGCCCGTTCGCCAAGATCACCCCCAGGTACTCGACCCCCGGTTTCTCGACCATCTTCATGGGCGTCGTCTCGGTGATCTTCTACGTGGGGATGTCCCTGCTGAGCGGCAACATCCTCTCCGACACGATCGAATCCACCTCCCTCGCGGTGGCCATGTACTACACGATCACCTCGTTTGCCTGCATCTGGTTCTTCCGTAAAAACCTCTTCGACAGCGCCCGCAACACCGTGTTCAGGCTCGTGCTGCCGCTGATCGGCGGGCTGATGATGGGCACCGTGTTTGTCTACTCCGCCATCAGCATGTTCGATCCGAACTACGGCACCACGCAGCTACTCGGCACCAGCGGCACCTTCGTGATGGGTGTCGGATCGCTGCTGCTGGGTCTGGTCGTGATGTTCATTTGGTCGCGGTTCCCCGGCGCCAAGGAGTTCTTCTCCGGCAAGGCGCTCAACCGCGAAACCCCCGTGCTGGTTCCCGAGAACTAGCCCCAGTCTTTTCCTCAACCGAAGTAACACCGTCACAACAGAAAGAAGTATCGTGCACATCCTGATTATCGGTGCCGGTGGCGTCGGCAGTGCCGCAGCCCGAATCGCCTCTCGCCGTTCCTTTTTCGACAAGCTGACGATCGCCGACTACGACCCCGCGCGCCCGCAGGGCCTGGTGACCGAAATTGGCGACCCCCGCTACACCGCCGCGCAGGTGGACGCCTCCAGCGCCGATGCCGTCGAGGCCCTGATCCGCGAGACCGGCGCCACCCACGTTCTCAACGCCGTGGACCCCCGCTTCGTGATGCCGATCTTCGACGGTGCCCACGCCGCCGGCGTCACCTACCTCGACATGGCGATGAGCCTGTCCGTGCGCCACCCCGAAGACCCCTTCACCAAGACCAACATCAAGCTCGGAGACGACCAGTTCGCCGTGGCTGACGAGTGGGAAAAGAAGGAGCAGCTGGCCCTGGTCGGGATCGGCGTGGAGCCGGGCCTGTCCGACATCTTCGCCCGCTACGCCGCCGACGAGCTGTTCGACGAGATCGACGTGCTCTCGGTCCGTGACGGTGCCAACTTGACCGTCGAGGGATACGAGTTCGCCCCGTCCTTCTCGATCTGGACCACCATCGAGGAGTGCCTGAACCCGCCGATCCTCTGGGACAAAGACAAGGGCGGCTGGCACGCGGTGGAGCCGTTCTCCGACCCGATCACCTTCGAATTCCCCGAGGGCATCGGCGAGGTCGAGTGTGTGAACGTGGAGCACGAAGAGGTTCACCTGATGCCGCGCTGGATCGACGCCAAGAAGGTCGAGTTTAAGTACGGCCTCGGAAACGAGTTCATCGAGGTTCTGAAGACCCTGAACAAGCTGGGCCTCGACAAGACCGAGCCGGTGACCGTGCGCGGTCAGCAGGTGTCCCCGCGCGACCTGGTGGCCGCCGTACTGCCCGACCCGGCGACCCTCGGTCCGCTGATGAAGGGCAAGACCTGTGCCGGCGTGCTGGTGACCGGAACCCACAAGGACGGCACCAAGAAGTCGCTGTACCTCTACCACGTGGCCGACAACGAGGAGACCATGGCCCGCGATAACTCGCAGGCGGTGGTCTGGCAGACCGCGATCAACCCGGTTGTGGCGCTGGAGCTGCTCGCCAACGGCATCTGGAGCGGTGCCGGAGTCCTCGGCCCCGAGTCGTTTGACGCCAAGCCGTTCCTCGAACTGCTCGCCGCCGCCGAACCGCAGGGCTACGGCTCGGCCTGGGGCATCGTCGAGCGGTAACACAGACTCGAGGGAGTGATTACCCCTCGACACCCCGGTGGGTGCGCGCACTGGCTTGTGCCGCGCCCCACCGGTAATGAGCGCCCGGTTAGGGTATGGCCGGGGCGCTCGGAGCCGCCTGGAAGTGGCTCCCAACAAAAACCCCGGCGGCGCGTGACCGGGGCTCGTGTTACGCGCCGCCACATGGGGCACTACCGACCGGTTGGATGTGCCAAACTGGAAGTCACATGGACCAGCAGAGCAAACCGGATCAGATCATCGAGGCCTACGTCGACCTCCTCGTCGTGCAGGGCGTGCGCTCGGCCAGCATCGACGCCATTGCCAAGCGCAGCGGCCTCTCCAAGGCCGGACTGCTGCACCACTTCCGCTCCCGCGATGCGATGGATCGGGAGATCCTGGACCGCCTGGAGTCGCTGGTCACCGCGGACGCCGCCGCCATGCGGATCGCCCCCGAGGGGGCCGCGCGCTACTACGTGAGTACCTCGCTGGAATACTCCTCGCCCCTGGAGCGTCTGGTGGTGGCCGCCACGCGGCTCGGACAGGCCGGAAATAACGAGGCCTGGATCACCCTGCGCTGGGCGCGGGATCGGTGGTTTGAAGTTCTGGTGGACTCACTCGGTGACGAGACCCTGGCCCGCCTGGTGCTGCTCGCCGGCGACGGGATCGCCTATCACACCGACATCATAGGGGAGGAGAGCGATCCCTTCCTGGCCGAGTCCTCGATCACCGCGGTCGCCGACCTGATCGGGACCCTGGGAAAGGCGCCGACCCGCTAGGCGTCTCGCTTGCGAGGCGAGCGCCGAGAAGCCCCGCGAGCGCCGAATCTGGTGGCCGGACGTACCCCCAAACCGGGCGACACCGGCTCAAAACGCGGGAATTCGTTTTGTTTCAGATCCTCGCGTTCTGCATACTGGCGATGATCGACCGTTGGCTGCCGCGCATGTCGGTCGAAACCTCCAGTTTCCCGCATCGCAAGGACCTCTACAATCGTGCCTCCCCAGTCAGTATTTCCCGAGACCGCGCCCCTGCCCGTTACCTCGCTTGAGCACGAGGGCGTCGCGTCGCCACGTAAGCCGTTCTTTCGACGCTGGTGGGTGATTACCCTGGCGTTTCTGCTGGTGCTGGGTCTCGGATCGGGCATCGGCGGGGCCGCGAGCCGAAACGATCGGGAGGCCCTCAAGGAGGAAAACGCCTCGCTGGTTGCCAAGCTCGGCGAGGCGCAGGCGCGGGTCAAAGAGCAGCAGGGGGCGGTGGACGAAGCCACCAAGGCCGCGAATGAGGCCAAGGATAAGCTGAAGGAGTCGACCTCGCTGGCCGATCAGAAGGGACGCCAGGTCACCGATCTGGAGGCACAGGTCTCCGCCCAGACCGCGCGCGTGGGCGAATTGGAGGCGGCCGTTGCCGCGGCTCAGGCTGCGGCCCAGTCAAAGGCTCCCGCCGCGCCGCAACAGTTCGCGGCCACCCCGCCCAAGACCCAGCAGCCCGCGCAGGCCCCGGCCGCTCCGCCTGCTCAGCGCGAGGTGTACTACAAGAACTGCGCCGCCGCTCGTGCCGCGGGGGCCGCTCCGGTCTACGCGGGCCAGCCCGGCTACGGACGGCACCTGGATCGCGACGGCGACGGGATCGGCTGCGAGTAGTCGCCGATCCAGAGCTGCCTAGTCGCGGGTTCCGCCGCGAGTGAGCGCCTCACCACGTCGCCTGGTCGCAGGTTCTGCCGGGACCGGGAATGAGCGCCTCACCACGGGACGGCCTGGTCGCGGGTTCGGCCCGCGCAGTGCGCCCAAGACACCACCGCCGCGATGATCAGCAGGATCATCGCGGCGGTGTTGTATAGAGTCCCGTTTAGACCTCGAACGTCTCGCCCTCATCCAGGGTGGTGAAGGGCACCCCGGTCAGGTTGTCATCTCCGAGCATCCGTCCGCTCATCTGGCGGCCCGGCTCGCTCAGCAGCAGGTCATGGATCTGGACGCTCTGGCGCGGTGCCACCGCGCGGACGTAGTCGATGGCTTCGCCGAGCTTGCCCCACGGGCCGCTGGTGGGAACCAGCAGGGTGTCCACCGGGACGCCGGGTTCGAGGTAGGCATCGCCCGGGTGGAAAACCTTACCGTCCACCAGATAGCCCACGTTGGCGACCAGCGGAATGGTCTGGTGAATGAGCGCGTGATTCTCGCCAAAAACCTCGAAATCAAAGCCGGCAACGGTGGCGCTGAACCCGGCGGAGACGGTGTGGATATTTGCCCGGTCGGCCGGCAGCTGGGCGGTCACCGAGGCGGGCGCATAGATCGGCAGGTCGGGGCGGGCCTCCAGGGCCGCCAGAATCTTATCCTTATCAAAGTGATCACCGTGCTCGTGCGTGATCAGCACCGCGTCGGCCCCGGCCAGGAGCTCGTCGGTGTTGGTCGTGAACGTGCCCGGGTCAATCAGCAGCTCGTGTCCGTCCTTGGTCAGGGTCACGGTTGCGTGGGCGTATTTGGTGAGTTCCATCGGGATCCCTCTCATTCACTTGTCGACGTCACGATAGCGGAGGAATCTGAGCCTTAGCCGCGGGTGTTATCCACAGCAGTGTGTCGGCTCGTGAACGCACAACGGCCGGGCCCCGAAGGACCCGGCCGGTGTTCAAAACGAAACTATTTGGCGAGCAGCGCCTGCAGACGGGCGAGGGTATCCGGCCAGCCGGTCACCTCGATCGTGCGGGCACCCATCGCGGCCACCGCGTGGTCGTTGCCGCCGGGCTGCAGCTGGTCACCGTAGAACAGCATGTCCGAGAGTTCCAGGCCGGTGGCCTCGAGCAGACGGTTCACGCCGTAGGCCTTGTCGCGGCCGCGGCGGGTGATGTCCACCGAGGTCGATCCACCGGCACGTACCTCCAGGTCCGGCAGCAGCTCGGCCACGCGGGCACGCAGGGCTTCCTTCTTTTCTCCGGTGGGATCCCAGCCGTACTTGGCGTCCACGGGTGCCTCCTGGCCCAGGGCCGAGAAGGTGATCTGCGATTCGCGATCCTCGAGCACGTTGCCCCACGTCTGCTCGGACCACAGGCCCAGTTCCCGGGCGGAGTCCTCGACCGCGCGCAGGGCGCGGGCCTTCTCGTCATCGCTCAGCGACTCGACATAGCGGCGGTCCCAGGCACCGTCAACAAAGCGGAAGTACTGGGTGCCACAGGTGGGCATCAGGTGCAGGTTTTCCAGGTGGGTCGCACCGGCGGATTCCAGCGCCTCGATGACCTGCGAGCGGAACTGTCCGATCTGGCCGCCGGAGATCACGGCGAGCTGGGTGCGCGGCAACAGCTGCGCAAACACCTGGGCCATCTCATCGGGCAGGCGCGTCTTGGACGGCGCCAGGGTGTCATCAAGGTCAAAGGCCAGCAGCACGGGGAGCTCGGTGGGGAGCTCGGCGTGTGCGGAATCGGTCACGGCACTCACTTGAGAAACGGTAGCATGTGCGGCTGAAATCCGCGTCCCGGCTGGCTGATGGATATCGGGTCCACGGCACCGCGCGCACCCGAAACGGCACCCGCGGCGCCTCGGATGAGACGCCGCGGGGGGGGGTGAAGCGGATGAGTCGTGGCCGCTCCGGTGACTCGAACGTGACCCGCGGGGCGGGCCCTTGTTTCTCCTAGCGGGCGGCGATCCACACGGTGGTCTCACCGGGCACCTCGGTGAGGGCCTGCTCCACCGGGTCCGAGCTGGACAGCGCTACCGCATCCGGCCCCAGCGGATAGGGTTCGGTACCGAAGTTGGTGATCACGCGCCAGCCGTTGGGGCGCACAAATTCCAGGACGTCGTCACGTCCGGTCTCCAGCCACTCCAGCGCCTCGTCGGTCTGCAGCTCGTGACGCAGCGCCAGGGCACGGCGATACAGGCTCAGGGTCGAGTGCGGATCGGCGGCCTCGCGGGCGACCGCATATTCGGCAAACCACGCGGGCTGGGGCAGGTGCGCCCCGGCCTCACCGAACCCGAAGGACGGACCGGACTCGGTCCAGGGCAGCGGCACCCGGCAGCCGTCGCGCCCGATCTCGGCACCCTGGGTGCGGAAGAAGGTGGGGTCCTGGCGCTCGGCGGCCGGGATGTCCGCCACCTCGGGCAGCCCCAGCTCCTCACCCTGATACATATACGCGGACCCGGGCAGGGCCAGCAGGAACAGGCTCGCAGCGCGCGCTCGCCGCAGCCCGCCCGCGGTGTCGACCACCGGGTCGGTGCCGCCGCTGAGCAGCCACTGTGATCCGTGCTTGTGCAGCGGTCGTCCATCCGCACCACGCTCGGTACGGGGCAAGCCGTAGCGGGTGGCGTGACGGACCACGTCGTGATTGGAGAACACCCAGGTGGTCGAGGAACCCGAGGTGGCCGAGATGGCCAGGTTGTCGGTCACGATCCGGCGAAACTCCTCGGCGTCGAAGTCAGCCTCCAGCAGGTCGAAGTTGAACGCCTGACCGAGGGACTTCGGGCTCGCATACAGCGGCACCCGCGAGGGGTGCACCCACGCCTCGGCCACCGCGGTGCGCGGCGGGTCGTACGAGTTGAACACCGCGCGCCACTCGGCGTAGACCTCGTGCACGTCGTCACGGTCGATGATCGGGTGGTTACCATCCTGGGGCAGCGCATCGAGCTCGGCCTGGCTGGGCAGGGGGTCGGTGAGATCCTTGGTGAGCATGTGGGCGACATCGATCCGGAAGCCGTCCACACCCCGGTCCGACCAGAACCGCAGGGTCTTCACAAAGTCCGCGCGCACCTCGGGGTGGCGCCAGTTGAGGTCGGGCTGCTCGGTCGCGAAGTGATGGAAGTACCACTGACCGTCCGCGACGCGCTCCCACGAGGGACCGCCGAAGACCGAGACCCAGTCGGCGGGCGGCTGGTCGCCATTCTCTCCGGTGCCCTCGCGGAAGATATAGCGCTCGCGGGCGGCGGATCCGCGCCCGGCCGCCAGCGCCTCCCGGAACCAGGCGTGCTGGTCGGAGGTGTGGTTGGGGACGATGTCCACCACCACGTGGATGCCGCGTGCGTGCAGGGCCGTAACCATCGCATCGAAGTCGTCCAGGGTGCCCAGGCGCGGATCCACGTTGCGGTAGTCGGCCACGTCGTAGCCCCCGTCGGCGAGAGCCGAGGGGTAGAAGGGGCTCAGCCACACGGCGTCGATCCCGAGCTCGGCCAGATAGTCGGCGCGCGAGGTGATCCCGGGGATATCCCCGAGTCCGTCGCCGTTGGAATCGGCGAAGCTGCGCGGATAGATCTGGTACACCGCGGCCTGACGCCACCACGGTGCGGCCTCGCCGGTGCGGTCAAATACGGTTTCGGTCGGAGTAGACACTTTTTCCTTTCGGTTGAACGGTTAGCCCTTGACCGCGCCCTGGGTCACGCCCGCCATCACCCAGCGCTGGGTGAAGAGGTAGACGATGATCGCCGGGGCCATGGCCATCAGGTAGGAGGCAAAGGACACGTTGTAGTTGTTGCTGAACTGGGTTTGGAAGATCGACTGGACCACCGGGAGGGTCTGCATCGCCGGATCCGAGGTGATCAGCGAGGGCATCATGAAGTCGTTCCACGAGGCGAGGAACGCGAAGATGCCCACGGTTGCGCTCATCGGGGCCAGCAACGGGAAGATCAGCTTCCAGAAGACCTGGGAGGTCGAGGCACCGTCGATCCGAGCGCTCTCCTCGAGCTCGATCGGAATCGAGCGCAGGAACGCGGTAAACAGCAGCACGCTGAAGCTCAGCTGGAACATGATGTGCAGGATCGCGACCCCCACCGGGTTATCCAGTCCGGCAAATCCGGTCAGCTGGATCTGCGGCAGCGCGAGCACCGGGAAGGGCAGGAACATCGCAGCCAGCAGGTAAAAGAAGGACCAGCGGAAGAACTTCCGGTCCCAGTTGCGGGCGATCGCGAAGGAGGCAAACGCCGCCAGCAGGATCGTTCCGGCCACTGTGAGCGCGGTCACAAACACCGAGACTGCAAACGCCTGGGGCACGTTGGTGAGGTTCCACGCCTGAACAAATCCGTCCACGCTCCACGGTGCCGGCAGCGAGAACACGTTGCCGTCCACCGCCTGGCTGGTGGTTTTGAAGGCGGTGACGATGGTGACATAGAGCGGGATGATCACGGTCACCGCACACAGCAGCAGGATGATCGTGGTGGACCAGCGTGGGCGTTCGGTGCCAATCCTGCCGGATCGACGCGGGGTCAGGGGGGTCATTAGAAGGTGTTCCTTCCCCGGGTGATCCGCAGTTGGATCAGCGAAATGAGGATGACGATGACAAAGAAGATCGTCGCGTTGGCCATCTGGTAGGCGTAGTCGCCGCCGGTGAAGCCGGTGACGATGGTCATCGCGATCGAGCGGGTCGAGGTGCCCGGGCCGCCGCCGGTCAGACCGAAGATGATGTCGTAGGCGTTGAGGAAGTTCTTGAAGCCGAGGATCACGTTGATGACCACGTACCCGGCCACCAGCGGCAGGGTGATCCGCCGCAGCTGCTGCCAGCGGCCGGCACCGTCGAGGTCCGCGGCCTCATAGACCTCGGTGGGGATGGCCAGCAGACCGGCGATGTAGATCAGCAGGGTGCCGGGGATCGCCTGCCAGGCGGTGACGATCACGATGGCGATCCAGGCGAGATCGGGGTTGGCGAGCAGACTCGTGGAGAGCACATCGATGCCCAGCGCCGATCCCAGCGCGGGCAGCGCGTTGGAGAACAGGAAGTTGAACACAAACGCGATGATGATGCCCGAGATGACCATCGGCACCACAAACACCGTGCGCAGGGTGGTCTTCAGCCGGATCTTCCCGGTCAGCCCCACCGCGAGTAGGAACGCCAGCGCGTTGACCAGGATCACCGTGACCAGCGCAAAGCCGAAGGTGAAGAGGTAGCTCTGCAGGATCGCCGGGTCGCCGAAGGCGGCCACATAGTTGGTGAAGCCGATGAACTTCCAGTCGCCAAACCCGATCGAGTTGGTGAAGCTGGAGACGATGCCGATGATCGCCGGGAGGGTGATTGCCAGGCTGAACAGGACCAGCGTGGGAACCAGGAACAGGTAGTAGACGCCCTCGACCCGACGGCGCGAGCGCGGGGGCCTGGGCACCGGAGCGCCGGTGTTGATCAACGTCGTTGTTGCCATGATGTTGTCTCCTTGTCCCTAGCGGCGAAGGGCCAGCCGGGCCCAGTCTGCGTCGAGCGTGGCCAGGGTGCTCTTCGGATCGGCACCCAGCACGATCCCCTGCACGTAGTTTTCGGTGGGGATCGTCAGCGGGATCGCCTTGGACGCCCCCTGGTAGAAGGCGGCGCGGTCGTAGTACTCGCGCATGCCCACGATGCGGGGATCGGTGACCGGGGCCGCATCGGTGGTGGTGCCGTAGCCGAGGAATTTGGCGTTATAGTCGTCAATCACGCTCGGCTGGAACAGGTAGCTGAGGAATTCGCGGGCAGCCTTTTGATGCTTGGACGCCTCGGGGATCCAGGCGGCGAGGTCGATGTTGACCCGCACCTTCAGATCCTGGGGATTATCGGTCATCGGCAGTGGGAAGGTCCCCAACTGAAGATCGGGGGACGTCTTGGCGATCTCGCCGAGCGCCCACGGCCCCTGGAAGTACATCGCCGCCTTGCCCTGGGCGAAGGCGAGGTTGCCGTCACCGTAGCCCTTGGCGGCCGCGTCCTTATTAGTGGACTTCTGGGCGATTTCCTGCATCCGCTGGGTGGGTTCCAGCAGGGTCTTCTGGAACGAGACCGCCGAGTGCGGGCCCACATCGGTGCCCTCCCTGTTCAGCCCGGCGTAGAAGTCGGCCACGTTGACCATGCCGCCCACCGCATAGTCGAACCATCCCTGGGCCACGGTCCAGGGATCCTTGAAGGTGCCGTAGATCGGGGTGATCCCGGCTGCGGTGAGCTTCTCGCAGGCCGCCTGGAACTCCGCCCAGGTCTGCGGAATCGCGATGCCCTGCTCGGCAAAGATCTGCTTGTTGTAGATAACCGAGGCGGCCATGACAGAGTAGGGGAGCACACTCGTGCGGCCCCGGTAGGTCGCGTACTGGTCCACCAGTTTTTGCACGTCGGGCAGGATGCGTGAGGCCTCGGGCATGTCCCCGAGATCGCTCAGCGCCCCGCGCTCCATGAACCGCGACATCTCCATGTTGTAGTTCAGGAGCCCGAGGTCCGGCGGATTGCCGCGCAGGAAGCCGGCTTGCAGATTAGCCGAGGTGTCGAGTGTGACGTGAATCCTGTTCTGCTCGGCGTTATAGGTTTTCACCAGCTCGCGGAAGTAGGGGATCGCCTCGGGCTTGGAGAGGTAGAAGCGAACGTTTTCGGGGCCGGTGGGGGCGCATCCGCTGAGTACCCCGGCGGCCACCGCCAGCGCGAGCGCACCGGTCAGGAGTCGGCGTCGCCGCCGGGATCGTGGGGGAGCACCGGCCGCTGCGGATGCGTCGGTACTTCGCGTATTTCGGGGAGTAAAGAGAGGCACGTCATTGTCCTTCCGAGTTCCCGGGAGCGGGAACGATGTTGATCCACTGAATAAATTTAGGAACCAAATCAACTTGAGGTAGAGCATAATAGGGGGAATATCGAAAGGTCAAGCATCGTGACGAGATCCCCAGCTCCCGCCGCAACGCAGCAGCGAGCGAGCCTCCAAGCCGTCCTGGAATACGCCTGGGACGCCGACATCTTCACCGCGACCGACGCCGTGGAGGCCACCGGGCTGACCCGGTCGACCTCGATCGAGGTGATCGAGCTGCTGATCGAGCGCGGGCTGCTGTGCGAGCTGGATAACGCCCGTGTCGCCGGGGAGTATCGCAAGGGGCGTCCCTCACGCAGGTTCGCGTTCTATGCCGACCGCAGCGTACTGATCGGGGTGGATGCCGGTAGATCCCACCTCACCGTGCGCGCGACCAATCTGCGCGGGGTCCTGCTTGCCCAGACCACCCGGCGTCTCGATCCGAGCCACGAGAGCGCCGCCGAGCGTCGCGCCGAGATCGACTCGGCCATTGCGGACACCCTGGTCGAGGCCGGGCGTGAGCGCGCCGACATCCTCTCGATTTGCGCCGGAGTGCCCGCGCCGGTGGATGCGCTGGGGCGCTCGCCGGAGCACCGCGAGGGATTCTGGCAGCGGATGAACCCCGATCTGCCCGAGCTGCTGGGGGAGTGGGCCCCCATCGTCCGGGTGGAAAACGATGCGTCCCTCGCCGCACTCGCCGAAGGGGGCATCGGGCGGGCGCAGGGATGCGAGGACTACATCACCCTGCTGGCCGGAGACCGCCTGGGCTCGGGGGTTGTGCTCGCCGGGCGCCTGCTGCGCGGGGCGCACGGGGGTGTGGGGGAAACCGTGGCGTTTGACCACGTGCCCGAGGTAGGCGGTGCCTACGGTGTGGGCTCGCGCATTCTCGAGTGGGCCGAGGAGGGGTGGGACCAGCTGCCCGCCGATCATCCGCTGGTTCCGGCCGGGATCGAGGGACTCAGCGCCCGGGCCATCCTGGATCAGGCCGAGGCCGGGGATGCCTGGTCGCAGGCGATCGTGAACCGCGCCGGACACCTCCTGGCCCGGGTCGCCGCGGTGCTGGGAAGCTTGTTCAATCCGGCGCTGATCATCGTCTCGGGGTCGATCGCCGATGTGATCGAACCGGTCCTGGTGATCGCCAGGGAATCCCTCGCTGATCAGCTGGATCTTCCCGCCCCGGAGCTCGCGGCCTCGGACCTCGGTGCCGACGTGGTGGTGCTCGGGGCGGTATCGGGGGCGCTGAGGTCTGCACGAGCCGGGGTGCTCGCGGTGGTGCCGGCGGCCGAGCGAATTCCCGCCGCTGCGGAGGCCCCCGCCACTAATAGATAGCAATAGTTATGAAATAGCCTGGCCTGGCCACTAATCTGGTGATGCCCACCTCGGATTACCCGCCGAGACCCATGACTGCTCCGCGCCTCGGTACGGAGTTGAGGCTGCTTCAGGAGTTTCGTGAAAAACCCGCTCGCGTTTGTGCTGTCGTTGACCCTGCTGTTTGGCGGGACCGTGGCCCTCGGTTCCCTGGCCGCACCGAGCGCCGAGGCGGCCCCGGCCGCGGTCGCCGCGGCCGCACCCACGCTCGTGGTCGACGCCCTGCCCGTGAGCTTCCCCTATGGGCAGACCCCGGACATCACCGTGCGCCTCACCGGCGTTCCCGATGCCCTGGCGGATGCCGATTTCACCCTGGACGTGGACCTCTGGGGTAGCGGCGAGAGCGTACGAAAGTGGTCCACACCGGTGCGCGGCGACCGGGCTCTGAGCCTGAATCTGCCCCCGAACCTGCCGTATAAGCCCTATCAGCTGCGCTGGCGCGTGATCAGCCCGAACGAGCAGATCGTGGCGAACTTCACCCCGCCGAATCGCGACTTCCGGGTGGTCGGATCCACGATCGACCTCAAACTCACCGGGCTCGCGGCGAACCATCCGCTGGGCACCCCGATCACCGGAACCGTGGAGACCGCGCGTGTCCCGGTGGGGGATCGCAGCATCTCCGTCTCCCTGCTCAAGACAACCGGTGGCGTGGGAAGTAGCGTCACCAAGACGGTGGTTCCCGGATCGAAGCGACAGATCGAGGTGACCGCCGCGCAGAAGATGACCTTCTCCTTCGAAGACCTGGGCGAGCTGCCGGTGGGGCGCTATGACGTCTCGGTGCAGTTCCCGCAGACCGACGGGGTTCAGCCGGCCAGTACGCTGAATCCCACCCTGATCTATGCGCCGCCGATCTCGATCACCCCGATCCAGGTGCCGAACTATGTGTACGGTGCCGATGCGATGGCGAAGCTGCGGATCAACGGTGTCGAGGCAACCATGCGAATCGACGCGCTGAATGAGCGCGGCAACGTCTGGGGGACCACCTACCGCGATCCGGTCATGGACAATACCGAGTTCTATGTGCCGATGCCCCCGAATCTGGAGCCGGGAAACTACACGCTGAGGCTCTCCTTCTTTGACTCGAAGCTGAAAAACGAGAGTCCGATTGCGCCCGTTCCGTTCACCGTGGCGAAGATCCCCACCACGCTGACCCTGGGCGGGGGCCGTGACACGTTCGCGAGCGAGATCGCGACCCTGAGCGCCACGCTCGCCGGGGGCGAGGGCAACGTGTTCCTCGACATCACCGAACCCGACGGCCGGGTGCGCACGGTGCCGGCGCAGAAGATCACGGATGGGGGAAGCGCGGTATACGGCTTTGAGGTGACCAAGCCCGGCGCTCATCGGGTGGTCGCGCGCTATGCCGGAGATCGCCTGCACATGGAGGCGCTGAGTGCCCCGCAGATTCTCAACGTGCTGCCGCGTCCGCTGACGCTCTCGGTGGATCCGGCCTCCCAGAACCTGGACCAGGCCAATGCGTTCCGCGTGCAGGTTCGTGACGTGCGTGATCCGGGGGCCGGTCCCGCCGGTCGCCTGAGCTATACGGTTACGCCGCCTATCGGGCTCCCGTACTCGGGCAGTATCTATGTGATTGCCGGGGGAGTGATGATTCCGCTGCCCGCGGGGGTCACCGGGGACTTCGGGGTCGAGCTGATGATGCCCGAGGACGGACGCAACGCCGCGGTCAGCCTGTCCACCACGGTTTCGGTCAGGCCGATTCCCGTGACGCTCGCCCCGAGGATCGAGGGTGAACTGCGCTACGGTGGTGGATCGGCGAGGATCATCACGCGCGAAACCAGCCTGTTCCAGCGCGAGCACCGCACCCACACCCTGGAAATCGACGGCGTTGCCGGACCGAGCTGGAACCAGACCGATGCGGGTGGCACCGAGGTGTCCAGCGACATCGAGCTACCCGAAAATCTGAGCGTGGGCGAGCACACGCTGCGGGTCATCAGTGCCGCGGATGCGCGCTTCACCCGCTCGGTCAGCGAGCCGCTGACCTTGACCGTGCACCCGGGGATCGCGCTGCCCCGCGCGGTGTTTGAGCCATCCGGCGAGCTGGATTCGGTGGGATCCCTGCGCGTGGAGGTGGGACTCGACGGCGAGGCCACGGACCCGATTGAGGGATCGATCGAGGTGCGGGTGGGGGCGCCGAAGGCGGAGGAACCGGGCACACCGGCCTCGTCCGCCGGGGACAAGGCTGCCACCGCCGAGTCGGCGGGCGGCGCGGCCGATTCCTCCGCGGACCGAGACCCGTTTGTGCTGACCGGCACCCTGGAAAACGGGCGTTTGACGGTAGACCTGCCGGCCGATCTTCCCGAGGGTATCCTGCCCGTCTCGGTGCGGTATCTCGGATCCGAAAACGTCGCCCCCGCACGCACCGAGCTCTCGCTGCTGAGCTTTGCCGACCCCGGCCAGCCGGTGCCCGAGGACACCGGGATCACCGTGGGAATCGGGGCTCCGCGCCTGCACCCGGGGGATCGTCAGACGCTTCGGTTGAGCGGCCTGCCCGCGAACTCGGCCGCCGCCGCGGTGCTGTTCAGCGACGCCCGCAAGCTGGGAACCGTGCACGTGGATGAGGACGGCATCGGCACCCTGACCTTCCCCATCCCCGCCGATCTGTCCCTGGGTACCCACCGCGTGGAGGTGCGCACCGAGGTGGGCATCTTCGCCGCCGCGTTCGCGGTGGAGGCCCCGGTGATCATCGAGCCGACGCCGTCTCCCGAGCCGAGTCTCGCACCCGGCACCTCGCCCGCTCAGCCGGGTGAACCGACGACGTCGCCCCTTTTGGGTGCCGCCCCCGACCGGGCCGCGCTCCCGGGGACCGGAACCTCACCCGGACTTGCCGCGCTGCTGGGGCTCGCCCTGGTGGGTACGGGACTCGTGGTTGGCACCCTCCTGCGTCGGCGCCGTCATGGGCCTACTAGCATGGGGGCATGACCACCCGCGCGAACCCCGGATCGGCCCGGTCGCCCCGGCGTTCGCGCGACGCCGTGGTGCGCCCCACGCCCCCGCAGGCCCGGCCCGAGGAGATCGACTTCAGCATCGCCGGGCAGGCGGAGGTCACGCCGTATCCGATCGAGTGGGAGCCGCACACCCATCCCATCCACGAGCTGCTGTGGGTGCGTTCGGGGGTGATGACCACCGGGATCGGCCGCGAGCGCTACACGCTGCCCCGCAATATCGGGATCTGGATTCCCGCCGGAATCGAGCATCACGGCCGGGTCAGTGGGGGCGCGGAGTTTCAGGCGAGCTTCTTCAATCCGGAAACCAGCACGTTCAATCCGCGGGTTCCCGTGTGTGTGGAAATCACTCCGCTGCTACATGAACTCCTGGTGCACCTCGCCCAGGAGAACCTCGGTTCGGCGCAGCGCGAGCGTGCCGAAGGCCTGGTGTTTGACCTGCTCGCGCCCACCGCGATCCCGCTGAATCTACCGATGCCCGAGGACGAGCGCCTGCGCCCGATCGCCGAGGCCCTGCTTGCCGATCCCGCCGATCCGCGCGGCATCGAGGACTGGGCACTCGCCCTGGACTGCAGCGCCCGCACCCTCGCCCGGGCCTTCGAATCCGAGCTGGATCAGACCTTCGGATCCTGGCGTCAGCAGGCCCGGGTGCACGCGGCGCTCGGCCCGCTGAGCGACGGGGTCAGCGTGGCCGAGGCTGCGTCGAGCGTGGGTTATCACAACGCCAGCTCGTTTATCGCGGTATTCGATCGGATCATGGGCACCACACCGGGTCGCTACCGCGGCGCCCGGCCCGCCCGGAACGGAATCGCGAATGAGTAACCGCAACACCCTGATCATCGACGGTGACCTGCTGCGTGTGCGGCCCCGCGGCCTGGACCGTTTCTGGTGCTTCCGCCGCGAACTCGCGGTCCCGCTGGCCTCGATCCGCGAGGTGCGGGTGCTGCCCAAGAAGGGCGTGGCCCGCGGACTGCGCACGCTCGGCATGGACGTGGGATTCAAGATCTCCGGGACCTACTATGCCGAGGGATCCGTGAACTTCTGGAACTATCGCGCCGGAGGTCCGCTGCTGGCGATCACCCTCGCCCCCGCTCAGGAGGGATTCACCCACCTGTTCCTGTCGGTGGGGGATACGAAAGAGCTGCGCGAGCGGATCGAAAAAGCCCGCGCAGCCCACCCCTCGGCCGCGGATAATTAGCGCGGGCGGGTGCTGAGGACCAGGCGTCCGGCCACCTCGCGGCTTTCCATCCGGCGATGCGCCTCGGTCGCCGCCGAGAGGGGCAGAACCTCAACCTCGACGTCACCGAGTCCCGCGGCCACCGCCGCGCGCGCGGCTTCGAGAGCCGGGCGAATCAGGTGCGGGTGGGTGGGCAGGTAGGCACCGGAGTTGAATCCGGAAACGGTGATGCTGCGCAGCCACAACTGGTTGCTGTCGAGCGAGTGATCCCACTGTTCGCTTGCGTTCCCGGCGAGAATGATGCGCCCGCCGGGGTTCAGGAGGTCGAGGCTTGCGGTGCGCACCTCGCCGCCCACGGCGTCGATGATCACATCAAACTTTTCCCCCGCCAGCTCGGCGAGGAGATGGGCCGAGTCGATGATCCGGTCATAGGGCAGGGTGCTGGCCCGGGCCGCGTCCAGCTTGGACGCGCGCACGGAGCCAATCACCTCGGCGGCACCGAGCGTCTGGGCGATCCCGGGGAAGGCTGCGGCAAAACCGCCCAGCGCGCCGTGCACCAGCACGCGCTCGCCCGCGGTCAGGTGCGCCACGGCGGTGAGGGCGGCGTGGGCCATCGCCGCATTGGGGATGACCGAGACGGCGAGGGCGGGGTCGATATCGAAGCCCTCGATCGACACCACCGAGGTCGCGGCGGCCAGATAGATTTCGGCGTATCCGCCGGTGCCCCCGCGAGACATGGAGACCACACGCTCGCCCACGCGGAAGGCGGTAACACCCTCGCCCAGGGCGCGCACGGTTCCGGTGACCTCGAGCCCGGGGATGAATGCCGGCTGCGGCATTCCGGGGACGTCCTTGTACAGTCCCTGGCGAACAAAAACGTCGATCAGACCCACCGCCGCATGGGTCACGTCGATCGAAATCTCCCCGGGGCCGGGCTGGGGATCGGGCAGCTCGGAGAGTTGGAGAACGTCGGGGGTTCCGAAGGCCGTGGCCTGTACCGCACGCATGATGACACCTTTCGATTTAACGCACCTAGTGATGCGTTAAGTACGATAACACATAATGCATCATGATGTGCGTTAAGATGAGTGCATGACCGTCCAGCGTGCAAGATCCAGCGATGCCAAGGCGCGGCGCGCCGAAGACCTGCTCGACGCCGCCGAATCCCTGGCGCTAGAGCTGGGGGGAGTGCGTCACGTCACCCTGGCTCCGGTTACCGAGCGGGCGGGCCTTCATCGCACCGCGGTACGCCGCTACTTCGAGAGCAAGGAGGAGCTGCTGCTCGAACTGGCCGAACGGGGCTGGAAGCAGTGGCGCGAATCCGTTGATCGGGCGCTTGAGGGCAGGGGTGGTCTCGATGCGCGCGCGGTCGCCGACGTGATCACCGACACGCTCACCGCACTGCCGATCTTCTGCGACTGTCTCACCCATGTGGCCCTCAGCCTCGAAGGGGATGTCTCGATCGAGCGCGCCCGCCGCTTCAAGCACAATGCCTTCATTCAGCACGACGCACTGGTGGTCGCGTTGACCGATGCCAGCGTCCTCTCCGTCGAGGTGGTGACCGCGCTGGTTCCCGCAGCCTCGGCGCTGGCTGCGAGCCTGTGGCAGGTATCGCACCCGAGTCCGTCGCTTGCCGAGCTCTATGTGCAGGAACCGCAGTGGGGGCATATCGCCTATGATTTTGAGCCGCGACTGCGCGTCCTGGTTGAGGCCATGGCAATCGGGTTGTCCGAAACGCTGCCGCGCCGAGCGGAATAGTCTCGGCCCGCCGCCGGTGTCCGAACTGCCGGATCCGGTGTCAGTCTTTGGTGATTGCGTCATGAATTGACCGCCTATAGCCTTGAAGTTAGGTAAGGCTGGGCTGAATTCGCGCCCGGTCATCGAAAGACAAGAGATCCCCGCATGAGCGCACTTCCGGTGCCCCGTGCCGCGAAAAGCGCGCACGGCACCCTCAGATCGGCACGCTCGCGTACCCTCATCCTGATTCTCGGAATCATCATCCTGGTGCTGCTGGCGGCGCTGAGCCTGTTTGTCGGTTCGGGGCGGCTCAGCGTCGCCCAGACCTGGGCCGCGCTCACCGGGGGACAGGTGGACGCGACCGGAATCATCGTGCGCGACTATCGCGTTCCGCGCACCATCCTGGCGCTGATCGTCGGGGCCGGACTCGGTGCCAGCGGCGCGCTGATCCAGGCGATCACCCGCAATCCGCTCGCCGACCCCGGCATCCTCGGGGTCAACGCCGGGTCCTACCTGTGTGTGGTCATCGGTGCCGCGTTCTTTGGCGCGGGCGGCACGCTCGGCCAGGTGTGGTGGGCGCTCGGCGGGGCGCTGGTCACCAGCGTCGCGGTGTATCTGATCGGGACCGCCGGACGCCACGGCGCCAGCCCGGTCCAACTCGTTCTGACCGGTGTCGCGCTCGGGGCGATCTTCACCGGCATCAGCTCGGCGATCACCCTACTCACCCCCGAGGCCTTCGACAAGCTGCGCTTCTGGGCCGCCGGATCCCTGCAGGGCCGCCAGATGGACACCGTGATCGCCGTCGCGCCCTTCCTTGTTCTGGGACTTCTGATCGCGCTCACCCTGTCCTCCTCGCTCAACGCACTCGCCCTCGGCGACGAGGTTGCCCGCTCGCTGGGAACCCGGGTCGCGCTGCTGCGCGCCGTCTCGATCATCGTGATCACCGTGCTCTGCGGGGCCTCCACGGCCGCCGTCGGCCCGATCGGGTTCCTCGGGCTGATGGCCCCGCATGCGGTGCGCTCGCTGGTGGGACCGGACCAGCGCTGGGTCATTCCGCTGAGCATGATCGGCGCGCCCATCATCTTCCTCGCCGCCGACATGATTGGCCGCGTGCTGGTGCAGTCGGAGCTGCCGGTGGGGATCGTCACCGCGTTCCTCGGAGCCCCGATCCTGATCTGGCTCGTGCGCCGAAAGGAGGCGAAGGGACTGTGAGCCCGGCACCCATTGCCCCCACCCTGCGCGCCTCGGGTGAGCGCGTTGTCCGCGTGCGCGGCCTGAGCCTGCGCATCCACCGCCGCTCGTTCTGGGTCGGCCTCGTCTGCCTGATTGTCGCCCTCGGCGCGGCCGGCTACTCGCTCACCATCGGCGATCTGCCGCTGTCCCTCGGCGACGTCTGGGCGGCGCTCACCGGCCACGCCGATCCGGGAACCACTCGGATCGTGCTGGACTGGCGCCTCCCGCGCGTGCTGATGGCACTCTTCGGCGGAATCGCCCTGGCGATGAGCGGCGCGGTGTTCCAAACCCTCACCGGCAACCCGCTCGGCAGCCCCGACATCATCGGCTTCAACACCGGGGCGTCTACCGGCGCGCTGCTCTCGATGCTCGTGATCGGCGGCGGATCCACCGGGACCACCGTGGGCGCGCTGATCGGCGGCACCGCAACCGGCGCGCTGGTCTACCTGCTGGCGCTGCGCCACGGTCTGCACGGATACCGACTGATCGTGATCGGCATCGGGGTCAGCGCGATGCTCGGGGCGATCAACTCCTATCTGATGATCACCGTTAAACTCGAGGCCGCGATCACCGCCCAGGTGTGGGGTGCGGGCTCGCTCAATACGATCCGCTGGATCGATCTGACCCCCACCATCCTGATCACCGTGATCTGCCTTCCGCCGCTGCTCGCGCTCTGGCGTCAGGCGGGCATGCTGGGCCTCGGCGTGGAGACCGCCTCGGGACGCGGCGTGAACATCAAACTTCTCCGGGTCGCGCTGCTTGGGCTCGGCGTGGTGTTGACCGCCGCCGTCACCGCGGTGGCCGGACCGATCGCGTTTGTCGCGCTGGTCGCCCCGCAGATCGCGCTGCGACTTTGCCGCGGCCCCGGTATCCCGCTGCTGCCCACCGCGTTCCTCGGGGCCGCCCTCCTCGTCATCAGCGATCTGGTCGCCCGTACCCTGCTCGCCCCGGTCCAGCTCCCGGTCGGCGTGGTCACCGTAGTGCTCGGCGGCGGATACCTCGTCTGGATGCTGATCTCCCGTCTGCGAAAGGCCTAACCCATGGCACCCGAATCCACCCTCGAAGCCGTTGCCCTGCGGGTTGGCTATGGCCAGAACCCGATCCTGCCCGAGCTCAGCGTCACCATTCCGCCGGGATCGTTCACGGTGATCGTGGGACCCAATGCGTGCGGGAAGTCCACGCTGCTGAAGTCGCTCGCCCGGATCCTCCCGGTCGAGTCCGGCCGGGTGCTGCTGGACGGCGCGGACATCAAGGCGCTGCGGACCAAGGAGCTGGCGCGCCGGGTGGGACTGCTGCCGCAGTCTTCGGTGGCCCCCGAGGCGATCACCGTGATCGACCTGGTGTCGCGGGGGCGGCATCCGCACCAGGGTGTGTTCAGGCAGTGGTCCGCCGAGGACGAGGCGAAGGTTGCCCGCGCGCTGGAGGACACCGGACTGACCGACCTGGCCTCGGCCACCGTGGACCGGCTTTCCGGCGGGCAGCGCCAGCGCGTGTGGATCGCGATGGTCCTCGCCCAGGACACCCCGATCGTGCTGCTGGATGAGCCCACGACCTTCCTCGACCTGGCCCACCAGATCGAGGTCCTGGAGCTGTGCGCCCGGCTGCACCGCGACGGCCGCACCCTGGTTGCCGTGCTGCACGACCTCAACCAGGCCGCCCGCTATGCGACGCATCTGATCGCGCTGCATGAGGGCCAGATCGTCGCCGAGGGTGCCCCGGCCGTGGTCCTGACCGAGGAAACCGTCGAGCGGGTCTTCGGGGTGCGTGCCCGGATCATCCCCGATCCCGAAACCGGAACCCCGCTGATCGTGCCGCGGGCGCAGGGGGCGGTCGCTTCCTCCGCAGGCACCGGCACCGGAACCTCCGTTCCCGAACCCGAACACATCTGATCCGCGCCCAATCCGCGCTCACCCCTAGCCTTTCCCGTCCGAACCATTCCCGAGAGAAAGAGGAATCATGTCCCGTACCTCCCTGGTGCGTCGCACCCTGACCGCCCTGGCGGCGCTCACCGTGGCCGGGCTCGCGCTGACCGCGTGTGCCACCGGCGAAAACGTGGGTGACAAACCCGCCTCCGGCGACCTCCTCGCCTCGGTGGACACCAACTTTGGCAAGATCGACATCCCCAAGCCCAAGGACGGCAAGCAGCTGCGCGTCGTGGCGCTGGGCTGGTCCGACGGCGAGGTGGCACTCTCGCTCGGCGTGAAGCCGGTGGCAATCTACGACTGGCAGTCTTTCGGCGAGAAGAACAAGGGGGTGGGTCCCTGGGCCACCGCCGAGTTCGGGAAGGACACCCCGGTGCTGATCCCGCGCACCGACGCAACCCTCAACTACGAGCAGATCCAGTCCCTCAACCCCGATGTGATCCTCAACGTGCGGGCGGCCCTGGACGAGAAGGTGTGGCAGCGGCTGAACGAGATCGCCCCGACCGTGAGCGCCGTCAAGGGTACCCCGGACTACGCGGTCAAGTGGACCGATCACACCCGGATGATCGCCAAGGTACTGGGCAAGGAGAAGGAGGGCGAAACCCTGATCAAGGGCCTCGAGGACAAGATTGCCACCATCCGCAGCGAGCACCCCGAGTTTGCCGGAATGACCTTCACCTCGGGCTCAAAGTTCGGTGACGCCTACGGTGCCAGCCTGCCCGGCGACGCCCGCTTCGACCTGTACGGCGACCTCGGGTTTGTGCTGAACCCGACCATCAAGGCGCTGCCCGCGCAGGGATTCTACGCCCCGGTCTCGGTTGAGCAGGTTCCGGCGATGGACGCGGACACCGCGGTCCTCACCACGATCGGTTACCCGCTGCAGGCCATCAAGGATGACGCGCTGATCCAGGCGCTGCCGATGGTCAAGGACGGCCGCGCGATCTTCGCCGACCCCGAGGGCATCGTCATGGCCGGATCCAGCGCCGGGACCATCCGCGCGCTCGAACTGACCCTGGATGAGGTCGTCCCGCAGCTGGCCGACTCGGTCGCCAAGCTCGGTAAGTAACCCCGCAGAAAAAAGCCGGCCGGATCTCGAGGATCCGGCCGGCTTTATTGTGTCCGAGACTACTCGGCGGGGGCACCGAAGTTGGCCACCAGCGGGTCGGCACCCACCCGGCCGGTCTGCGGCAGGTTGGTGATCCGCGCGAGTTCCTCGGCGCTCAGCTCGAAGTCGAACACCTGAATGTTCTCGGAAATCCGGGCCTCGGAGAGCGACTTGGGGATCACGATCAGGCCGTTCTGCAGGTGCCAGCGGATGATGACCTGCGCCGCCGAGCGGCCGTGGGCGGCGGCGATCTCGGCGATCACCGGATCGGTCAGCACGGTGTTGGGCTTGCTGCCCGGCCCCCAGCCGGAGTTCGAGGTTCCACCCAGCGGGCTCCACGAGGTGATCGCGGTGCCGTCGGTCAGCGCACGCTCGCGCAGCTCGTCCTGGTTGAACCCGGGGTGCAGCTCGATCTGGTTGACGGCGGGCACCGAGGCTCCGGCCGCCCGCAGCTGGTCGAGGTGGACCTGCTCAAAGTTGGAGACGCCGATCGAGCGCACCCGGCCCGAGTCGCGGATCTCCTCGAGCGCGCGCCAGGTGTCGATGCGGCGCTGGTCGTTCTGCAGCGGCCAGTGGATCAGATACAGGTCGACATAGTCGAGGCCCAGCTTGTCCAGGCTCACCGAGAAAGCGTCGAGGGTCTGCTGATAGCCCTGGTCCTGGTTGCGCAGCTTGGTGGTGACAAACAGGTCGTCCCGGTCCAGGCCCGCGCGGGCGATCGCGCGCCCCACGCCGGCCTCATTCTCGTAGCCTGCGGCCGTATCAATGTGGGTGTATCCGGCCTCGGCGAGGGCATAGTGCACCACGCGCTCGGCCTCATCGTCGGTGGCCTGCCAGACGCCGAGGCCCAGCTGGGGCATCTGACGACCGGAGTTGAGCAGGATCTGCGGGATGGAAAGGGTCATAGGGGAGTCTCCAAAAGCCGAGTGACGTCGCCGAAGCGCGGCGTATCCCTCAGCCTATGCCCGTCGCCTCGAAGCTGCCAGCGTGTGGCGGGTCGTGTTACGACCGACTGCTGCGGTGTTCGTGGATCGCCTCGAGCGTGGTGAGCAGCGTCTGGGCCGAGCGCGCCCAGCTGAACGTCTTGATGTGTGCGGTCCCGGCGGCCACGAGTTCGGCGCGGCGCGCATCATCGTCGAGTTCGAGGATGCGGGCGGCCGCCTGCGAGGGGGCGTTGACGTCGAAGTAGAGGGCACCGTCGCCGGCAACCTCGCGGAAGATGGGCATATCGCTGATGACCGCGGGCACGCCGAGCTCCAGAGCCTCGGCCACCGGAAGACCGTAGCCCTCATCCTTGCTGGCGGTCACCAGGATCGCCCGGTTCTGCAGCATGGCCTCGTACTCGGCGTCGGTCACCCCGTTGTGGAAGATCACGCTGGCGCCGGTGGGGATCAGCTCCTCCAGCTCGGCCCGACGCTCGGGGGTGATCCGGCTGAGCAGGTGCAGGGTGTGCTCGGGCAGGTCGCCCATCGCCCGAATCAGGGTTTCCACGTTTTTATAGGGCATAAACGAGCCCATGTACACGAGGTTGCGCGGGGCCCGGGAGGTATCGGCGAGCGGGGCATCGCCGCGTGGCTGCGGGGCATTGGGGATCACCACGACCGGACGCCGGGTGAGCTTCACCCGCTCAAAGTCCGCCTTCGAGGTCTCGCTCACGGTGGCCACCACATCGGCGGCATTCAGCGTGATCCGCTGCGGCAGGTACGACAGGTGAAACACCCGCCACCCGAGTCGAATCGGCCACGCCAGGTTCTTCGGCGGGGTGCGGTGGCGGTAGTAGATCATGTCGTGCAGGGTCAGTACCAGGCCAAACCTGCGTCCGGCGGCACCGATGGTCTGCATCGCCGAGAACACCACGTCGGGGCGGTAGCGGTTGAGGATGCGCGCGGTGAAGGGCTCGCGCCAGGAGGTCGGCGCATGAATCAGCAGGGTTTCCGCGCCGGCGGGTAGCGAGTCGCGCTGGGCCGGATCGTGGATCAGGAAGGTCACCGGGGTGAGCTCGGACAGCGCCGCCGCCAGGCTGGCCGAATAGCGGCTGATCCCGTCGTGAAAATCGGTACGGATGTAGCGTGCATCGAACAGGATCTTCATCCCCCGAGCCTATCAGCGCACCGCCGCTCACACGCCAAAGCCCCCGGCCGCTGGGCGACCGGGGGCGTGTGGAAATGTTGTTGGGGACTTAGCGTGCGCGGGCGGGGCGGGTGGAGCGGCTGGTGATGACCTCACCGGGCTTGATCAGGCCCATCTTGACCGCGCGGTTGTTGATGGCGAAGCGCTGCACGGCGAGCATCAGGGCCAGGTAGAAGGTCAAGGTAGCAACACCCAGGCCCTCGGCGACGAAGAGGTCAACCAGGAGGTGCTGGGCGATACCCACGATCCACAGCACACCGGTGACCCAGGATCCCTGACGCATCGCGGTGCCGTTGTCCGACCAGAGGCGCACGGTGTGGGCGCGGTACAGGGCGATGCCGGCACCGATCGCGATGCTCACCAGGGTGAGCAGAACGTCACCGACGGTCAGAGGGTGATCGGCCAGAAACCCGTAGGCGCGGGCCACACCGATGATCGCCAGGATGATCCACAGCTTGTGGGAAGTGGTGAGGGGCTTGACCCGCAGCTGGTTGGTGAGTAGCCAGGCGAAGATGACGACGCTAATAACAACATTGATCAGAATTTCCATGTCTTCAGTCTGCTCGGGGGACCCCACCGGGCGGATCAACCATCCGGGTGGAGAAACGGGTGGAGATCAAGGTCGAAGCCGACTTTTGGCGGGCGGATCGCGCATGATGGACTCATGAGCCTGACCAGTCCCGCCCCCGCGCACCGGCACTCCGACCGTGTGGTGAGCCCCGGGCGCACCCTCGCGCGGATGATCGTGCACCTCTTCGGGGTCGTGGCCGCGGTGGCCGCGACCCTGGGTTTGGCCGGGCCGTATGCCACCCAGACCCCCGCGATTGTGCTCACGCTGATCGCCTGCGCGCTATGGTGCGTGGCGGCCTTTTACTGGCCGAGGCTCAGCGATCTACAGTTTTTCCGCGCCTGGTCGCTGATCGTGATCCTCGGAGGAGTCGCCGGCGGGCTGGGCTCGGGCGGAGCTTCGATCGTGGTGCCGGTGGCGGTGTTTGTGCTGCTGGGGTCGCCGTGGATTCCGATTCCGCGCACGCTCTGGGTTGGGGCGATCGGGCTTGCGGGCTACCTCATTGCGCGCCTGTTTGCCCCGGGGATCGAACCCAACGATCTGCCGCTGCTGATCAGCCTGGTCGGGGTGGTGGGCGTCTCGCTGATGCGTCGGATGGCCTCCACCGAACGCGCGGCCGACCGTGCGCTGCTCGTGCAGCGGGCGGAAACCGCGGCGCTCGCCGAACGAACCCGGTTGGCGCGGGACCTGCACGATGTGCTGGCCCACTCGCTGGGCGGACTGGTCATGCAGCTGGACGCGATCGATGTGATCGCCGAGGCCCAGTCGGCCGATCCGGCGCTGCGCGAGCGCATCCGCGGCGCACGCACCCTCGCCCAGGAGGGGCTCGAGGACGCGCGCCGGGCGGTGGCCGCGCTGCGTGAATCCGGCTCGCTGGCCGAGGCACTGGACACCCTGAAACGGCACGCGGATGCGCTGGGACACGCGGTCACCATTGAGACCGAGGGTGACCTGGACACCGTGCCCGCGGCGGTCACCGAGGCGCTGCGGGCGGCCGTGACGGAGGCCCTGACAAACGCGCGTAAGCATGCTCCCGGAGCGCCCAGTAACGTGCGGGTGGAAACCTCGCTGCACCGGGTGCTGGTGCGGATCTCCACCGGTGCCCCGGTAGCCGGGGCCGCCGGGTCGGCAATCCCCTCGGGCAGTCACGGCCTGGGCGGCCTGCGCGAGCGATTCGATGCGTTGGGCGGCACGCTGAGTGCGGGCGAGGTGGAGGGCGACTGGGTGGTCTTCGGCGAAATCGAGTATCGCTAATGAGGGCCGAGATTCCCGGGGTCTGGGATACTAGAGTGCCCGGAAAAACGGCCGGGCCTGGCGAAGGGCCCCTGCTGATGAGTGACTCCACGGACATCCGGGTGCTGGTGGCCGATGACCAGGCCACCGTGCGTGATGGCCTGGCCACGATCCTCGAATACTCACCCGGGGTGAGCGTGGTGGGCACCGCCGAAAATGGCGAGCGGGCCGTGGCCCTCGCCCGGGAAACCCGGCCCGATGTGGTGCTGATGGATCTGCGCATGCCGATCCTGGACGGTGCCGAGGCGACCCGACAGATCCGTGCCGAGCTGCCGGGCACCGCCGTGCTGGTGCTCACCACCTACGCCGATGACTCCTCGATCGCAGGGGCTCTGTCGGCCGGTGCCTCGGGCTACCTGACCAAGAGTGCGGGCCGCGAGCAGATCCTCGCCGCCCTGACCGCCACGGTCGCCGGTCAGCAGACCTTTGCCCCCGAGGTGGCCGCGGTCATGATCCGCGGGCTCGGGCAGCGCTCGGCCCTGCAGACCCTCGCCCGCGAGGCCGGACTGACCGAGCGCGAGAGCGACGTGCTCGAACGAATGGGGCAGGGCGCGAGCAACCGCGAGATCGCCGAGGCGATGTTTGTCTCGCTCTCCACGATCAAGACCCACACCAACAACCTCTTCGCCAAGCTCGGGGTCTCCTCCCGGGCCGAGGCAATCGCCCGGCTGGGCGAGAGCGGCTAGGGCTGGGCGAGTCTCGGGGTGGGCGCAGATAGGGGCGCGAGCGGCTAAACCAGCCCCTCGCTCAGTCGTCCGTCGGCCATCTGCCAGCGACGTGTCAAACGCACGTTTTCCAGCATCCGGCGGTCGTGGGTGACCAGGAGTAGGGTGCCGGTGTAGCTTTCCAGCGCCTGTTCAAGCTGTTCGATCGCGGCCAGGTCGAGGTGGTTGGTGGGCTCGTCCAGCACCAGCAGGTTTACGCCGCGGGCCTGGAGCAGCGCGAGTCCGGCGCGGGTGCGCTCGCCGGGGGAGAGCTCATCCACCGGGCGATCCACGTGGTCGGCGCGCAGCCCGAACTTGGCCAGCAGGGTGCGCACCTCGCCGATTTCCAGCTCGGGCAGCCGCGCGGCCATGGTTTCGGCCAGGGAAGCATCACCGACCAGCTGGGCGCGGGCCTGATCGACCTCGCCGATCGCGACGCCGGAGCCGAGCGAGGCGCGCCCGCTATCCGGGGTGAGCCGCCCGAGCAGCAGCGCGAGCAGGGTGGACTTACCGGCGCCGTTGGCCCCGGTGATGCCGATCCGGTCGCCGCCGTTGACCTGCGCACTGACCGGTCCAAACACGAAGCCGCCGCGATCCAGGGTGGCCGCATCCAGCGTGCATACCACGGCGCCTGAGCGGGCAGCCTGCCCGATGGTGAACTCGAGTTTCCACTCCTTACGCGGCTCCTCAACCTCCTCCAGGCGGGAAATCCGGCTCTCCATCTGGCGCACCTTCTGCGCCTGCTTTTCGCTGGACTCCACCGAGGCCTTGCGGCGGATCTTGTCGTTATCGGGCGACTTCTTCATCGCGTTGCGCACACCCTGGCTTGACCACTCGCGCTGCGTGCGCGCCCGCGAGACGAGGTCGGCCTTGGTATCGGCGTACTCCTCATAGGCCTCGCGACGCTGGCGGCGGGCGGTTTCGCGCTCCTCCAGGTAGGCGTCGTAGCCGCCGCCGAAGAGTGAGTTGCGGCCCTGATGCAGGTCGAGTTCGAGCACCTTGGTGACCGCCCGGCCGAGGAATTCACGGTCGTGACTGACCAGCACGGCTCCGCCGCGCAGCCCCCGGATGAAGCCCTCCAGGCGCTCCAGACCGTCGAGGTCGAGGTCGTTGGTGGGCTCATCCAGCAGCGCGATATCGAACCGGGAAAGCAGCAGGGCGGCGAGGCCCACGCGGGCAGCTTGCCCGCCGGAGAGCGCGGTCATCGCGGTGTCGATGGGGAGATCGAGGCCCAGGTCGGCGAGCACCTCGGGGATGCGGTCCTCGAGATCCGCGGCCCCGCTGGCCAGCCAGCGCCCGAGCGCGCGGTCGTAGGCGTCGGCATTGGCACCGGTGGGATCGGGATCGGCCAGCGCCAGCGCGGCCGAGTCCATCTCAGCCTGGGTATCGGCGCAGCCGGTGCGGCGCTCGATATACGCGGTGATCGTCTCGCCCTCGACCCGTTCACGCTCCTGCGGGAGGTAGCCGACAAAGGCGTCGGCGGGGGAGCGGGTGATCGATCCGGAAACCGGGGGAACCAGGCCCGCGAGCACCCGCAGCAGGGTGGACTTTCCGGCACCGTTGACGCCGACGACGCCGATCACGTCGCCCTCGGTGACGGTCAGGTTCAGGCCCTCGAAGAGGATGCGGTGGCCGTAGCCTCCGGCGATGTCGTGGACACCCAGCGTTGCACTCATGCCCCCATTCTTTCAGTCTCCGCCGGGCGGATCGAGTCACACCCCGAATTACCCAAAAACGCCGGGTTTATATCGAACCGGGTTCCGCAGGGGTTGTAGCGCTGGGCCTGCCCTGCTGCTGTTTTTCCTGGCGATCGCGGTGTTCTACGTGTCTGTCATCTGGCCGTTTGAGCGACGCCCGCGCGCTCGCGATGCCCCGGCCTTGCTAGCCTGGAGTTCCCGCGTTTTCTGGTGAAAGGTGCCGCATGGCCAAGAAGACTCCGGCCCCGGCCGGCACCCCCGCGCTGCGTGCGCTTGCCGAGGCTCAGATCGAGGTGATCGCGCACGAGTACGATCACGATCCGGCCGAGAAAAACTTCGGGCTGGAGGCCGCCACCAAGCTCGACCTGGACCCCGCCCGCGTCTTCAAAACCCTGGTGGCCAGCGTGGACGGTACCCTCGCCGTCGCGGTGGTCCCGGTGGCCGGGATGCTCGACCTGAAGGCGCTCGCCCAGGCAGTGGGTGGCAAGAAGGCGGAACTTGCGGACACCGGCCTGGCCGAGCGAAAGACCGGCTACATCGTGGGTGGGATTAGCCCGGTGGGTCAGAAGACACCGCTGCCCACGGTCATCGACGAGGAGGCGCAGCTCTACGACACCGTGTTTGTGTCCGGCGGACGCCGCGGCCTCGACATCGAACTCGCCCCCGCCGACCTCGCCCGGATCACCGGCGCGACCTTCGCTCCGATCGCCAAGGACCGGTAGGGGAGGGAAAGGTGCGGCGTCGACGTCAGTACGTTGTTGAAGGGCCAGCCTGTTCCTGGGAAAGGTTCACAAACCCCGCAGCCTGACGACGCTGGGCGGCCTCGGCCTGCCGGTTGAGCCCGGTGCACCAGCTCGGATACACGCGAAATCCGCGCTTACCCGGATGGGCCGATGACCGGAGAATCCCGAGTTCGGTGAGCCGGGTGGTGTCCCAGACAAACGCCCCGCGGTGCTCGCGATCCTCGATGAACACGATCATCCCAGCCAGGGTCGGGTCGGCGGTAAAGGGTTCGGTGATGCCGTCGTCTCCGCGCCGCCAGGCCGAGACGAATCCGCCCGGCTTGGTCGGGGTGATCCGCGCGGTGCGGATGCGCCAGCGAGCAGAACCCAGGGTCACGATCCCCGCCGCATAGTCGGCGTTTTCCACATCATCTTCAACCCGTGCATGGGCGACGTCCGCCGCATCAAACGGGGCACCCCACCAGGGTGGCAATCGGGGATCCATCAGGCCAGTCTAGCGAGCTCCATGCATCCCGAAAACGAGATCCCAAACAGCCGGTTTTGGGACGTCCCGGGGGCACGTGATGAGGTGCATAAAACGCATCCAAAGTTGCCCATTTGGCACTATTTTTCGCATACTCAGAATATAAATAACGACCGCTTGACCAGGGGTTTAGGCGCATATAGCCCGTGGTGAATCGCCGTACAATCAGCCATTTTGTTAGGATGGGTGACGTTGCGGGGTTGCCCGGAGCGTCGGTTTATGGCTGCCGGAACCCACGTGGGGCCCGCGCCGGCCGTTCGCACAGAGGCAACTTTCGCAGGTGATTTCCCCTCACCAAAACATGCCGAACTGAGGCCGAGGGCCGGAAAGGATGTCGTGGTAGAACGCATTGCGATTATTGGAGCGGGACCGAGTGGAATGGCGCAGTTGCGCGCCTTTGAGGCGGCACGCGAAAGCGGCGCCGAGATCCCCGAAATTGTCTGTTTTGAAAAGCAGGCCGACTGGGGCGGACAGTGGAACTACTCGTGGCGCACCGGAATCGACCAGCACGGCGAGCCCGTGCACTCCAGCATGTACCGCAACCTGTGGTCAAACGGGCCGAAGGAAGCCCTGGAATTTGCCGACTATTCCTTCGATCAGCACTTTGGAAAGCCGATCTCCTCCTACCCGCCGCGCGCGGTGTTGTGGGACTACATCGCCGGCCGAGTTGAGGCGAGCGACGTGCGACGCTTCGTACGTTTCAACACGATCGTGCGCTGGACCCAGGAAACCGAGGATGGTTTCACCGTGGCCTCGGAAAACCTCGCCGATGGCGAAACCACCACCGAGCACTTCGACCGGATCATCGTCGCCTCCGGACACTTCTCCTTCCCCAACGTGCCCGATTTTGAGGGCCTGGAAAACTTCACCGGCGAGGTGATGCACGCCCACGATTTCCGCGGAGCCGAGCGCCTGGCCGGCAAGCGCGTGTTGATGATCGGTGCCAGCTATTCGGCCGAGGACATCGGGATGCAGGCACATAAGATGGGTGCCGAGCTGGTCACGCTGAGCTACCGCTCGCACGCGATGGGCTTCGACTGGCCCGCCGGGGTCGAGGAACTGCCGCTCGCGGTCGGCTTCGACGGGAACACCGTCACCTTCCGCGACGGATCGGTCCGCGAGGTTGACGCCGTGGTGCTCTGCACCGGCTACCTCCACAAGTACCCGTTCCTCCCGGACTCGCTCGCGCTGTCCTCCCCGAACAACCTCTACCCGGACGGCCTCTATAAGGGCACCGTCTGGCAGGGCAACCCGAACCTGTTCTACGTGGGCGCGCAGGACCAGTGGTTCACCTTCAATATGTTCGACGCGCAGGCATGGTTTGTGCGCGATGTGATTTTGGGCCGCATTTCCCTGCCGGACGCCGAGGATCGGGCCGCGGATATCCGTCACTGGCTGGCCGAGTATGCGGCACTGCCGGACCACGACTCCGAGGTCGTCTATCAGGCCACCTACATTCGCGATCTGATCGAGCGCACCGACTACCCGATGTTTGACCTGGACGAGGTTGTGCGTATCTTCCAGTCCTGGCAGCACGATAAGCAGGTGGATATCGCCCGTTACCGGGATAAGACCTACCCCTCGGTGATGACCGGCACCATGGCCGCCGTGCACCACACCCCGTGGCTCGAGGAGATGGACGACTCGATCGAGCGCTACCTCACCCCGGTGGGGACGGTCTCGGATTCCCGAGATGACGCGATCGACGTGGGAACCCGCGAGCGCGGCGTGACCGCCGCCGCCCGGGCCACCCGCCCGACCTCGCGCCGCTAGGGCCGTATAAAAGCATAAAACGAGGCCGCCACCCGAATCCGGGTGGCGGCCTCGTCATGATATCGAGCGGATCCGCCGTGGGTTCGGGGATGTCTCGCGGTGAGGCGAGAGGCGATCCGGGAACCGTCGGGTGGTGCGATATCGGGTGGGTTATCCGGCGGGCACCGGCTCGTGCAGTCCGATCACCCGGTTGCGGCCGGCGAGCATTCCGAAGATCGCCTGCGCGATCACGATGCCCAGGAGCACAAACAGCGGGGCCTGCCAGGAGCCGGTCGCATCGTGGATCAGGCCGATCACGATCGGGCCAAAGGCCGCGAACAGGTAACCGATCGACTGGGCCATGCCGGACAGGGCGGCGGCCTGTCCGTGGTGCGAGGTGCGCAGCCCAAACATGCTCAGCACGATCACGATCGAGGCGCCACCGGCGGCCCCCAGCAGTGCGGCCCAGAGGACCGCCAGGGTCGGATCGATCAGCACACCGATGACGCCGGCCGCCGAGAAGAGCGCGGATCCCAGCGCCAGCAGGCTCTGGTTTTTCGAGCGCTGGACCAGCGCCGCCGCGGTGATCGTCGAGAGCACACCCACCAGCTGGAGCTCGGACTGGTGGAATCCGGCGGTGGTGGCATCGATGCCGGCGGAGCGTTCGATCGAGGGCAGCCAAGTGATGATCGAGTAGAACACCGTGGATTGCAGTCCCATGAATGCGGTCACCTGCCAGGCCAGCGCGCTCTTCCAGGGCGAGCGGTACTGGCCGGGGTGCGGGTCCAGGGCGGCGGGGCGATCGTGGAGCGGCAGGGTGCGCGAGCGCAGCTGCGGCCAGAACACCGCCAGGGCGATCACCGCGAGTCCGGCCCAGATACCCAGGGCGAGACGCCAGCCGCTCCCGTCGGCACCGGCGATGGGGACGGCGAGACCCGAGGCAATGGCCGCCGCGGTGCCCTGCACGGCCGAGTACCAGCCGGTGACGCTGCCCACACGATCCGGGAAGTCGCGCTTGATCAGCGAGGGCAGGACCACGTTGATCACCGCGATCGCGATACCCAGCAGCACGGTGCCGATCCAGAGGCCCGGGGACCAGGGCAGCGAGCGGATCACGATGGCGATTGCGAGCAGCCCCAGGGAGGCACCCAGCGCGCGTTCCATGCCGAGCTTGCGGGCGATGAACGGGGCGACCGGGGAGACTAGGGCGAAGGCGACCAGCGGAATCGAGATCAGCACCGAGGCGAGGGCCGCCGAGATGCCGTGGTCGATCTGGATGTCGCCGAGCACGGGACCGACCGGGGTGATGGCCGCGCGCAGGTTCGCGCCGATAAGCAGGATGCCCACCAGGAGCAGGCCGGTGCGGGCGCCGCGGTTTGTGGTGGGTGGGGCGGAGGGTGTCGTCATGTGTGTTCTTTCGGTTAGACAGGTAAAAGTGTGGGGGCGCGGGCGGGCGCTCGGTGAGCGGTCCGCGGCGGGGTGATTGCGGGTGCTTCGGGGCGGAAACTCGGGAGGTGGCGGGTGTTCGGCATGTCCGCGATCAGGCGGGGGGCCTGGGTGCGGGGTGTCGGGGAAGGTGCGGGCCTGGGGGCCGGGGTACGGTGTGAGTCCAGGATGCGGCGGTGCGCCGGAGCTCCGAGGGTGCGGCGCCGGCCCGAGGTTCGCCAGGGCGCCTAGGGTTCGGCGGGGGTGAACATGGACCGCGCGCACTCGACCAGGTGGGCCGCGAGAGCGTCGGCGCGATCGGCGTCTCCGGCGATGATGGCGTCCAGAAGCTCGTGATGGCTCTCGTGCCCGTGGGTGATGAAGGCGCGAAACGCCTCGACATCGTCGCCGTGGATGGGGAGCGATTCGAGCTGGGTAGCCACCGCATCCAGATCCACATACAGGTCGGCGAGGAGGGAGTTGCCCGCCGCGCGCACGATGATCTCGTGGAATTTCACGTCGTGGCTGATGTAGTCCCTCACGTTATCCGATGCGTCACGCCGCGCCAGTGCCTCGCGCAGCGCCTCGTGGTCGGCAGGGGTGGCACGGTGGGCCGCGCGGCGTGCCGTGTGACGCTCGAGGAGGGCGCGTACCTCGAGGAGGTCGTCGAGGTGATCGGGGGTGACCCGTCGCGTCAGCTGAACTTGGAGTTCGCTGCGAGCCCGGACGTAGGTTCCGTCTCCGGCGCGGGCCTCCAGAAGGCCCGAATGGACCAGGGAACGCAGCGCCTCCCGCACGCTTCCGCGGCCGATCCCATAGGTTTTGGCGAGGGTCATCTCCGTGGGGATGCGGGTGCCCGGGGGCCACTCATCCGCGTCGATCTTGGCCCGGATGTCCGCGGCGACGCGCTGTGGCACCGTCACGGTGCGGGGGCCGCCCCCGCGATTCGCCCCGGCTTTTGGGGCGCTGGCGGGCACGGAGTTCTCGATGGAATCGGGGGAGGAGGGGGCGTTTTTGAGCACGCGTTAAATGTAGGACATTTAGGACCAAATCACAATCGGTTTGTTCTGAATCTCTGGGAGTCCAGCAATTTACCGGGTAAATCCGGTGACACTGGAGGACAGGTTGCACGGCATCACACCGCGGGGGGCGGGGTGGCCGCCAACCGGAACGGAAGCGAAAACCTCTCATGTGGGAAACCTCCGGCCGACTCCTTCGGCTACTCGCACTTCTCCAACAGCGCCACGGCTGGTCCGCCGATCAACTGGGCCGCCAACTGGGTGTCACCGCGCGCACCGTCAGGCGTGATATCGCCCAGCTCCGTGAGGACGGCTACCCGATCGATTCCTCCTTTGGAACCGGTGGGGGCTACTACCTCGACCCGGGTACTGCGTTGCCGCCGATCGTGATCGATGCCGATGAGGCCGTGGCCGTCCAGCTTGCGCTGCGGGCGGCAAAGATGCATCGTGAGCACCGCGACGAGCTTCTGGATACCGTGAGCGAAAAAATCAGCGCGGTGATGCCGGGCCGACTCGACTCCACCATGGAGGCCCTGTATCGGCATGCGGACTTCCTGGACATCTCGCACCTGGCCGGAATGGCCATCGACGCGCCACCCCCGCTGCTGCTGATCCGGCTGGCCCGCGCGTGCAGGGAGCGGCGACGGGTGGATGCGGAGTTCTCGGATCCGGTGGGCCGGGAGATTAGCCGCCGCATCGAGCCGCTCCGCCTGGCCTATTCGCGGGGTGCTTGGCATGCAGTGGTGTACCTGCTGGAGTCCGCCGAGTGGCGGGTGATTCCGCTGGATCGGTTCCGCCGGGTCGTGATTACCTCGGTCGCCTCCGTCCCGCGGCGGGAGCCCGCGGTGGATCTGGACCGCTTCGTCCGTGAACACACGGGAGCCCCGGCGACGCGACAGTTCGTGGTGCGGATCGAACGCGACCTCACCCGCGTGCGCCGCTGGGTCCTCCCGGCCTGGGGCAAGGTGGAGCGTTCGAGTGAGGGCAGCAGCGTGATCCGGATCACCGCGCCCGATCCCGAGGCCGTCGCCCGGTGGCTCCTGCTCCTGGATGCCGACGTAGAGGTGCTCGAACCCGAGGATCTCAAACTCGCCTTCGCCGAGCTTGCCGCGCGGGCGGCGCGGGCCAGCGGCCGGCTCGGGCTGGCGGGCTAAGTCCTCGGAGTAGGTGGGTAGGCCCCTCGGATCTCCGCGGTCGGCTCGGAATCGCGGGGTCGGCTTCTCGGGCCCCCGCGGCCAGCTCGGAATCGCGGGGTCGGCCTCTCGGGCCCGCTCGGCCGACGCTAGCGGATGAGTCGCGGGACCGCGCGAACGTACACGAGCATGCCGGTGAGCTCAACCAGGGTCTGGGTCACCACCACCAGGGCGGCCGCGTTGAGCGGTTCGGGGAGAGCCAGGGCCAGGGGAAGCACCACGAGTGAGTTACGGGTGGCACCGCTCATGGTGAGTGCCCGGGTGCCAGGGACATCCAGGCCGAAGGCTTTTCCGGCGAGGATGCCCAGCGGAAGCATCACGATCAGGAACAGAATAAAGGTGGGAACCGCGATTAGGACGGTGGCAAGGTCGGAGCCGATTTTTGCGCTCTGCGCACCCACCACCGTCAACAGGGTGGCCATCATGAGCGGGACCATACCCACGGCACCTGCGCGTTCGATGCCGCGGGAGAGTCGCGAGCGCCGCCGGGTGGCCTGCACCACGGCGGCCAAAATCAGCGGAATCACGAGCAGCACGGTCAGGGCTTCGACAAACGGGCCGGGTTCGAGGCGGAGGGACTCGGTGCCCACCATCAGCGGCAGGTAGAGCGGGATGAGCGCCGCCTGCACCAGTAGCAGGAGCGGGGCGGTGGCGAGGAGCCGATCCCGGGCACCGCCGGCGAGTCCGGTGAACGCGATCACATAGTCCACGCACGGTGCCAGCAGAACCAGGACGATCCCCACCCGGGTGCCCGCCTCCACCGGCGCTCCGGCCAGGAGGAGGCCGTGATCGGTGCGGGTCAGGAGCCACACCACCGCCGGGACCACCACAAAGTTCAGGGTGAGGATCGCGCCGATAAAGCGCCCATCGCGCAGCGCGGGTCCGAGCCGAGCCAGCGGAACCGCGAGGAACGTGGCGCACATGAGGAGGGCCAGGACCGGGGTGAGCGCGGCCTCAAGCGGGGAGGCGAGAGCGGGCATCCACGAACCCGCCGCGATGCCCAGGAGCACCGCGGCGAGGCACAGCGGAAGTTGGAAGCGTTCGAGACGTTCGATTATGGCTCGACCCGGTCGGGGTGCGAGCCCACCCGTCCATCCTCGCGGCCCAGCGTGTCGATCAGGGCGAGGTCGTCCGAGGTGAGGGTGAAGCCGTCCAGGGCGAGGTTTTCGGCCATCCGGGACGGGGTGACCGACTTGGGGATCACGATGCGTCCCTGCTGCAGGTGCCAGCGCAGGATGACCTGAGCCGGGCTGCGATCCACCCGGGCGGCGATCCGGGCAATCTCGGGATCGGATAGGCCCTTGCCGCGGGCCAGCGGGCTCCACGCCTCGGTGGCAATTCCGTGCTCGCGGTGGAAGGCGACGGCCTCGTGCTGGGGCAGCGCGGGGTGCAGCTCGATCTGGTTGATCGCGGGAACCACCTCGGCCGTCTCCAGCAGGCGGGTCAGGTGGGTGGGGGTGAAGTTGGAGACGCCGATGGCGCGCACCCGGCCGTCGGCATAGAGCCGTTCCAGGGCACGCCAGGTTTCGCGGTACAGGTCTTGCCGGGGGCAGGGCCAGTGAATCAGGAACATGTCGAGGGTGTCGAGGCCCAGCAACTCCATGCTGCGGTCGAAGGCGGCGAGGGTCTTGTCAAAACCGTGTTCGGTGTTCCACACCTTGCTGGTGATAAAAAGGTCATCACGGGCGAGCCCCGATTCGGCGATCGCCGTGCCGACACCGGCCTCGTTGCCGTAGAGCGCGGCAGTATCGATGCTGCGGTATCCCAGGTCCAGCGCGCTGGCGACCGCGGCTCGGGTTTCCTCATCGGGGACCTTATAGACGCCAAACCCAACCTGGGGAATGACAACACCATTGTTCAGGGTTACGTTGGGTGTGGTCACGTGTTCTCCTTGCTCGCGAGTATTTCTAATCTACTCATAGCCGGGTGAACCCGCGAAGCACATCCCATTTGCGTCACGCCCACGAAACTCTCGGGAATCGCTGCCAATCTGGTGTGACGCCAAACCGAAAGGGTCATCGATGTCTGCTCCCTCCGCTCGCCTTGCCATTACGGGTTCCACCGGTGCACTGGGAGGTGCGGTCGCGGCGGCGCTCGCCGAAGCCGGACGCGAGCAACGCCTGATCGTGCGCAGCGCCGGACGAGCCCCGCGGCTGGAGGGCGCAAGCATCGCCACCGCGTCGTATGGTCACACCCCGGAGGCCAAGGATGCGCTGCGCGGCATCGACGTGCTGTTCATGGTGTCCGCGGCGGAGAGTGCCGACCGGGTGGCCGAGCACATCGGGATGATCAACGCGGCCGCCGAGGCCGGGGTCACCCATATCGTCTATACCTCCTTTGTCGGTGCGGCCGAGGACTCGGTGTTTACCCTGGCCCGGGATCACTGGGCCACCGAGCAGCACCTGCGAGCCAGCGGGGTGAACTACACGATTCTGCGCGATAACTTCTATCTGGATGCCCTGGTGAGCTTTGCCGATGCCGACGGCGTCATCCGTGGTCCGGCCGGTGAGGGCCGGGTGGCCGCGGTGGCCCGCCGCGATATCGCCGCGGTGGCTACCCGAATCCTGCTGGATCCGGCGGCGCATCGCGGACACACCTACACGCTGACCGGACCCGCTTCGATCACCCTCGCCGAGGTGGCCGAGGCCCTGACCCGACACACCGGAACCCCCACCCGATTCGAAAACGAGACCGTCGAGGAGGCCTACGCCTCCCGCGCCCACTACGGGGTGCCGAGCTGGCAGGAGGACGCCTGGGTGTCCACCTATACGGCAATCGCCGCGGGCGAGTTCGACGTGGTGACCGACGACATCCGGCTGCTCACCGGCAACCCCGCAACCGGGATCGACGCGCTGCTGACCCGCGCTGAATAACACCCACGACCCGCGTTGGGTAGTACTGCTGACCGGCGTCGGATAGCAACGTTGATCGGCGTTGAGCAGCGCGCGTGGCCGGCACCAGGTAGCACTGTCGAGCGGCGTTGAGTAGTACTGCAGACCAGCGCCGGGTAGCACGGTTCGCTAGGCTGGGATGGTGGGTGCCGCGAGTGCCCACCATCTTGCTGCGTGGCGAAAGGGATCATCATGGGAACCATCGGCCTGATTTTGGGTATCGCGATCGTGGCGGTGGTCCTGGTGCTGTTCCTGCGCCGGTCCCGCTCGGTGTTTGCCGAACGGGGTACCTCGGGTACCCCCACCGAGCGCGGTGGCGTCGCCGACGCGAACCGGTTCGACATCGTGCAGATCCCTGCCGATGAGCCTGGTGCCCGCGAGTACATCCTGCGCGATGACAAGACCGGCTCGCGCATCCAGGTGATGACCGTGTTCACCCGCGCGCAGGTGGTTCAGGTGGTCATCCCCAAGAAGCACCTGGGCACCGGGGTGGAGTTTGAACTGTTCCACGCGGTTGCCGCGAACCTCCCCGAGGTGGAGAACTGGACCTGGCCGCCGATGACCGTCGAGGGTCGCGACGCCCTGGCCCGCTACGTTCGCGAGAACCCCGGCGTCGTGTTCTACGACTCCAACGGACTGCAGATCCGCTAGCGCCCTAGCACTCGTTAGCTCTCATCGGCGGCTCCGATCGGCCCCAGCAGGCTTGACGCCACGGTGGCGTGGGCGGATTCGGCATCCGAGGGGTGGAAGATTCCCGCAAGCACGTCGCGGTAGAGACGGGACAGCTCGTTGGAGCTGAAGTAGCTGGATCCGCCGGACACTCGGATCGCGTGGTCCACCACCCGACGTGCCTGCTCGGTGGCGCGATGTTTGAGCCCGGAGAGCTGGGCGAACCAGCGCGCCCCATGCGGGGCATCGGTATCGAAGTCTCGGGCGATGGTCGCGAGCTGCGGAAGGATCGCGTCGATCAGCAGACCCGCGTCGGCGATCTGCCAGCGGATGTCGGGGTCGTCGGAATACGGGCGCCCGGACTTTTTGGAACGCCGGGTGGTGACCGTCTTCACCGCGAGTTCCAACGCCCGCTCGGCGATACCGGTATAGACCGAGGCCAGCAGGACCTCAAACGCGGCGAAGATACCGAAGATGAGGGGATCCCCACCCGGGCCCACATCGAGTCGGCGAACCACTCGCTCGGCCGGCGCATACGCCCCGTGTAGTTCGGTGGTGCGGGACTGGCTTGCCCGCATTCCCAGGGTGTCCCAGTCGTCGCGGTGAACCACGTTTTTGTCGCGGGCCACAAAACCAAAAACGATCTTGGGGGCATCGGGTGAGGAGTTATCGCGGCCCATGGTGCCCAGATGGGACCAGGCGGGGGAGAGCGAGGTGAAGATCTTGGTGCCGGTGAAGCGATAGCCTCCGGTCCCATCGGGCTCGGCAACGGTGTCCGAATCGAAGAGGACGAGGTCATTCGCGGCCTCGCTCACGCCGAACGCAAACACCTCCCCGGCGACCGCCCCGCGCAGCACAAAGTCGAGGCTCGAGTCTCCGCGCTCGTACAGGTAGCGCGCGACCGAAACCCACACCTGATGCATGTTGATGGCCAGCGCCGTGGCCGGTGCCGCCCCTGCCAGCAGCCGTTGGGCGCGGCTGAGCTCGGGCAGACCAAACCCCGAACCGCCGAGTTCAACCGGAACACCGGCGCTCAGATAGCCGGCCGCCGTGAGATCGGCCAGGTCAGCATCAAAAAAGACGTTGTGTGCGTCGTTTTCGGCCGCGCGGGCGTGGATCGCCGCCAGGACCTCCGCGGTCAGCAACGATTCGGCCGAGGCGGAGGCAGCGGAGGCAGCGGAGGCAGCGGAGGCAGCGGAATCAGCGGAGGCAGCGGAATCAGCGGAGGCAGCGGTGGGGCTGGTATTTTCGGTCATGAATCCCACCATACGCCGACCACTATCCACTCGCATCGGTGCGCGAAACCTGTGGAGAAAAAGCTAGCTGTGCAGGGCTGTGAGCAACTCGGCAAACTCGGCGAAGGCCCGCTCGCTGGCGGCTCGTGCGGGCTCCAGCGCGTCGACCATCACCAGGAAACCGTGCGGGAGTCCCGGCTCGGTCCGCACGCTCACCAGGGTGCCGGCGGCCTGCAAGCGCTGGGCAAACGCGATGCCCTCATCGTGGAGGGGATCCAGCTCGGCTGCGACCAACAGCGTGGGCGGGAACCCGATCATCGAACCGGAGATCGGGGACACGCTGGACGCACCCCGGTCGATACCCGCGGGCACCCACTGCTCGATGTACCACTCCAGGTCCGCCGTATCCAGTCCGTGCCCGGTTCCATACTTCTCGACGCTGGGGAAGGAGAGGGTCATATCGGTCATCGGGTAGCCCAACAGCAGGGCGTGCACCCGCTCGCCCCGGGCCAGCAGACGCGCCGTCGCCAGGAGCGCGATGGCTGCCCCGGCGCTGTCTCCGGCCAGCGCGATGCGCGGGGTTCGGGTACGGGCGTAGGCGACGGCGGCGATCGTGTCGTCCACGGCGGCCGGTGCCGGATGCTCGGGCGCGCGGCGATAGTCGACGGCGATCACCGCGGTGGAGGTGGCCACGGCGAGGCGTCGGCACAGGGCGTCGTGGGAAGCCAGGTCGCCCACCACAAAGCCGCCACCGTGCAGGTAGACGATGCTGGTTTCGGGGTCTGCCTCGGCCGGAACGTAGGTGCGTACTCGCACATCGGCACCCACCGTGGCCTCCAGAACCTCGGCCATGGCAGGCCCCGGGGCTCGGGTGGACGCCCGGTCGGCCCCGCGTCCACGCACCCGCTCGACGCCGAGTTCGCGGCAGTTCGGTCCGCTATCCGCGCGGATAGCCTCGAGCCAGGCGCGCATGTCCGGGTGCAGGGAAACGGGGGATTCCGGGGTCGTGCTCATGAGCGCAGATTATCACGCGGGGAGGTCGGTCGAAACGCACACGGCGTCCCACGATGCCTCGGCCGCCCCCAACGCCGACCGCCCCGGTCCAGGAGGGCCGGGGCGGTCGGGGTAAAACTAGGAGGGGATGCGGATGGGCTCGGTGTCGGGCATCGGCCCGACCTCGCGATTGCGCAGGTCGGGATGCCAGCGTTTGCCCAGCATGGGCACGATCGTGCCCAGCGCCAGGAACGCGCCGGCGACCCAGAAGGCCCCCTGCTCGCCGTTGTGGTCGATCATGAATCCGGCGGCGGCGGATCCCAGGGCCGAGCCGATCAGCTGTCCGGTTCCCACCCAGCCATAGGCCTCGGCGGTGTCGGAGAACTTCACGCTCGAGGACACGATGGCAAACAGCACGGCCAGGGCCGGGGCGATGCCGAGTCCGGCGACCAGCAGGGTGATCGCCAGGCCCCAGAAGTTGAGGAAGAACATCGCCAGCGCGACACCGATGAAGACCACGGCCATGCGGCGTCCCAGGGCCCACGGGCCGATCGGGATGCCACCAGAGGCCAGTCCACCAAACAGGCTTCCGATCGAGAAGACGGCGAGGATCAGTCCCGCCTCGATCCCGTCGTGGCCGAAGGTGGCCACCACGCCCGCCTCGACGGCCGCGACACCACCGATCAGCAGGAAGCCAACGATGGTGGCCAGCAGGACCGGAGGGCGGCGCAGCACCACACCAAACTTGCGCTTGCTGCGCGGGATGCGCACGCGGCCCACCTCGGGCAGCACGATGAACCAGAGGCCACCGCCCACCAGCATGACCATCGCGGTGAGGATGCCCCACTGGGTACCGATCTGGGTGGCGATAAAGGTGGTGATCACCGGGCCCAGGACCCAGATGATCTCCTGGGCGGAGGCGTCGAGGGAGAACAGCGGGGTCAGCTGCTTGGAGTTGACCATCTTGGGATAGATGGTGCGCACCGCCGGCTGGACCGGGGGCGTGCTCAGCCCGCAGATTACGGCGAGGATGACGTAGATGCCGACATCGCCATGAATCAGGGCGATCGAGGTGCCGGAAATGGCACATACGGCGGTCGTGAGGATCAGGACCGGGCGGATTCCCCAGGCTCCCATCCAGCGACTGGTCAGGGGTCCCGCAACCGCCTGGCCGATACTTGTGGCGGCTAGAACCAGGCCCGCCTTGCCGTAGGACCCGGTGACCTGCTCCACGTGTAGGAGGAAGGCCAGCGAAAGCATTCCAAAGGGAAAGCGTGCCACGAGCTGGGCGGTGATGATTCGACCGACTCCCGGGGTCGCCAGGAGGTTCGAATATGCACTCATATGTTAATTGTAAGCGCCGATGCGGAACTCGTTGTGGTGGGTTATCCGGCCCGAGTGTGGCGAGGCGTAAGACACGCCGCGGGGGTGCCGTATGACTAAAAATGATGTCGGGGGTGACGCGTAGTGTGAGGGCCATCGAAGACACGCCGGTCACGGCGTTTATTGCCCCCAAACCACGGGGTAGTCCGCCCACAGGAACTGTGGAAAACCCCGTGGATGAACGGTGGATAACTCCCCAAAACGGTGGACAACCCGGTGGATAACTACATTGGTGCAACTACTACCCCTTGGGGTACGAGACAGATCGAGCAACTAGATGTAGTATTGAAGGCGGGGCACAAGTTGCCGCACAAGCCAACAAATTAGAGATAAAGGGGAACTGCGAAGATGACGATTACCGTTTACACCAAGCCGTCCTGCGTCCAGTGCACCGCGACCTACCGCGCGCTTGATAGCAAGGGCCTCGAATACGAGGTTCTCGACGTTTCTGCCGACGAAAACGCCCTCGAAGCCGTCAAGGCTCTGGGTTACCTGCAGGCCCCCGTGGTCATCGCAGATGACGAGCACTGGTCCGGCTTCCGCCCGGACAAGATCGAGGAACTGGCCGCTCGCCTCGCCTAGGTTGGTGGGAGGCGGTTTCGGACATCCGAACCGCGCTTGACCAACACCGCGACGCCATCGCGTCGCCACCACGCAACCATCGTTCGGATCGTTTGGGGCTCCGTTTGTGAGGTGTGTGGTGCCCTCCCCGGGTGCTTCGTTGAGGGAACGAATTCACCCGTGTGTTTGACCGCGACCGACCTACCAGGGGGAGTCGCCGCCGGGCACAGCACCACCGGCACCGGTTCACGGTGCTCTCACCTTGGAGGGATCCCGATGAGCACAAATCTCGTCTACTTCTCCAGTATCTCCGGCAATACCCACCGTTTCATTGAAAAGCTGGGCATGCCGGCCGCGCGAATCCCGCTCTATGCGCGGGATCCGGCGCTCCAGGTCACCGAACCCTACGTTCTTGTTCTGCCCACATACGGAGGCGGAGTACACGGGGGCGCGGTACCGAAGCAGGTGATCCGATTCCTCAACGACGTGGAAAACCGATCCCTGATCCGTGGCGTGATCGCCGCGGGTAACACCAATTTTGGCGAGGCGTACTGCCTCGCCGGCGACATCATCGCGCAGAAATGCAAGGTTCCGATGATGTACAGATTCGAACTATTTGGCACTCCGGACGACGTACAGGTTGTCCACGATGGATTGGAAGAATTTTGGGACCGTCACTGACCGAGTCACCGGTAGCGCAGGGCATGGACTACCACTCGCTGAACGCGATGCTCAACCTGTACGACGCGGATGGCAACATCCAGTTCGACAAGGATCGCGAAGCAGCCCGTGAGTTCTTCCTGCAGCACGTGAACCAGAACACCGTGTTCTTCCACTCGCTCAAGGAGCGTCTGGACTACCTGGTGGAGAAGGAATACTATGACCCCGCGGTCATCGAGAAGTACTCCTTCGAGTTCATCACCGGCCTGAACGACCTCGCCTACTCGAAGAAGTTCCGCTTCTCGACCTTCCTGGGCGCGTTCAAGTACTACACCTCCTACACGCTGAAGACCTTCGATGGAAAGCGTTACCTGGAGCGTTTCGAGGACCGCGTGGTGATGACCGCACTGGGTCTCGCCGATGGCGATGAAGCCCTGGCGACCAACCTGGTTGAGGAGATCATCGCCGGCCGCTTCCAGCCCGCGACCCCCACCTTCCTGAACTCCGGTAAGGCACAGCGCGGCGAGCTTGTCTCCTGCTTCCTGCTGCGGATCGAAGACAACATGGAGTCGATCTCGCGCGGCATCAACTCCTCGCTGCAGCTCTCCAAGCGCGGCGGTGGCGTGGCCTTGTCCCTCTCGAACATCCGCGAGGCCGGCGCTCCGATCAAACAGATCCAGAACCAGTCCTCGGGCATCATCCCCGTGATGAAGCTGCTGGAAGACTCCTTCTCCTACGCCAACCAGCTCGGTGCGCGTCAGGGTGCCGGTGCGGTCTACCTCAGCGCCCACCACCCGGACATCATGTCCTTCCTCGACACCAAGCGCGAAAACGCCGACGAGAAGATCCGTATCAAGACCCTGTCGCTGGGTGTTGTGGTTCCCGACATCACCTTCGAGCTGGCCAAGAAGGGTGAGGACATGTACCTGTTCTCCCCGTATGACGTCGAGCGCGTGTACGGCATCCCCTTCGGCGACATCTCGATCACCGAGAAGTACCACGAGATGGTGGATGACTCGCGGATCAAGAAGACCAAGATCAACGCGCGTGAGTTCTTCCAGACCATCGCCGAGATCCAGTTCGAGTCGGGCTACCCGTACATCGTGTTTGAAGACACGGTGAACCGCGAGAACCCCATCGCCGGCCGGATCAACATGTCGAACCTGTGCTCGGAGATCCTGCAGGTCAACACCCCGACCACCTACAACGACGACCTGTCGTACAAGGAGATCGGTAAGGACATCTCCTGCAACCTCGGCTCGCTGAACATCGCCCTGGCGATGGACTCGCCGAACTTCGGCCTGACCATCGAGACCGCCATTCGCGGTTTGACCTCGGTGTCCGACCAGAGCCACATCGCCTCGGTGCGTTCGATCGAGGACGGTAACGACAAGTCCCACGCCATCGGCCTCGGCCAGATGAACCTGCACGGATACCTCGCTCGTGAGCGCGTGTTCTACGGCAGCGAAGAGGGCATCGACTTCACCAACATCTACTTCTACACGGTGCTGTTCCACGCGCTGCGTGCCTCCAACAAGATCGCCATCGAGCGTGGCGTGACCTTCGAGGGCTTCGAGAACTCCACCTACGCATCGGGTGCGTTCTTCGAGAAGTACCTGACCCAGGAGTGGCTGCCCGAGACCGAGCGGGTGCGTGAACTGTTCGCGAACTCCTCGGTGGAGATCCCCAGCCAGGCCGACTGGGCCGAGCTCAAGGACTCCGTCATGAAGCACGGTATCTACAACCAGAACCTGCAGGCCGTACCGCCGACCGGTTCGATCTCCTACATCAACAACTCGACCTCGTCGATCCACCCGATCGCCTCGAAGATCGAGATCCGCAAGGAAGGCAAGCTCGGCCGCGTGTACTACCCCGCGCCGTTCATGACCAACGACAACCTGGACTACTACCAGGACGCGTATGAGATCGGTGCCGAGAAGATCATCGACACCTACGCCGCCGCTACCCAGCACGTGGACCAGGGCCTGTCGCTGACGCTGTTCTTCAAGGACACCGCCACCACCCGCGACATCAACAAGGCTCAGATCTACGCATGGCGCAAGGGCATCAAGACGATCTACTACATCCGTCTGCGCCAGCTCGCGCTCGAGGGTACCGAGGTTGACGGCTGCGTCAGCTGCATGCTGTAACGCGTATGCATGCTCTAACAGCGTGCATGCTGTAGCGCTTCGCCCCCGAAGCCAGGCGGCCCCCGCTGCGCCGCGTGCACGTCCCCGGACGTGCACGCGGCACCCCGTACCGATAGCATTTGATTTCTGATCGTAGGTAAAGGAAAAACGTGTCCGAGAAACTCAAGCTGGTGAACGCCGTCCAGGCGATCAACTGGAACCGCATCGAAGACGAGAAGGACGTTGAGGTGTGGAACCGCCTCGTCAACAACTTCTGGCTGCCCGAGAAGGTGCCGCTGTCGAACGACGTGCAGTCCTGGGCCACGCTGACCCCCGAGGAGAAGCTCCTCACCATGCGGGTCTTCACCGGTCTGACCCTGCTGGACACCATTCAGGGCACCGTGGGCGCCGTCTCGCTGATCCCGGATGCGCTGACCCCGCACGAGGAAGCCGTCTACACGAACATCGCGTTCATGGAGTCGGTGCACGCCAAGTCGTACTCCTCGATCTTCTCGACCCTGGCGTCGACCAAGGAGATCGATGAGGCCTTCCGCTGGTCCACCGAGAACCCGCACCTGCAGAAGAAGGCCCAGATCATTCTGGACTACTACCACGGTGACGACCCCCTGAAGCGCAAGGTCGCCTCGACCCTGCTGGAGTCCTTCCTGTTCTACTCGGGCTTCTACCTGCCGATGTACTGGTCGAGCCGTGCAAAGCTCACCAACACCGCAGACCTGATCCGCCTCATCATTCGTGACGAGGCCGTGCACGGGTACTACATCGGCTACAAGTTCCAGATCGGTTTCAACAAGGAGACCCCGGAGCGTCAGCAGGAGCTCAAGGACTACACGTTCAACCTGATGTACGAACTGTACGAGAACGAGGTTCACTACACGCAGGACCTCTACGACTCCGTGGGCCTGACCGAGGACGTCAAGAAGTTCCTGCACTACAACGCCAACAAGGCGCTGATGAACCTCGGTTTCGAGGCCATGTTCCCGAAGACCGTCACCGACGTGAACCCGGCGATCCTGTCCTCCCTCTCGCCGAACGCCGACGAGAACCACGACTTCTTCAGTGGCTCGGGATCCTCCTACGTCATCGGCAAGGCCGTCGTGACCGAGGATGAGGACTGGGACTTCTAGTCGTGCCTCCCAAGAATTTTCATCGCATAGCGTGAAAACAAAGATTGCCCGGATCGTGGCTGCAACCACGGTCTGGGCAATCTTTTCTGAAATCCGTTTTACGTAGGCAAGCTATTGCGAAACATGCGGGATTCAAGTTCTTTTCGATTCGAACTTTGAAACTCTATATCGCATGCCACTGACACGCCAACCCGAATGCTGTCATTGGATGATGCCGCTTGCGTGGAACGAAACCAATGTTGTTTCTGACCCCCAGGAGAGTTCTAAATATGTACCCAACCTTTGACGGTTCTAACCCATTTGCAAACAAAGTCCTTGGTTATCTCGATGCGCAAAATAGCATTACTCATTCCCGGGAATCGGCGCGCCTAGGCGCGCCGGTTATCAAGACTGGGCACCCTAGATTTGAGTATCTTGACATAGGCCAACATGCCAGTTGCGAGATGGTGTCAGTATTTCTTGACCTGACTGGTTTTACGAGCAGGACATTTTGGGAAGACTCCAAGGATATGGCGATTCTTGCGAACGCAGTTCTCGGAGGATTTACTGACATTGTGCAGAGCTTCGGTGGACATGTGTTGGGGCTCCGGGGCGACGGGCTGTTTGCTGGCTTTGGGCCAGTATCATCAGCACACAAAAATACCGACGTTGTACTGGCCGCCGCGGCTTGCAATAAAGCTTTGGAGGATGTCAGGAAGAGCCTTAACCCACAGCTGGAAAATCGGGGAATTGAAGCGGTAAAAGTACGCGCTGGTCTGGACTTTGGGACGCATACATTCACACGGACTGGCACTAGAGAGTCTAACGAAGTGAACGTAGTTGGATTTGCATCAAACTTCGCCGCAAAGTGTGAAAAACTTGCTGCGTCTTGGGAGATTGTGGTTGGGGAAGAGTTCGCTGACCGCATTGCAGACAAGAAATTGCTTTCCGCTGAAGGGAAGCGTCCCAAGTCGTTTACAAGCAAGGGGCAGACAAAGCTATACAGTTACTTCGGCTACCGATCTCCTGTAAAGCCGGAACAGTTCCGAAGTGTAATTGAGGAATTGAACGGCCGCGCCCTTGACGAGGTATTCAGCTAATGACCATTTTTCAGCTCATGGCAGACCACGGCCACAGTTTTCCGTTTTCGGTAACAAAACTGGGTGAGGTCGTAGCCATTCGACCTAACGTAACCCAGTCCTTTGCAGCGCCAGAGACAAAACTGATTCGTCCCCACACCTTTCATGGCGGGGCGAACCCGAAGGATAAGAAAATTGACACTTCCGAGTTTTGGTGGAACGCTTCGGGAGCTCTCGATCGAGATATAGAAGAAATGAGCCGATTTTTCCCGAACTTCAAGTTGTTCCATGGAGAGGGCTCACTCCCACCCAGATGGGTTGGAGTTATCGACACTGGCACCGGTAAAGATACATTGACATTTGTCTATCGCAAGGACGGCGGTCTACCCCAAGTAATCCCAAGTATGCGTAAAACGCGTATGGAAGCTGGACGTGTGCGAATTTCTCCGCATCTTTATACCAATGGCAATCTTTGCGTTGCAGCGCAAACGGACTGGAAACCTGAAGAACACACAATGGCAGATGTAGTTGCTTGGGCTGCCCATTGGATGGCGGTGTACGTTTCCTGGTACCTCTCAGGCGAATGGATCTCAGAAGGAATATCTGATGCTGGCTGATGAAGTCGAACCATCGATGTCATTTACTGATGAAATCTCAGATGCGAAGTTCATGATCCAAGAGGTAGGAGGCTGGATCAAGAACGCCGATGTGAAAGCATCAATTCTTGGTGCAATACTTGGTGCTGGGTCGAGTATTGCTTTGGCAGCAGCCCCGAAAGCTTTAATTATCATCAAATCACAAAACTCCATTGGGACAGGGATACTGATTGTGATGTCCGTCTGTGCCGCTCTTTTGGCGTTGACCTGTATGGGATTTGTTATTCGTACCTTGATTCCGCGAACCATGCCATCGCTGTCGGGCGCTCCAAATCGTTTTTCGTGGCCCTCATTGGCAGCTGGGCAGCGACCAAAGGATCCATCATCAGCAACGCTAAGAGTCGAGGAAGCGTGGGCGCAGGCGGAGTTGATGTCGCAGGTGGCTTCGGCAAAATTCAGCAGCCTTCGAATCAGTTTGATTCTGTTTGGTGCTTTTGTGGTCATGGCAGTTCTAGCGTGGATTTCTATAGCTTGGACTGATCTGCCTCAGTAATCCAGGATGACGAATTCCTATAGTCATCTAACTGCGGGATGCATCTAACACACGGAAAGCCCCGGAATCGCAGCAGTGCGATTCCGGGGCTTTCTGCCTACCCGGGTAAGCCTCGCTCCTTATCTCGGTTGAGGCGCCGGGGATCGTTGGCACGTGCAAACGGATCCACATAGCTATTGCGACGCGGAGCGGGTGGAATTGCCCCGAGGACGCGCTCTGTCTTCGTCTTCGAACGCTTACGGTTCTTGCCCCGAGCCTTGCGGGCTGTTTCGGCTTCGGCCTTTGCCTTGGCCTGCGCAATCGATTCTGCTCTGTGTCTTTTTATGGCGTCGCGCCGCGCGATCTCGGTGGCCCGTTGCTCGGGAGTGAGTTTCGGCTCAAACTTCTCGACGCGTACGGCTGATTTGCGCCCATCGCGGGCGCGAAGCCGTATCGAATTTGTATTTCGTCCTGGCCACCCAAGGTTGTGGATGTCTTCCATACGTTGAATATATCGAAGTGCGCTGCGTGACCCGCAAAGCGACAGCGCGATTCGACAGCGCTGGGGTGCTTTTCGCGCACCCGGGGAAGGGTGATCAGAGACTGTGCCGGAGCGGTTCGTTTCCACGACCCGTGCATTGTCGCTGGTTTTCGCGCATTTCTGAGTTTGGCGTCGCCGGGCACGAGTATCAGCGTCCGCGAATTGACCGCTCATTGCGCAGTCAAAAACGCGGGCTGAAAAACATCCGCCCTCTTCGCCAAGAAAACTGAAAATACCCCTTTACCTTCTCGCGGGAACAGACCATTCTTGGAGTCAAAGCGAAAGGACACCATGACCGAGCTGATCATCGGCGAGGTTCTCGGAGCACCGGGGACCGCGGCAACAATCGACGCGCGTAGGTTCAACCGGCACACGTTCTGGTGCGGACAAAGCGGAAGCGGGAAGACGTACGCGCTGGGCGTTGTCCTCGAACAGCTGCTGCTGCACACCGAGCTGCCCCTGCTCATCCTGGATCCCAACGCCGACTTCGTGCGTCTGCGCGAAACCCGCCCCACGGCGAGCGATGCGGCGAATGAGCGCTGGGGCGATCTCGACATGCGGGTGTTCCGGTCCGGCCGGGCCGAGGGGGAGCGGCTGCTTGTCCGCTATGTTGATCTGTCGCCCGCGTCGAAGGCCGCTGTGCTGCAGATCGACCCGATCGCCGACTCCGAGGAGTACAACGTTCTGCTGCACCTCGATCGCGAAACCCAGGGGTTTGACGCCGCGGGCTTTGACACCGCCGAGATGGTGCGGAAGCTGCGCGACAGTGGCGATAAGTGGGAGGGCCGCCTCGCCAACCGGATGGAAAACCTCCAGGTGCTCGGATGGGAGCTGTGGTCGCGCGGTGCCCACTCGGTGACCGATGTCATCGATGAGCGTCCCCGCGCCACCGTGCTCGACCTCGGCGGGTTTGATCACCCGGCCGAGCCCAAGGTGGCCGCCCTGGCGGTGCTCGAACACCTCTGGGAGCGTCGCGAGGAACGCCGCCCCATGCTCATCGTGATCGATGAGGCCCATAACCTGTGCTCACCCGAGCCCGTGACCGCGGTCGAGAAAGCACTCACTCAGCGTCTCATCCAGATCGCCGCCGAGGGCCGCAAGTTCGGTCTCTGGCTGTTCCTCTCCACTCAGCGCCCCACCAAGATCCACCCCAACGTGCTCTCCCAGTGCGACAACCTCGGACTGATGCGGGTCAACGCACCCCGCGACCTCACCGAGCTGTCCGAGGTGTTCGGGTTCGTCTCCGAGGACCTGATCCGTCGCGCTCAGGGCTTCGCTCAGGGACAGAGCCTCTTCGCCGGCGGCTTCATCACCGAGCCGACCGTGATCCAGATGGGCGAGCGGGTTTCCGAGGAGGCCGGCGGTGACGTGCGGGTGCCGCTGCGCGGGTGAGGCGGATATGCGCCCGGCCGTCCCGGGCGGGGACGATCCAAGCACGCTGACACCCACGGTGAGAATCCAGCCGGGGCGCACTACTCTGGGCACATGAGCAACCTCATCAGCGCGGCCGAGCTGGCCGCCCTTCTGGAATCCGAAACCCCCGTTCGTGTGCTGGATGTGCGTTGGCGGCTGGACAAGCCCGATGGCCACGACGACTACCTGGCCGGACACATCCCCGGTGCCGTGTATGTCAACCTGGACACCGAGCTGGCAGATCCCGACGGGGATCCCGCGCTCGGACGGCACCCGCTGCCGACCCTGGACATTCTCAACACCGCCGTGACCCGCTGGGGGCTGAACCCCGGGGACACGGTGGTGGCATACGACACGTTCGCCTCGCTGCCCGCCGCGCGTGCCTGGTGGGTACTAGCCGACGCCGGGTTTGTCACCCTCCGGGTCCTGGACGGGGGCCTCGCCGCGTGGACGGCCGAGGACCGGGCGCTGGAAACCGGAGAGATCACGCCCGAACCCGGAACCCTGGTCCTGACCCGGCTCGGACACAACGCAGTCCTGGACGCCGATGCGGCCGCAGCCCTGGCTACCTCCGGCGTGCTGATCGACTCCCGGGCGGGGGAGCGCTTCCGTGGCGAGAGCGAACCGATGGACCCCCGCGCCGGACACATCCCCGGTGCCGTTAACGTCCCCTCGGGAAAGTACCTGGACAACGGCCATTTCCTGGATCCCGAGCGCCTGCGCGCGGTCTTCGCCGGCGTCGGAGCCGTACCCGGAGCGCAGATCGGAACCACCTGTGGATCGGGCATCACCGCCGCGCACACGGCCCTGGCCCTGGCCGAGGCGGGACTACCCGCGGCGGTCTTCGCCGGATCCTGGAGCGCCTGGTCCCGCGATCCCCAGCGACCGGTGGCCACGGGAGCGTAGTTCCTTTCACCAAAAACCCGCCGCTACGTGAACCGTAGCGGCGGGTTTTTACCAAAGGGAGACTAGCCTCGCTGAGCGCGACGGCGGATGGTCAGCCCGATCCCCGCGAGCAGCGCCAGTCCGGCCACCAGAGTCATCGGCAGAACTCCCCCTGCTCCGGTTGAGGCGAGGCCCGGCGGGGTCGACGGCGTGGGCGTCGGCGATCCCGGCGGCGTGGTGGGCGGCACCGTCGGGGTAGCCGGCGGGGTCGTGGGGGTCGGCGGGACCGACGGCGGATCGGAGGGGACCGGCGGCTGCGTGGGCAGGTTGACGATGTTGCCCAGCGCGATCTCCTGATGAGTTGCATCCACGTTCCAGGTCAGCACATCGGTCAGCCGCTCGAAGCCCTCCGGCGCGCGCGTCTCCTCGAGACGGTACTGCCCCCACGGCAGCCCGCTCACCGAGAGCTCGCCCACCGCGGGATTTTCATCACCAGCACCGTTATCGACGATGCGGGTGACGGTCCCATCGGGGGAGGTCAGGGCCCACTCGGAGCCGGCGAGACGCTGAGAATCGCGATCCACCTTATTCCAGGTCACCGAACCGAGCTTGGCCGTGTTGGTGACCGTGCAGGCGACAAAATCTCCCACCGATACCCCCAGCGTCACGCTGGGAGTGGTACCCGACGCCGTCAGCTGATCGGCGGGTACGGGCGTCCCATTTCGGGTGCAGGCCCACTGAGTGCGGTAGTGATCCAGCGTGGCATCGGCATCGCCCGAGATCTTTTCGGCAAAGGTGACGCGGGTGCCCTCAACCTGGGTCAGGATGGTTGATTCACCCGTGGTTACCCCGGCCTCGGTTCCGGCGGTGGTGGCGGTACCGATGGTGGCACCGGTGGAGGTTTCGGTTGCAGAGACCGTGAACTGGTCGGCGGGGGCGTAACGACTCTCCACCACCTTGGTGGCCTGAACCTTGGAGAACATCACCCCGAATGCCATGCCCTGCCGGGTGGTGGCCACATTGCCCACCGGATCGTTGTCATTGTGCAGTGCAATGCTCACCCGGGTGGGGCTTTGAGTCGAGGTGACGATATCTCCGGCGTTACGCACTCCCTGTCCCATACAGGTCACCTGAGTGGTGTCGAGGCCCGTGAGCTGCGCCCCACAGGCGGGCTGGTAGCCTGCGGGCGTGATATTCGCGATCTGGGTGATCGGAGAGGTCGAAGTAAATCGCAGACCCTCGTACTTATTACTGGATTCCGCATCGGCCATCACAAACGCGTATCCTGCGGTCTGCGGAACCCCGTTGTGCGACACCGAGATGTTATCCAGGGTGACCTCGCCGAGCCACCCGCCATTGCGCCCGGGTACCTGGTAAAGCGCAGGCTTGCCCGGGGTGCCCACGTAGGCGCTGTTGCCGATCGGAGTGCCCGACCAGGTGGGGAATGCCACCGGAGCGAGGGGGCGCAGGCCGTCGGCTCCCGCGGCAAGCTTGGCGGTAAAGCTCATGGTGAGCCCACCGGGAAGATCCACCGACATGGCCTGTCCCTGCGGGGATTGCGCCTGGGTCGAGTCGAACTGTGCCATATCAATCCAGCAGATCGTCTCGGCCAGGGGACCGCCCGTGCCGTAACCGCAACCCTGCGGCTGTGGTTCGGCTGCCTGAACGGATGCGGGGGCGGCAAGGCCAATCGACAGCGCCGCAAGCGCCGCCACGATGCCGCCGCTCAGCAGCCTGCGTGCCGACAGCCGTTTTCGAGAAGAGCGATTCACAAGGGTCATGTACTGAGTGTCCAGTCTGTAGATGAGGGGCCCCATCGATAACGACGTTGTGCCCCGCGACGCATGCAGGGGGCATGCTTGGGGCACAACGCCGGAACCGGAATTTGGGGCCGGTTCACACAACAGGATCCATCCGTCCCGGTTTTATGACGGGGAAACCGGAAACTATTACTGTCCGAATGTCTTGAGCTTGGCGATGAACTCGTCCCGCTTGTCGGAACCGAGCAGTTCGTAACCGCGAGCCGAGATTTGGATGCCCTCAAGCGGCGTACCGTCGCGGGCCGACTGCCCCTCCCGCTCGGTGCGGAAGGCTCCGGTCGGGTCTTTGGAGAGATCGAAAATGCGCACGTCGACGTAGAAATTAATCTGGCGATCCACCGAAACCATCGCCCACGTGTGCTGCTGATCGGGATTCGCGCTGCCGTAGAAACGCTCCAGGTTGCCGGGATCGGGCTGAAAGCTGGGGTCACTCGTCACGACGGTCCGGGAGACGCCGTTCTGCATCATCACCCGGGTCACCACGTCCCGGAGTCGGCGCTTGTCGGCCACCGACTGCATCGGGCGATCACTCGTCCAGACCGGTCCGCTGAAGTCCACCAGCATCGACTCGCCCCCGTACCCGTTGCGGTTATTGCGCAGGGTGTTTTTGCCGTGCATCGTCCAGGTGATGCCGAACTCGGTGCTGAGGGCAGCCCGTAATTTGGCGTTGAGATCGTCGGTGCGCGCGATGTCCTCCTCGAGCGAGGGCTTCTCCAGGATCTCCGCGGGATCGACCCCGCGGATCCCCGGATAGGCGTTCCATTTACGCTGCTCGGCGGTCTTATAGTCGTCGTAGTTTCCGCTCTGGGCACTCTCCAGCGCGGACACCGAGCCGACCGTGGCCACGTTCACCACCAGCGTCACGACCAGCGCGATGGTCCCCAGTCGGCGACCGCGCGGTCCCACCAGAATTACGACGGCCGCGATCAGCATCAGGACCTGCACGGTGATCGCGCCCACCGTGAAGTAGTAGCTGCCGGCGCCGGGCAGCAGCAACCGGAACAGCAGCCACAGCGCGTGCGCGATGACGATGGCCCCAACTGTTTTTGCCGCCCGCGACGAGGGCGGCCGCGGCACCGGAATCGCCGGTGCCGCGGGTGCGGGCAGCGGGGGTGCCGCCGGGTGCATCAGCCGAGATACCCGGCTGTTGCCCCGGTAACCGCCGGGCGGCGGAGGCGGCGGCGCACCCTCGCTACCACCCAGGTAGGGATCGTTGCCGGCTACCATGGTCGCTCCGTATCCGGGTTACCACCCTGGTCGGTGCCGCCGTTGCCGCGCTCCTGATCGCCCTGCTCGAGCTGCTTCTTGAGCTTCTCCAGCTGATCATCCGAAGGGCCGGGCGGGGGTGGCGGCGTCTCCTCCGGGGGCGGCGGCGCGGAATCCGAGCCGTCACCCTGCTCGGGCGGCGGGGGCGGGAGAATCTTGCCGCGAATCGACTCCTCGGTGGTGGTGAGGCTCGAATCCATGCTGCGTGAGGGATCGGAGGACGCCCGATCCGCCTCGGGGGTGCGGCATTTCGGCGAGGTCTCCACGATGGTTTTCAGCGCCTCCTGATAGAAATTCTGCCCGCCGACCACGTCCTTGTCCTGGGTTGCCCGATCCCCCTGACGCTCGATCACCATCGCCAGGTTGATCCGTACCGTGCAGATCGCCAGGCCCGGGGTGCGCGGCAGCGCCGCCTCCAGCTGTTCCCGAGACTCCTTGAGGAGTCCGTCCTCGGCCAGTCCCACACTGAGGTCAAAGGGGGCCTTGAACGGTTCGAAGATGTTCACGGGTGCGAGCCCACGCGCGGCCGCCGCGCTCTCCGAGTAGCGCTCGGCGTGCACGTTGAGCAGGGACAGGTGCGCAAACGCGTAGATGCTGAGGATTTTGATCACCAGCAGCAATCCCGCCAGCACAAACGGGATCGCCCCGACCGTGGTCCACAGCCGCACGCGGGCCCGCCGCAGATTGCGCTCGGCTACCGTGCGCGTCGTTGTGGACATCAGCGTTCCTTCCCCGCCGTGAGGGCACCGCGGCGCAGGCGGATCAGCTGAGCCAGGGCGTTCGCCATCTCGACACCCAGCAGGGCGACGAGCAGGCCCGCCGCATACGGATACAGTTCGATTGCCGTGCCCACGTGTCCTCCCGTGCTCGCGGTGCCCGAGGTGGTGGTGGCCGGGGGCTCGGGGAGGTCCAGTGGCTTGCCGGGCTCACGCAGTTCGTATTTCACTCCGAGCTGCTGGGCGATGGTGCGCAGGTTGTCCTGGTCGATGGCCGAGAGCGCGGGCCGCCCCTGATACTCGATGTAGGGGGCCTCGCCGCCGTCCACACTCCCCGAGGTCTGGCGCATCTTGCCACCCTGCTGTGTCCCGTATCCCAGGACCCGGCCGCCATCGGTCAGCGGGGCGGAGTCGGCGAAGGACTCGGGGGTGGAATCCACCGTCTGCTCACCGTCGCCAAAGTAGAACACCAGGCGACCGCGCGCCTCGGTGGAGTTACGGATCAGTTCCAGCGCGTCCTTCAGCAGCGGGGCGGCCACCCCGATGCTGCTTCCGCGCGAGTTCTGGGTTACCTCGGGGGTGAGCCCCTCTACCGCCGAACTTAGTGCGGTGGTGTCGGCGGTGATGGGTACCCGCATCTCGGCCTCACGGTCGAAGGTGATCAGGCCGAAGCGGGCGCCGGGATAGCGGTCCATGATCGCTCGGATGTCCTTCTTGACCGCGTCCATCCGGGGCTGATGATCGCTTCCCCAATCCTCGGCGATCGAGCTCGCGGTGGTATCCACCACGAGCAGCACATCGGTGTTGGCGCTCAGGGTTTCGGCGCTGCCGCCGGGCAGTCCCGGTCGCAGCAGGATCGTGGCCAGCAGGATCGCCATGCCGATGCGCCCCACCCAGCGCCAGCGTTCGGCCGGGGCGGGGGATCGACCCAGCCCGATACTCGCGATCACGACGAGCGGAATCAGGAACATCAGCAGCAGGGCCGGGTGGAGAACCGGTTGAAAAATCACAGTCGGAACCTCCACACCAGCACCACAAAACCGCCGCCGGCGAGCAGCAGCGCCACGGACCACGGGGCCGGATCATCGGCGCGGATCACCCGTGGTTCCCCGCGCAGCGCCCGCGCCTGGGACGACTGAACCTGGGCGATGATATCGCTCACCGCGGTGGTCGCGCGCAGCGGGTAGTAGGCCCCGCCGGTGCTCTCGGTTGCAGCCCGGAGCGTTTCGGTGTTGCCCGCATCATTCCCGTCCACCGGGTTGAGGGTGAATACCCGAATCTGCTTCTGGGTGGCGTAGCCGGCGGCCTCCTGCAGGCTCACGATCGAGGCACCGTACTCCTCGTTATCGGTCGCGAAGATCAGCGAGCGCGAACGGTCGGTCTCGATGTGGTCAAAGCGTAGCGCGCAGGCTGCCAGCCCGTCGCCGATCAGCGAGGCCCCGGTGCCGTTGAGTGTTCCCTTCCAGTAGTCGGGGGAGAAATTGGTGTCATCGGTGAGGGATTTTTTCATCGCGGTGAGCTGCTCGCGGACGAGCTGATAGTCATCGGTGAGTGGGAACACCTGGGCGGCCGAGCTGTTGAAGATCGTCAGCCCGATCCGTTCCCCATCAAACCCCTTGCTGAGTTCCAGGAACGTCTCGATGACCTCGGCGTCCACGTCGGTCATCGACCCCGAGACGTCCAGGCACAGCATGATGTCCCGGTTGTGGGACAGCGGACGCGTGACCGATTCGGTGGTGGGGCGGGCCACCAGGATCCCGCCAAAAATGATCGCCACAAACCCCAGCACCAGGATTCCGGCGAGCAGCCGGGTGCGGGCGCGCACAACCGAGGCGAACCGGGGGAGTGAGCGCAGCCGGTCGGTCCGCGAGACGGCGATCGGATCGGCTCCGGCCCGGACGGCGGGGTCACGCCTGCCCAGCAGAATCCCGACGGTAATCGAAGCCCCGAGAATCACCAGCGTGATCAGCAGCAGCCAGGGGGATGCTAGGTCCATGTGTTCACCACCTGACGGGCGATAGCAAGCCCGGCGAGGGGATCCACCATGGTATCCGGATCAAACTGGCTGGGGTAGTAGTAGCGCCCGAGCGCATCCAGCAGCACCGGCGAGACCCCGCGGCGAGAGAGCTCGGTGAAGGTCAGCACCGGCGCCTCCAGCCCGCTGTACTCGTTGACGTAGGAACGCACCAGGCCGCTCAGCCGGGCGTGCACATCGTGGGGGTGCAGGGTGCCCGCGCGGTACTCGGATTCGATCTGGTCTAGGCGGCCCAGATACTCGGCGCGCAGGGTCCCGTAGGCCTGGGCGGTCAGGGTGGCGGGATCGGTGGCCGGGACCGATGGCCGCCGGGGTGCCTCGACCAGCGGCCGGGTCAGCCGGGCGACAATGAGGACCGCCACCACCACGAGCACCACGACCGCGAGTGCCAGGAAAAACCAGCCGGGCAGGTACTGATACGGCGGGTAGAGGTTGTTATCGACGGGCACGATGCCTCCGTCGCAGCATGTCGAGAAGCACGGGAACAACTTCGGCTTCGGTGCGGATCTCCAGATTGGTGATCGACAGGGCGTTCAGCAGGGCGATGCGTCGCTCCCGCTCGGCGGCATCCGCCCGGGCCAGTTCCTCGATCAGGGCGGTGTCGGACCGGGCAAAGGTTGGGACCGCCCAGCCGGTCTGGACATCCACGGAGGTGTCTCGGCCGGTTCCCAGCAGCGGAGCTTCACACACGGTGATCCAGACCAGGTCGTGCTGCACCCGGAGGCGGCGCAGCTGTCGCTCCTCGGCGTCGCCGATCGGTGTCTCATCGGTGATGATCGTGAGGATCCGGCGACCGCGCTCCTCCCGAACGATCGAGTCCAGCAGGCGTTCGCGGGTGAACTCGGCCCCGGCAACCCCGTCCCGGGCCCCGCGCAGGGCGAGTTCCAGCCGTCCCTCCGAGGTGGCACCGCGCTGGCGGTGCAGCCCGGTTTCGGTCGCAAAGCGGGTTCCCACCTCGTCGCCGTGACGCAGCGAAAGGTAGCCGAGGACCCCGGCGATCAGCAGTGCCAGATCGCGTTTGCGGGTTCCATCGGCCGCGCGGGCGTCCATCGTGACCCCGGTGTCCAGGGTCAGGCTCACCACTTGACGCCGGGTCGCGATATAGCGCTTGATTAGGACCTGGTTGCTGCGGGCGCTGGCGCGCCAGTCGATATCGCGGACCTCGTCGCCGGGCTGATACACCCGAAGGTCGTCAAAATCCAGGCTGCGTCCGCGCAGCACCGCGGCGTGCGCACCCTCGAGCGGGTGGGCACTGCGGTGTGGGGAGGTCAGAAACAGCCTGGCCTTGACCTTGCGAAGAAGTGTGCTCACAGAGGCCCTACGGGGTGGGGACGGCGGCGAAGATCTGATCGATCAGGTCCTCGCTGCGGATTCCATCGGCCTCGGCCTCGAAGGTCAGCAGCACGCGGTGGCGCAGTACCAGGTGGCGCAGGGTCACCACATCATCGGGGATCACGTAGCTGCGGCCGGAGAGCAGCGCGAGTGCGCGAGCCGCCTGCAGGAACGCGATGCTCGCGCGCGGGCTGGCGCCGTAGCGCAGGGCGCGGGCGGATTCGGGGGCGAGGTAGTCACCCGGTCGCCTGGTCACGTAGATCAGCGAGACGATGTAGCTGCGGATCGCGGGGTCCACGTGAACTCGGCGGGCCAGATCCTGCAGGAACACCACGTCCTCCAGATCCACGGCCCCGGCGCCGTGGGCCTGCGGATCGAGCACCCCGGAGTCGATCCGGCTGAGGATTTCCAGCTCCTCGGCGGGGCTCGGATACTGGACAATCTCCTTGATCAGGAAGCGGTCCATCTGGGCTTCGGGCAGCTCATAGGTGCCCTCCTGCTCGATCGGGTTCTGGGTCGCGATGACCAGGAACGGGCTCGGCAGCGCGTGCACCTCGCCGCCGATCGTGGTCTGGCGCTCCTGCATCGCCTCGAGCATCGCGCTCTGGGTTTTGGCGCTGGAGCGGTTGATCTCGTCCAACAGCACAAAGTTGGCGTGCACCGGGCCGAGTACGGTGCGGAAGTTTCCGGTTTTGACGTCGAAGACCTGGTTGCCGGTGATGTCGCTGGGCAGCAGGTCGGGCGTGCACTGGATGCGGCGGAACCGTGCCCGGATGGTGTCGGCGAGGGTGCTCGCGGCGGTGGTTTTGGCCAGGCCCGGGACGCTCTCCAACAGCACGTGACCGCCGGCGAGCAGGCCCACCAGCAGGCTCACGCGCAGGCGTTCCTGACCCACCATGCGTGCACCATAGGCGGAGGAGATGACCCCGATGATCTGCCGGGCGCGGGCCATCTCCGCGTCATCGGGGATGGCGTGGGCCGGTGCTGTGGGCGTTGGTTCGGTCATATCTGGTGGCATTCCCCTTCGCAGGTGGGCGGCTCGGCACCCGGATGGTTTCGAGGAGTCCGGAATTCCCCTCCCGGATGCCCACTCGGCCACGATACCCGGGGCGGCTGGGAGATGTCGAGCCGGGGACGCCCGATGGCTGCCACCTGACGCATGAAAACGGCGTCCCGGAACCGGGACGCCGTTTTCATAGGAGGGAGCTAGAGGATGTTGGTTACAGCTCGAGGTTGGAGTGCTGGCTCAGGTGGTTGCGCCTGGGCGGGGTCGGTTGGTTGCCGAGGACGTTGGTTAGAGTTCGTGGTTGGAGTGCTCGCCCGGGTGGTTGCGCCTGGGCGGGGTCGGTTGGTTGCCGAGGGTGTTGGTTAGAGTTCGAGGTTGCTGTGCTCGCCCAGGTGGTGCCAGGTCCGGTTGTGATACACCAGTGGCCGCGACTCGGTGGCGTCGGCCTCGACGCTGCCGGCCTCGGGGGCGTTGGCCTGGAGGGCGTGCACCACAACGACGGTGGAGGCACCGGCGCGCAGCGAGTTGACTACGCGGCCGCGGATCCAGGTCTGGGCGGAGGGGTAGAAGGGTTCGCCGGTGATCAGACGCGACCAGATCGAGGTGTCTTCGAAGCGGTCGATCCCGCTGGTGGCACCGAGCTTGGCGATGTCCAACTGGTCGGCTCCGAGCAGGTGAACCACCAGGGTGTCGGCGGCGATGATGGTCTTGGCGCTGGAGGACAGGTCGGACACCGAGAAGACCAGCAGGGCCGGGTCGGCGCTGACGGAGAAGACCGAGGTCACGGTCATCGCGACCGGGCCGGTTCCGTCATCGGCGGTGACCACGGCGACGCCCGCCGGGTGATTGCGGAACGCGGCCTTGAACTCATCCGGTGCGAGGCCCGCATCAAACCCCAACGCCGGGGATTCCTCGGTGTCGGCGTCGTGTGACAGAACATTCGCTGCGGTGGTCATCTGCTCGGGTTCTCCTCTATCCATATCGGTATATACCGATGTGCGGCGGGTTTTATTCCCCGACGCCTGTGGCGATACAGGTTCCACGATGGCCCTCGATTCGTTCTGTCGCAAACCGCACGTAGTTATGCGACGAAATGTGAAGCTAAATGACAAAACCGCGGGGCGTCCGGAAGGGCCGCCCCGCGGACGGGGTTAGCGCTGGTCCAGCGCCTTGGTGATCCGCTGCAGTGAGACCGACTGGCTGGTGCCCAGGTGCTGGGCAAACAGGCTGATCCGGAACTCCTCGAGCATCCAGCGGGCCTGCACCAGGTGGTCTGGCGCGTGTTCGGGCAGCGGGATGGTGCCGCCGGCGTTGGTGAAGCGGGCCTGGGCCGTCTCGATCTCGTTCTGCCAGGCGCGGTCGCGGTTGGCATTGTCGGCGAGGCGCGAGGCGCGGTGGGTGATGCCCGAGAGGTAGCGCGGGAGATCCCGCATCCGGGCCAGGCCGGTGCGTGAGACGAAGCCCGGGAACACGAGTCCCGCGCGCTGTGCCTTCATATCGGTGAGTGCAGGCAGCAGGGTCAGACTCGTCGCCTTACTCAGCGCCTTATCGGCCTCGCGGGCAGCGGTGAGGATGCGGGCGGTCAGCGAAACGGTCTCGAACATGCCGTTCATGATGGCCTGGGACACCCGGTCCCGCACCTTCTCAAACTCGGCGCGCATGAAGATCGCGCCGCCCGGTGCCACGCGCTGCAGCACGTCGTCGATGCACGCGGTGAGGCAGTCATCAAACAGGGCCGGGGTGTTCTGGTACGGACTCGCGGCCAGCGCGAGCTTCTCCGGCGCGGTCAGATGGTTCTGCACATACGAGACCGGGGAGGCGGTCTGCAACTGCAACAGGCGGCGCACGCCGCCGGGCAGCTCGCGGAGCTGATCGGCCTCGGTGGCCATGATCCGCACCTCGACGCTGTCGCCGCGGTCCACGAGGGCCGGATATCCGCGCACCACGTGCCCGCCCTGATCGCTGTCGATGAAGCGCGGCAGCTCGTCGAAGTCCCAGCTGGTGAGGCCGCGACGCTCGATCGGATCGGCCGTGCGCGCCTGGGCGACCTTCGCCACCTGGGTGCGGGTCTTGGTGGCCAGGCGGGACTGCAGGACCGTGAGGTCCTTATCGCTGCTCAGGGTGCGGCCGCGCTCGTCGATCGCCCGGAAGGTGATCTTCAGGTGGTCGGGCACCCGATCCAGCTCGAAGTCGGCGGCCTCGATCGGGATGTACACGGCGCGCTTGATCGCGATGGCCAGACGCGCGGTGAGCGTGTCCTCCTGGGTCGCGGTGGGCTGCGGAACCTCGGTGGGCAGATCGGCGAGCAGGCGCGCGGCCCAGTCGGCGGCGGGTACCACGTTGCGGCGGATGTGCTTGGGTAGCGACTTCAGCAGCGCGGTCACCAGCTCGGCACGCAGGCCCGGCACCTGCCAGTCGAAGCCGATCGGCGAGAGGCGGGGGAGCAGCGCGAGCGGCACCATCACGGTCACGCCGTCATCTGCGGTGCCCGGCTCGAACCGGTAGCGCAGCTTCAGGGTCTGATCGCCCTGCGACCAGGTCGGCGGGAACAGGCCCTCATCGATTTCGTCGGCGTCCTCGGGCAGCAGGTCCTCGGCACGCATGGTGAGGAGCTTGGGCGTGCTGGCCGCGGCCTCGCGCCACCACTTTTCGAACCCGCGCAGATCGGCCACCTCGGCCGGAATGCGCGCGTTATAGAAGTCGTACACGGCCTCGTCATCAAAGAGGATGTCGCGGCGACGCGTGCGCTCCTCGCGCTCGGCGAGCTCGCGGCGCAGACCCGCGTTTTGCCGATCAAAGGCAAACAGCTTCTGGTTGAGACGCTTGAAATCGGCCTCGCGCTGCACCAGTGCGTGGCGGATAAAGAGGTCACGGGAGAGCTCCAGGTCGATGCGTGCGTACTGCACGCGGCGACGCGGGATGATCGGCACCCCGTACAGGGTCACCTTCTCATACGCCACGACGGACCCCTGGGTCTTCTCCCAGTGCGGCTCGGAATAGCTGCGCTTGCAGAGATCCGGGGCGATGGCCTCGGCCCAGGCCGAGTCGATCTTCGCGACCGTGCGCGCAAACAACCGGCTGGTCTCGACCAGTTCGGCGGCCATCAGGGCATCGGGCTGCTTCTTGATCAGCGCGGATCCCGGGAAGATCACGAAGCGCGCCTGACGTGCCCCCACGTAGTCGCCCTTGCGACGCGGGCCGGGGGTTGCCGCGGCCCCACGCTTCTTGGCTGCCTGCGCCTGAGCGGCGGCCGCCTCGTCCTTGATACCGATCTGCGAGAGCAGCCCGGAGAGGATCGAGCGGTGGATGCCGTCGGGATTGGTGGCCGGATCGCCCACGCTGAGGCCCAGCTGCGAGGCCATCCGGCGCAGCTGACGGTAGACATCCTGCCACTCGCGCACGCGCAGATAGTTGAGGAACTCCGCCTTACACATCCGGCGGAACGCGCTGGAGGAGAGCTCCTTCTGCTTCTCCTCGAGGTAGTTCCAGAGGCCGAGCAGGCTGAGGAAGTCACTCGTGGGGTCGGCAAACCGGTTGTGGAACTCATCGGCCTGCTGCCGCTTTTCCACCGGACGCTCGCGCGGATCCTGGATGGTCAGCGCCGCCACGATCGCCATGACCTCGCGGGTCGTGCCGTGCTTCTTCGACTCCAGCACCATGCGGGCAAAGCGCGGGTCGATCGGGAGGCGGGCCAGATCTCGGCCGGTCCGGGTGAGCTTGGGGGTGGTACCGGGGCGCTGGGTGATCGCGCCGAGCTCGGTCAGTAGGTCGAGGCCGTCCTTGATCCCGCGGGCCTCGGGGGCCTGGAGGAACGGGAACGCGGCGATATCGCCGAGACCGAGCGACACCATCTGCAGGATCACCGCGGCGAGGTTGGTGCGCAGCACTTCAGGTTCGGTGAACTCGGGGCGCTTGGTGAAGTCCTCCTCCGAGTACAGCCGGATCGCGATACCCGGGCTGGTGCGTCCGGTACGGCCCGAACGCTGATTCGCCGAGGCCTGCGAGATCGCCTCGATGGGCAGCCGCTGGATCTTCGCCCGCACGCTGTAGCGCGAGATGCGGGCGGTACCGGCGTCGATCACGTACTTGATGCCGGGCACCGTCAGGCTGGTCTCGGCCACGTTGGTGGCGAGGATCACCCGGCGGCGCACGCCGGCGGTGTTGCCCGGACGGAAGACGCGGTGCTGCTCCTCGGCGCTCAGCCGTCCATACAGCGGCAGGATCTCGGTCACCCCGGTGGCACCGGCGTAGCGGGCGCGCAGCGCGTCGGCGGCGTCGCGAATCTCCGCCTCACCGGAGAGGAACACCAGCACATCGCCGAGGGATTCGCGGGCCAGTTCATCCAGGCCGTCGATGATGCCCTCGATATAGTTGCGATCATCGCGCGAGGGGGTGTCGGTGTCCTCATCCTCCTCGGCGTTCTCGTCGGCCACCAGCGGACGGAACCGGATCTCGACCGGGTAGGTGCGTCCCGATACCTCGATGATCGGGGCGTCGTTGAAGTGCTTGGAGAAGGATTCCGGGTCGATCGTGGCCGAGGTGATGATGACCTTGAGATCCGGACGCTTGGGCAGCAGCTGCTTGAGATAGCCCAGCAGGAAGTCGATGTTGAGGCTGCGTTCATGCGCCTCATCGATGATGATGGTGTCGTAGCGCTTGAGCAGGCGGTCGTGGTGGATCTCGTTGAGGAGAATACCGTCGGTCATCAGCTTGATCTTGGTGCTGGCGCTCGCCTTATCGGTGAACCGCACCTGGTATCCCACGGTGTCGCCGACCTCCTCACCCAGCTCCTCGGCGATGCGCTCGGCGATGGTGCGCGCGGCGATTCGCCGCGGCTGGGTATGACCGATGCTCTCCCGCCCCAGCTCCAGCGCGATCTTGGGCAGCTGCGTGGTTTTACCGGACCCGGTGGCACCGGCAACGATCACAACCTGGTGGTCGCGGATCGCGTCGGCAATATCGGAGCGCTTCTGCGAGACGGGCAGCTCGGCCGGGAACGTAATAACGGGAGACATAACGTTCCATTCTACGTCTTTTCGGGTGCCGGGCGCCCGTCACCAACCTCGCACGGATTCGGCTTCGCCGGATTCGGCCCCGCCGTGAATCGGCCTAGGCCGGAACCAGCGGTAGCCTTCCATCCAGCACCCGGACATCGCGGGCACCGGCCAGGGCCAGGGCGAGGGCGGTGGCGCTCGCCGTGACCTCGCCGCCGTCGGCCGTGATGATGGGCAGGCCCGAGCGCAGAGCGGGGGCGTAGAGCTCACGCAGCTTGGCATCGGAGACCAGGGTGTGATCGCTGGACCGGGTGATCGAGGTGAGCGGGACGCTCAGCGCTCGGTCGCCGGGGCCCGTGCGCGGCGGCTCCAGCTTGGATCCGGACACCACGGTGACCGGGGTCAAGACCTCGGGCGACCCCGCGTGGACCGCGGCGGCGGTCACCGGATCCACCCACAGCTCGGGCCGCGGGGTCCCCACAAAGTCGGAGAGCTGGGACACCCGTGAGCCGCCGCCGGTTTCCACCGAGCGGTGCTCGCCGAGCCAGGCGGTCAGGCCCCCGTCCAACACCGCGACCTCGTCGAAGCCGGTGGTGCGCAGCAGCCACCACAGCCGGGCCGCCCACTGACCGCGCTGGGTGTCGTAGACCACGACCCGGCTGTCGGTGGAGATGCCCAGGCGCGCCACCGCCCCGGCCAGGCAGGCGGGATCGGGACGGTGCAGACCCGGCGCATCCGGGTGGGAGAACTCGGTCAGCAGGTCGGCGAAGCGCGCGCCGGGAATATGGCCCGAGCGCTCGAAGTGGTCGCGCCCGCAGCGATACTCGCCGTCTCCGGACACCATCACGGTGGCATCGATGACCACCAGGGCGGGGCTGCCGAGGTGGTCGGCGAGCCACTGTGTGGAGACGACGGGACTTTCGAATACGGGAGACATACCTCAACGCTAACCCGCACATCCGACGCCGTCGAGGGGCGCGCAATACGCGGTAACCCTTCACGGCCGACTCTGCGTCGGTGCATAGCCGTCACCAAGGTTGTGTCGCATAGCTCATACCAAGGTTTCTTTCAGGAAGCGAAATTACCCCCGTAATACTGCGGATGTAACGCCAGGTTACCCCGTGTTACCTGGCACCCGGTGGGGGGTCAGCGTGGTTGCTAACGTGTGGGCTTTACCTCCGGGCATACCCTCCCACACCCTCCCGAAAGGAAAACCACAATCACATGGCACTCCACAGACTGATTACGGCCTCCGCGCTGTCGACGGTCCTGATCGGCGGGCTTCTCCTCGCCCCGCAGACGGCCGCCGTCGCGGACGAGTCGGGTCCGCTCCTGCTGACGGTCCCGACCACCGCCGCAAACCAGGTCTCCGACCTCGATGTCGTCGAGGCAAACGACGCCGGGCTCGTGGTCCTCGCCGATCCGGCAACCGAATCCCTGCTGGCCACCCGAGGCGTGCGGATCATCAGCTCCGCCCCGTACGCGACCTCGATCGGCCACTCCCAGACTCAGAACCCGCGGGCCCGGTCCTTCGCGGCCGCCGCCGCACCCACCTACCCGCTGCCCGGCCGCCTGGCCGGCACCGAGTATGAGACCTACTTCGGCGGTTACCGCACGGCGGCCGCCTACGATAAGTTCTCCACCGACATCGCCGCCAACTACCCCGAGCTCGTGCAGCGGGTCGACTTTGGCGAATCCTGGGAGAAGAAGAACGGCAAGGGTGGCAGCAACCTCGTCGCGATTCGTATCACCGGCGACGTGAAGAACCAGCCCGCTCCGACCGACGGTCAGGAGGGTCGCCCGCGCTTCGTGCTGGTCGCCCAGGCTCACGCCCGCGAGATCATCACCAGCGAGCTGGCCTGGCGTTACGCCACCGAGCTGCTCAACGGCTACGGGGTGGATCCGCAGGTTACCGCCCTACTGGACAGCACCGAGGTCTGGATCAACTTCCAGAACAACCCCGACAGCATCCGCCAGGTGGAAACCGCGCTGGGAACCTCCCCGGTCAACGCCGCCGGCGACGCAACCCCGCCCAACAGCTCCAAGGCCTGGCAGCGCAAAAACGCCAACAACACCCTGTTTGCGCCGACCTCCACCAACTGGAGCAGCCAGCAGCACGGGATCGACCTCAACCGGAACTGGGCCTTCAAGTGGGGTGGCGCCAGCACCAGCACCAACCCCAATGCGGTCACGTACCTGGGACCGTCCCCGGCCTCCGAGCCCGAAACCGCACAGCTCGCGACGCTGCTGACCCAGCTGTTTGGCGAGTACCGCACCGAGAGCACCACCGCGGCACCGGACACCCGCAAGGGCAGCTACATCAACCTGCACTCCTACTCGGACTACGTCATCTACCCGTATGCGTATGACAAGAACGACGCGGTCCCGAACCTCGCACCGATCAAGGCCAGCGCCTTCCGCCAGTCCTTCGCCAGCGGATTCCAGACCGGAAAAGCCGGCGAGATCCTCTACGACAACGCCGGAAACGACATCGACTGGATCTACTCGCAGCTGGGTGTGCCCGCCTACACCTACGAGATCGGTACCGCCGCTACCGGCGGATTCTTCCCCGCCTACACCCGCGTGGCCGACTTCTGGGCCAAGGTTTCCCCGGGCATCCACTTCGCCGCCGAGGCCGCCTACGCCCCCTACACCGCAACCCTGGGTGGCGTGGTGACCGAGGTGTCGGCCGAGCGGGCCGACAACGGTTCGGTCCGGATCACCGGCACCGCGAGCGACGACGTGTACGGAAAGGACCCGCGCTCGGCCGCGCGCCGCCCGGCCGTGACCAACATCGTGGAGGCGGAAGCCGCCCTGGCGGTCGACCGCAACAGCATCGCCAAGACCGTGCCCCTCGTCGTGGACGCTCCCGGTACCGAGACCGGATTCTCGGGAACCATCGCCGTGGACCGCACCAACTCGGACTTCAAGAAGCTGTTTGTGCGGGCGAAAAACGGCACGGGCCAGTGGGGTCCGTGGCGTGCCGCCGACGTGGCGGCAATCGACGCCCCGGTATATCAGGGCCAGGACGCCTACACGATCACCGCCGGTGTCGCGCAGAACATCCAGATTCCGGTTACCTCGGTGATCCCGGTGGAGTACGGGATCATCGGAAACTCGCTCCCCAAGGGCCTGAGCCTGGACGCGGAAACCGGCGTGATTAGTGGAACGGCCACCGAGGCCGGAACCTCCAGCCCGTTCTTCCACATCAACAACGGTGCGGGCAGCGTGGAGCGGGAAATCCCGTTCACCGTCGAGCCCGCCGCGCTGTCGACGTTTGAGCTGGGACTGTCCGCCGCGGCCCCCAAGCAGGGCGACACGATCACGATTACCGCGCTGGGAACCGACGAGTTTGGCAACCAGATTGCCGACTTCAGCGACCGCGTGGTGCTGACCTCAAGCGTAGCCAGCGACGTGATCGTGGGCAACACCGTGCGCTTCCAGCACGCCAGCCCGCACACCATCACCGCGACCTTCGAGGGCGTCTCCTCCTCGATCCTGGTGGAGGTCACGCCGGTGGCCGTGGACGGCGGAACCACGCCGCCCACCACCGTGCCGGCTCCGGGTTCCTCGGCCCTGCCGGTGGACAACAAAGCCGGGGTAAAGACCCCCGGTGATGGGATCGCCAACACGGGTGCCGAGATCGGTGGCCTGCTGGTGGCGCTGACCCTGCTCCTCGGCGCCGGTACCGCACTGGTGGTGCGTCGCCGCCGCAGCAGCGAGGTCTAACTCGCCTCACCCATCGCGCCCCCGGCCGCTTCGGCGGTCGGGGGCGCGATGCTGTGTATGACCGTGGCTGAAATGCAGAATTCCCGCGCTGGTGAGGCCACCGGCGCGGGAATCTGTGGGTGCTGCGGGGTAGTTAGCGGCGTCGACGCGCGTCGATTTGGCCGGTGTTGAAGCCCATCAGGTTGAGGCCGCCGTGGAAGCGGGCGTGTTCGATCTTCATGCAGCGATCCATCACGACCTCCAGCCCCTTGCTCTCGGCGAGGGCCGCAGCCTCCTCGTTCCAGAGTCCGAGCTGGAACCACACGGTTTTTGCGCCCACGGCCGCAGCCTCCTCGACCACCTGGGGGAGGTCGGAGTTCTTACGGAACACGTCGACGATATCGGGCACCTCGGGCAGCGAGGCCAGGTCCGGATACACCGGCTGGCCCAGCAACTCGGTGGCTCGCGGATTCACGAAGTACACCCGGAAGTTCGAGGACTGCTGAAGGTAGGTGGCCACGAAGTAGCTGGACCGCGCGGTGTTGGGCGAGGCCCCCACGATCGCGACCGAGCGCGAACGGCGCAGGATGTTGTAGCGCTCGTGGGAGTCCGGACCCACCCAGGTGCGGGTGGTGTCGGCGTGGGTCGGTGCCGCGGGCAGCGCGCAGGTCAGGCCGGCGCTGCTAGTCGTTGCGCTCACTTGGATGCTCCCGCGTTCAGGGCCGCGGTGTGGCTCGGTTCTATGTTGGTCATTTTGCCACTCCCGCGTTCAGGGCCCGGTCGAGGTCGGCGATGATGTCCTCGGGATCCTCGATGCCCACGCTCAGTCGCACCAGGCCCGGCAGCACACCGGCGTCCAGCAGCTGCTGCTCGGTGAGCTGGGCATGGGTCGTGGAGGCCGGGTGGATGATCAGCGTCTTGGCATCACCCACATTGGCCAGGTGGCTGGCCAGCTCGACGTTCTCGATCAGGGCCTTGCCGGCCTCGCGCCCGCCGCGCAGCACAAATCCGAAGACCGAACCGGGGCCGGACGGGAAGTACTTGGCCGCACGCTCGTGGTGCGGGTGATCGGGCAGTCCCGCCCAGTTCACGGCCTCGACCCGGGGATCGGCGGCCAGCCATTCGGCGACGATACGGGCGTTATCCACATGGGCGCGCATCCGCAGCGGCAGGGTCTCCACACCCTGGGCGAGCAGGAAGGCCGAGTGCGCGGGCAGCGCCGGTCCGATGTCGCGCAGCTGCTCGGCCCGCAGCCGGGTCAGGAACGCATACTCGCCGAAGTTCCCCGACCACTCCAGTCCGCCATAGCTCGGGACCGGCTCGGTGAACCGCGGGAAACGACCCGAGGTCCAGTCAAACTTGCCGGATTCCACCACGACACCACCGAGGGTGGTTCCGTGACCGCCGATGAACTTGGTGGCCGAGTGGGTGACGATATCCGCACCCCAGTCGATCGGGCGGATCAGCGCCGGGGTCGAGAGGGTCGAGTCGATCACCAGCGGCACACCGTGCGCCCGGGCAACCTCGGCGAGGCCCTCGATGTCGGCGATCTCGCCCGAGGGGTTGGCGATGGTCTCGGCAAAAATCAGCTTGGTTTTATCGGTGATCGCGGCGGCATAGGCGGCCGGATCCGAGGAGTTTACAAACGTGGTTTCGATGCCGAAGCGGCGCAGGGTCACATCGAGCTGGGTGACCGATCCGCCGTAGAGGCTGGCCGAGGCGACGATGTGATCGCCCGCCTCGGTAAGACTCGCGAAGGTCAGGTACTGGGCGGCCAGGCCACTCGCGGTGGCGACGGCACCGAGGCCGCCCTCGAGGTTTGCGATCCGCTCCTCGAAGCTGGAGACCGTGGGGTTGGCCAGGCGCGAGTAGATCGTGCCGTATTTCTGCAGCGCGAACCGGCTCGCGGCGTCCTCGGCGCTGTCAAACACAAACGCGGTGGACTGATAGATGGGAAGGGCGCGGGCACCGGTAGCCGCGTCGGGGATGTTGCCCGCGTGAATCGCGCGCGTGCGGAAGCCGTACTCTCGATCTGCCATGATGACAGGCTAGTGGGCGTGGTGCGTCACACCCGATCATGTGACGTCATAGACCGAAACATAACAGTGTGAGACAATACTTCTGAGCCCGATGATCGGGCCCCGGACGAGGGCGCAGTACCCGGAACGCGACAAGACTGACCATGAAGGTTGGTGTTTGTCATGGCATGGATCGTGCTGATTATCTCCGGTGTTCTCGAGGCCGTCTGGGCCACCGCGCTGGGCCGCTCCGAGGGATTCTCTAAGCTCTGGCCCACGGTGGTTTTCGGGGTCGGACTGCTGCTCAGCATGGGTGGTTTGGCGTACGCAATGCGCGAAATCCCCACCGGAACCGCCTATGCGATCTGGGTGGGGATCGGGGCTAGCCTCACGGTGTTGTACGCGATGATCTTCGGCGGCGAGCCCGCCTCGATCATTAAAATCCTGCTCATCCTGGGAATCGTCGGCTGCGTCATCGGCCTCAAGATGGTGGACGCCGCGCACTAGAAACCGGGCGTTTGGCAGGGCCGAAAACCTGGGAATTTCATTAGCTTGTGCGAACGGCGCAAATCTGAATGTGGATCGAGGCTCCGGACGCTACACTGGCCCAATGGCTACCTCAGAAACCCGTGCTCGAGCCGAACGTCGCCTCGGGATTACGCTTTTGATCGTGTCCGCGCTGGTTGCCGGATTCGCTGTGTATACCTTTGTCAGCGCGAGTGTCTGGTACGCCTATGCGGCCGGCGCGCTGTTCTCGATCCTGGCGCTGGTTCTGGTGCTGCGCGGGGTCGAGCAGGTTCGCGATGGGATCGATTCGGCCCACCCCTAAACGTCCCCACAGGATAAAAAGTCCCGCAGGCGGTGCCTGCGGGACTTTTTTGTGCCCTAGACCCAGCTGGGCAGCCAGGCATGCATCTGCCAGAACCAGTAGGGGACGTTCATCGCGGTCCACAGCGGATACCAGAAGATCGACAGTGCGGTTGCGAAGAAGAGGAAGATGCCCACGGTCGCCAGGCCCGAGCTGCGTCGGGGGCGTGGATCCTCCCGTTTGCCGATGATCAGGCCGATCACAAAGACCAGGCCGAGGATCAGGTACGGCTCAAACGCGATCGTATAGAACTGGAATACCGTGCGCTCGGTGTAGGCGAGCCAGGGCAGATAGCCGGCGACCATCCCCATCAGGATCAGGCCCACCTGCCACTCCTGGTGGCGGGTCAGCCGGTACACGAGGTAGAGGGTTGCCAGCACGGCGGCCCACCAGATCAGCGGGTTGGCGATCGAGGTGATGGCCTCCGAGCAGAGGTTGGCACCGCAGGATCCGGCCTTCGGGGTCACGTACCACATGCTCGTGGGGCGGGTCATGGCGAGCCAGGTGAGCGGGTTGGCCTGATAGGCATGCGGGGTCGAGAGGCCCACGTGGAACGCATACATCTGCTCGTGATAGTGGACCAGGGACTGGATCGCCTTGGGCACCCAGGCGAACGTGCCCTGCCAGGCGTTGGCGGGGTCGGCCGCCCACTGGCGGTAATAACCGCCCGAGGTGCTCAGCCAGCCCGACCAGCTCGCGATGTAGACCACCACGGCGACCGGGACGTAGAGCAGGAAGGTGGCGGGGGCCTGGAGCAGCGAACCCAGGGCGAATTCGCCGAGGCCGCGGCGACGACGGGCCAGTAGGTCCACCACGACCAGGTAGATGCCGAAGGCGGCCAGGAAGTAGAGTCCCGACCACTTAACCGAGGTAGTCGCGCCAAATGCCAGACCCGCGGCCAGGACCCACGGCCGATTCCAGATGACCGGTCCGGCCACCTTTTTGAGTGGGGCGTCGGGGTGTGCGGTGATCCAGTCGTCGAGTTTTTGTTCCAGCCATGCTCGATCCTTGAGAATGAACCAGAACCCGAGCAGGGCGAAGACCATGACCGAGTTATCGAGGATCGCGACCCGGCTCATCACGATCGCGTGTCCGTCGATCGCAAACAGGAATCCGGCGATGACCGCGAGGGTGCGGGACTTGGTCAGGCTGCGGGCTACCAGCATGACCAGGCCCACGCCGATGATGCCCATCAGCGCGGTGGTGATGCGCCAGCCGAACGCGTTATCGGCACCAAAGATGGCCATGCCGACCCCGATGATCCACTTGCCCAGCGGCGGGTGGACGATATAGGAGGGGTCCTTGAGGTAGATGTTGACGTCGCCGGCGTTGAAGCGCTCGTTGACGCCGTCGGGCCACTTGGACTCGTAGCCGTTGCCCCACAGCGAGTAGGCGTCCTTCACATAGAAGGTCTCGTCGAATACCAGCGCGTGCGGGTAACCGAGGTTCCAGAGGCGCACCCCCGCGGCCAGCAGCAGGATCAGGACCGGGATCAGCCAGTTCAGCAGGCGGGCCCGCTCGGGGGTTCGGACGATCTTCAGCCACAGGTCATCGATCCGCGAGCCGATGGGTACCGCCGCGTGGGCGGGCGGATGTTCGTCCTCGCGCGTGGCAACCGTGACCGGGCCGGTGGATGACTCCGTCGCGCGCGGGTAGGCGGGAGAGGGGTCAACCGCGGCCGACGCGACCGGACCGGTGTGGTGTGCGCCGTGCGCGACCGGGCCGGTGGAGGGGGTGGGCGGCTCGGCGGCGGAGGGGGTGTTCTCCGAGGCGGAACCGTTTTCACTGCTGGACACCCTGTAATGGTAGTCAGTGAAGGTGCGATTTCTCACGCGTTTTGGTGATTGTTGTGTGTGGGGTGCCGGATTGACCTGTCAGACTGGACCCATGATCATCCTCGGTGCCACCCCCATTGGAAACCTCTCGGACGCCACCACTCGTCTGGTGGAAACCCTGGAACGGGTAAGCGTGGTTGCCGCCGAGGACACCCGCACCACGGTTAAGCTGCTGCGCGGGCTGGGGATCGAGAACCGCCCCGAGCTGCTGGCCCTGCACGATCACAACGAGCGGGTGCGCGCGGCGGACCTGGTGAATCGTGCCCGGGATGAGGACATCCTGGTCCTCAGCGACGCGGGCATGCCCACGGTCTCGGACCCCGGATTCCACCTGGTCGAGGCCGCCGCGGCCGCCGATGTGCGGGTCACGATTCTGCCCGGCCCCAGCGCCGTGCTCTCGGCGCTCGCCGTATCGGGCCTGCCCACCGACCGTTTCTGCTTCGAGGGGTTCCTGCCGCGCAAGTCGGGGGAGCGTCGCGCAACCTTCACCGAGCTGGCCGACGAACGCCGCACGATGGTCTTCTTTGACTCGCCCAACCGCCTGGCCGCGAGCCTGGCCGATATGGCCGAGGTGTTTGGTGCCGAGCGCCGCGTGGTGGTGTGCCGCGAGCTGACCAAGCTCTATGAGGAGGTCAAGCGTGGATCGGCCGCCGAGCTGGCCGAGTGGGCCGCCGAGGGCGTGCGCGGGGAGATCTGCGTCGTGGTGGCCGGGGCTCCGGCCCGCGAGTTCAGTCTCGAGGATGCCATCGCCCGGGTCCGTTCACTGGTCGAATCCGGCGTGCGCACCAAGGACGCGGCGACCCAGGTGGCCGCCGAAACCGGCCTCGGCAAGCGCGACCTCTACGAGGGTGCCCTCGCCCGCTAAACCACATCCCACGCCGCCCGGCGTAACGATGTCCGCGGCCGGGTCATTTTCACCATACAATTGAGCGCATGTCGTCCGGTCGTTCTTTTTATGTCACCACACCCATTTTCTACGTTAACGATGCTCCCCATATCGGGCATGCGTACACCGAGGTGGCCGCCGACATGCTCGCGCGCTGGCACCGTCAGTCAGGCGATGACACCTGGTCGCTGACCGGAACCGACGAGCACGGCGAGAAGATCCTGCGCACCGCCACCGCCAACGGCACCACCCCGCAGGAGTGGGCCGACAAGCTGGTGCGTGAGTCCTGGATCCCGCTGCTGGAGACCATCGATATCTCCAACGACGATTTCATCCGCACCACCGACGAGCGCCACGAGAAGAACGTTCAGGTCTTCCTGCAGAAGCTCTACGATGACGGCTTCATCTACTCGGGTGAGTACTCCGGCCTCTACTGTGTGGGCTGTGAGGAGTTCAAGCCCGAGAGCGAGGTTGTGGATGGAACCGGCGAGTTCGCCGGTCAGAAGGTCTGCGCGATCCACTCCAAGCCGCTGGAGCGCCTGGAGGAGAAGAACTACTTCTTCCGGATGAGCGACTTCTCCCAGCGCCTGCTGGACCTCTACGAGCAGAACCCCGAGTTTGTGCAGCCCGAGTCGGCGCGCAACGAGGTTATCCAGTTTGTCCGTCAGGGCCTCAACGACCTCTCGATCTCTCGTTCGAGCTTCGACTGGGGTGTCAAGGTGCCCTGGGACGACTCGCACGTGGTCTACGTGTGGTTCGACGCGCTGCTGAACTACATCACCGCCGTCGGCTACGGCCAGGACGACGCCACCTTCGAGAGCCGCTGGCCGGGTATGCACCTGGTGGGTAAGGACATTCTGCGCTTCCACGCCGTGATCTGGCCGGCCATGCTGATGGCCGCCGGACTGCCCGTCCCGCACCGCGTGTTTGGTCACGGTTGGCTGCTGGTGGGTGGCGAGAAGATGTCCAAGTCGAAGCTCACCGGTATCGCGCCGCACGAGATCACCGATACGTTCGGCTCGGATGCGTTCCGCTACTACTTCATGTCCGCGATCCACTTCGGTCAGGACGGCTCGTTCAGCTGGGAAGACCTCTCCGCTCGCTACCAGGCGGAGCTGGCCAACGGATTCGGAAACCTGGCCTCGCGCACCCTGGCGATGATCACCCGCTACTACGACGGCGTCGTGCCGGCCCCGGCCGAGTACACCGAGGCCGACCTGAAGGTTCAGCGCGTGGTCGCCGAGGCCGTGGCCAACGCGGATGCGGCGATCGAGAAGATCGCGCTGCACGAGTCCCTCGCCGCCATCTGGACCGTGGTCGAGGAGCTCAACGGCTACATCACCGTGCAGGAGCCCTGGGCCCTGGCCAAGGATGAGGCCAACCGTGAGCGTCTGAACACCGTGCTGTACACCGTGGCCGAGGGCCTGCGTGCCCTGGCCGTGGTGCTGTCGCCGACCATCCCCAAGGCCACCACCAAGCTGTGGACCGCACTGGGTGTGGAGGACTCCCTGGGAGCCCTCACCGCGCAGCCGATCCGCTCGGCCGGGGTCTGGGGGCAGCTGGTTCCGGGGACGACCGTGGGGGCGCTTGAGGCGCTGTTCCCGCGGATCGAAACCACCGACGCCGAATAGTGGGGATGCCGGAATCGGCGAAAGCGGGTAGCGTCGAGGATATGAACCCGACGCACGTACGCACGCGCGGGGACTCGGATCGTAAGGATCTGAGTTACCCGCCGCTCCCGCAGCCGCTCACCTCCGGTGTGTACGACAACCACACCCACCTGGAAATCGCCGACGGCGATCAGGCCCTCGACTATCGCGAGCAGCTTGATCGCGCCTCAAGCGTGGGGGTCAAGGGCGTCGTTCAGGTGGGCACCGACCTTGTTACCTCGCGCTGGGGTGCTCAGATCGCCGCGATCGAACCGCGGGTGCTCGCGGCCGTGGCCATCCACCCCAACGACACCCCCGAGCTTGAGGCTCAGGGCCTGTTGGATGAGCACCTCGCGGGCATCGATGAGCTGGCCGCGCTGCCGCGGGTACGCGCGGTGGGCGAGACCGGACTCGACTTCTTCCGCACCGGAGAAGACGGCCGGGCCGCCCAGTTCCGGGCGTTTGAGGCGCACATCGAGATCGCCAAGAAGCACAACCTGGCCCTGCAAATTCACGACCGCGACGCCCATAACGAGGTCGTGGAAACGCTGCTGCGGGTGGGCGCGCCCGAGCGCACGGTCTTCCACTGTTTCTCGGGAGACGTGGAGCTGGCCGAGATCTGCATCAAAAACGGCTGGTACATGTCGCTCTCGGGCACGGTGACGTTCAAGAACGCTCACAACCTGCGCCGGGTCCTGGATATCGCGCCGCGCTCGCTGCTGATGATCGAGACCGACGCGCCCTATCTCACCCCGACCCCGTTCCGCGGTCGGCCCAACGCCCCCTACCTCATTCCCTATACGCTGCGTGCGATCGCCGAGTACCTGGATCTTGATCCGGTGATGCTCGCCACCCAGCTCAGCTCCAATACCGAAGCCGTATACGGCCGCTGGGATCACGATCCGATCCGCTCCCAGACCGGCCCGAACGACCGAACGAAAAGTACCCAATGAACCTGCTCGGCCCCGCCGAAATCCGCGATCTCGCGGAAATGCTTGATGTGACGCCCACCAAGAAGCTCGGCCAGAACTTTGTGGTGGACGCCAACACCGTCCGCAAGATCGTGAAGGTCGCAAACGTCGAGGCCGGTGACGCGGTGATCGAGATCGGTCCCGGACTCGGTTCGCTGACCCTGGGTCTGCTTGAGGCCGAGGCCCGCGTGGTCGCCGTGGAGATCGACTCGCGCCTGGCCGAGCAGCTGCCCAAGACCGTGGCCGCCCTCGCCCCCGAGGCCGAGCTCACCGTGGTGCACCAGGACGCCCTGAAGGTCACCGAGTTGCCGCTTGCGCCCACCCGCCTGGTGGCGAACCTGCCCTACAACATCTCGGTGCCGGTGCTGCTGCACCTGCTGGAGCACTTCGACTCGCTCACCTCGGGTGTGGTCATGGTGCAGGCCGAGGTGGGTCACCGCCTGGCCGCCGAGCCTGGCTCGAAGATCTATGGCAGCCCGAGCGTGAAGGCCGAATGGTACGGAAACTGGCGGATCGCCGGAACCGTGAGCCGTCAGGTGTTCTGGCCGGTCCCCAACGTGGACTCGGTCCTGGTGGGCTTTGAGCGTCGCGAGGATCAGATCGGCACGCTGGAGGAGCGGGCCCTGACCTTCGCGCTGGTGGATGCGGCCTTCGGTCAGCGTCGCAAAATGTTGCGGCAGTCCCTGGGCCAGGTTTTGGGTGGTGCCGACGTGGCCACCGAGCGCCTGGAGGCCGCGGGAATCGCGCCCACCGCGCGCGGTGAGGCCCTGACCGTTCACGACTTTTTGGGTGTGGCTCGCGCGCATCTGAGCGCAGACGGTAAATAACGTTAGATATCCTGCGTTAGGTTTAACTCATGAGCGCCAACCAGACGTCCACTGAGGTAGCAGCCCGGGCCCCCGGGAAGGTGAACCTGTTCCTGTCCGTGGGAGCGGTCCGCGAGGATGGATACCACGAGGTAGCCACCGCGTATCAGGCCGTGTCCCTATATGAGGACGTCTATGCCTCGCATGCGAGTGATTTCGCTGTGAGTTTCGAGGGCAAGATCAACACCGATTCGGTGCCCACCGACGGCTCGAACCTGGCGATCAAGGCGGCCCGCCTGCTGGCTCGCAAGACCGGCTATCGTGGCGGGGTGCACCTGCGGATCGAGAAGAACGTCCCGGTTGCCGGCGGCATGGGCGGCGGTTCCGCCGACGCCGCGGCGACCCTGGTCGCCTGTGACGCGCTCTGGGGAACGGGCCTCGGCCGCGAGGAACTCGTGCGCCTGGCCGCCAAGCTCGGGGCCGATGTGCCCTTTGCCCTGGTGGGCGGCACGGCCCTGGGTACCGGACGCGGCGAACGCCTGAGCCCGGCCCTGGCCACCGGCCAGTTCACCTGGGTGTTTGCCCTCGCCGATCAGGGACTCTCGACCCCCGCCGTCTACGCCAAGCTCGACGAGCACCGCGAAAAGCACGCCCTGGACATTTCCCCCGCCCGCGACGTGCCCAGCGTGGATAACGACGTGCTGCAGGCCCTGCGTGCCGGGGACACGATCATGCTCGCCAACGCCCTGCACAACGACATGCAGGTGGCCGCGCTGCAGATGCAGCCCGGCCTGGCCGACGTGATTGAGCTGGGTGAGCGCTCCGGTGCCCTGGCCGGCATCGTCTCCGGTTCGGGACCCACCGTGGCCTTCCTGGCCGAGGACTCCGATGCGGCCCTGGAAATCCAGGTCTCGCTGAGCGCCAACGGCATCCGCACCGTCCGGGCCACCGGCCCCGCCTCGGGCGCGCGCTTGCTCACCGACTAACCTGTCTCATCGATTACACGGAGATGTCTTCCGGGGACTGACAAACTGTCCTCATGAGTGGATTTCATCATGTTGAGATTTGGATCGCTGACCGCGCGGCCCTCAAGGACTGGGCCTGGTTGCTGAGCCGTCTTGGCTTCACCCGGGACAGCGTGTGGGCCGAAGGGGAGTCCTGGGGTGCCGGAGGGGCGTATCTGAGCATCACTACCTCGCCTAACCTGTCCTCGCCCATGCACGATCGGCGGAGGGCCGGAATCAACCATTTGGCCTTCCACGGTGGATCCCGGGCCGATGTGGACGCGCTCGTCGCCGCGGCACCGGCCCACGGTTGGCATCCTTTATATGCCGAGCGCTACCCGCATGCGGGTGGTCCGCAGCATTTTGCGGCCTGGTTTGAGAACGCCGAGGGATTCAAGATCGAGGTGGTCGCCGAGTAACCGGGCATACAAAAAGACCCACGGGAGAAATCCCGTGGGTCTTTTGTGATGGGTGACTAGTTCACGCAGGGGATGGAGCCGGCCTGCAGGGGCTCCTTCCAGTCGTGGTAGGTGTTGTCGGCCGGAGCCTCGGAGGAGGGGGAACCCGGGGTGGCCGGTGCCTCGGAGGCGGGTGCCTGCGGGGTTTCCGGGGTCTTGGGGGTCTCGGCGCTGCCGGTTCCTGCACCGCCGGTGGCGGGGGTCTCCGGGGTGGCGCTGCCGGAGGGGGTGGTGCCGAGCAGCTGGGCCACGGTCGCGTGGATCTGGTCGAGGTCCACCAGGTTCACGTCCTTGCCATCGCGCTTGGCGTAGCCGGTGATCGGCAGGGTCGTGAAGGTGATGTTGCCGCCGGCAAGGCTCGAGGCCTGCTGGGCGAAGCTCAGGAACTCGAATCCGTCATCCACCGCGATGTACTGCTTGGCGGTGCCCACCAGGCTGGTGATGGTGGCCGGGTTGGTGAAGGTGCCCGCCTGCTTGAGCTTATAGGCGAGGGAGACCATGAACGCCTGCTGGCGACGGGTGCGGTCGAAGTCGGTCAGCTCGAGGCCGGACTTGCCGGTGTCGCGGCGCTGACGCACAAAGCTCATCGCCTGCTGCGCATCGATTTCCTGCATGCCCGCGGGGAAGTTTGCTCCCGAGTACTTGTCCTCGGTGGCCTGGTTCAGGCACACCTGGATCGGGGCCACGGCCTGGGCCACCTGGTAGAAGGCAGCCATGGTGATCTCCACGAAGTGGTCGATTCGCACGCCGCCGAGGAAATCGGAAACGGTGTTGATCTGAGCCTGACGCCCGGCGGTACGGGCCTCCTGATAGGCCTCATCGCGGCTCATGCCGCCGCGCACCAGCTGGCGCAGCTTCTCGTCCAGCGCGAGGCCGTAGGCCTCTTTGATCTTGGACATCTTGACCCCGTTGGGGTGACCGGCCAGCTCGGCATAGTCGTCGCGGGGGATCGAGATGCCCTGCGCCCGGCCGCCACCGGCGGGGATGTGGATGAGCATCATCACGTTGGCGTTGTACCCGCCATCGCCCTGGTCCCCGGCGTGGATCGCGTTGTAGATCTCCTCGGGGAACGGCTTACCGTTCTGATCCACGCGGCTGTCCAGTCCCATGATCAGGATGTTGGTTTCCGCGGTGTTTTGATCGGCCCCAAATTCGGGCTTACCGCTGGGCATCGTGATCGGGGACCGGTGGATGTTGTTGTTCAGATCCTGGTAGACATACAGCGCAAAGGCACCGGTTCCGGCGGTCAGCAGCACCAGGGTGCTCACCACGGCGAGGGCAATCTGGCGGCGTAGTCGCTTGCCCGGGGTGAGCCCGGCCGCGTGGCTCACGGCGGCGCGGGAAGAGTTCGGATCGGTCACGAGGCTCCAAAATCGGGGGTGCACGGAGGATTAAGCCTATCGTCTGATGTCGAGTAATCTCTGTGACCGCGCGGGGAGAATGCCCGGGACTACTAAGCTGAGGGGGTGGCTCACCTGTTGGGAGCGGAATCGCTCCACCTAGAATTTCCCACCCGCGTAATCTTCGAGAAGGTTACTGCCGGGGTCAATGAGGGCGACCGGATCGGTATCGTCGGCCGTAACGGTGATGGCAAGTCCACGCTGTTGCAGCTGCTGGCTGGGCGGATCGAACCCGATTCGGGTCGAGTCACGCGTCGCCGCGGGGTGACCATCGGTTACCTCGATCAGCGCGACATCCTGGACTCGGACATGACCGTCGCCCAGGCGATCGTCGGCGACACCGAGGAGTACATCTGGGCCGGTGACCCGAAGATCCGCGACGTGATCTCGGGTCTGCTGTCGGATCTGCCCTGGACCGCCGAGATCGGCACCCTCTCCGGTGGCCAGCGTCGCCGGGTCGCCCTGGCCGCGCTGCTGGTGGGCGACTGGGACGTCCTGTTCCTGGACGAGCCCACCAACCACCTCGACGTCGAGGGTGTGTCCTGGCTGGCCGGACACCTGAAGAACCGCTGGATCCCGGGCCAGGGCGGTCTGCTGGTGGTCACCCACGACCGATGGTTCCTCGATGAGGTGTCCACCGACACCTGGGAGGTGCACGACGGCATCATCGAACCCTTCGAGGGTGGCTACGCCGCCTACGTGCTGCAGCGTGTGGAGCGTGACCGCATGGCCGCGACCATCGAGGGCAAGCGTCAGAACCTGATGAAGAAGGAGCTCGCCTGGCTGCGTCGCGGTGCCCCCGCCCGCACGGCCAAGCCGAAGTTCCGGATCGAGGCGGCCAACGCCCTGATCGCCGATGTCCCGCCGGTGCGTAACACCGTGGCGATGAGCCAGATGGCCACCTCGCGCCTGGGGAAGGACGTTGTGGACCTGCTGGATGCCGGCGTGAAGTACGGCGATCGGACGATTCTGAAGAGCGTCGAATGGCGTATCGCCCCGGGTGAGCGCACCGGAATCCTCGGTGTGAACGGTGCCGGAAAGTCGACCCTGCTGGGCCTGGTCACCGGCGAGGTGCAGCCCACCTCCGGTGTGGTCAAGCGCGGCAAGACCGTGAAGATCGCCGCACTGACCCAGCAGCTCGCCGAGCTGGAAGACATCCAGAATGAGCGCGTCTCGGCCGTGATCGGACGCTATCGCACCAGCTATAAGGCCGGCGATAAGGAGATGACCCCGGGCCAGCTGCTCGAGCAGATGGGCTTCGCCTCCGCTCAGCTGCAGACCCCGGTGAAGGACCTCTCCGGTGGTCAGAAGCGCCGCCTGCAGCTGCTGCTGATCCTGCTGGACGAGCCCAACGTGCTGATCCTCGATGAGCCCACCAACGACCTCGACACCGACATGCTCGCGGCCATGGAGGACCTGCTGGACACCTGGCCCGGCACGCTCCTGGTGGTTTCGCATGACCGGTACCTGCTGGAGCGGGTCACCGATCAGCAGTATGCGGTGCTGGATGGCGACCTGCGCCACCTGCCCGGCGGCGTGGACGAGTACCTGCGCATCCGCAACGCGACCCCGGCCTCGGCGAGCAAGCCCGAGGAGCTGACCTCGCAGGCCAGCTCGGCCCCGGCAAAGCCCGGACTGAGCGGCGGCGAACTGCACCGCGCGCAGAAGGAGCTGGCCTCGATCGAGCGTCGGATCCAGAAGGCAACCGCCGCAATCGATGCGGCCCACGCACGCCTGGCCGAGCACGACCAGAGCGACTACGCGGGCCTGGGCAAGATCACCGAGGAGACCCAGAAGCTCTCGGCTGATATCTCCAGCCTGGAAGAGCGCTGGCTTGAGCTTTCGGACCTGCTGGGTTCGTGAGTTTGGCTGTTCCGCCCGCGCAGCGTCTCATCTTTGAGACGCTGCGCGGGCGTTTTGACGCCGAAGGATGGTGGCCGGCGGAGTCGACCTTCGAGATGATGGTCGGCGCGATCCTGGTGCAGAACACCGCCTGGCGCAACGTGGAAACCTCGATTCGGGCGCTGCGGGATCGCGCGCTGTTGGATCCGGTGGCGCTCGCCGCAATCCCGGCCGAGGCACTGGCCGAGGTGATCCGGCCCAGCGGCTTCATGACCGCCAAGTCGCGCTCGGCGGTGGCGCTCGCGCGCTGGGTGGTGGAGACCGGGGCGCTGGAGACCGGGGCCGCGGGGAGAAGCGAGCCGGGTGGGAGCACGCCCTCGGGCATCTCTGACCGCACCGATGCCGAGCTGCGCGAGGAACTGCTCGCGCTGCCGGGCATCGGCCCCGAGACCGCCGACGTGATCGGCCTCTACGCCTTTGACCGTCCGGCCTTCATCTGGGACACTTACGCGCGCCGGATGCTCACTGCCGTGGGGTATCCGGTGCCCGGCAGCTACCCGGCCGCCCGTCGCGCGCTCGCCGCGACGGTTGAGGCCGCCGGATTCAGCGTGCCCGAGTATCGGGAGTTTCACGGCCTGATCGTCGAAGCGGGCAAGCACGCGCGCAGCCTCGGCGGCTGGGACGTGCTGGCGGCAGAGCTGTTCCCCGCCCGCTAAAACTACCGTGGGCACCCCGAAAATTCGGGATGCCCACGGGTGTGCAGTCGACTAGTTAAACAGCCTCCGGAAGAGGTTGGTTTCGGCCAGGTCGAGCAGTTCCTCGCGGTTGCTCGGGTGAGGGGACTGTATTGTGCGCTGGCTAGTTGAAGAGTCTCCGGAAGAGGTTGGTTTCGGCGAGGTGGATCAGCTCTTTGCCGTTGTCCGGGTGAGGGGACTGTATTGTGCGCTGGCTAGTTGAAGAGTCTCCGGAACAGGTTCGTCTCTGCCAGGTCCAGCAGTTCCTCGCCGTTGCCGGAGAGGATTGTGCGCAGCGCATACAGGGTGAAGCCCTTGGCCTGGGCGGCGGTCACGGTTGGCGGGATCGAGAGTTCCTGACGCGCGGTCATCACCTCAACCAGCGCGGGACCGTCGTGTTCGAAGGCCGTGCGCAGCGCGCCCTCAAGATCGTCGGGGCTTTCCACGCGCTGACCGTGTAGCCCGATCGCGGTCGCGACCTCGGCAAAGTTGGGGTTATCGAGTCCGGTGCCGTAGGTCACAAACCCGGCGGCCTTCATCTCCAGTTCGACGAAGTTCAGCGAGGAGTTATTGAACACCACGATCTTGACCGGAAGCTTCAGCTGGCGCAGCGTGATCAGCTCACCCAGCAGCATGGCCAGTCCGCCGTCGCCGGAGAGCGCGACAACCTGACGCTCGGGGAAGGCCGACTGGGCGCCGATGGCGTGGGGCACCGCGTTGGCCATAGTCCCGTGGTTGAAGGATCCGATCAGGCGGCGCTTGCCGTTCATTTCCAGGTAGCGGGAGGCCCACACCACCGGGGATCCCACGTCGGGGATGAAGACGGCGTCCTCGCTGGCCAGGTCGCTGATCAGCTTGGCCACGTACTGCGGATGGATCGGGGTGCGGCCGCGATCGTTGGTCGCCAGCTCATCGAGGCCCTTCCGTGCCTTCCGATAGTGCTTGAGGGAGGCGTCGAGGTGCTTGGAGTCGGTGCGTTCGCGCAGGATCGGAAGCAGGGCCTCGGCCGTGTCTTTGACCGATCCCACCAGCCCCAGATCGATCGGGGTGTGCTGGCCGAGGTTTTCGCCCCGGATGTCGACCTGGATAATCTTCGCCTTGGACGGATAGAACTGACGATAGGGGAACCCGGTCCCGAGCATCAGCAGCACCTCGGCGTTCTCCATCGCCCGGTAGCCCGAGGAGAATCCCAGCAGGCCGGTCATGCCCACGTCGTAGGGATTGTCATACTCGATGAACTCCTTCCCACGCAGCGCGTGCACGATGGGAGCCTTGAGCCTGGCGGCCAGCGCGATGACCTCATCGTGGGCACCTTCGGTGCCGGCACCGGCGAGGATCGTGACGTCCTCGCAGCCGTTGAGGATCTCGGCGGCCTGCGCGAGCAGCGCATCGGTGGGACGGTTGATCCGCGGGGCGTGCACGATGGGGGCCGAGCGGCGGGTATTCGGGGTGGACTGCAGCAGAATGTCTCCGGGGATGACCACCACCGCGACACCACGCAGCTCGATCGCCATCCGCATCGCCCGCTCGATCACAAACGGCACCTGCTCGGCCACGCTCACCAGCTCGGTGTAGACCGAGGCCTCGCGGAAGAGCTCCTGCGGGTGGGTTTCCTGGAAGTAGCCGCTGCCGATCTCGGCACTGGGGATCTGGGCGGCGATGGCCAGCACCGGAACCCGACTGCGGTTGGCGTCAAAGAGCCCGTTGATGAGGTGGGTGTTGCCGGGGCCGCAGCTTCCCGCACACACGGTGATCTCCCCGGTGAGGGCCGCCTCGGCCGCCGCCGCGAACGCCGCGGCCTCCTCGTTGCGCACGTGCTGCCAGGCGATCGTGCCGTCCTTACGCAGGGCGTCGGTGAATCCATTCAGTGAATCTCCGGGGAGCCCGTATACCCGGCTCACTCCCGCATCCTTGATCGTTTCGACGATGGTTTCGGCAATGCTTGGCATTAAAAATCCTCCCGCGCTACATGATCGTTATCCCTTTCCACCCTACTCGCGAACGCTCCCGATAATGCATGCATCAATGCATGGTTCTGCTAACGTGGGGGAGTGATCGAAACAATCCTGTTGCCATGGGAGGGTGATCACGGCCGCTCGGTGGCCATGAAAATCGCCTCCGCAACCGCCAAGAGCATCGTCCAGGGAGGGTATGGACCCGGTGATCTGCTCACCGAGGTGACCCTCGCCGACACCCACGGTGCCAGCCGTACCCCCGCCCGCGAGGCCATGCTGCAACTGCACGCCTGGGGCCTGGTGCGGCTGATGCCCAAGAAGGGTGCCCTGGTCACCGCCGTGTCGGCGAAGGAACGACGGGACCTGCTGGACGTGCGCGCGATGTGTGAAACCCGCGCCGTCGAGGTCCTGGCCGATGACGATGCGGGAAAACTCGCACTCCTGGATCGCCTGTACGCGTGTATCGCCGCCCAGCAGGAGGCGCTCGCCGAGGGCGACCTGCTGCGTTTCGCCCAGAACGACGTGGCCTTCCACCTGCGCATCATCGAGGCCGGTGACAACCTGGTGATCGCCGAAATGCTCCGGGGCCTGGGACCGCGCCTGGCGCGGCTGATCTTCCAGGCCACGATCGAGCGACCGGCCGCCGCTGCCGGATTCCGCGAGGAGCACGTGCGCCTGGCCGCGATGATTGCCGCCGGCGATACCGTAGGTTTTGCCGCCGCCGTCCGCGCCCACATCAACCTGGGGGCGTCCGCCGGGGGTGCCGCGTGATCCGTGCACCCTGGTGGAGGGTAGCACCGGCCGTCTTTCTGTTGGCCTGGGGTGGCAACCACTTCACGCCGCTGCTTCACCTCTACGAGGAACTCGGGCGCTATGCCGCCTGGCAGGCAAACCTGCTGCTGGGCATGTACGTGCTCGGATTGGTGCCGGGACTCCTGATCGCCGCCGCGCTCTCCGACCGCTTCGGGCGCAAGCCCGTGCTGCTGACCGGCGTGATCCTGGGCATCGGTGCCAGCGTCATGCTGGGCCTCGGGCTGCACTCGTTTGTCCTGCTGTGTGCCGGGCGCGCGCTCGCCGGTGTGGGGGTGGGCATCGCGATGTCGGTGGGCTCGAGCTGGATCAAGGAGCTCTCGGCTCCCGAGATCGATCCGAGTGCCGCCCGCGGCTCGGGGGCGCGTCGTCCCACCCTCACCCTGACCATCGGGTTTGGTCTGGGTGCCGCGGTCACCGGAATCCTGGCGCAGTGGGCCCCGGATCCGTCCCAGCTGCCCTATGCGGTCCATGCGCTGCTGAGCATACTCGCGCTGGTGCCGCTGCTGCGAGCCCGCGAAACCCTGACCGCGCGTCCCGAAGCGGGGACCCACTGGTGGCAGGATCTGCGCATTCCCGCCTCGGGTGGACCGGCGTTCCGCCGCGTCATCGTGCCCGCGGCCCCCTGGGTCTTCGCCGCCGCGGGGATCGCCTACGCGATCATGCCGGCGATCGCCGCGCGGCAGATGGGGGAGTGGACCACGCTCTACGCCACCATCCTCACTGTGCTTACCCTCGGCACCGGCGCGCTCGTGCAGCCCTATGTGGCCAAGCTTGATGGTCGCACCCGGGGTCAGGCCCTGAGCATCGGGCTGGCCCTGATGTCGCTGGGCATCGTGTTGGCGGTGGTTGCCGCGGTCCTGAGCAGCCCGATCCTGCCCTTTATCGTGGCCCCTGTTCTCGGCTGCGCCTACGGGATCACCGTGGTGGCCGGACTGACCCGGGTCCAGGCGATCGCGACCCCGCAGGACCTGGCCGGCCTCACCGGCATCTACTATTCGCTGACCTATTCAGGATTCTTACTGCCGGCTGTGCTTGCGGCGCTTCTGCCGGTCCTGAGCTACACCTCATCGCTGGCAATAGTGGCCGTGATCTGCATAATCTGCCTGGTCATCGTGTACACCGGCAGCAAGCGCTTCCGCCCCGGAATCACTGGCTAAAACCGGTTCGTGTCTCGGTTTGTTACGGGCCGTTTTCGGCATCCCGCCCGGGTTCCCTACGGTTGAACCATCGTGAGAAGTGCTCGCGGAGAAAGGAAGCCCAGATGTCTATCAAGCACAAAATCGCCGGAGTCGTCGCAGGAATGGCCGCGATTGCGCTGCTGGCTGGTTGCTCCTCCGCAGCCACCCCTGAGGGTGGATCGTCGGCAGATGCCGGCAAGACCGTGAAGATTGGTGTCGTTGGCGCCAGCGACCCGTACTGGGAAACCTACAAGGATGAGGCCAAGAAGGCCGGCATCAACGTCGAGATCGTTGGTTTCACCGAGTACCCCCAGGTCAACCCGGCACTGGCCAACGGCGACGTTGACATCAACCAGTTCCAGCACCTGATCTACCTCGCCCAGTACAACGTGGGTGAGAACAAGGACCTGACCCCGATCGGTTCGACAGCTATCTACCCGCTGCCCCTGTACTCGAAGAAGTACAAGGATGTGAAGGACATTCCGCAGGACGCGACCATCGCGATCCCCAAGGACGAGTCCAACCAGGCCCGTGCACTGCTGGCCCTGCAGGGTGCCGGACTGGTCAAGCTCAAGGATGGCGGCTCGATCGTCTCCACCGCCGATGATGTGGAGTCCGGTTCCAAGGTTAAGGTCATCACCGTGGACGGTTCGCTTGCGGCCGCTCAGCTGGATGACCCGGCCGTTGCCGGTGCCGTGATCAACAACGACTTCGCCACCAAGGCCGGAATCGATGTGTCCTCGGCCATCGCCAAGGACAGCGCCGAGGACCCCAAGTCCCAGGCCTACGTCAACGTGTTCGCGGTTCGCGCCGCCGACAAGGACAACGCCACCTACAAGAAGCTGGTGGAGATCTACCAGGACTCCGAGGCCGTGAAGAAGGGTGTGCAGGAGGCTAACAACAACAGCGCCGTGTTCGCCAAGATCCCGGCAGCCGACCTGGAGAAGACCCTCAAGGACGTCGAAAAGACCGTCAAGGCTACCAAGTAGTAGGACATTACATACACCCGGGCGGTGATTGGAGACATGCTCTCCAATCACCGCCCGCGGGCGTCTGGGCCGTGATAGCGTCACCGAGTCCTCGGTGATTTGAGGCCACACACGTATTTTGGGCGGTTTTGCCGCAACCGCAGCAGCAAGGAGCGCAACAATGGCACTGGTCAGTTTGACCGACGTCACCAAGACCTATCCGGATCCCAACGATCGCAAGCGTCAGATCGCCGCCATCGACGGGGTTTCGCTGGATATTCAGGCGGGCGACGTTTACGGCATCATCGGCTATTCGGGGGCGGGAAAATCCACCCTGGTCCGGTTGATCAACGCGCTGGAATCGGCCAGCTCGGGCAGCATCCTGGTGGATGGCGCCGAGGTCACCACGATGCGCGAGGGCGAGCTGCGCAAGCTGCGTCTGGGCATCGGCATGATCTTCCAGCAGTTCAACCTCTTTAACGCCAAGACGGTGCGGGCGAATATCGCCTATCCGCTCAAGGTGGCGGGGGTGCCCAAGGCCGAGCGGAATCGCCGGGTCGAGGAGCTGCTGGCGTTTGTGGGGCTCTCCGAGAAGGCGAAGTCCTTCCCCGATCAGCTCTCCGGCGGGCAGAAGCAGCGGGTGGGCATCGCCCGCGCGCTGGCGACCTCGCCGCGGATCCTGCTGGCCGATGAAGCCACCAGCGCGCTGGACCCGGAAACCACCCACGAGGTGCTGGGTCTTCTCAAGAAGGTCAATCAGGAACTCGGCATCACGATCATCGTGATCACCCACGAGATGGATGTCATCCAGCAGATCGCCACCAAGGTCGCGGTGATGGAAAACGGCAAGGTCATCGAAAACGGTGAGGTGTATGAGGTGTTCTCGAACCCTCAGCACGCGGCAACCCGACGCTTCGTCTCCACCGTGGTGCGCGGGATTCCGGTGGGTGAGGAGCTGCAGACCCTGCGGTACCGTCACCCGGGACGCATCTTTACGGTCTCGATCCTCGACGGGGATACCAGCCAGGCTCGGGTGTTTGAGATCCTGACCCAGGCCGGGCTCGGATTTGAACTAATCTACGGCGGCATCAACGACATTCAGGGACGGACCTTTGGCCACCTGACCCTCGCCGTGACCGGTGACGATGCGGCAATCGAGTCCGCCCTCGCCCAGATTTCCGCGCTGACCGAGATCGTGGAGGCCCGCTGATGGACGACATCAACAACATCATCACCAACATCCCCAAGCTGATCACAGCCTCCGGGGAAACCCTCTATATCGTTGGTTTTGCGCTGCTGCTGGGCGGATTCCTGGGACTCGTCCTGGGCCTGATCCTCTACGTGACCCGGCCCGGTAACCTGCTGCAGAACCGTCCGGTCTTCACGATCCTCAACGTGATTGTGAACATCTTCAGGCCCATCCCGTTCCTGATCTTCCTGGTGGCCCTGCAGCCGCTGACCCGGATCGTGGTGGGCACCGGAAACGGCAACACCGCGATGGTGTTCACGATGTCGATGGCGGCAATGTTCGGGATCAGCCGCGTGGTGGAGCAGAACCTGCTGACAGTCTCGCCCGGCGTGATCGAGGCCGCCCGGTCGGTGGGGGCCTCGCGGCTGCGGGTCATCTTCACGGTGATTCTCGGTGAGGCCCTGGGCCCGCTGATCCTCGGCTACACCTTCGTCCTGGTGGTCATCGTGGACATGTCCGCGCTGGCCGGCACGATCGCCGGTGGCGGTCTGGGTACCTTCGCGCTGGAGAACGGCTACCGCCAGTTCAAGCCCGAGCTGACCTATGCGGCGCTGGTGATCGTGATCATCCTGGTGCAGCTGATCCAGTTCCTCGGCAACTGGCTGGCCCGCAAGGCGCTGCGCCGCTAGGTTGCATGCACAACGCCCGGGTGACTTCTTCGGAGGTCTACCCGGGCGTTGCCGCGTGCGGAAGCGGACGCCGCGGCGGTCGTTTCCGCAACGGGAAAAGGCTTGGGCTACTTGGAATCCACGCCCAGGCGGCGCAGCAGGATCGAGAGGGATTCCTGCTCGCGCTCGGTGATCGCCGAGAGCAGCTGCGATTCGGCCGCCAGCAGCGCCGAGATCGCCGCGTCCACGGCGTCGCGTCCGGCGGCGGTCATGACCACCAGGATGCCGCGGCCGTCGTTGGGGTCGGTTTCGCGTCGGACCAGTCCGCGAGCGACCAGACGGTCGATCCGGTTGGTCATCGTGCCGCTGGAGACCAGGTTCTGGGTCAGCAGGGTCTTGGGGCTCAGCGTGAACGGGGCACCGGCGCGGCGCAGCGAGGCCAGCACGTCGAACTCCCAGGGCTCGAGGCCCGGCTCGGCGAAGGCGGCGCGGCGGGCGGCGTCCAGCTGATGGCTCAGCCGGTCCACTCGGGAGAGCACCCGCAGGGGCGCGAAATCGAGATCGGGGCGCTCGCGTTCCCACGAGCGCACGATCAGATCGACTTCATCCGGTTGTGCGGGCATCTCACTATTATCTCGACTTCGAGAGACTTTGGGGGGATTGACGGCAAATCCACACGCTTCGTGGCGACGGAAGTTGGCGCTTGTGGGCGTTGTCGTCGGCGACGCCCGCCGGAATCTGGCAGACTGGGATCGCACACGTCCCACGACGTGTTCCGCCTTGGTGTAACGGCAGCACGGCAGCCTTTGGAGCTGTCCGGTCCAGGTTCGAATCCTGGAGGCGGAGCGCAGTGCACTCTTAGACGCCGCACTCTCACGGGGGAAGGCGTTCCCTTCAGAAAGGAATCGAGTGACCGATTCGCAGCTCGCCGTCATCGTTCTCGCCGCAGGACAGGGCACCCGGATGAAGTCCCGTACCCCGAAGGTTCTGCACCCGCTGGGTGGCCGCACCGTTGTGGGTCACGTCATCGAAGCGGCGCGCCGCCTGGAGGCCGCCCACGTTCTTGCCGTGGTGCGCCACGAGCGCGACCTGGTGGCCGCCTCGATCACCGAACAGCTTCCCGAAACCATCATCGTGGACCAGGACGAGGTTCCCGGCACCGGTCGTGCAGTGGAACTCGCCGTCGCGGCGCTGCCCGAGGGCTTCGCCGGCGACGTGCTGGTGCTCAACGGCGATGTACCGCTGCTGACCGCCGACACCCTGGCCGATCTGATCGCAGATCACCGCGGCACCGGGGCCTCGGCCACCATCCTGTCGGCCATCCTCGACGACGCCACCGGCTACGGCCGGATCATCCGCACCGAGGCCGGTGACCTGGACCGGATCGTCGAGCATAAGGACGCCAACGAGACCGAGCTGGCCTCCCGCGAGATCAACGCCGGCATCTACCTCTTTGGTCTGGCCGCGCTGCGCGAGCAGCTCGCCGCGCTGACCACCGACAACGCCCAGGGCGAGAAGTACGTGACCGACGTGCTCGGCCTGCTGCGCGCCGCCGGTTCGGCGATCGCCGCGCTTCCGGTGAGCGACGCCTGGGAGGTGGAGGGCATCAACGACCGCGTGCAGCTGGCCGCCGCCGCCGCCCGCCTGAACTCCGTGACCATCGAGCGCTGGCAGCGTGCCGGGGTGACCGTCCAGGACCCGCGCACCACCTGGATCGACGTCCAGGCCACGCTGGCCCCCGATGTAACCCTGAAGCCCGGCACGCAGATCCTCGGACCCAGCGTGATCGAGAGCGACGCCGTGATCGGCCCGGACACGACCCTGTTTGCCGTTGAGGTGGGCGAGGGGGCCGAGGTCAAGCGCACCGAGGCCAGCCACAGCGTGATCGGCGCCGGCGCGACCGTGGGCCCGTTCACCTTCCTGCGTCCCGGGACGATCCTGGGGGCAAACGGCAAGATTGGCGGCTTCGTCGAGACCAAGAACGCCAAGATCGGCGCGGGCTCCAAGGTCCCGCACCTCTCCTATGTGGGCGACGCCACCATCGGTGAGGAAACCAACATCGGGGCCGGCACAATCTTCGCCAATTACGACGGCGTCAACAAGGCCGCATCCACCGTGGGATCCCATGTTCGGATTGGATCGCACAGTGTGGTCGTCGCTCCGGTTACAATTGGAGACGGTGCGTACTCGGGTGCGGGCACCGTGGTCCGGAAAGATGTTCCGGCCGGGAGCCTCGCCATCAACGTTTCACCGCAGCGCAACCTCGAGGGCTGGACCGAGTCCAAGCGTCCCGGAAGCGCGGCGGCACTGGCGGCAGAGGCCGCCAATTCCCCCACAGCAAATAACTGAATAACGCGAAACGTCGGTCAAGACCGGCAGGAAGCAGGAGTGGTGTCCGGCATTAAAACGAATGGTCAGAAGCGTCTGGTTCTGGTCGCGGGTCGCTCGCACCCCGAGCTCGCTGAGGCAGTAGCCGAGGCGCTCGGGTCCGAGCTTGTCCCGACCGACGCTCGTACCTTCGCCAACGGTGAGATCTACGCGCGGTTCGATGAGAGCGTGCGTGGTTGTGATGCGTTTGTCATCCAGTCTCACACCGCTCCGATCAACGAGTGGCTGATGGAGCAGCTGATCATGGTCGACGCGCTCAAGCGTGCCTCCGCCAAGCGGATCACCGTGGTCGCTCCGTTCTATCCCTACGCACGTCAGGACAAGAAGGGCCGCGGCCGCGAGCCGATCTCGGCTCGTCTGGTGGCCGACCTGTTCAAGACCGCCGGCGCCGACCGCATCATGTCGGTGGACCTGCACGCCTCGCAGATCCAGGGCTTCTTCGACGGCCCGGTGGACCACCTGTTCGCGATGCCGGTGCTGCTGGAGCACTTCCGTGCCTCGCTGGACCGCTCCGAGCTGACCGTGGTGTCCCCGGACATGGGCCGCGTGCGCGTGGCCGACATGTGGAGTGACCAGCTGGATGCGCCGCTGGCGATCATCCACAAGCGTCGCGACCCGCTGGTGGCCAACCAGGTCACCGTGCACGAGATCGTTGGTAACGTCGAGGGTCGCGTCTGCCTCCTGGTGGACGACATGATCGACACCGGCGGAACCATCGTCAAGGCCGCCCAGGCGCTCAAGGACAACGGTGCAACCCGCGTGATCGTGGCCGCAACCCACGCCGTGTTCTCGGACCCGGCCAGCGAGATCCTGCAGTCGGCCTGCGTGGATGAGGTCGTGGTGACCGACACCCTGCCGATTCCCGAGCACAAGCGCTTCGAGACCCTCACCATCCTCCCGATCGCCCCGCTGCTGGCGCGCGCGATCCACGAGGTCTTCGAGGATGGTTCGGTTACCTCGATGTTCGATGGTGCCGCCTAGCCTCTAGCCGCATCACAAACGCCTCCCGCTCATCGAGCGGGAGGCGTTTGTGTTTTAGGACCGGATGAGGGTGAGGCCGGGAACCTGGTTGAGGTCTGCCAGCCCCAGCACATCGGGGGCAAAGAGCGCGCGGCCGGCGGCCGCTTCGGCCCGTCGGATGGCGGCCACGGTGATGCGCGCGGTGGCCTCGGACTGCCGCCATCCGCTGGCACCAATCTGATGGCCCGACGCGGAAACCGCGGCGACCCACCAGCGCTCGGACCCGGGGAGATGCTCGACGCGTTCGAGCAGCGGCCGCAGGATTCTGGGGATCCGGGTGGCAACCCGCAGCGCCCCATTGGCCCAGACCGACTCGGTGGCCAGATACGTGCGCACCGGGGTCTCCCACCGGGCGGTCAGGGTCTCCTCATCGGCAAACCTGACCCGGGTGAGCGTGCGGGTGCGCGCCGGAGTGTGCTCATCGCCGGGATCATGGAAGCGGCGGGGGCGGGTATAGCTCAGCACCGCGCGTCCGGACTCCGGGTCCGGATACCGTTGGCCGAGCGCGGCGAAGGTCCACGCGCGGGCGGCCGGGCCATGATGCTCGCCGGCACCCAGCAGGATCGCGATGTCGAGGGGGCCGGGATCCTGGCGATAGACCGCGTCGGCCAGGATCCCGGTCAGCCCCGGCGCGAGACCGATCCCTAGCAGCAGTCCACCGGGGGTGGGGAACCGAGCCAGGGTGCGAAGATAGCCGGCGGTGGCCGAGATATCGAGAAAGGTTGCGTGCGGTGCCGCCCGCGCCAGGCGCGGATCCTCGATCCCCGAGGCGTTCACGATGATCGAATACGCCCGCGCGCGAACTCGAAAGTCGTCCAGGGGACCGCCTGCGGTCAGTGGGAGGACCACCGCGTTACGGTCGGGGTTTCGCCCGGCCGAATCCGCCTCGAACCCGTCCTCGCGCAGCAGGGCGACGATGCGTGCTCCCACCGCCCCCGAGCCGCCAAGGACCAGGATGCTCACGCGGCGGGGTCGACGGCCGAGTCGATGACCGGGGCAGCCTGGACCGTGCGGCGAACCGCGACGGCGCCGTGGGCGCGCATCAGGTTCGGCACCACCAGATAGACCGCGAGCGGTACCACCAGCGCCGTGAGCAGCATGGTGCGTAGCGGGAGGAACCAGCCGGCGGTGAGGGGTTCGAGCGCGAATGACCCGAGGGTCACCAGCGGAAAGATCGCGAGCCAGGTGATGAGGGCGCGGATGTGGGTGGACGGCGGTTTCTGCGACATAAAAATCTCCAACTGTTTGGTTGCAGATTTGACTGTAGTGGTCGAGACGTCAAACTGCAACTGTTTGGTTGGAGTTGCTAGGATGGGGGCATGGCCTGGGATACCGAACGCACACAAACACTCCTGCTCGACGCGGCTACCGCCTGCTTTAGCGAGTCCGGCCTGGCCGGTACGCGGATCGACGCCATCGCCCGGGCCGCCGGGGTCAATAAGGAGCGCATCTACACGTACTTCGGCAATAAGGAGTCGCTGTTTGAGACCGTTCTCTCGCGGGAGCTGGAGACCTTCGTGGCCCAGGTTCATGTATCCGGCGTGGGTGCGGAGGCCGTGGGGGAGTATGCCGGGGCGTTTTTTGATCGCTTCCGGGAGAGCCCGCATCTGCCCCGACTGCTCGCCTGGGAGGGTCTTGAGCGCGCCGATTCACGGATGGGTGGGAACACGCGACTGCAGAACTGTGTGGCCAAGGTAGACACGCTCGGCGATGCTCTGCCGGGTGTCTCCCGTGGGGCAACCGCGCAGCTGCTGCTGAGCATCATCATGCTGGCCGCCGCATGGTGGACCATGCCGCAGATGAATCGGCTGGTGCTCGCGGGGAGCGAGGGGACCCAGGATGATCCGATCACGGCGGCCGACCGGTTTGGGCGCGAGCGTCATCGCCGCGAGGCGCTGGTGGTTCAGGCGACCGGGGCGGCGCGCGAGCTGCTGGCGGCGAGTGCCGCCTAGCCGTATCGAAGCTCGACTTCGGGGCATATCCTGGGTCCATGACTTCCGAGACTGCTACCCAAGCCCCCGCCGTGACGCTCTATGGTGCCGACTGGTGCCGCGACTGCGTGCGATCCAAGGCCCTGCTGGATTCCCGCGGGGTGTCCTATACGTACGTGGACCTGGTTGCCGATGAAACCGGTGCCGACCGCGCCCACGCAATCTCCGGCCGGACCCAGATTCCGGTGATCGTGTTCCCCGATGGCACGCATCAGGTGGAGCCGAGCGACCGTGACCTGGAGGCCAAGCTGACCGAGCTGGGTGTGCTCTAACCGCGAATCTGCCATACCAGCACTTCCCAAGCTGCGCATGCTTTCCCTGGAAAGCATGCGCAGTTTTTTCTTTTCCGAGTCGCAAACACTCAACTGGTATGGTAGTTTTCTTGTGGGCGGAATGACCGACCCGTCGCATCATCAAAGGAGTTGACCGCGCATGCGTATCGCCAGTGCCGAAATCATCGTCACGAGTCCCGACCGGAACTTTGTCACGCTGAAGATCACCACCGAAGACGGAATTACCGGCCTGGGTGACGCCACCCTGAACGGTCGCGAGCTGGCCGTGGTTGCCTACCTGCAGGAGCACGTGGTGCCGCTGCTGATCGGTGCCGATGCGCACCGGATCGAGGACATGTGGCAGTTCCTGTACCGCGGGGCCTACTGGCGTCGTGGCCCGGTTACCATGGCCGCGATTGCCGCCGTGGACGTGGCGCTCTGGGACATCAAGGCCAAGGCCGCCGGCATGCCGCTCTACCAGCTGCTGGGTGGTGCCTCGCGCAACGGCCTGCTCGCCTACGGTCACGCCTCGGGCAAAACTATGCCGGAGCTGTTTGACAGCATCCGCTCGCACCAGGAGCAAGGCTACCGGGCGATCCGCGTGCAGACCGGTGTTCCCGGCCTGAAGTCGATCTACGGCATCGCCTCCAACGACACCTTCGACGCCAACACCGGCGTCCGCTACGACCACGAGCCCGCCCAGCGCGGTGCCTACCCGGCCGAGGAGGACTGGGACACCCGCGCCTACCTGCGCCACGTACCCACCGTGTTCGAGGCCGTGCGGAACGAGTTCGGTCCCGAGCTGCCGCTGCTGCACGACGGACACCACCGGATGACTCCGATCCAGGCAGCCAAGCTGGGCAAGAGCCTCGAGCCCTACGACCTGTTCTGGCTCGAGGACTGCACCCCGGCCGAGAACCAGGAGGCCCTGCGCCTGGTCCGTCAGCACACCACGACCCCGCTGGCGATCGGTGAGATCTTCAACACCCAGTGGGACTACCAGCAGATCATCCGCGAGCAGCTCATCGACTACGTGCGCTCGGCCGTGACCCACACCGGTGGTATCTCGCACCTCAAGAAGATCCTCGAGTACGCGGCGCAGTACCAGATCAAGTCCGGTATGCACGGACCGACCGACATCTCCCCGGTGGGCATGGCCGCGGCCATGCACCTGGGACTGGCGATTCACAACTTCGGTATCCAGGAGTACATGAAGCACGGCGCCAAGACCGACCAGGTCTTCGAGCAGTCCTTCACCTGGGAAAACGGCTTCCTGCACCCGGGCAACAAGCCGGGTCTGGGTGTCGAGCTCAACAAGGACGAGGCGGGCAAGTACCCGTACGAGCAGGCCTACCTCCCCTATAACCGTCTGGCCGACGGCACCGTTCACGACTGGTAGGTCGCCCTCTGCGGCCCCGTGCCGCGACCCGCACGATGCCTCATCGCGCGGGCCCAGGATTCGATTGGCGGGTGTGGGTTTGCGCCGGGTGCACCCGCTAATCGAACAACACTGTACACCCGAGGGCTCGGGATGCCGCACGGTATCCCGGGCCCTCCGGCCTAGGATTGAGCCATGACCTCCTCCACCGCTTCGGCACCACGTGCGTCCGCGCGGTCGATCGCCTACACCGAGATCCGCGAGCGCGTGATCCGCGGCACCTACGCTCCGGGCACCGGACTGAGCGAGGCAGACCTGGCCGGTGAGCTCGGGGTGAGCCGTCAGCCTGTGCGTGAGGCGCTGCTGCTGGTCGCCCAGGAGGGGCTCGTCGAGGTGCGCCCGCAGAGCGGGACCTACGTGGCGCGGATCGACTCGGCGGTGGTGCGCCAGGCGCAGTTCATCCGTGAGGCCATCGAGTTGGCCTCGCTCGAGGCCTGCCGCGATCGCGTGGGGGAGGCCCAGATTGCGCGGCTTCGCGACATTATCGCCCGGCAGCGCGAGGTCGACGACCCCGAGGACTTCTACCCGCTGGATGAGGAATTCCACCGCGCGCTCCTGGGCATCCCCGGGCACGAAACCGCCTGGGCAACCGTCGCCGGTGCCAAGGGGCACCTCGACCGCGTGCGCTATCACGGGCTGACCGGATTCCGCTCGGTCGCCGAGTATATCCGCGACCACGAGCGCATCGTCGACGCCCTCGAATCCGGTAGCATCCCCGGAGCCGCCGCCGAGCTGCGCTCCCACCTCCGCTTTGTCCTGATCGACCTCGACGGCCTGGAACGCAGCCACCCCGAGTACTTCGATCCGGTGGGCCCCGCTCGGCGCTAAGGGGCGTTCACTGGTCGTTCCCACCGCATCCGGTGTGCAGGAAGGTTCCTCCACATAGGCGTCTGTAGACCATGTTCTCCACAGAACCTGCCGTTCTCACTGCACAGCTCTTCTGCCGCAGAGGATTGTGAATGGAGGTGATGTGTGATGATACCTAAGACGGGCAACGTGCGTGCGGCAGTGCTGCGCTTTCTGCTGTCGCCGTTTGCCGAGGCGCTGACCTGCGTCGCCCTTCTCTTTGGTGGAATGAGAATCTCCACCGCTCGTGGGGAACCTGTTTTTCTGTTCCTCGGTGGCATGCTGATCGCGATCGGTGTGTGCCCGCTGCTGGTACGCGGGTTCCAGCCCTCAGTCGAAGGCAACCTGTTTCGCATTGCGACGGCACAGACGGGCGATACCCTGACGCTGCTCCGCAGTACGGTTCGCCTGGCCACCGAGCTGGTGGTGATTTCGCCCGCAACTCGATCACGACTCGGAAAGAATTACCTCGAAGACACCGTTTTCAGGCTGTGGCGCACGCGATTCCGCGGGGACTCACGAGTGGGTATCGTCCTCTATGTCCTCAGCGAGGATGGGCAATTCTGGAAACCACGGGTGGGTGTCGGTGCCGGAATTTCCGGTGCACGGCTGCCGCCGATGCGCGTGCGGGGGCTCTCTCCGCTGGGCTGGATCGGCGAGATCACGCGGGAGAACACGGAAGGCGTCGTGAGATCACGGCACCGGCGAGACTCCGAACTGGTCATCCCTCTCCGCGCCCCCGACCGCGTTCTCGGTGCTCTGCGCATCATGGGGGTTACGGCGAACGATCACTCAAAAGAATTCCACGTAGCGTTGATGCCATACGCGGAAGCCATTGAATTTGCGATCGTCGCCGCGGAGCATCGGTCAATCGAAAGCAGGAAGAAAACGGGAGGATAATCATGAGTAACATCTACGAGCAGCAGCCCGAACCGCAGACGCCGGCACGGGAACCATACTGGGCCGACCATGACACGGCACGGGACTTTAGCGAGGCTATTGAGCGTCAGGTTGCCGCGGGCATGCGCGCCATTGCGCTGGATATTCTCCATCTGCGTTGGCGTGGACTCCGCAAGCGCCATGGGATTCACCCCAGTCAGCTTCGGTAGCGCGCGAGCCACGGTAGCGAAGCGCACCAGATACGGAAACGCGTGGGGGCTCTCCTGCCCCCCCTGACTCCGTATCGGTTCATCGAATAGGCGGTGCTCCCACCATTCCAGCCCCTGAGAAAGAGCTGAGTTCGGGAACAAAAACGCGGCCCCGCCCTATGGGGCGAGGCCGCGAGATTACCCGTTTGCCGGTTCCGGAACCTGGAACCGGCAGCTGAGGGTGAGGAGAACCGGAACTAGTGCGAGTCGGTGGCGCTGATCTCGGTACGGTCTCCCGACCACAGGGTGTGGAAGGTTCCCTCGATGTCGACCCGCTTATAGGTGTGGGCACCGAAGAAGTCGCGCTGGCCCTGGACCACGGCGGCCGGCAGGCGCTTGGCGCGCAGACCGTCGTAGTAGGCCAGCGAGGAGGAGAATGCCGGGGCGGGGATACCGGTCTGGGTGGCCGAAACCACAACCCGACGCCAGGCCTCCTGGCCCGCGGTGATCGCGTCCGAGAAGTACGGTGCGGTCAGCAGGGCGGCCAGGTTCGGCTGCTCGGCGTACGCGTCGGCGATGCGGTTGAGGAACTGGGCGCGGATGATGCAGCCACCACGCCAGATGCGCGAGACGGCACCCAGGTCGATGTTCCAGTTGTACTCGGCGGCACCGGCGCGGATCGCGTCGAAGCCCTGCGAGTAGGCGACGATCTTCGAGGCGTAGAGTGCCTGGCGGACATCCTCGATGAAGGCATCGCGGTCGGTCACGGCCACCGGGTTTGCCGGACCCGGGAGACCCGCGGCGGCCTCGCGCTGCTCGGGGTGCGAGGAGAGCGAACGTGCAAACACGGCCTCGGCGATACCCGAAACCGGGACACCCAGGGCCAGTGCGTTCTGTACGGTCCACACGCCGGTGCCCTTGGAACCCGCCTGGTCCAGGATCACGTCAACCAGCGGCTGGCCGGTCTTGGCATCCACCTGGCGCAGAACCTCGGCGGTGATCTCGATCAGGTAGCTCTCCAGCTCACCCTTGTTCCACTCGGTGAACACGTCGGCGATCTCGGCCGGGGTCAGACCCGCGTTGTAGCGCAGCAGGTCGTAGGCCTCGGCGATGAGCTGCATGTCGGCGTACTCGATACCGTTGTGGATCATCTTCACGAAGTGGCCGGCACCGTCGGTACCCACGTGGGTCACGCAGGGCTCGCCCTCGGCGACCGCGGCGATCGAGGAGAGGATCGGACCCAGGGTCTCATAGGCCTCGGCGGTTCCACCGGGCATGATCGACGGGCCCTTGAGTGCGCCCTCCTCGCCACCGGAGATGCCCGCACCCACAAAGTGGATGCCGGTCGGGCTCACGGCCTTTTCGCGGCGGATGGTGTCGGTGTAGAGGGCGTTGCCGCCGTCCACGATGATGTCGCCGGGCTCAAAGCGCTCGGTCAGCTGGTTGATTACGGCATCGGTGCCGGCGCCCGCCTGCACCATGATGATCGCGGTGCGCGGCTTCTGCAGCGAAGCCACAAACTCATCGATGGTCTCGCTGGCCACAAAGCCGGCCTCCGGGTGTGCCTCGACAACACCGCGGGTGCGCTCGGGCGAGCGGTTGAAAATTGCGACGGTGTTACCCTCGCGGCTCGCCAGGTTACGGGCGAGGTTGCTGCCCATGACCGCCATTCCGATCACGCCAATGTTTGCCTGTGCTGCTTCCGTCATGGTTACTCCAATTCGGGGATTATGGAAAGGGGATGCGCTGGACATGCCTGGAAGAGACACACAAAAGTGCGGCTCCGAGCATGGGTTGTGATCAACTTAGCAAACCTCACATGCCCGGAAACGGTTTTGCCCATGCACCTTTGTTCAGTGCTGTGGGCGGCCGTGCGGGCCCCCGGAATATCGGGGATCCGCACGGTGTTGTCCGCCCACCGCGGAATCGGATGCGCACACCGGCCCACCCGATTCGGCCAGGCCGATGGTCTGCCTAGAGGCGGAAGACCTCGCGCGGAATGCGGTCGGTGAGATCCCGAATCAGCACCGCGGCCTCCTCCTCGCCCAGCTGATGGGTGGCCACCAGTCCGGCCAGGAATGCGGCGTCCGCCCGCCGGGACATGTCGTGGCGGGCCGGGATCGAGCAGAACGCGCGGGTGTCGTCGATGAAGCCCGAGGTTTTGGCAAACCCGGCGCTGTCGGTCACGGCCGACCGGTAGCGGGCGATGGCCGCCGGGGTGTCGATGAACCACCACGGCGCCCCCGCATAAACCGAGGGGTAGAACCCGGCAAGCGGGCCGATTTCCCGCGAGAATACCGTCTCGTCCACGGTGAACAGCACCAGGCGGAAGGTGTCGTTGGTTCCGAAATCCTGGAGCATGCGGCGCAGGGGGCGGGTGAACGAGCCCTGGTCGGGGAGGTCGTGTCCGGTGTCGGGGCCGAAGCGTTCCAGGGTTGGGGTGTGGTGCCCGCGGATCACGCCGGGGTGCAGCTGCATGACCAGGCCGTCCTCGGCCGCCATCTCGGCATAGCGGTAGAGCATGTTGCGGCGGTAGGCGACGGCGTCGGCCTCGGTCGCGGTTCCGGCCAGGGCGGCGGCGTGGATGCGTTCGGCCTCGGCGAGGGGAAGCGGCTCGGCCGTGGGTTCAAGCACGCCGGTGTCGGTGGCCGTGGCCCCGTGGGTGATGAAGTGCGCGCGACGGTTCCGCAGCGCGGCGATCAGGCCCGCGTACGTTCCGGTGTCGATATCGGCGGCCTCGGCGATCGCGGTGAGGGCGCCGCGCCAGGCTGGGGCCGAGGGGTCCATGTAGCGGTCGGCGCGGAAGGTCGGCAGCACGCGTCCGTAGAAGGTGGGATCCTCGGCCAGGGCGCGGTGGGCATCCAGCGAGTCGGCGGGATCGTCGGTGGTGGCCAGGACCTCGATGTTGAAGCGCTCAAACAGTGCCCGCGGCCGCCACCCGGGCTGCGCCAGCTTGGCGGCGATCTGCGCATAGATCGAGTCCGCGGTGTCCGCAGAGGGGACCTCGGTGATCCCAAACACGTCGTGCAGCTCGGTTTCAAACCAGTAGCGCACCGGGGTTCCGGCGAAGTGGTGCCAGCGGCTGCAGAACCTGCGCCAGATATCCGATCCGCTCGCGGTGGAGGCCACGCCGCGGTCGGCCAGACCCAGATCGCCCAGGGCAACACCGTGGGCGTGCAGCAGCCGGGTGACGTAGTGGTCAGGGGTGATCAGCAGCTCGGCGGGATCCCGGAACGCCGCGTTTTCCAGCAGCAGGGTGGCATCCACATGCCCGTGGGGGGAGAGGATCGGCGCACCCGCCACCTCCCCGTAGAGCCGCCGAGCGATAGCGAGTGTGGTGGGGTCTGCCGGAAGCAGACGATCGGGGTGTGGGGTGAGCTGAGTCACGGGTGTCTCCCTGTCTTCATTGGCTGGGGTCGGTAACGCGGTGGTGCAAAACTGTGGGTGGCTAGTGCTCCCGGGCGGGGCCGGTGGACTTGCGCACGGTCAGGTGGGTGGGCAGCAGCATCGGCGGGGGCGGCGGTGCGTCCGCACCGGCTTCGAGCCGGGACAGCAGCATCGAAACGGCCATCCGGCCCGCGCGCTCGATCGGCGCGGTGAGGGTGGTGAGCGGGGGATTGCAGAAATCGGCCCCGAAGATGTCGTCGCAGCCGACCACGCTGATGTCCTCGGGGACACGGACGCCGCGCTCGCGGAATCGCTCGAGCATTCCGATCGCGATCAGATCGTTGAACACCACGCACGCGGTGGATTCGCTGTTGATCATCGCCTCCGCTGCCGCCGCGCCCGAGGCCATGCTCGGGGCGTATTCGCGGGTGCGGACGGGGTGCACGCCGAGCTTCTGCGCGGTCTTTTCCAGGCGCTGCCAGCGGCGCTCATTCGACCAGGACATATCGGGTCCGGACACGTAGGTGATCCGCCGGTGCCCGAGGGAGGCGAGGTGGTCGAGGGCCTGATCGATTCCGAACGGGGTGTCGATGATGACCGCGGGAATCCCGGGCACATGACGGTTGATTGCGACCAGCGGCATCCGCTCGGCCAGCGCGAGCAGCTGCTGATCGGAGAGCCTGGATGCTGTGAGGATCGCCCCGTCGGCCGAGCGGCGCAGTGAGTCGATGGTCGCGGCCTCGGAGTCACTGGACTCGGCGGTGTCCACGAGCATCTGGAGGTAGTTTGCCGCCTTGAGTTGCTGCTGTGTGCCACGGATCAGCCCGAAGTAAAACGGGTTGGTGATGTCCGAGACCAGCACCGCGATCGAGCCGGTCTGCCCCGAGGTGAGGGCGCGTGCCTGGGTGTTCGGGGTGTAGTTGAGGGCCCGGGCGATCGCCACGATCTTCTCCCTGGTCTGGGCATTTACCCGGCCCGGATTGGAGAGCGCGCGCGAAACGGTCGAGGCGGCGAATCCGCTTTCGCGGGCCACATCGTGAATCGTCGCGGGTCTGGTCGACGGCGACACCGGGTCATTACTCATATCCAGAGAAAACCACACTTGGCAATTTTTGGCAAACGGTTGCTGAAAGTTTGTCGTTTTGTCTAGAGTCGGTGCACCGGGGTTTTGAGCCACGGTTTCACCCACTCAAGGAGGAGCTCGGATGATGAAGAAAAAACTCGCCCTGACCACGGCGCTACTGGCGGCCGGCGCGATCACCCTCGCCGGTTGCGCGAGCGGCGGTGACGCACCCGGCGATGGCGCCGGTGCGCTGGACGGAAAGGGCAAGACCCTGAACGTTCTGACCGACGCCAACACGCTCTACCCGGAGGAACAGCAGAAGTGGTTCGCCGATGTGAGCGAAAAGTTCAAGGCCAAGACCGGTGCCGAGGTGAAGTTCGAAACCTTCGCCAGCGCCAACGATGAGCTGACCAAGATCCAGACCTCGGTGGTCTCGGGCCAAGGCCCGGACATCTACTCGCTGGGAACCACGTTCACCCCCACCGCCTACGCCACCGGCGCCTTCGTCAAGCTCAGCGACGACGACTGGAAGAAGGTCGGCGGCCGCGACCGCTTCACCGAGGCCAGCCTGGGGATTTCCGGACCGGACAAGGACAACGAGGTGGGGATCCCCGCCCGAAGCCGTCCGTTTGTGATGGCGTACAACACCGAGATGCTTGCCGCCGCCGGCATCGACAAGCCCGCCGACACCTGGGACGGACTGCTCGAGCAGGCGAAGAAGCTGACCCACGACGACGTGTACGGTCTGAGCATCGCCTACGGCGACAACTTCGACCCGTGGAAGTTCATCTGGGCGATGTCGACCCAGGCCGGTAACCCGATCATCGACGGCAAGAAGGTGCGCCTGGACGACCCGGTCACGATCAAGGCCTATGAGACCTACTTCGGCTGGCTGACCCAGGACAAGGTGGTCAACCCGGCCGCGATCGGCTGGAAGGCCAGCCAGGCCCTCGCCTCGTTCGCCGACGGAAAGGCCGCGTTCATGCCGATGGTCACCGCAACCTCGATCAACACCCTGGAAGCCTCGGCCGTGGCCGGTAAGTACGCCTACGCGGTCATGCCGACCGTTCCGCCGGGGGAGACCAAACGTCCCTCCGACGGCAAGGAAGCAGCCTCGATCCTCAGCGGATCCAACTTCGTGGTTGCCGACTACTCCAAGAACAAGGACCTCTCCTTCGCCCTGATCGAGATGCTCACCACCGCCGAGGAACAGAAGGTCTACTACGACACCTTCGGTGAGATGCCCACCAACGCCAAGGCCGCCGAGGCCCTGGAGAAGGACAACGCGCAGCTCGCCCCGATCGTTGAGGCGTCCAAGCTCTCCGTTGGCACCCCGTTCAGCGGTGCCTGGGGAGATGTTCAGCTGGGCATGACCAACGTGGTCGTTCAGGCCATCCCCTCGCTCAACGCCGGATCGGTGAGCACCGATCAGATCATCTCCGCCCTGAAGACCGAGCAGGACAAGGCTCAGTCCGCTCTGGATCGCGCGAAGTAAGACACCGGAAGAGATTTCTCATGGTTACCACCCCCGAGGCGCGCACCCGCGCCGATGCGCTCGCGGCCAACGCCGCCGCGAGCGCCGATGCCACCCCGGCGCGCACCGCCGCGCGCCGGGGCGGGCGTCCCGCCCCCTCCTCGCCTCCCACGGGCCGCCCGCGTCGGGCCCGGAAGATCGGCGAGCGTGATCGCCCGCTCTGGATGCTCGCCCCCGGCGGCATCCTGATGGTGGTGGTGATCCTGGTCCCGCTGGTGCTGGGACTGGTGATCTCCCTGATGGATCTCGACCAGTACACGCTGCGGCAGTGGATCAGCGCACCGTTTATCGGCATCTCCAACTACGTGGAGGCGCTGACCAAGTCCACGCTGATCCAGTCGATCGGTATCAGCGTGGGCTACGCGGTCCTGGTGACCCTGATCTGCCTGCCGATCGGTGTCGCCGCGGCCCTGGCCACCCAGAACCGCTTCCGCGGTCGGGGCCTGGTTCGCTCGCTGTTCCTGGTGCCCTACGTGCTGCCGACCTTCGTGGTGGGTACCGTGTGGCGCACCATGCTCCAGCCCGACGGGGTGGGCAACGCGATGCTCAAGAACTTCGGCATCGACGGGGGCCTCTGGCTCAACGGCCCGCAGTCCTACTGGGCGCTGGTGTTTGTGCAGATCTGGGCATCCTGGCCCTTTATCTACCTGCTGGTGCTCTCGGGCCTGCAGTCGGTGGACTCCGAGGTACACGAGGCGTCGGCCCTGGACGGTGCCGGCTGGTGGACCAAGCTGCGCTATGTCATCCTGCCCTACCTCAAGGGTCCGATCACCCTGGCGCTGATCATCTCCTTCCTGCACTCGGTCAACAACTTCACCCTCCCGTTTGTGCTGTTTGGAATCCCCGCACCGGCGGATGTCAACGTCCTGCCCGTGCTCACCTACATCACCGGCTTCCAGAACTTCCGGTTCGGACTGTCGGCCGCGATGGCCGTGATCTCGCTGATCCTGATCGCGATTCCGCTCTTTATCTACCTGCGAGCAGTGAAGCTCGACACCGGAGAGGATGGTGGTTCCCGTGTCCGCAAGTAACACGATCGCCCCCGTACGCGTGGCCCCGCACCGCGCCAGCGCCAAGGAGGGTGCCCGCCAGGCGCAGATCCACCGGCTGCTCCCAAGACCCCTGCTGATCGTGATCCTGGCCGCGCTGCTGGTGTTCTCGATGGTGCCGGTGCTCTACATCTTCTTTGCCTCGATCAACTCCGATCTGGCCGTGGCCCGCGGGGCGTTCTGGCCCACCGAGCTGACCTTCGAGAACTACTCGAAGATCTGGACCACGGTGGACCTGGGCACCGGACTGGTGAACAGCGTGCTGGTGGCCGGCGGCGTCGCGATCGTCTGCGCCGGACTCTCGGTCTCCACCGCCTATGTGCTGGTGCGCTATGCCTTCCGCGGCCGCCTGCTGGTGCTGCGTGGTCTGCTGGCGCTGCAGTCGATCCCCGGAACCCTGCTCCTGCTGCCCGTGTTTGTGCTCTTCTCCAGCGCGGCTTCGACCCTGGGTGTGCAGATCATCGGTACCCGCTGGGGCCTGTTTCTCACCTACCTGACCTTCGCACTGCCGTTCTCCACCTGGGTCATGGTGACCTATCTGCGTGGCCTGCCGCGTGAGCTTGAGGAGGCGGCGCGCCTGGATGGTGCCTCGCCCTTCAAGATCCTCACCCGGATCATCGTGCCGTTGAGCTGGCCGGGCATCGTCGTCTCGGGCATCTTCGCGTTCCTGCTGGGCTGGAACGACGTGCTCTTCGCCTCGGTGATGACACGCCCGGAGTCTCGAACCGTGGCCGTCTCGCTGCAGATTTTTGGGGCCACCCAGGAGGGCGGTGCCGTCCCGGTTTATGGCCAGATGATGGCCGCCGCGCTGGTGTGTGCGGTGCCCGTTGTTGTTCTCTACCTTATTTTCCAGCGCTACCTTGTTGGTGGCCTCACCGCAGGAGGAGTTAAGTAATGACCGCATCATCCACCCCCACCTGGACCCTGTCCGGGTTCGGGGACGAGATCCACGAGGATCCCCGCATTCAGATCGCCGTGCTGCAGGCGCTCGGTGCCCAGCACATCGAGGTCCGCAGCGCCTGGGGTATCAACATCGTGGAGCTTGACGATGCCCGGCTGGAGGAGCTGCGTGCGCTGCTCGCCGAGCAGGAGATGGGGGTCTCGGCCATCGCCTCGCCGCTGGGCAAGGTGGATATCACCTCGGACTTCGACGCCGAGCTCGCGCGCCTGGATCGCGCGATCAACGCCGCCAAGGTGCTGAACAGCCGCTACATCCGCATCTTCTCCTTCTACTACGGCGAGGGCGTGGACGTGGACTCGATCCGCGAGCCCGTGATCGAACGCCTGACCCGCTTTGCCGAGATCGCCCAGGCCGCCGGGATCGTGCTGCTGCACGAGAACGAGAAGGACATCTATGGCGACACCCCGGCCCGGGTACTCGACCTGATCACCTCGGTGAACTCGCCGGCGCTCCGCGTGGCCTGGGACAACGCCAACTATGTACAGGTGGGAGCGGTGCCCTTCGATGACGGATTCGAGGACCTGCGCCCCTACCTGGAATACCTGCAGGTGAAGGACGCGCTCGCGAGCGACCACTCGGTGGTTGCCGCGGGCGAGGGCGACGGCCAGCTGCGCGAAACCCTCGGTGCCCTGGCATCCGACGGGTTTGCCGGCTTCGCCTCGCTCGAACCGCACCTGTCCGATGCATTCGCCACCGGCGGATTCTCCGGGGCCGCCGCCTTCGGGCGTGCAGCCCGTGCCTTTAGGGGCCTCACCGATGAACTGGGAGTAACACTCAAATGACCACCGCAACACCCACCCGTGCCGTCATTATCGGCTGCGGCGTGATCGGCACCCACCACGCCCGCGTCCTGGCGGCCCACGAGGCCTTCACCGTGAGCGCGCTGGTGGATGTCTTCCCCGAAGCCCTCTCTACCCTCGCCGACCTGCTGCCCGCCGAGTATCCGGTGGAGCGTCCGCGCACCTTCGCGACCCTGACCGAGGCGCTTGAAGCCGGAGACATCGACCTGGTGGTCATCACGACCCCCAGTGGTCTGCACGTGGACGCGGCCCGGGAGGCACTCGCCGCCGGCGTGCACGTGGTGATCGAGAAGCCGATCGACGTGGACCTGGTGCGCGCTCGCCGCATCGCCGACCTGGCCGATGAGGCCGCCGAGCGCGGGCTGATGGTCAGCGTCATCTCCCAGCACCGCTTCGATCCGGCCAGCGTGCTGGTCAAGCAGGCCATCGACGAGGGCCGCTTCGGCCGGGTCACCTCGGGCTCGGCCACCGTGGCCTGGTGGCGCGGACAGGACTACTACGACAGCGGCAACTGGCGCGGCACCTGGGAACTCGACGGCGGCGGCGCGGTCATGAACCAGGGTGTGCACACCGTGGACCTGCTGCGCTGGACCCTCGGGACCCCGGTGGAGATCTACGCCCGCACCGCGCTGCTCGCCCACGAGCGGATCGAGGTCGAGGACATCGCGGTGGCCACGGTCGCCTTCGAATCCGGCGCCCTCGGCGTGATCCACTGCACCACCGCCGCCTACCCGGGCTTGAACACCCGCCTGCAGGTGCTCGGTTCGCGCGGATCCGCGGTGATCGACAACGACCGCCTGGAGTACTTCCACGCGGCCGGCGGCGCCGACCTGATTCCCGGAACCGGGTTGAGCGCGGTGGGCACCGCGAACCAGGCGGCCGAGGTCATCGACGCCGGCCAGCTCTCCACCTCCCCGCGGGCGGAGGGCGACTTCCTCGCCGCCCACACCCGGCAGTATGACGACATTGCCGCCGCGCTGCGGGACGGCCGCGACCCGGGCATCACCGCTCGCGACGCGACCCACTCGCTCGCACTCGTGCACGCGATGTACGCCTCGGCGACCCTGGGCACCGCGGTGCTGTTCGCCGACGTGCTCGCCGGAAAATATGACGACCTCACCCTGACGACGGGACGCGCATCATGAAGTATTCGGTATTCACCGCCTCGACCCCCGACTGGACCCCGGCCGAGGCCGCCCAGACCCTGGCCGCCCAGGGCTGGGACGGCATCGAGTGGCGCATCACCGACCAGGACGAGGCCACCCCGCCCGGATTCTGGGCTGGAAACCGCGCGACCTGGCCGATGACCGGGCTCGAGGACCACCTCGCCCAGATCCGCGAGATCACCACCACCAATGGTCTAGAGTTCTCCGGCATCGGCGGGTACGCCCAGCTGGAAAACCGGGTGGATGCCGAGCGGATGCTCGCCGCGACCGCCGCCGTCGGTGCGACCCAGGTGCGCATCGCGATGCCGCGGGTGGACGGACGCAACTACGCGGACCTGTTTGCCCAGGCCCGCACCAACCTCGAATACATCGTGGGCGTGGCCGAAAAGCACGGCGTCAAGGCTCTGGTTGAGCTGCACCACGAGACCATCACCCCGTCGGCCTCGGCCGCGCGCCGCCTGGTCGAGGGACTGAACCCGCAGTTTGTCGGGGTAATCCACGACGTGGGCAACCTCGTGAACGAGGGCTTCGAAAACCACCTGGCCGGATTCCAGCTGCTCGGGGAATACCTGGCTCACGTGCACATCAAGAACGCCCGGTGGGTCATCGACCGGGTGGAAATCGACGGCACCCACGTCTGGCGTCACGAGTGGACCACCCTGCGCGCCGGGCAGGCCGACCTCGCCGGATACGTGCGCGATCTGGTGGCATTCGGTTACGACGGATGGATCACCCTGGAGGACTTCTCGACCGAGGTCCCGCTCGAGCAGCGCACCGCCGAGAACCTCGCCTACGTGCGCGGCCTGGTCGAGGCCGCGCAGGCGGGTTCGCGTGACTAGCTCCGCCGCGGCCGGGGACCGGGTGCCCACCCGGACCCGGCCGCACCCCCGCATCCGCATCGCCCACCTGGGCCTCGGCGCGTTCCACCGCGCCCACCAGGCCTGGTACACCGAGCTGGTGCAGCGCGAGAATCCGGGGGACTGGGGGATCGAGTCCTTCACCGGACGCTCGCCCGCGCAGGCCGAGATTCTGGCCGCCCAGGATGGCGTGTTTACGCTGGTGGTCCGGGCGGCATCGGGGGACACGTTTGAGCGGGTCGAGTCGATTGCCCGGGCCAGCGACGGTAATGACACCGCGCGCTGGCGTGCGCGGCTGGCCGATCCGGACACCGCGATCCTCGGCCTGACGATCACCGAGGCGGGCTACCGGCGCGGTCCGGACGGGACGCTGGATGCGGCCGATCCCGATGTGGCGGCCGATATCGAGGTCCTGCGGGCGGCGGCTTCGGGGTCGGCCCCTGCGTCGAACCCGGCCGACGTATCCGACCCGGGTGCCCGAGACTACGCCGGACGGGACGGCAGTCGAGCCACATCCACTCCGGGCTGCGTGAGCGCACCGGGCCGGATCGTGGACGGACTGCGGGCCCGCCGCGACGTGGATGCCGGGCCGATCGCGATCCTCAGCTGCGACAACCTCGCCGACAACGGTGCGGTGACCCGCGCGGTGGTGCTGAACCTGGCCACCCGGGTGGACCCGGCCCTGGCCGCCTGGATCCGGGACAACGTCTCGTTTGTGTCTTCGATGGTGGATCGGATTACCCCGGCCACCACCGACGCCGACCGCCACGAGGTGGCCGAGCAGACGGGGCTCGCGGACGCCGCGGTCATCGTGACCGAGCCGTTTGCCGAGTGGATCATCGCCGGTGATTTCCCGGCCGGACGCCCGGACTGGGAACAAGCCGGCGTGCGCTTTGTCAACGAGATCGAGCCCCATGAGCGGCGCAAACTCTGGCTCCTCAACGCTGGACACTCGCTGCTGGCCTATGCGGGACTGGCGCGCGGTCACCGGACAGTGGATGCAGCCTTCGCCGATCCCGAGCTTGCCGAACGCCTGGAGACCCTGTGGTCCGAGGCCGCCGATGTGCTGCCCCAGGATCGGGCCGAGATCGACGCCGCCCGCGCCGCACTGCGCGAGCGCTTCGCCAACCCGCGGATCCGGCACCACCTGGCCCAGATTGCCCTGGGTGGCGCTCATAAGCTCCCGCCGCGGATCTTCGACGTGGTCCGGGCCAGACTGGCCGCGGGCCTCGATGCGGGGACCGGCACGGTCCCGATCGTGGAGGAGTGGATCGCCTACCTGCGCCGCGCGGACACCCCGGATGCCGAGTCCGCTCCGCTGGGCGCGGGGGTCGAGCCGGCAACCCTGAGCGTCGAGGACGTGCTGGGGATTCTCGCCCCCGATCTGGTTGAGGTCTTCCGGCCGATGTCGGTCAATTCCTGATCCGTCCGACCCGCACGGCGGCCACACCATCCCTCCCGAACGGTGTGGCCGCCGCCGCATGTTCCCCGACGATTCACACTCGCCGGGAAAACTCGGTTAGACTAAGCGCTGAACTTCGGCGAGGGCTGTCCTTCGGGATAAGCCGTTATCGACGCGGTGGGCAAGGCCTCGGCTTTTCCTCACGCTGATATGCGTTCGAGTTGAAACCATCCGGGTCCCCGAGGCCCGCCACATCAAGGAGTAATTATGGCTGACAACAGCGTAAACCTGGACGCCGAACTGCGTACCTCTTTCGGTAAGGGTGCCGCCCGCAAGCTGCGCGCCGCCGGCAAGATCCCCGCCGTCATCTACGGTCACGGCACCGAGCCCAAGCACGTGTCGCTGCCCACCCACGCCACCGGCCTGATCGTGCGTCACACCAACGCCCTGATCAACCTGAACATCGAGGGCACCGAGGAGCTCGTTCTCGTGCGCGAGGTTCAGAAGGACCCGGTTCTGCGTATCATCGAGCACATCGACCTCGCGGTTGTTGTGAAGGGTGAAAAGGTTGAGGTCGAGATCCCCGTTCACGTCGAGGGCGACGCCGCACCCGGCACCCTGGCCAACATCGAGACCAACACCCTGCGTCTGCTGGTCGCCGCCACCAACATCCCCGCCAGCGTTGTGGTTTCGATCGCCGGTGCCGAGGAGGGACAGCACGTCCACGCCAAGGACGTCGTTCTGCCCGAGGGTGCCGAGCTCGTTGACGATGCAGACCTGCTGATCGTCCAGGTTGCTGCCGCTCCGGCCGCCGCTGCCGAGGAAGAGACCGAGGCTGCTGCCGAGTAATTCTCGCGCACACGTCTCGCGCCCCGTTCTCCCTGGTGGAGGGCGGGGCGCGTTTTTTGGCCGAGGGAACCCGCGCTACCCTGGACCCATGACAGATTCGGCGCAACCTCGCCGCTGGTGGCACATTTTTTTGGGAGCACGGACACAGAACATGGCTGCAGCAAACACCTGGCTGGTGATCGGACTCGGCAACCCCGGCCCGCGCTATGAGCGCACCCGGCACAACATCGGACAGATGGTGATTGCCGAGCTGGCCGGTCGTCTGGGCCAGCAGCTCAAGCGGCACCGCAGCGCTGCCCTGGTGGCGGAGGGTTTCCTCGCCCCGGGCGGGCCCAAGCTCATCGTGGCGACCCTGACCAGCTTCATGAACGTCTCGGGGAAGCAGACCGCGGCCCTGGCCTCGTTCTATTCGATTCCTCCCGAGCGGATCATCGTCATCCACGACGAGATGGACATCCCCTTCGACAGCATCAAGCTGAAGATCGGCGGCGGGCACGGTGGCCACAACGGGCTGCGCGATATCGCCGCGGCGCTGGGAACCCCCGAGTTCATTCGGGTGCGCACCGGGGTGGGGCGTCCGGTGGGGCGCCAGGACCCGGCGGACTTTGTGCTGGCACCGTTTACCTCGGCCGAGCGGGAGACCCTCCCGATCCTGATCGCCGATGCCGCCGACGCCGCCGAACTGGTGGCCACCGAGGGGCTGACCGCCGCGCAGCAGAAGTTCCACAGCCGCGGCTAGGCTCCGGTCGCCTCGGCACACGCAAAACGGCCTCCCTCGTGAGAGGGAGGCCGTTTCGCGTTCCCGGATCGGCGGGACCGGGGTTCGTCCATGAGGGGGTGAGGTCGGTGATGCTACCCGGGTTCCCGGATCGGCGCGGCCGGGGTTCGTCCACGCGGGGGTGAGGTCGGTGATGCGACCCGCGGGATGGACGGTGGGGGTTAGTCGGTGACCGTGAGGTTGGCGACCCGGTCGCCGGCGGCGCTCAGCACAAACCGGAAGCGGCGCACGGTGGGACCCTCGGGGTTGTCGGTGTTGATGCGGTAGAGCAGGGTGATGCTGCGGGCGTCACGCTCGACACCGAAGTGCTGGGCGCTCACCCGGCGTTCGGTGAACTGGCGAGCCCAGCGCAGCAGGGCCTCGCCGCCCACGTACTCGTCGTTGTGGTCGGTGATCCGGGCATCATCGGTGACCAGATCCAACAGCGGAGCCGGGTCGGGAAGCACCGCCGATGCCACAAAATCGGTGATAACCGGGGGCAGATCGGTCGCGTTTTCGAGTGTTGCCGAGAGGGTCATGCGTTTCAACTTTCGCCGGGGGACGTGAGGGTGATCGACGCTGATCGGGTGGATGCTCACACCATAATTCCGTGTGAATCCTCACATCGGGCAGAACCTGGCGCGTTGTGAATCATCATATGTCGCATTTCAGTGCACGGTTTTTTCGGCGACTCATGCATGCATGTTCGGCTCGTGATCCTCGTCCAATTCGGTGAAAAAATGCCGAATTATCCACTCGGTAAGGGGAACCGGGTTCAATGTCTGCGAATCGAGGAACCCGCGGGTCGGAGTTTGGCAACACGTCGTGCGGGGGCTCAGTTCGGGCGATTTCGCCAGATAGCAGGAGCTATCTAGTAGCCGGGGGTGTAAAATCACCAGGTCTTCCGCTCGCGCCGATTCGCCCTCGCCGGTCTGCGTCCGCCGGTCCGCTCACGCCGGTTTCTGCGCGGCGGTTCGCTCAGGGCAGAGGGGGCGCGGATGCCGATGTCACCGGCGCCGTCTAGAATTACCCGGTGATGCTTTCGGGTCTGATTTCAGCGCTTTCTGGCGCGCCCTCGTTTTCCGCTGCCCTGGACTATGCCCCGCGCGATGCCGATTTCTCGGTCGCCGAGGGCCTGACCGCCCCGCTGATTGCCGGGCTGGTCGAACGCCGCCGCGAGGCGGGTGCCCCGCCGGTGGTGCTGGCGATCACCGCGACCGGCCGCGACTCGGAGTCGCTGATCGCCGGCCTGCGTGCGCTCCTGCCCGGCGGCGACATCGTCGATTTCCCGGCCTGGGAGACGCTGCCGCATGAGCGGCTGAGCCCGTCCACCGAGATCGTCGGCCGTCGCCTGGCCGCCCTGCGGGCACTGCGCACCTGGGATGGTGAGCGCACGCTGATCGTGGTGGCCTCGGTGCGTGCGGCCCTCCAGCCCCTGGCCGAAAACCTCGCCGACGCCGCGCCCATCTCGCTGGTCGCCGGTGCGCGTGGCCACGACCTCCAGGAGCTGGCCGCCCGGCTGGTTGAGGCCGCCTATGTGCGGGTGGACCTGGTAGCCCGGCGCGGGGAGTTTGCCCTGCGTGGAGGCATCCTGGACGTCTTCCCGCCCACGGCCGACCATCCCTTCCGGGTCGACTTCTTCGGCGACGAGGTCGAGCAGATCCGCCGCTTCTCGGTGGCCGATCAGCGCTCCCAGGAGGAGGACCTGCCGGGGATCGAACTGGCACCGGCCCGCGAGCTGCTGCTGACCGCCCCGGTGCGCCAGCGCGCCCGCGAGATGCAGCATGAGTTCCCCGGTATCTCGGGCATGCTGGAAAAGATCGGTGAGGGTATTCCGGTCGAGGGCATGGAGTCACTGGCCCCGGCCCTGCTGGAACGCCTGGTCAACGTGGGCCACTACCTCCCGGCGGGAACCGCGGTCGCGGTGGCCTCGCCCGAGCGCGTCACCACGCGGGCGATCAGCCTGGCCGAAACCAACCGCGAGTTCCTGGCCGCCGCCTGGAGCGCGGCCACCGCGGGGGCCGGGGCACCGATCGATCTGGGCGGGGGAGAGTTCATCACCCTGGGTGCCCTGCGCGACTCGCTCAAGTACTCCCGTCCCGGCGAACCCAATACCGATCACCCGTGGTGGACGTTCAGCTCCTTCCAGCAGGGTCCCGCGGGTGGCGATATCGACATCGATGCGATGCTCGAGGTGCGGGTCGAGGCCGACGCCGTACCGAGCTTCGCCGGAAACGTCGAGGGGGCGATCGCCCACGTGGGTGAGCGCCTGCGCGCGGGCTGGTCGGTCGTGGTGACCGCCGGCGGACAGGGTCTCCTGGAGCGGGCCCGCGACGTCCTGAGCGAGGCCGGTCTTGCCGCCCGCATCGTCACCGAGCTACCCGCCGAGCTGGAAACCGGAGTCGCGTTCCTGGTCCAGGCGAGCCTCGACCACGGCTTCGAGATGACCGAGATCAACCTGGGTCTGATCAGCGAGGCCGAGTTTTACGGTCGCGCGGTGGGCTACGACTCCCGCGCGGTCAAGAAGCTGGCCTCGCGCAGGCGCAACGTGGTGGATCCGCTCCAGCTCAACCCCGGCGACCACGTGGTGCACCAGACCCACGGCATCGGACGCTTCGTGGAGATGACCCAGCGCACGGTCTCGACCGGTGGACGCAACCCGATCAAGTCGCTGCGCGAGTACCTGGTGCTGGAGTACGCCCCGAATAAGCGCGGCTACCCCGGCGATAAGCTCCTGGTGCCCACCGATCAGCTCGACCTGCTCTCGCGCTACGTGGGAGGCGAGGCCCCGCAGCTGTCCAAGATGGGCGGTTCGGACTGGTCCCAGGCTAAGTCCAAGGCGCGCAAGGCCGTGCGGGATATCGCGGTGGAGCTGGTGAAGCTCTACTCGGCTCGGATGAACAGCGTGGGCCACGCGTTTGGACCCGACACTCCCTGGCAGCGTGAGCTGGAGGAGGCATTCCCCTATCCCGAGACCCCCGACCAGCTGACCACCATCAGCGAGGTCAAGTCCGATATGGAAAAGCCGATCCCGATGGACCGCCTGCTCTCCGGCGACGTGGGCTTCGGTAAGACCGAGGTTGCCGTGCGCGCGGCGTTCAAGGCGATTCAGGACGGCAAGCAGGTCGCGGTGCTGGTGCCCACCACGCTGCTGGTGAAGCAGCACTTCGAGACCTTTGCCGAGCGCTATGCGGGTTTCCCGATCCACCTGCGCGCGCTCAGCCGTTTCCAAACCGCCAAGGAGGCCAAGGAGATCATCGCCGGGCTCGAGTCCGGGACCGTGGATATCGTGATCGGGACCCACCGCCTGCTCACCGACAACGTGCTCTTCAAGGACCTCGGCTTGGTCATCATCGACGAGGAGCAGCGCTTCGGTGTCGAGCACAAGGACAAGCTGAAAAAGCTCAAGACCAACGTCGACATCCTGGCGATGAGCGCGACCCCGATCCCGCGCACCCTGGAGATGGCGGTGACCGGCATCCGCGAGATGTCGACCCTGGCCACCCCGCCCGAGGAGCGTCAGCCGGTGCTGAGCTTTGTGGGTCCCCATAACGATAAGCAGGTCGCCGCCTCGATTCGGCGCGAGCTGCTGCGTGAGGGTCAGATCTTCTTTGTTCACAACCGGGTGCAGAGCATCAGCCGGGTGGCCTCTCACCTGGCCGAGCTGGTGCCCGAGGCACGGATCGCGGTCGCGCACGGCAAGCTCTCCGAGCATCAGCTGGAGCAGGTGGTGGTGGACTTCTGGGAGCGGAAGTTTGACGTTCTGGTGTGTACCACGATCATCGAAACCGGCCTGGATATCTCCAACGCCAACACGATCATCATCGACCGCGCCGATAAGTACGGCCTGAGCCAGCTGCATCAGCTGCGTGGACGGGTGGGGCGTGGGCGCGAGCGGGCCTACGCGTACTTCCTCTACGATCCGGCCAAGCCCCTGTCCGAGACCGCGCACGACCGGCTCTCCACGATCGCCGCGAATAACGAGCTGGGTTCGGGCATGCAGGTCGCGCTCAAGGACCTGGAGATCCGCGGTGCCGGAAACATGCTCGGTGGCGAGCAGGCCGGGCACATCGCCGGAGTCGGGTTTGACCTCTATCTGCGGATGATCGGCGAGGCCGTCAACACGTTCCGCGGCGAGGACACCACCGGTCCGACCGAGCTGCGCCTCGAGCTGCCGATCGATGCCCACATCCCCGAGGATTATGTGGATAGCGAGCGTCTGCGTCTGGAGGCATACCAGAAGCTCTCCAGCGCGGCCTCCTCGGCCAAGATCACCGATGAGGATCGGATCGACCTGGTGGTTGAGGAGCTGCAGGATCGCTACGGGACCCCGCCGCTCGAGGTGCGCAACCTGATCGCGGTCTCCAAGCTGCGGCGTCGGGCCCAGGCCTCGGGTCTGTCGGATGTGATCACGATGGGACCGAACCTCCGCATCGCCCCCGCGCACCTGCCCGATTCGTTGCAGGCGCGCCTGCGCCGGATGTATCCGCAGGCCAAGCTGCTGGCCGGCGGCGACGCCCTGGTACTGCCGCAGCCGCGGATCGACGGCGAGGCCCTGTCCGATGGTGACCTGATCGACTGGGTCTACACGCTGCTGGATGCGCTGTTCCCGATCACCCGGGCGACCAAGGAGTAGCACGCGTTCCGCGTGTCCCGGGAAGACTCGGGACACGCGGGACGAACCGCCTGACAAACACCCGTTAGGCGGTTTCTCGGGTGCCTCGTGGTTTACTGGGTCGGTGCATCACAACGTCTCCGCCCCGACCCTGTCCACGCCGGCCCGGCGCACCCTGCCCTGGCCGATTCTGCTGTTGCTGGGCGTGATCGCGGTCGCCATCTCGGTGACCGGTTCCTGGATCCCCTCGCTGTGGGGCGACGAGGCCGCGAGCATCATGTCGGCCCAGCGGGACTGGGGATCGCTCTGGGCGATGCTCGGGACCGTGGATGCGGTGCACGGCCTGTATTACGCGTTCCTGCACCTCTGGATCGACGTCTTCGGGGCGAGCCCGTTCTCGGTACGCCTGCCCTCGGCCCTGGCCGTGGGCGGCGCGGCGATTCTGCTCGCGCGCTTTGCCACGCTGCTGGCCGGACGCGGGGTGGGGATCGTGGCGGCGCTGCTGTTTGCCACCGTGCCCCGGGTGACCTACTACGGCACCGAAACCCGCGCCTATGCCTTTACGATGCTGTTGGTCATCTGGCTGCTATTTGTGCTGGTGCGCCTGGTGGCGCGCCGCGAAACCCGGGTCCTGCCGTGGCTGGGATTTGCCGCACTGTTTGCGCTGTCCAGCGTGGTGTTTATCTACACGGTGCTGTTTGTGGTGGTCTTCGCGATCATCGTGCTGATGATGCGCCCGGGACGACAGACGGTCCTGCGCGCCGCCGTGTGGAGCGCACTGGGTGGGATTCTCTCGGTTCCGGTGCTGATCTATGCGTATCTCGAACGCGAGCAGGTGGCCTACCTGCACTCGCGTGATGGGCTGACGATGTCGGCGCTGTTTGAAACCCCGTGGTTCTCGCAGCAGCTGCCCGCGCTGATCGGCTGGGGCCTGATTGTGGTCGGCCTGGTTCTCGCGATCATTGCCCGGGTGCGCCGCGGATCCGATGCCTCCTGGAGTGTGCGTCTGCGTGCTCTCTACCGTCCCGAGGATCCCGCCCTGCCCGGTGTGCTGACCGTGGCGATTCCCTGGCTCGTGGTGCCCTCGGTGCTGCTGGCTCTGGGCACCGCGGTGACCCCGCTGTACTCCCCGCGCTATCTCGCCTTCACCGCGCCGGCGATCGCGCTGCTGATGGCGGTGGGCCTGGTCGCGGTGACCCGGTTGCTGCGCGCCCGCTGGCTGATTCCGATCCTGGTGATCGCCGTGATGCTCGGCTCGCTGCCCACCTACCTCGGCCAGCGCACGCCGTATCCGCGCAACGGCGGGGTGGACTGGAACACACTCTCGGAGACCGTGGCCGCCCACGCAAGGCCGGGGGAGTCGATCATCTTTGATCAGACCGCGATCAACGCCAAAAAGCCGCGCCTGGCCAAGTACCTCTATCCCGAGGCCTTCGAGGGGCTCAAGGACGTGGGGCTGAAGACCCGGTTCGATCAGACCGACGGCCTCTGGGACAAGGCCTACTCCATCGATGAGACCGTTCAGCGTCTAAACGGTGCCAGCACCGTGTGGTTGGTGCGTGCGGGAGACCGTTTCACCACGGACCAGGGGGCCAGCGACGCGTACGTGTTGGAATTGCAGCGCGCGGGGTATACGGCAACGGAGACGTTTGCCCTGCATCGCTCGGTGCTGATCAGGTTTGAACTCACCCGCTAGCCCCGAGGGCTCCGAAAACCTGGGGCCCTCGGGTCGTGGGACGCACTAGCTCGCAACAACCAATGCCCGGCGACGCATTACGGTCAGTGCGATGGCTGCGGCGATCGCCGAGACCACCGAGCCCAGCAGGACCGCCAGGATGCCCTGGTCGGAGAGGGCGAGGTCGTTTTCGAAGGCGAGCGTGGTCATCAGCAGGGAGACCGTGAACCCGATGCCGCCGAGCAGGCCCACCGCGATGATCTCGTGGGTGCGCATCCGCTCGGTTGTTGCGGACGAGCCGCTGCGGCTCAGCAGCCAGGCACCGAGCAGGCCGCCGAGCGTGATTCCGATCAGCTTGCCGATCGGCAGCGCGGCCAGGATGCCCCAGAAGGGAGCGGAGAGCTCACCGAGCGGCACGTGGGGGATGACGACCAGGGTGGCCGAGAAGGCAAAGATCGGCAGTACCAGTCCCGCGCTCCACGGCTCCAGCTGGTGACCCAGTTTATGGCCCACGCCAGCGGGCAGGATCAGTCCGAAGGCCACGCCGGCCAGGGTCGCGTGCACGCCCGAAAGCTGGGTGAGGACCCAGGTGGCGATCCCCAGAATCACCAGCAGGATGCCCAGCATGATGCGGGACTCGGCGGAGGTGGCGCGGCCCAGCGCGCGGGCCACAATCGCGGCGACCACCAGCACGATGACAGCGCCGGCGAGGGCGAGCAGGTCGGGGCTGCCGCCGAAGAAGATCGCGATGATCAGGATCGCGATCAGGTCATCCAGCACCGCCAGGGCCAGCAGGAAGACCCGGATTCGCGGGGGCAGGCCGCGCCCAAACATGGCCAGCACACCCAGCGCAAACGCGATGTCGGTCGCGGTGGGGATCGGCCAGCCGCCGGGCTGCCCGGCGGGCGCGGCAATCAGCAGGTAGACCAGGGCGGGCACCACCACGCCGCCCACCGCGGCGATGGCCGGGTGCAGCGCGCGCTGCCAGGAGTTCAGCTGTCCGGCGGTGAGTTCGTGGCGCAGGTCGATGGCGACAACCAGGAAGAAGATTGCCAGCAGGCCGTCGCTGATCCAGTGCCCGATGCTGAGGGTCAGCGCCCCCACCCCCACCTCGGTGTGCTGCAGATCAAGAAGCCCGGCCCCCAGCGGGGAGTTGGCCAGGATGATCCCGGCGAGGGCCGCCCCGAGCAGGAGGAGTGCCCCCGTGCGCTCGCTGCGCAGTGCGGGTTTGACGTGGGAAAGAATCATGCTGTCCGATCGTGTTGGGCGCATGCGCGCCGGATAGTAACCGTGATCCGTTGGGATCCCCGGGCCGACCAGACTTCCCGGCACTCCACCCCCAGAATATCAGTTGACCGCCTTGTAGGCTGGGATTCCGCGTCCCGAGCCGGAGGATACGATGCCCACTCCCCAGAACCCCGCCGATCGGGTTGCCAACCTGGCGGTTGTCCCCGCCGCCGAGTTTCCCGGCACCGCCGCGTACGCCGAGGTCGGGGCCGAGCTGTCGGCCTATGCCGCCGCGATGCACGAGACCCGGCTCACCTGCGTGTGGACCGAGGCGATGACCCACGCGGGCCTGCGCCGCTATCTGCTTGAGGAGACCCACGAGCTGCTGGAGGCCCTCGATGAGGCCGATCCGGTGCACGTGCGCGAGGAACTGGGGGATCTGCTGCTGCAGATTGTGTTCCACGCCGAGATCGCCGCCGGGGACCCGGATGCGGGCTTTGACCTGGCGGATGTGGTGCGTGATGCCCGGGAGAAGATGGTGCGGCGTCATCCCCACGTGTTTGGGCCCGAGGGCGCCGCCGATGTGGACGAGGTCCTGCGGGTGTGGGGTGCGGCCAAGGCCGCCGAGAAGTCCGAGCGGACGGGGATCCTGGACGGGATTGCCCCGACGCTGCCGGCCCTCGCCCGGGCCCAGAAGGTGGCCGCGCGGATCGCCCGGGCCGGGGTGAGCACCGAACCGAGCGAGACCCAGCCTGCCGAGGCTAGCGACACCCTGACTTCCGGGCTGAGCGACACCCTGCCTGCCGACCCGAGCGCGACCCTGCCTGCCGAGGTATTCACCGATGAGCAGAGCCTGGGCGACTACCTCTTTAGGATCGCCGCCGAGGCTCAGGCCCGGGGCCTGGATGCCGAGTCCGCGCTGCGCACCGCCGCGACCCGCCGGGCCGAGCGCGCCTAGCCACTAAGCCTGACGATGCGCCGCCGACCCGGATGCCGGGTCGGCCCCGCGCCCCGTGAAGCGCGCCCGACGGGTGAAGCCCGGATGAACGGGCGTGCGCCGGAATCCGCCGGTCCGCCCGAACATGCCAAAATGGGAGCATGGCAACAGTTAGTGCAGCGCGCGGCATGCGCGATTTCCTCCCCGCCGAGAAGGCGCGTCGTGAGTACGCGTTCTCCGTGATCCGCCGGGTGTACCGTCGTTTTGGGTTCGATGAGATCGAAACCCCGGTGCTGGAAAACTACGACCGCCTGCATTCCGGCCTGGGCGGCGACAACGAGAAGATCTCGTTCAACGTCCTCAAGCGCGGCCTCGGTGCCGAGGACCTGCGCGCCGCCGCCGACACCGACGACCTGGCCAGCCTGACCGACCTGGGCCTGCGCTTTGACCTCACCGTCCCGCTGGCTCGCTACTACGCGACCCACCGAGCCGAGCTGCCCAGCGTCTTCCGCTCGGTGCAGATCGCCCCGGTCTGGCGCGCCGAGCGTCCACAGAAGGGCCGCTACCGCCAGTTTGTCCAGTCGGACATCGACATCATCGGCGAGGCCGGCATCCTGGCCGAGATCGAGCTGATCGGCGCGACCACCGAGGTCCTGCGCGAGCTGGGCATCACCGGCACCCGCGTGCGGATCAACGACCGCCGCCTGATCACCGGCATGCTGGAGGCCTTCGGCTTTGCCGCCGAGGAGTTCGCCGGCGTGCTGATCACCATCGATAAGCTCGACAAGATCGCCGCCGCTGGCGTGATCGCCGAGCTGCGCGAGCGCGGTGTGACGGCCTCGGCCATCGACGCCCTCGCCGCGTTCCTGGAAACCGAGCACGCCGATACCGCCGAGTTCTCGGCCGAGTCGATCGCCGCCCGCCTGCCCGCGGGCGTGGCCCCCGAGGTCATCGCCGAGCTGGCCCAAATCGGTGCCTCGACCGACAGCGAGCTCGTGTTTGACCCGTTCCTGGTGCGCGGCATGGGCTACTACACCGGTCCGATCTTCGAGATCGAGCACGCCGACTTCGGTTACGCCCTCGGCGGCGGCGGTCGCTATGACGGCATGATCGGCCGCTTCCTCGGACAGGAGGTGCCCGCGGTCGGGTTCTCGATCGGCTTCGAGCGTATCGTGGACCTCATCGAGGCAGACGCGGCATCCGCCGAGGATTCCCTCGTGCTGATCTATGACCGAAACGTGGACCCCGCGGCGCTTATCGCGCTGAAAAACGAGGTGGCCGCCTCGGGCACCCGGGTGCGGTTGGACAAACGTGCAAAGAACTTCCGGGCCGTCCTGGAGCGGGCAGCGGAGGCGGGCTACACCGCCTACGCGACCGTAACGGCGGAGACCAGCGGGGCGTCCGATCTGGACGTTAAACCGCTCGGCGCGGCCGAATAGGCCGGATAGACTGACAACTAGCAGTACACACCCTGATCAAGGAGAAAACATCGTGGCACTTGTTGAATTCGTGAACGCTCGCGAGATTCTGGACTCGCGCGGAAACCCGACCGTTGAGGTTGAGGTTGGACTGGACGACGGTTCCTTCGCCCGCGCAGCGGTGCCGTCCGGCGCCTCCACCGGCGCCTTCGAGGCCTATGAGCTTCGTGACGGCGACAAGGCTCGCTACGGCGGTAAGGGTGTGCTGAACGCCGTCAACGCCGTGATCGAGGAGCTCGCCCCGGCCATCGAGGGTCTGCCCGCCGATGACCAGCGCGTGATCGACGCCGCCCTGATCGCGGTTGACGGTACCGACAACAAGAAGCGCGTGGGCGCCAACTCGATCCTGGGTGTGAGCCTCGCCGTTGCGCGCGCCGCAGCCGACGCCTCGGGCCTGCCGCTCTACCGCTACCTCGGTGGCCCGAACGCGCACGTGCTGCCCGTTCCGCTGATGAACGTGATCAACGGTGGATCCCACGCCGACACCTCGGTCGACATTCAGGAGTTCTTCCTGGTTCCCCAGGGTGCCGCCACCTTCTCCGACGCACTGCGCTGGGGCACCGAGATCTACCACGTCCTCAAGGGCGAGCTCAAGTCCAGCGGCCTGGCCACCGGCCTGGGTGACGAGGGTGGCTTCGCCCCCGACCTCGCCAGCAACCGTGCTGCACTCGACTTCCTGATCGCCGCAATCGAGAAGGCCGGCTTCACCCCCGGTAAGGAGATCAGCCTGGGTCTGGACGTCGCCTCGAGCGAGTTCTACCGCGAGGGTGCCTACCAGTTCGAGGGCAAGGCGCGCACCGCCGCCGAGATGACCGCCTACTACGCCGACCTGGTCGCCAACTACCCGATGGCCACCATCGAGGACCCGCTGGACGAGGACGACTGGGAGGGTTACTCCATCCTGACCGCCGAGCTCGGCAAGAAGGTTCAGATCGTCGGTGACGACCTGTTCGTGACCAACCCCAAGCGCCTGGCCAAGGGTATCGAGCGCGGCGACGCCAACTCGCTGCTGGTCAAGGTCAACCAGATCGGTACCCTGACCGAGACCCTGGACGCCGTGTCGATGGCTCAGCGTGCCGGTTACACCGCGATCCTCTCGCACCGTTCGGGTGAGACCGAGGACACCACCATCGCCGACCTGGCCGTGGCCACCAACGCCGGTCAGATCAAGACCGGTGCGCCGGCTCGTTCGGAGCGCGTTGCCAAGTACAACCAGCTGCTGCGCATCGAGGAAGAGCTGGAGTCGGCCGCCGTTTACGCCGGTGCCTCGGCCTTCCCGCGCCTGAAGTTCTAATTCGGCATCAGTCGTTCGCGTTCAGGCGGGCCCGTTGGTCTTCCTGAAAGCTTGCGGTACGCGGGAGGGTCATCCGGGGTTCCGGATGATCCGCCCGTAAGCTGAACGCAGTACTACCGGTACTCCCGGTCCCGGCCCCCTGGGGGCGCGGGGCCGGGAGTCCGTGTTTTCTCGGGTCTGGTGTGGTCAACGGTGTTGGCGGCCGGGTCCCTGATGTCCGGGTCGGCAGCAGACGGCCCGTTCCTTGACCAGCGAAGGGAAGCCCGCCATGACCGATACCGGAAGCAGCAGCCAGGCCGGGTGGATGCGGCGCCTGCGCCTGTCCGGGTTTGCCGCCATCATGCTCGGCGTGATTGCGCTGGGTGTGGTCATCATCGCCCCGAACCTGAAAACCTACGTCGAGCAGCGTCAGCAGATCGCGATCTATCAGAAGCTGGTGACCGACGATAAGCACACGGTCAAGAACCTGGTGGCCGAGCGTGAGCGTTGGAACGACAAGACCTATATCGAAACCCAGGCGCGCGACCGGCTGTACTACGTCAACCCGGGGGAAACCACCTATACGGTGCGCAACGACCTCGATCCCGCGGTGGCCGGGAAGGAACCCGATCCGGTCAGTGACAAGGTCAAGACCGGGGACGCGAACTGGTCGGAAAACCTGCTCGGTTCGTTCCTGAGCGCAGGTCTGGGTAAGGTTGCGGTGGGGAATACGCCCCAAAAGTAGGCGTGCCCCGCATCAGAGCGAGAATCCGTAGGAGTAAAAACGCATGACCACCCCGCCCTTTGACCCGGTAACCGACGAGGACATTGCCATCGTCTCGGCCCAGCTTGGCCGTCCGGCACGCGATGTGGTGGGAATTGCCGCACGCTGCGTGTGTGGGGCCCCCACGGTGGTGTCGACCAAGCCGCGCCTGAGCGATGGTACCCCGTTCCCCACCTTCTACTACCTGTGCCACCCGGCCGCGACCGCCTCGATCTCGCAGCTTGAGGCCGAGCACGTGATGAACGAGTTCAACGACCTGCTGGCCGAGGATGAAGACCTGCGCACCCGCTATGCGGCCGCGCATGAGGCCTTCCTCGCCGACCGCTACAGCATCGAGGACATTCCCGAGGTGCACGGCATCTCCGCCGGTGGCATGCCCGTGCGCGTGAAGTGCCTGCACGCCCTCGCCGGTCACGCGCTGGCCGCCGGACCGGGTGTCAACCCGATCGGTGACCTGGCACTCGAGCGCGCCACCTGGTCGCCGGATGTCTGCGAGTGCCCGGACTACTCGGCCGCCGAATAACACCCTTTGGGACACGCGCGATTGTGCGTGTCCCCGCGGGAGTCGGCACGGGTCATTCGATGCCCGCACATTAGTGTTTCACCGCCTGCACATCCGCCCGTTTCCCGCGTGAACGCGGGGTTAACGCCGGGGCAGTGCTATCGTTGAATCTGCTTGGTGCCAGTGCTGCTGCCGCAAGCCCCTCGGACGCTCCCGTGTCGGAACGCCTCGATTTGCAAACACCCCTCGCTACAGGAGAAATCTCACAGTGCCTAAAATTCTGATCGTCGGCGGCGGCTACGCGGGTTTTTATACCGCGTGGAAGCTGGAAAAGCACCTTCGGGCCGGGGAAGCAGAGGTCACCATGGTCGACCCGCTGCCCTATATGACCTACCAGCCGTTCCTCCCCGAGGTTGCGTCCGGTTCGATTGACCCGCGTCACGCGGTTGTCGCTCACCGTCGTCACCTGAAGAAGACCCACATCGTCACCGCGAAGGTCACCTACATCAACCACGCCGAGAAGAAGGCGACCATTCAGCCGCCGATCGGTGAGGCGTACGAGTTCGAGTACGACCAGATCGTGATCACCGCCGGTGCCGTCTCGCGCACCTTCCCGATTCCGGGTGTCGCGGATGAGGCCATCGGCCTCAAGACCATCGAGGAAGCCGTCGCGATCCGCGACCGCATGCTCACCAACTTTGACCGTGCGGCCCAGATGCCGGCCGGCCCGGAGCGCGACCGCCTCCTGACCGTCACCGTCGTCGGTGGTGGATTCGCCGGTATCGAGGTCTTCGCCGAGCTGCGCAGCTTCGCCTCGGACCTGCTCTCGCAGTACACCGAGCTGACCTTCGACGACGTGCACTTCAACCTGGTTGAGGCCGCCCCGCGGATCATGCCCGAGGTGTCGCTGGAGACCAGCCACTGGGTGCTGAAGAACCTCGCCGAGCGTGGTGCCAAGGTTTTCCTGGAGACCCAGTTCTCCTCCTGCGTCGACGGCAACGTCGAGCTCTCGGACGGCACCAAGTTCGAGTCGGACCTGATCATCTGGACCGCCGGCGTGATGGCGACCCCGCAGATCGTCCGCAACACCGACCTGGAGATCGAGGCCCGTGGCCGTCTGGTCACCCGTCCCGACCTGCGCCTCGGTACCGAGGACAACGTGGTCGAGGGTGCCTGGGGTGCCGGTGACGTCACCGCCGTTCCGGACCTCTCCGGTGGCGGCGTGGGTGGCATGTGCGTGCCCAACGCTCAGCACGCCGTGCGTCAGGGCCGCCTGCTGGCCAAGAACCTGGTTGCGGTTCTGCGTGGCGAGAAGCCCAAGGATTACAACCACAAGAACATGGGTGCGGTCGCCGGTCTCGGCATCGGCATCGGTGTGTTCCAGTCGGGCAAGTTCTCGATGAAGGGCTTCCTCGCCTGGGGCGCTCACCGCGGATACCACGGTCTGGCCATGCCGACCTGGGAGCGCAAGTGGCGCGTCATCTGGGGCTGGTGGCACAACGTGTGGCTGGGTCGCGACATCGTCGGCCTGTCGGCCACGCTGACCCCGCGTCGCGCGTTCGAGGAGTTCGCCTCCCGTCCGAAGCCGCCGGTTGAGGCTGCGCCCGAGGCTCCGGCTGAGAAGCCCGCCAAGGCAGAGAAGGCCGAAAAGCCGGCCAAGGCCGAAAAGGCCGAGGCTTCGGCAGCCAAGTAGTTGCCGTCATTCAGGGGGTTCGATCCACGGATCGGATCCCCTGAATGCGTCCGCCACGCTGATTGCCCTACACTGATGAGCAATCACGCCCCCATAGTCCAATGGCAGAGACAGGCGACTTAAAATCGCTCCAGTGTCGGTTCGAGTCCGACTGGGGGTACCATCAGGGCCCGGGATCATCACGATCCCGGGCCCTTTCTCATGCGCGTCCTTTGTGGTTTACTGTGGTGAGCCGAGGGCCTCGGGAAGCGGGGGAGGCCGACCATTTACGCAGGCAGGGAATGAAAGGTTTTTGATGAAAAACTCGCATGATCTGCCGCGTTGGGTTCGATTCTCGTTTGGGGCGCCGCGACTGTGGACCGGGTTTGCCTGGATTGGCTTTGTCGCGTGTTTGATCTGGTTCGGTCTGGCCGCGAGCAACATCGGCTCGCTCGTCTTCGCCGGCATGGGGTGTGTGTTCGGCGTGGTCGTTATCGCAATTGCCCTGCACGACAGGAAATACGGCCTTGGCGGGTACCGAGGCAACCGCTAGGGCGTAATCGAGACGGACTCATGCCGTCGTGCTCGCTGCCGGTATTCATTGTGGGGCAAGCTCCGGGCCCGCTGTGCTAACCGGCGGTTTAACAATCTCAGTTGATATGAATATGGATCAGGGTCCGAAGACCGGACCGACGCCGTGAGGAGAGGATCGCGAACATGTCACGAGCACGCCGTATCATCCGAGTTGCGCCCGTGCTGGGGGCCGGTCTGGCCGCGGCGATGATCCTGACTGGCTGCGTAGTCAGGTCCGCAGCCCCCACTTCTAGCGGTCCCGAAACCCCCAGCCACGCAAGCTCCGCGGCGGATGCCGAGACCGCCGCCGCCCTGTTCGACGCCGTGGCTCGGGACGATGCGGCCGAGATTACGCGACTGCTCGCCGCCGGTGCCCCCATCGAGGCCCGCAACGGCAGCAACCAGACGCCGCTGATCGCCGCAACAAAGGCCAACAGCATCGCCGCCGCGCGCGCCCTGATCGAGGCCGGGGCTGATGTGAATGCCACGGACGGGATCCAGGACAGCGCGTATCTGTATGCCGGTGCCGAGGGATATAACGAGATCCTCACCCTCACCCTGGCCAACGGCGCCGACCTTGCCAGCACCAACCGCTACGGCGGCACCGCGCTGATCCCGGCGGGGGAGCACGGACACGTGGAGACCATCCGGCTGCTGCTCGACGCGGGCGTAGACCCCGACCACATCAATAATCTGGGCTGGACGGCGCTTCAGGAAGCGGTGCTCCTGGGCACCGACGGGCCCGATCATCAGGAGAGCGTGAAGCTGCTGATCGCCGGTGGAGCGGATGTGAACCTGCGCGATTCGAAGGGCAACACCCCGCTGAAAAACGCCGAGGATCGCGGCTCAGAAGAGCTCGCGGCGCTGATCAAGGCCGCCGGCGGACACCGCTAGAAAAATCCCCCGCACCGGTTGGTGCGGGGGATTTTCGGGGCGAGCAAATTATTTGCTGACGTTCACCAAACCGTTGAAGCCGTCGGGGACCACCACCAGGTTGCCACCCTTACCGAGTTCCTTGAGGGTGTCCAGGTAGCGCTGCTTGAGCACCGGGTCGGTCAGCGATTCGGCGAGTTTGCGGTTCGCCTCCGACTCGGCCTCGGCCTGCACGATCTTCTGCTTGGCCGACACCTCGGTTGCCTCCAGCTCCGCCTTGGCCTTTTCCACCTCGGTGCGGGCGTTTTGGGCATCGGCAAAGCGCTTCTGCACATCCTCGGGATAGCGGATCTCCTGCAGCGAGACCGAGTCCACCAGCACACCCTTGGACGTCCAGCGCTGCTCCAGATAGTCGGTGATTTCCTTCTCGACCTTGGCGCGAGAGTTCAGCAGATCCAGGGTGCCATAGGCGGTGGGGACCGTGCGTATGCCGGCACGGATATCGTTGACGATGAACTTGGAGATGAAGTTCTCCTGGCTGCCGTACTGCTTATAGACCGCGCTCACGGCATCGGGCTTGATCGAGTAACGCACGCTGATGTCGATATTCGCCGAGACGCCCTCGCGGTCCTGCACCGTCACCTGGGAACCCTGCAGGTCCACCTCATCGTTCTCGGTGCCGGCAAAAACCACCTGCTGATTGCGGATGTCGTAGGAGATGGTGTCCTGCCAGGGAGCATGGAACCCGGCACCGGCCTCGGTGACCTGCCCCTGTACCTCGCCGGTGAAGGAGCGAATGACCTTGGCCTGGCCCTCGTCGTTGGTATAAAACGACGTGAAAAACAGCATGCCCACGGCCAGGACCCCGGCGATACCGGTCACTCCCAGCGCCAGGGATCGACGATTCGGGGTGGCAAATAAGACGATGGCGGCCACGATAGCCACCACCAAAAGGAGCAGGGCAACAACAAACATCGGGTGACTTTCTGGGTTGATTAGCGGTCGAAAATGCGACCGATCAGGAACGAAGGAAGGGTACACGCGACGTGAGGCCGGGACCCTTCGGCCCCGGCCTCACGAAATTGGTGGTTACGCGTTCTGGTTGTAACGCGCCTGGCCGAAACCGAGGACCAGGTAGCCGATGAAGGGGAACAGGAACAGCAGGAAGAACGAGAACGCCCCGCCCTTGCCGAACTTACGCCCCAGATCGAAGGCCACGATGATCGCCATCACGATGTTGACGATCGGGATGAGGTACAGCAGCACCAGCCATCCGCTGCGACCGACGATGCGGAGGGTGATGATGACGTTCACGATCGGGATGATGGCCAGGATGCCCGGGCGTCCGGCCTTGCTGAACACGGCCCACAGACCGATGACCGAGATGACGTAGAAGATGAATCCGCCGGTACCGGTCGTGGTGGTGATCTGGTTCAGACCGTCCTGCACGTCGGTGTTGATTTCCGCGGGGAGGAGCGAGAGGTGAGAGAACACACGAAACCTTTCAACGATTCTTGCCGCCCCCAATGAGCGGCGAGGATAACGATAGTGCGAGTTATGTCATCTGCGCGAGAGGCGCGTGCAGGGCCAGGCGGTTGGGCGTGAGATCGGGCCCCGGAACCGGATAGCATATCGCTATGAAGTGGACCGTGCGCGCGAGTACCCCGGCCGATTCGATCTGGATTGCCGAGCTGCGCGCCGAGGTATTACGTCCCGACCTGGAACGTCTTGGACGATTTGATCCGCAGCGAGTGCGCGAGCGGTTTACCGCCGCGTTCCGCCCCGAACTTACCCGGGTGATCGAGGTTGAGGGGCGCGGGGTGGGCTCGATCACCGTGCGCCCCGAAACCGACGGGGTCTGGATCGAACACTTTTATCTCTCCACCGAGCTGCAGGGCCGGGGAATCGGCCGCGGGGTCTTGGAATCGGTGCTGGCCGAGTCCGGAACGCAGCCCTTCCGCCTCAACGTGCTCCAGGGCAGCCGGGCCGCCGCACTATATACGCGGCTGGGATTTGTGCTCAGCGACGAGGACGAGGTCGACGTGTGGATGATCCGCCCCCGGGTTTCCGCATAGGCGTTACACAGCTGTCGCACAGCGGGTTCTGGATAACGGGGTTATGCTCTTCGTGAGTGGCGCCATGGATCGACGCCGGAAAAGAAGAATCATGTCCGCGTCGCAGTCCTCACACATCCTGGAAACCTCGGCCGGCCCGGTGGAATATGCCGAGCGCGGGAGCGGGGTTCCGCTGATCGTTCTGCACGGGACGCCGGGTGGTTTTGACCAGGGACTGTCCCTCGCCGAAACCATCGGGACCGATACCGGTGTGCGCGTCATCGCGATCTCTCGTCCCGGCTATCTTCGTACTCCGCTCGAACTGGCCCCCGGGCCGCGTCGGCAGGGTCTGCTGCTGGGACCGGTGATGGATGCGCTCAACCTGCACACGGCCGCCGTGGCCGGCATCTCCGGGGGCGGCATGGCCGCGCTCTGGGCCGCCGCCAACCTTCCCGACCGGGTCAGCGCGCTGGTGCTGATCGAGGCCCTGGTGGCGGCCCAGGATATCTCGATGCCGCCGGGTGCCCGGTTCCTGCTCACCCGGCGCGGCATCGCGCGTGCGGCCACCACGCGGCCGATCCAGCGCCTCCTGGCACGGGGGATTCCCGGACCCGATGCCGACGGGTGGGATGCGCGCGCAGTGGTGCGCACCATCACCGCCGCCAGCTTCCCCTATGCGCCGCGGATACGCGGGACCGAGAGCGACACCCGATATGCGGCGGAGTTTGTGGCCCCCGATCCGGCCCGGATCACGATGCCCACGCTGATCGTGCACGGGGAGCGTGACCGCACCGTTCCGATCGAGCCGGCGCGTGCATTGGCGGCGGCCCTACCCGCCGCGCGACTGCTCGCGCTGCCCGGAGCCGATCACACCAGCACCGTGCCCTCGCCCGAGGTGCGCCGCGAGGTGCCGGCGTTTGTGCGTTCCCAGGCGGGGGCGAGGGTGCGTTAACGCGCTGTTCAGCCACGGCATAGCCGGCGTTCAGACACGCTCCGTAGCGTGGGGGCATGTTCGGAGGGTGCAAGCGCTTCGGGCATCACCACTAGGCTCCGGTCGGGCATTCCCGGTCGCGGGCCGTCCACGTCCACACCGGCCGGGCATCGCTGCCCGGCCGGTGCTGTGTTACTTGGCCTCAGAATAGCGTTCGACGATCGCCACGCTGAGCGGGAAGTCGATTGGGAAGGTGCCAAACAGCAGGCGTCCGGCTTCGGCGGCGGCGTCCCGAATGGCCGCGGACGTCTCGTCCGCCACATCCGCCGGGGCATGCACAACCACCTCATCGTGGAGGAAGTACACCAGGTGGGGACGATCGCCCGGGGTGCCGAGCCGGGCGAGCCGCTGGCGCAGCCCGGCCATCCAGCACAGAGCCCACTCGGCGGCCGTGCCCTGGGCGATGAAGTTGCGGCTGAACCGGCCCCAGTCCCGGGCCAGGGTTCCCGCACGTCGACGCATCGCGTCGGTGGCATCAACCTGCCCCGCGGTGCGCTGAAACTCAAACCAGCCGGCATCGGGCAGCGGCGCCCCGCGACCCAGCCAGGTGGAGACCGATCTTCCCTTTTCGCCCTCGCGTGCGGCGTTTTCCACGGCGGCGATGGCCTGCGGGAAGGCGCGCTTGAGTCGGGGCATCAGCGCGCCACTCTCGCCGCTGGTGGCACCGTAGAGCGCCCCGAGCATCGCGAGCTTGGCCTCGGCTCGGCCCGGCACCACGCCCGCATCGGCGAGACCCTGATACAGGTCTTTGCCGGCGCCCGCGGCGGCCATCGCGGTGTCGCGGGACATGCCGGCGATGATCCGCGGCTCCAGCTGGGCGGCATCGGCGACCACCAGTAGGTGTCCGGGATCGGCTCGGACGGCCGCGCGGATCTGCGCGGGGAGCTGCATGGCCCCGCCGCCGTTCGTGGCCCAGCGTCCGGTTGCGGTTCCGGCAACCACGTATTCGGGACGGTAACGATCCTCGGGCACCCAGGTGTCGAGCCACACCCAGCCGTTGGCGCTGAGCAGGCGCGAGAGCGACTTATAGCGCAGCAGCGGTTCCACCACCGGATGCTTGATGTCCCGCAGCACCCACTTGCTGGTGCTGGGCACCGAGATGCCCGCCCGGGCGAGGGCCCGCAGCAGCTCGGGTGGGGAATCAGGGTTGAGTTCGGGGGCGTCGAGAAGTTCCCGGATGGTGTCGGCGAGGGCGGCCAGGTGGGCGGGCCGCCCGCCGAACCGCGGACGCTCGCCGAGGGCCTCGGTCAGGATCCGATCGTGTTCCTCCCGGCTCCAGGGCAGCCCGAAGTGGTGGATTTCGGCGGCGACCAATGCCCCCGAGGACTCGGCTGCGAGCAGCAGACGGAGCTTTCCGCCGGCGATCGGATCTCGCTCGGCGGCGCGGACGACGGCCGCGCGCTGACGGGCAAACTCGGCCAGCACCTCGTCGGCGCTCACGGTGTCCGCGCGGTCCACCTCGTCAAACAGGGTCAGACCCTGCTCGACCGGCGCGCCGCTGGGGAAGGGTTCGTGTCGCCACGGGCTGTCCGGGGCGCTGGGATACTCGCCCGCGGGCAGGGCCGAGGTGAGGCGGAGCAGCGCGTGACCCAGCCGCAAATCCACGCAGCGTTCGATGTGCAGGTTGTGTTCCAACAGCCACGGATACCAGTCGTTGGTGCCCGACCATACCCAGCGCGGGTGGCTGGCCTCGGCCTCGCCGATGGCCCGGAGGATGTTCTCGGTTCCGCGCAGTTCCACCGGCTCGGACAGCACGGTACCCGCCTCGTCCACCTCGCGCAGCACTGTGAGGCCGTGCGGGGAACCGGTGAGAACGAGGGGCATACCCCTATTCTGGACCGAGCCACCGACCTCGGGGTTCAGGCGGGCCTAGCGGGAGGAGATAAAGAGAGTGCGCAGCGAGGTGCGCCACAGGTACGCGCCGAGTCCGATCCCCCCAAACAGCAGACCCAGGATGAGCGCGGCCGGGATGATATCGGGGGAGTGCAGGTGGCCAAACGCCGGCCACAGCAGCGCAAACAGGGTGGTGTAGACGGGCAGGGCGGAGGCGAGCCAGCGCCAGGGGCCGAGGGCCAGGATCGCGCGGCCGCTGGTTTGGCCCAGCGGAATGAGCAGGATTGCCGCCGAACCGATACCCGCCATCGCGGTCACGTTGGCAACCTCGGCGAGGAAGGACCCGGCGATTCCGGTGGGCGAGCCCAACAGGCTGGACGCGATCCATCCGGCAACCCCCAACCCAAACACGCTGAACACGCGCAGCGCCGCGGCCCCGGCGCGCTGGGCCCGGGCGGCCTCGGGGACCAGGGTCACGGCGAACGCGATGCCGAAGACCAGCGCGGGCTCCATCCCCAGCATCCGAGACACCACCGAGGCGGCGACGGCCGCGCCCAGGTAGCGTGGCGCGACGGTCACCGTGGCGGTGCCGCCGAAACGGCGGGTGCTCAGCAGCACGGGGAGGATCGAGGCGGCCGTGTTTACGAAGATCAGCGCGATCACCGCGGCACCAAACAGGCGCAGCTGGGCGGCATCCTGGCGCAGCGGCATCGCGAACACCACCACGAGTCCCAGCACCAGAACCAGGGCGGCCCCGGCGATGATCGGATGGCGCACCGAGAGTGCGCCCTCGGGATCCTCGGGTGCCGGACGCTCACGATTTCGCCCGGTGAATCGCAGCGGCCCCCGGGAGCGGAAGCCGCCGGCAAGGAAGCGGGCGGGGATGAGGACCAGCGCGATCACCGCCAGCGCGAGGAGGAACGCGCCAAGCCAGCCCGAGGCGGCCGTGGGCCCGAGCACCGGTGCCACCGCGTGGGTAAAGGCCGAGCGGGCGTCCCAATCCCAGGGGCGTGTCGGGACCGCCGGACCCGCCTCGCCGCCACCGGTGGGCGGCTGCGCGGGAGCGGAGGAGCTGGGCGGGGCGCTCGGGGTGGGGGTGGGATGCGGGGTCGCCGAGTGGCCCGGAACCGGGGTGTTGCCCTGGCCTTGTCCGGGCCCCTGTCCGGTACCCGGAGCGGGCGGCGGCGGGGGAATGGTTCCGCCGGGGTTTGCTCCAAACACGATCCGGATCGGGGTGCTGGTATCGCCCGGGTTTCCCGAGGCGTCGGTTTGATAGGCGATCAGGGTCGCGGGTCCACTCGAGGGGACCTCGGCCGCGCAGCTCCAGCGGCTCGCCGTGACCGGGGCCGAACAGAGCACCGCGTCCCCGCCGGAATCGGGAACCGCGTAGACGGTGACCGTCGCGCCGGTTTCCCCGCCGCCGGCAAACGTGGTCCGCGAGGTGAGCGCGCTGCCCGCCGCGGGCGCGGTAATCGTGGGTGCGGGCGGCGGCGTGGTGTCCACCGCCAGCGAGACCGTGGGACTCGGATCCGAGGAGGTTGTTCCGCTAAAGGAGGTGCGCTGGGTCGCGCTCATCGAATAGGTGCCGTGAAGTTGCAGGGGGAGTGACTGCGCCCAGCGCCCGGACTGGGCCACCTGCACATCCCAGGCCCCCACCCCGGTGACGGTGAGCTTGACGGTTGCGCCCGGATAGCCGGTGCCCTGCACCAGTCCCACCTTGGCCGAGCCCGCATCGCCGGAAATGGTGGGTGGGGTGACCACCGCAAACACCACCGAGACGGAGTCGGGTGCTCCGGGGGCGGCCCCGTTATCGCGGGTGACCAGGGTCACCGAGGGGGAGGTGGTCAGGCCCGAGATCTGGCAGGAGTAGGTGCCGTCGGTACCGGCGTTGGTGGTACAGACCGATTTCCCGTCGGCCAGCACCGTCAGCGAGGCGCCGGGCGCAGCGGTGCCGCGGACCGTGGTGCTGGCTCGGCCGATGACGTCGCCGGCGGCGGGTGCCGAGATGGTGGGCCGCAACGATGGATCGGGGCTGGACGGCGCACTGGTCGAGGACCCCGAGGCGGGCTGTGTCGGTTCGGCAAAGGAGGGGACCTGGGCGCTCACGAGCACGCTCAACGTGATCGCGGCCAGGCAAAGCACAGCAGCAACCGGGACGGGGAACTTCCTCGGAACGGAATGCACGGTGTCTCTATTCCATGCAAAAATCCGGTCTTTGTCAAAGATTTACGTCATCCGCCCACACATTCCTGCGAATTGAGTGCCGGGTGGTGGCGAAGAGGGGCCGAGAACCACCCGGACGCGTACACTGGATATTCAGTACGAATATCATTCAAATCTTGGAAGGTCCCACCGTGCCATCTTGGCTTATTCCCGTCCTGATCGTGGTCGCGCTTATCGTCGTGATCGGCATCTACCTCTGGTCGACCTATAACGCGCTGGTGGCACTCAAGGTCCGGGTCGATGAGGCCTGGAGCGACATCACCGTGCAGCTTAAGCGCCGTGCGGACCTGATTCCGAACCTGGTGGAAACCGTTAAGGGCTACGCCTCGCACGAGAAGAGCGTGTTTGAGGCCGTGACCCGTGCCCGTTCGGAGACCCTGACCGCTCAGGGCCCGGCCGAGGCATCCGCCGCCGAGAACCACCTGCAGTCGGCCCTGAAGTCGGTCTTCGCCGTGGCCGAGGCCTACCCGCAGCTGCAGGCCAACCAGAACTACCTTCAGCTCCAGGGCGAGCTGGTAGACACCGAGAACAAGGTTCAGGCCTCGCGTCGCTTCTACAACGGTGGCGTGCGTGAGCTCAACACCAAGATCCAGGTGTTCCCGAACAACATGTTTGCGCGCAACCTGGGCTTCACCGAGCGTGAGTTCTTCGAGGTTGCCGACGCCGCGGCCATCGCCGAGCCGCCGCGCATTCAGTTCTAGTTTTCCCCGCAACACATGTATCGAGCTATACGCGAAAACAAGATCAACACGGTCATCATCATGATCCTGTTTGTCTTGATCATCGGCGCGCTGGGATGGCTGGTGGGATACCTGAATCGCAGCCCCTCGATCACCATCGGGATCCTGATCGGCGGCGCCGTGTTTGCGATCTTCCAGTACTTCATGGGTTCGCGTCAGGCCCTCACGATCAGCGGTGGTCACCAGATCACCCTGGCCGACGAGCCGCGCCTGTATCGAATCGTGGAGAACCTGGCAATCACCACGGGCACCCCGATGCCGGATGTGTATCTGATCGATGACCCCGCCCCCAACGCGTTTGCGACCGGTCGGGATCCGCAGCACGCCTCGGTGGCCGCAACCACCGGGCTGCTGGAGATCATGACCGATGCCGAGCTGGAGGGCGTGATGGCCCATGAGCTGGGGCACGTGCGCAACTACGACATCCGGGTCTCGATGATCGTATTTGCCCTGGTGGTGGTGATCGGTTTCATCTCCGACATCTTCATGCGGATGGCCTTCTGGGGTGGCCTGAGCGGTGGCCGCAACGACAATAACAACAACGGCGGCGGCAGCAACCCGGTGGTCATGATCATCGGCCTGGTTGCCATGCTGATCGCCCCGCTGCTGGCCAGCCTGATTCAGCTGAGCGTCTCGCGTCAGCGCGAGTACCTGGCCGATGCCACCGGTGCGATGACCACCCGGCACCCCGACGCCCTGGCTAGCGCGCTGGCCAAGCTCGACGCCTATGGGCGCCCGATGCAGCGGCAGAACTCCTCGATGGCGCACCTGTGGATTTCCAACCCGCTGAAGTCTGGCGGTGCGGCCAAGCTCTTCAGCACCCACCCGCCGATCCCCGATCGGATCGCCCGTCTGCAGAAGATGGGTGGGGAGTTCTAACCCCTCCCCACAACACCGATGGCCCGGAGAGTTCCTCCGGGCCATCGGTGTTCCCCGCTATGTTTAGCCTGTGAGTACGATGCCGAAAGCGCGCTTCCTGAGAGTGACGCGGGTGCAAAAGCTGGCCGGAACCGGTGCCGCCGCGCGCGGTGACCTGGTGATGATCTTCCTATTCCTGGCAGGGTGCGGGGTCGGCGGGATTCTGACCTCTCAGCTCTCGCGCCCGTTCGAGATCTGTGCGGTTGTATTCGTGTCCTGTGGCCTGCTGTATTTCTTGACTGCGGGCGCCTATGTAGGTCCCCGCCTCATCGTGGTGGTGAATCTGCCCGTGGTGCGCGTGGCTCGGACCGTCGAGGTGGCGGAGATATTGGTGCACAAGGTGGATATGACCGGGAAACAATCCGGCTCGTGGTGGATCGACCGGGTTGTGCTCGACTGCGGACCCGGCCGGCGAAATGTTCGTTTCGATGTGCGCCCTCGGTCCAGTCAGCGTGCGGTGGCTCGGGTGGCGCTGGTGTGTTCGAACCTGTGGCGATCCGATGCCGATCCGCTCCGGGTGTCGATGCGCTACGGTGGTGAGTCTCGTTATGGAAGCCCCGTTCGAGCGGCCCTGACCGTCGGAAATCCGGGTGCGAGCTGGAACCGGGTGAGCCCCGAACGCGACTCGCTAACCGTCCGTCAGCTGGGCCCGGATGAGGAGCTCGGCGAGAGGTTTACCGACCTGAGCGGCGCACGCGCCGATGCCCTGGCCCGGGAAATCGTCACCGAGTTTGATCCGAACCATCGCACCTGGACCGAACTCACAAGGCGGCGCCGGGCAGGGGAGCGCGGACTCGGAGTGGAACCGGCCTTCCTACCGCGGATGGAGACGGTTGCCGCCGGGGTGCTGCCACATCGAGGTAGCGTGCTGGCGCTCTATCAAAGCCTCGGGCTGCTGCGCATCAGGCACCGGGTGTCCGCGCGCATGCTTCTCTTCCGGGAGCCGTCGATTCGGCGGGTGTCCGGAGTGCTCCAGGAACGAGGACTTGCCCTCGCGTTGACCCGGTCTACGCGCATGCTGCCGGACGGATCCCTACACCTGGGCCGCGAAGACATCACCCTCGTGGACGAGAACTATCTCACCCGCGAGACGATGCTCACCCTGAAAAAATTGGCGCGAGAGTACGGATGGTGGACGTTACTCAGTCGGCGGCTGCGCCGGACCCGGCCCGAGAACCTGGGGCTTCTGGCACTGTTCTCCGCGCTGAGCGGGGACGTGGGCGTGAGCCTCGTGATTGTGCCTCTCGGGGTTCCCTCCTCCGGAGTGCGCCTGCAAGCCCTCGGCTCGGGACCCAACCTTCCGCTGCGGATCGTCTGCGCCCTGGTGCGCATCGAAGCCGTCAGACCCATCTGGTAAAACCGGACGGGCGCGTTGCCCTGTCCGCCATCCCGATACCCGATACGATCACCGTTATCCCCGAATCCATTGGACATGATATGCACGAAGCCACCCGGACCGCGAGCCCGAACCGGGTTCCTCGGCGCGCGCCGCAGCGGGGCGCCACTCGGCTGCGCCACGGCGGAGACGCCGCCAGGTGGGGATGGATTCCGGTGGTGGTGTTTGCGATCGCGGCATACATTTTTTGGCAGGTTCCCGGTCGCTGGGGGCCGGGGGATATCGTGCTCGCCGCCGTGCTGGTCCTTCTCCTGGTCGTGCTGCTGGGAACCGGCGCGTATCTGGGGCCGCGCACACTGGTCCTGATAGCCCCGTTCCGGATCCGACGCATCGCGCGCGAGCGCATCACCGACGTTTATTTGTCCCGGGCGGCCCGGCCCTATGGCGCGTTCAGAATGTGGGACCTGTTTTGCTGGGTCACCCTGGTGCTTGATGACGGTGAACGCGTCATCCACTCGGCAGCGCTGGGCGCTCGGGGAGCCAATGCGCTGCACCTGGCACTGACACTGCGGGAACGCCTGGGACTCACCCGTGAGACGCGCGTGGATATCGGCCGACTGGGCGGGGACGTGGCCACGGAATTCGCCCTGGTTGCGGGACCTCTGATTCGCTCCGATACGCGACTATCCGAGCATCCCAGCATCCGCTGGGTCATTCGATCGCCGCGGAAGCGTTCCGCGCTCGCCCGGAAATTTGGCAACATCGACCGGGAAAAGTTCCTGGCTCAGGAGCAGGCTCTGCTGCGGAAGCAAACGATCGACTGGATTCCCGAGCGTGGCACGGACGCTCTGCTTGGGTATCGGTTTGATGTCTACGGCGGTGCATGGGAGAACACCCAGTATGAACTTCCGCTGGCCGTATTCTTCCCGCATCTTTGGCTTTCTCGAACGTTCCTCCCGGTGCCGAAATCACCGGTGCCGATGACCGTGCACACCGGATCGCTGGCGGCCGGGCTCGCGATCTGGGCGGGGGAGGCCGCCGCCACCGAGCAATCGAGCTGGCGGGTGCGCACGCTGTTGCGCGAGGAGCCGACTTTGGATTCGCTGAACCGGCGTCTTGAGACATTTGGGTTGCGGATTGCGCTGATCCCCAACCACCACGAGGTGGTGCCGGGCTCCCCGGGCGAGGGGACACCAGAGATGATGATCACCGATCCCGATCGGATTGTGAGCCTGGTCCGCGCAACCGGGACCGATCAGCAACGACTTCGTCGTCGGCGGACACAACCGGGCCTGCTCGCCCTGCGCCTGATGTTGAATGCCCGAGCCGAGTATTCCCTGGCTATCGTGCCCGCCGATTTCACGCTGAGCACCGATACCGAGTCTGCCCTCGCGGCCGCGGATCGAGTACTGCGCGTCTGTGAGGGACCCCGCGCCGATCCGGGTGCCTACCAGTACGACGTGCGCTGGCTCGAGGGGCCGTGGGAGAAATAGCATGATCGACGTGATTAATGCCGTGGGCGCTCTGACCTCCGCCCTGGTCGTGGTGGTGCTGGTTGGGCTGATCCCGATGATCCGGGACGCACGCCGCAAACGACGCCTCCGTTCCGAAAACGATGATCGAATCGCCCCGACGCCCGAAGAACTTTACGAACTGGCTCTGCTCTACGACCTCGACGCCGGCGGCCTCGATGAGGCACGTCGGCTGGGGTGGGTGAGCGAGGCGGAGGCCGAGTCGATTGCCGCAAGAATCCTGGCCGCTCCCGCCGAACCGGGGATGGCGTCAATCCAGCGGTTCCGGGTGTTCAAGGTTGCCCTGAAAAGCTCCCTGCGCACCGAAGGTCTCCCCCCGGCCGCGGCCGTCTGGCTCGAAGAAACGGCGCATCTGCTCAATCAGGAACCCACCTGGCGGCTCATCACCCGGGAGCCGGGATCCTCGGTGGATGCCCCCGAGCTGCGCCACCACATCGAGAGCTGGCTTGCCCAACAATCGCCCACCACGACCTGAGCCGTCGACACCAGTGGCCGGGCAGAACCCGCAACGAGAAGGCACGTGCGATCGCTATCCTCGGTGCTGTGAAACGGCCCAACGGGGCCTCAAGAGTAAGAAGAGATAATTGCTGAGAAAAATACGGTGGTCCGGGGGCGTGACCCAGTTGATTTCGATGGCATGGCTGGCTGTTTTCATCATCGGGTATCTTGTCTTCGCACAGCTTGATTCGGACCTCTCGTTTTGGTCCCGCATCGTTGCCGGGTACTGTGCCGCGCACTCGCTCATCGCTATCGTTGTCACCGGGGTTTATGTCAGCGACACGTCCGTGGTGATCATCCGTGTATTTCGGATCTCCAGATTCACACTCGCCGAAGTGCGCGAGGTCTCTCACGTCAACTACGTTCCTGACTATGTGACCACGTTCAGGAAGCAGGAGTCTTATTCCGTCATGCGGAATCTCAGGGTTTCGGTGGGCTCACGGCCCGCATCGGTTTTCATTGCGCCGGCTTTTGTTCGATCTGCCGGGGACCGAATAGTCGATCAGATCACTCAGCGGCGCGCCTTGTCCGTGCCGACTCACTCGTGATTGAGGCAACCCATGAAATGGATACACACCGACATCGATCAGCTGGGCGATCCGATCATCGCCATTGCCGACCTGGAGGGAACGCTCGCACGCGACGTTCGCGGCATCGCTCCGATGGTGTATTTCTCGGACCGTCAGGGGTGGCGGCGGCTGAGGCTGCGGGTACTCGGTGCAGAATCGGTGACCGTCGCCGATCCGTACGAGATTGCCGCCGGCTGGCTGACCATCGAGGACATTTCCCGGAGTGATGGTGCGGTGGAACTGCGCGGTGTCTATCCGGTCGAGGCCACACTTCACGGTGAAAACGTCTCGGTTGAGCTGTTGGTCTCCGCGGAGGAACACATCTATGACGCCGAGCACATCCGGGCGGTTGTGAGCGGCGAGAATCCCACGGGTGACTCGGGCTCGTCTTGGCGCATCGGCCAGGTTCAGAACGCGGGCGATGTGCTGGTGCTGGCGCTGATCCTTCCCGATGACCCCACCGAGTACCTGTTGATCGTCCGGGATGAACGCTTCTTCTGGGTCCAGGCCTCGCGGGATGGGCGACACGTCTCTGTGCGGGTGGATGGGGCGCTGAGCCACGATCTGCTGATGCTGGCCCTGCGGGCCACCGCCGAGGACGACCCCGACGTGCTCGGTGAGATCTCGGCAGGGTTCGGGGTAGAAGAGGCGGTGACGCGGTCGATCGGCCGGGCACACCGAGAGATCGGTACCGCGCTCGCGGTCCGCAGATCCGCGGTTCGGCGAGCCATGCGGCGGGCGCGCGCCCACTATGGTGAATCCTGACATGAGAAAAATCAGACACACGAACGCCTGGACACTGCTGTGGGCGATGCCGATTCCCGGACTGGTCCTGCTGGGCGTCGCCTCCGGATTCGTCGCGGATACAACCCTCGCCGCACTCGGCTTTCGAGGTGTCTTGATTGTGCTCCTGGCCGCGATCATCATCCGGTCCGCCCTGATGGGGCTCTATTCCGATGGGTCGGTCCTCGTGGTTCGCCAGTTTTGGCGCACTCGGAGGTACGAACTTGCGGCGATCGAATGGTTCTCCTGTGTGCCCCTGCGTACCGCCCTCCTCGAGGATGTATTCGATTCCGTGCCGTTCTACTCGATGCCGGTGCTGGCTCTGAGCCCGGCTTCCGTGGAGGGAAACCGTGATCGGCAGCGACACCTGCCCTCGCTGGCGTTTCGGACCAGCAAACGCGCCGAGGTGGAGCGCGCGCTGGCCGCGTTGATCGGGGCCGAGCGGATTCGTGATCAACGGGGGCGGTGAGAACGCATGGACCAGTTCTGGGAGCTAGCTAATCGCTATCCGCTGACCTCGGGGACGCTGCTCACCATCGCGTTTGTGGTTTTGGTGCGCCTCCCGTTGTCCTTTTTGATTGACGCCATCGAGCGCAAACTGGGTTGGGAAACCGCGGCTGATGCGCCGAGACCGCTGCGTCCGTTTGTGCCGTGGAATCCCGAACGGCTCATCCCCTCCGCAGCAGAGATTCAGCGCGTCTATGTGCGGGGAGACCTCGGTGCGCGCGGGGTGGAAATGGCCGAGGAACGTGGCTGGATGAGCGCGGAGGAAGCCTCAACGCTGCGGGCTGGAACCACCGAACGAGCCGATGTGGACGATTCTGATCGCGACGCATTTGCGTTGATGCGGATCATCGTGCGCCGTTCTCTGGCGAACTGGAAGCGCGTTCGTGGCATGCGACCTGCTTTCTAGCTTCGCCACTCAGCTGGGGATTTCCGAGGAGTGGGCAGACATCACGCGGGACACCGGCGATCGCGATAATTCCACGGTGCTGCGCCACAAGCTTCAGACCTGGGTGCGTGAGAACGGTGCATAGTTTGTCCATCGGAACGAACGCCTGGGAGAGAGCGACGATGAGTCCGTACCTTGCCGACCAGCCCTGGTTTGACCTATCGAGGGTCAGCGACGGTGCACTCGATATCGCGATGACCTTGGCGATCATCGGAACTATCGGTTTCCTGCTACTTCGGATGGTGCGCTCGGATGTGTCGGAGGAGCGGCGCAATCAGCGTGATCGTGACGACCCGCATGGCGGCCCGCACGCAGGTGAGTGAGCGCGGTGCACAAATCCCCGGCACCGTCATAACGGAGCGCAAAACTCCCTCACCGAAAGCGAGTGTTCCGCGAACGGTGTATACGTGTGTACTGGCATCTTCAGCACGCGGTTTTCCGCTGAGATCAAAGCCCGCCGAGGTGCGTACGCGTTAGCTGACCATGGGCATTGAGCTCGAAACGAAAGTCTCTATCGAATAGTTCATAACACCCACTATTCTTAGGTTTTGCATCGTCCTCGCCGCTTCGAGGCGGAGGAGGAAAAACCATGACCGAATATCGGATGACCGGGCGCATTCCGGGCACCCACCGGGTGCTGAAATTCCCCATCGTGGTGTTCGGCATGGATCTTGTGCTCGCCATTGTGGGGATTTTGGCCGGGCACAACCCGGTGGTGCGCTGGGGAATCGCCGGTGTGGTGACGCTCTGCTGTCTCCTCGTGCTGGTGTTCAACGGGCTCTACCTGACCCGCCGCTCGTTGATCGTGGTGGGCTCGTTCCGGGTGCGCCGGATGCCGCGCGGATCGATCCAGAGGATTCGGGTGCTCGATTCACGCGGTGGCGTCTTGCTCGCGGTGGAGAGCGATGCCTGGACCGGACTACGACGGGTCACCGCGAGTTCGGTTGAGTCTGCGTTCTTGGAGATCCGCGGATGGATCGATGCGGAATCGGGGGAACTCGGCGGGCGAAATCCCGAAGCCTCGGCGACCACCAAACGCTACCCTCGGCGCTCGATCACCCTGCTGAGGGACGCCATCGGGGACACCCTCCAACTCTCGGAGATCACCGCACCGGTGTTGTCCTACGCGTGGGAGATCGGCGCGGTCTCACGGCAGGATGCGCTGGAACTCGCGGGCGACCTCTACGGTGCCGGCCTGATCGATGCCGACCCAGCCGTGTTTGCTCTGGTTGAGATGTGGGGCAGTGAACGCGTCGAGTTTGAGGACTGGGTGCGTGCCAACCGGCCCGAACCGGGCGAGCGTGACAAAACGCGGGCGCTGGTTGTCGGCTCGATTCTGCGCTACATCGACGAGCACTGGAAGGAATTCCAGCTGCCGTGGTCCTGCGTGGAGATGCTGTTGTCCTCGGACGCAGACTATCTGGAACGGCACAGTACCCCGATTTTTGTCTACGAGGAAGTCCCCGAGTGGAGTAGCGACGATCCCTATGGTTTCTGGCAGGAAGGCGACCGCGTTATTCCGTTGCAGAGCGCGCGTGCTCGGTATGCGCTCGCTATGTATGCCGCGGATCTGCGCCCGCATGAGTTCACGCACACATTTGTTGCCGCACTCACCGAGCGAGTGCAGAACGAATGGCCGGGAGCGGTGACGCTTGAGGTTTCTGAGATGGCGGGGGCTCCCGATGAGCCGATGCGTGGCATGTGGATCGACAGCGTGAACGACAACGGACTCAAGATCCACGTGTTCGGCCATGACAACATGCTGATGGTCAGCGCGAAACCCGGGTTCGGGTGGAACTCAAGCGAGGACACCGAGAGCTTCGCACCCTCGGACGTTCTGGAGGACACCTGGAAGGTACTCCTAGACCTGGGCAACCTTGGTGTCGTGGAGGGCGTGACGCTGCCATTTTTCACCACCCGGGTCAGTCCGCCCTCGGGTGAGTTGGCGTTCTGGCCGGAGCCCCTTCCCGCCTGGCGGGTCCGGGTGACAGTGCCGCCGTTTAGCGAATCGTTCGTATCCCCGCACACACCTAGCCGAAAGACCGTTGACCCATGACCATCGATTACCCAATGTTGGGAATCCTGATTCTCTCGATTTTTGCGCTCGTTGGTCTGTGCGGGCCGTTGATCCGTAAACCCCGGGACAAGCCTGCACCGCGACCGGCAGACGACCATCGCATCATGCCAACGCCCGCGGAATTTGCCTTCTTCGCGCGGACCTACCGCCTCGACACGGTGGGCATTCAGCAGGCCGTCGTCCTGGGGTGGATTACCGAGGATCAGGCCGCCGAGATCGCAGGGGAGCTCGATGCCGTACCCGGTTCCGCCGAGACCGAGGATGCGCAGCGCTATCGGGTGTTCAAGATCGCGCTGGAAAGCGCGCTGCACACGTGGGACACGGCCGGTGGTGCGCGCGGCTGGCTCACCGAAACCGCCGTGGCGCTCGGGCAGGTACCCGTCTGGAACGCGATCGAGCGAGGGAGCGGGGAGGACGAGACCGCACCCGAACTGAAGGTGAAAATTCAGGAGTGGCTCGCTCCGGCGGGCACCCCCTAATCCGGGACGTTCCCATCCCGTCCCACGTTTCCCTGATCCCATCAGACTGGTCATTACCCCGAGAGATTGCGAACCCTCCCAAATGTCGCTCATTCTGGACACCGACGATCCCGCGATCGAGTGGCCCCTGATCGCCTATGAGAGCGGCCTCCCCCTGGTGGTTCCCGCTCCGGCCGCGCTGATCGACCTCTACGAGGACACCTGGTGGGACGAGGTGGATTTCTGCCTGGACGCGGCCGGCCATGTGATCAACCTGGAGATCGTGCCGGCCCCGGGCAGTCGTGAACAGGTGATCGAGCGGGTGATCTTTACCGTGAGTGACAGGCGCGTGGACGTTCGCCGATTTGTGGACTTTGCCCTGATCAGAAGCGTGCCGACCGGCCGTCGTGGATGGCGGGGCCGCCGGGGGCGCACCCGCAGTGCGAGTCCCCGCGAAGCCGCCGATATTTTTGACCTGAGTGATGCCGAGGCCTGGCGGCTCATGGCGGATCGGTTCGGGGTTCGTCTGACCCCGTGAACCGTGAGAGCGGTCGCCGAACGATCACCACATGATGCCGACCGCCGAAACCGCTGGGGTGCCGTCCACGCTATCCTGTTCCCACCCAGATGATTCTTATCCCCACGAGATTGTGAACCCTTCCCGCATGCCACCCATTTTGGATAACGATGATCCCTCGGATGGGTGGCCTGTCACTCCCTACGAGCCGGGGGTTTCCACGAGGGTTCCAGGCCCGGCCCAGCGGTTAGACCTCGTTGAGGACACCGGCTGGGATGAATGGGATGTCCGCCGAATTGTCGATCTCTTTTCGGGCCGGCTCGGGCGCATCTTGGTGATGGGGTAGGTCCGATATGCCATTTGCAGGTTTTTTCGTCCTGTCAGTTTTCCACACCATTCGCGAAGTGGTCGCGTACGTCACCGGGTCCCTGATGGACCTCCTGTTCGGGATCCGTGGAAGACGAGCGTCATCATTCGAGCCCGTGCCCACCGGGCTTGGTCTCGAGCTTGCCCTGCCGTCAGGACGCATTTCAGCCGGCGAATTCGAGCGGTGTCGGGACATGGGGTGGATTTCGCCACGGGACATCGATCGCCTTCGCAAACGGGCACCGGAGTTCATCTCGGCGCAAGAAACCCCGGAGATGCGCGCCGCCGCATCGGACGAGGCGATGTTTCGACTGGTGCTGCGCAACGCTCTCGGACAGTGGGGTCGGCATCGCGAGATGCGGTCCACGCTCACCGGAGTCGCCGAAGAGCTCGGAGTCCTTCCCCTGTGGCAGACCATCGCGCACGACACCGACACCCGTCCCAACGCGCGAGCGCTCAGGACGAGCATTGTGAGCTATCTGGATTCGGAAATCGGCACCCCGGCATGATCACCCCGGGAGACGATGTCCGAGGTATGCGCACCGACGATCATACGGGAGGCTAGGCCATGTTTCTCCTCGGCCTGATCGAGTTTGTATTCGGCATGCTGGTTGCCCTGATTCAGATTCTGGTGGACACCGTGGCTCGGGTGGTGTTCCGGTCGAAGCCGAGTAGCACCACGCTTGACCTTGCCCCGCGCGGCATGCGGCTGGAAATCGAGGTGCGTTCGGGCCGGATTACGCCGGGGGAGGTACGCCGGATACGGGAACTGGGATGGGTGGATCCGGCCGATCTGGGCCGGCTGGAGGAACGACTCCCACGCATCATGAATGAGGTCTCGGCCCGGGGCGAATCCGACCTGGTGAGCGATGCGGCACTGTTCCGCATCGTTCTGCGGCAGGCACTGCGGCAATGGTCCCGGCACCGTCACATGCGTTCCAGTCTGAGGGAGCTGGCCCAGGCGCTGGACAGCCTGCCCGAGTGGAACGAGATGCTCCGGAACTCGGGCACTCGCGAGAACTCCCGCGCCCTGAAATCCAACATCACCGCCTTCCTCGCCGAGGGCAGAACGGAGTCCCCACATGACTGAGCGCACTGCTTGGGACACCCTCCTCGAGGGCGAATCCTCACGGGAAACGCTGGAGCGGATTATTGATTCGGACTCGACCTGGCACGATCCCGAGTTGCCGGCGATCGTCGCCCAGGCCGCACGTGCCCGGATGCTCGCGGGCCGCGGCCCGAAGCCGACGGCTGCGGGAGACGCGGGATGATTCCCCGGTCGCGGAGAGCACACGTCGAAGCCTTCGTGGACGATGCACTTGCAGAGATTGCCTCGCGCGCGGTGGCCGAGTGGGGCGACGCGGTGCGGATCGTGCCCATGATTGAACTCACCCCGGGAATCCGCTCGATCCTGATCGAGCCGGTTGATCCGCGTTCCTGGCCGGTGCGGGTATTTGAGCAGGCAGGGAAGTCGCTCTGGGTGGACACCAACGCGGATTTCGGGACGGGAATCCGGACACGCGGGACACACTTTACCTGCGACGGCATTGAGCGGGTCTGGGCCCTAATTTGCGACGTGGGGAACTGGGGAATCCTGCAAACAACCGGAGTTTTCCGCACCATCTGGGCACCCGGGAGCCGTGAGGAGTGCGAATCTGCATTTGCGCGGAGGACTCGTTTGCCTATTTACTGTGCCCTGCCCTTCAACGTGGATGAGGACGCACCCGGTTTTGATCCCGCCTTCGCGCGCGAGGCGACCGACCGAGACAATTTTGGGCTGTATTCCTGACCCTCGCACTAATTCCGAGTTGTTATCCGAATTTAATAATTTCGGACGTGATCCGGACATAGGCTGAACCCAGATCGTTGTCCCGAAACGCTTCGGGACGACAGAAGGAGAGGGGAACCATGATCGACCTGGAAACCGCCACCGCCCGCATCGCCGCACTCGAAGCCGAGATTGCCGAGCTGCGTGCGGAAAAGGAACTCGCGGCGAAAAACACCGAGCTGTTTGACCGGATGGACTTCGACGCCTACAGTACCCACGACTGGTCGCTCTTTCGCGACCTGCACTCCGCCGCCCCCGAGGTGGTGATGCCCGACGGCACCGCCGTGCACGACCTCGATGCCCACGTGGGTGACATGCAGTTTATGGTGTCGTTCATGCCGGATGCCCGGGTGCTTTCGCATCCGATCAAGGTCGCCCAGGGGGACTGGACAGCCGTGGTCGGAGTGACCGCGGGCACCTTCACTGCGCCGATGATCCTCCCCGACGGCACCCGGGTCGAACCCACCGGGAAACGACTGGAACTGCAGATGGCCACGTTCGCGCGCTGGGAGAACGGACGCATCGCCCAGGAAATTCTGTTCTGGGACAACACGCTCTTCAATTCTCAGCTGGGTCTCTAGCCGCAGGGCGCGTGGGTCGTCGCAGAGACACGGCGGCCCACTCATGCGTCATACTGTTCGCGTGACTCGAATCAAATACGCCGGCTTGCTAGGACGTTTGGTGATGCTCATGTGGAGCGTTATCGTTTTGGTGGTCCCTGTTGTCGCGCCGGTATCGAATCCGGTTGAGCAGAAGATTACCTGGATTGCGGCGATTGTCCTGAGTGGTGTCGCCCTCCTTGCGGCAGCCCTGATCGGGGTGTATGTCACGCGGAATAGCGTCATCATGATTGGTCTCACCCGGGTGAGTGTGTTCCCTCTTGAAAGTCTGGAACGATTCGGGACCGTGCACGTCAGGGCCTCGTTTCTTCCCGACTTTTTGTGGGAGGGGTTGTTTCCAGCGGTGACCGTCACGGGCGGCGGCCGCACCCGCACCTTCACTATCATCGTGCACTTCGCCCGCCATTCCTCCAAAATTGTGGCGCGGGGGCGAGCGCTCATCACTCAGCGCCGCGCCGCGTTGGGACTCGAACCGATCACCGGTCCAGGTTGGAATGTGGCCTTGCCTGAAGAGCCCACTGTCCCGACCGTGGGGAAGCATTGAAATCACGTCGAACAGGTCCGCTCCGCCCTCGGCGAAACCGCGGAAAAATGCGGCGAGTCTGAGCGTGGAATATGAATTCCACGATTCCGGGGGATAGGTGCTGGGATCAGCATATGTACGGTCTTAGACTGATCCTGTGTCAAACCTTGGAGAAAACCGCAAGCCGGCGGTAAAGCCGGATGGCGTATCGCGCGCGAGCGCTCCCGCGCCGAGCGAGAGTGTGACCGAATCGCTGCCCCGCGGTATTCGGATCGCCGGTGCCTGGTCCTGGCGTCTACTCGCCCTGGTGGCGATCATTGTGGTGGCCGTACTGGCCATTGTCGAGCTGCGGTTGATCGTGATTCCGATCCTGATCGCAATCCTGATCGCCTCGCTGGTGATGCCGCTGCAGAACCTGCTGCGCCGCTGGCAGGTGCCGCGCGTGCTGGCCACGATCATCACCCTGCTGGTCACGATAGCCGTGGTGGTGGGCCTGTTCTACCTGGCGATCACGCAGATTTCGGCGCAGTCAGGCGAGGTCAAGGACCGAGCGGTTGCGGGCTACCAGTCACTACGCGAATGGCTCAAGATCTCTCCGCTGCACCTCGATGACACCCAGATCAACGAGTATCTGGGCCAGCTCTGGAACATCATCAAGGAGAACAATAAGGCGATCTGGACCGGGGCTCTCTCGGTCGGATCCACCGTGGGCCACGTGGCCGCGGGTGCCCTGCTGACGATTTTCTCCCTCCTCTTCTTCCTCCTGGACGGACCCGGCATCTGGCGCTGGGTTGTCCGCCTGATGCCGCGCAACGCCCGCGCGGCCATCGACGGTGCTGGCCGGGACGGCTGGCGTGCACTCGCCAACTACTCGCGGACGCAGATGCTCGTGGCGGCGATGGACGCGGTGGGTATCGCGTCCGGTGCGGCCATCCTCGGGGTGCCGATGGCGATCCCGATCGGTGTGCTGGTTTTCCTCGGTGCGTTCATCCCGTTCGTGGGTGCGATTCTCACCGGAACCATCGCGGTATTCCTTGCCCTGGTCTACAACGGGCCCTGGCAGGCGCTGGGAATGCTCATCGTCATTGTGGGAATCCAGCAGCTTGAGGGCCACGTATTCCAGCCCATTCTGATGGGTAACGCCGTCAAACTGCACCCGCTCGCCGTGGTCCTCGTGGTGACCGCCGGAGCGCTGGTCGCCGGGATCCCCGGTGCGCTCTTCGCGGTGCCGCTGACCGCCGTGGTTAACGAGATGACGCGCTATATCGCCGGTGGGCGCTGGCGCACACCACCCGCCGGAGACCGCTCCGACGGCGGCGACGACGGCGATGACCCCGCCATTACCGACGGGGTCGATTCCGAGTCGGAGAATCGCGAGCAGGGTGAAGACGATGCCGCGACCGTCCCGAGCGATGCATCCGCAGCCGCCGATACGTCCACGGAAAAGACCCCGGGCTCGGATGAGCCCAGCGAACGCTAACCCAACCTGTTGACAAAGTTAGGTGCGTCCACGCACCGGGAGAAATACGTTATGAGCACCATCCCCGGACCCACTCCGGCCGAACTTGAGGCAGCCCGCGAGGTTGTCAGCCGCGTCGCCGAGGTCACCCCGATGGAATCCTCGCGCTTTTTGGCCGAGCTCCTCGGATTCCCCGTCCACATGAAGTGCGAAAACCTGCAGCGCACCGGATCGTATAAGATCCGTGGCGCCTACAACCGCATCTCGGCGCTGACCGAGGAGGAGCGCGCCCGCGGTGTGGTTGCCGCCTCCGCCGGAAACCACGCGCAGGGGGTCGCCCTCGCCGCCCGTGAACTCGGCATCGGGGCAACGATCTTCATGCCCAAGGGTGTACCGCTGCCCAAGCTCCAGGCCACCCGCAACTACGGTGCCCAGGTGCGCCTGGACGGCCACAGCGTCGAGGAACTGCTGCGCGCCGCCGCCGAGTACGCCGAGCAGACCGGCGCGATCTTCATTCCGCCCTTTGACCATGCCGATGTGATCGCCGGCCAGGGCACCCTGGGCCTGGAAATCTTCGACCAGGTGCCCGAGACCGAAACGATCATCGTGCCGATCGGTGGGGGCGGCCTCATCTCCGGTGTCGCCGCCGCGGCCAAGCACCGCGCGGCCGCCGAGGGACGCGAGATCCGGGTGATCGGCGTGCAGGCAGCCAACTCGGCACCGTATCCGGTGTCGCTGGAGGCCGGCGAGGTCACCACGATCAAGACCAGCCCGACCATCGCCGATGGAATCGCCGTCGCGCGTCCGGGCGCGCTGAACTTCGAGATCATTAAGGAACTCGTGGACGAGGTGGTCACGGTCACCGAGGACGACATCGCCCGTGCCCTGGTTGTCCTCCTGGAGCGCGCCAAGCTCGTGGTGGAACCCGCGGGTGCCGTGGGGGTGGCGGCGATCCTCGCCGGGCACGTGCGGGCTACCGGCCCAACCGTGGTGATCCTCTCCGGCGGAAACATCGATCCGATGCTCATGCAGACCGTGGTCAGCCACGGCCTGGTGGCCTCGGACCGCTACCTGACGCTGAGCATCCCGCTGCCGGACCGTCCCGGCCAGCTGGCACGCATCTCCGAGCTGATCGCCCACGCCAATGCCAACGTGATCGAGGTGCTGCACACCCGTCACGGTAGCGGCCTGCAGATCGGTCAGGTTGAGCTCAAGATCAGCGTCGAAACCCGCGGATCCGAGCACCGTGATCTGGTGCTCGACACCCTGCGGGAGGCGGGCTACGAGCCGCGGATCGGCGATGCCGAGGCGCGCCGCTAGGAACCACACACATGAAAAAGGCGGACATCCAAGATTTGGATGTCCGCCTTTTACCTGTGGCGGCCGGCCGAGGGGCGCGGCGGCCCGGTGGTCTTATTCGCCGGTGTAGGTGTCTACGCCGGTGATCTCCACCGAGATGTCGCGGCCATTCGGTGCCTGGTAGGTGGTCTTCTCACCGATCTTCAGACCGATGATCGCGGCACCCAGCGGGCTGGACTCGCTGTAGACGTCGAGCTCGGAGTTCGCGGCGATCTCGCGGCTTCCCAGCAGGAAGCGCTCCTCGTCTCCGGCGATGATCGCCGAGATGACGGTGCCGGGCTCAACCACACCGTTGGATTCGGGGGCCTCGCCCACGACGGCGTCGCGCAGCATCGCGGTCAGCGTGCGAATGCGCGCCTCCTGCTTGCCCTGCTCGTCCTTGGCGGCGTGATAGCCGCCGTTTTCCTTGAGGTCGCCCTCTTCGCGGGCGGCCTCGATACGCTTGGCAATTTCCTCACGACCGGTGGTCGAAAGCGCTTCCAATTCAGCGGCGAGCCGATCGAAGGTTTCCTGGGTCAGGAACGAGACCTGGGTGTCGTCAGCCATCGTGAACTCCTCAATACATAAACGGGCGCCCCGACAGTGTCGAGGCGCCAAGAACCAACCCGCGATTTTGGCGGGTTTTGATTGAGCCTAGGGGAGCCCCAGACTAAACGCAAGCCACCGAGTGGAACACGCGGAGACTATGACGCTTCGGGAATCCAGCAGTTCTTGACGATGCCGGTGGTGGCCAGCTGGGTCGTCTTCAGGTGCTGGGTGAACTGGCGAACCGGCACGGTTGCGGGGTCCAGTTCGATGATCTTCCAGCCCACCACGGTGAACTGCGGGTCCAGGGCCTGCAGCGCGCATTCCACCCGGGTGTTCTCGGGGGCGGTGACCTGGAAGGTGATCTGCACGTTGTGCTCGTCGATCACGATGTGCGCGGTATCGCGGGACTCTAGCGAGGCGCTGGGCCCGTCCAGCGCGCCCCACACCACCCAGGCACCGAGCACCACGGCAAACGCGGCGGCGGCGATCACCAGGATGCGGCGGTCGCGCTTTCCGGTGCGCTTGGTACGTCCATAGCGCTGGTCCAGAGCGCTCTCCGGAGCACTGGTGGCCTGGCCACTGGGAAGACTCATCAACTCACACCCGTTCAAAGCATTAGTACACTTGATTCTAGGCTAGTCGCTTCCGGACCCGTGTGTGATCCACCGACCGACGAACCGGCCATTTCAGCGGAGGAGAGAACAACCCGTGGCACCACGACTTCTGGCGGTACACGCCCACCCCGACGACGAGTCCAGCAAGGGATCGGCTACCCTCGCCTCCTACCGCCATCGCGGGTACGAGGTCATGGTGGTCTCCTGCACCGGGGGCGAGCGCGGGGACATCCAGAACCCCTATATCGAGCGTAAGGCGCTGGGGGAGCGCGACCTCCCGGGTCTGCGGCGCCTGGAGATGGCCGAGGCCGCCTCGATCCTGGACATCCAGCACCGCTGGCTGGGTTACTACGACTCGGGGATGCCGAGCGAGGACGGCACGGTGCCTCCGGGCAGCTTCGCGTCGATTCCGCTGGAGATCTCGGCCGAGCCGCTGGTGCGGATTATCCGCGAGTATCGTCCGCACGTGATCACCACCTATGACGAAAACGGTGGATATCCGCACCCGGATCACATCCGCACCAACCAGATCGCCGAGTACGCCTTCGAGGCCGCCGCCGACCCCACCCGCTATCCCGAAGCGGGCCCGGCCTGGCAGATCTCCAAGCTCTACTACGATCAGATCTTCAACCCCGCCCGGGTGCGCGCCAACCTGGCCGAGCTGCGCGCGGGATCCCCGGATCCCGACGAGCTTGCGGCCCTGGAGGAGCGGATGGCCTGGATCAGCGACCGTCCGGATCGCGCCACGACCCACGTCGAGGTGGGCGATTTCTTCGAGCGCCGCGACGCCGCCCTGCGCGCCCACGCCTGCCAGGTACCGCCGGACTCGGGCTTTTTCTTCTGGGATAATGATTTACAGCGTCGCGCGTGGCCGTACGAGGACTTCGAGCTTGCTCGCAGCGTCGTCCCCACCACCATCCCCGAAAGCGACCTGTTCGCCGGAATTGAGGACCTCTCATGAGCCTGACATCGATCATCGTGCACCTGGCGACCACCCCCTCGCCGGTTCCCAGCCCCACGACCCCCGACGAGAACCTGGTGACCCCGGGTGTGGGCGGATTCCTGGTGGTGATCGGGATCATCCTGGTCGCGTTCCTGCTGATCTTCGACATGGTCCGTCGGGTCCGTCGGGTCAACTACCGCGCCGAGATCGTCGAGCGTCTGGAGGCCGAGAAGGCCGAGCTGGACGCCGCCGAGGAGGCCAAGCGTGCCGGCGCGATTCGCAGCATCCCGGATGCCGTCTCCCTGGATGAGGAATCCGGTAAGTCTCACAACTCCTAGGTACGGCTCTCACTTCGAGGCTTCCCCTACTACAACAATCTTGCGCTGGGGCTCTGCCTCGTATGTCCACCATGTCCATTTAGTTGACGTGGGGATTACAACCGGTACCGAGAGGCTGAGGATTGCTGTCGAGGCCCCTGGTAAAGCGTGTGAGGCAGTGCGTACATCGTATGGCTCGTCCATCTAGCGAAGGCAGTAATCAGCTCCTGCTCCATGCATGGTCGGTACCGCTTTCACCATCGGGTTAGGATGTTGCTTGTGCCTCAAACGGGGCGGGCTGGGGGGCCTGGTGGGGAAGATAGTTTTTGATCACGGTGTTGCGCGAGACCTAATCGAGAAGGCGGAAAGCCTTGATGCGCTGCTGCGCAGGGAAACGGTGTTGCGTACCGCCGCTCGTGATGTTGCGGTTACCGATTTTTCAGGCCCGCAGTTTGTGTTGTTTAAATACGGATCGGTAACGGAGCTTACTGATCGGTTGGATCTTGCTCGTAAGCTTGATTTGGTGGCTGGCCAAGTGAAGGTGGCTGCTGCTTCTGCTCGGTTGGAAAAAGAGCGGCTTGATGAAATCGCTGCCTGGGAGAAGCGCTCTGATGACCGGAGAGCTCAGAACCAGGGTGATCCGTGGGGCGGGTTGAAATCGGGGGTGGAGAGCATGTTTGATCCGGTGCCCTCCCGGCCTGGATTACCGGTGCCGAGAGTTGAGGCCAGATTTTCCCCACAGACACGCTCGCGTGCGGCCAGCGCGCTTGTACTCGGGGATACGGCGTCTGCCGATCCGGAGAATTTGCGGGTGTTTGTGCAGTATTCTCGGGCCGCGGGTGGCCGGATGGAATCCGCTTTTGATGAGTTTTCTCGGGTGTGGGCTCGGTTTCGCGCCGGGTGTTCCTGGGTTCGGATCGAGGGAGATTCCCTGGTTTCCGGGATGCGAGATTTTGCCCAGGAGAATCGGTCTGACCAGATTTGGTTGGGCAATATTGCTACGGCGTTTGAAAATGCCGGTGCCGGGGTGATGCTGAGCGCGGGGGCGTTGAACCTGGTGGCGGTGTCAGCTTCTGGGGTGATGAGTGATCAGGAACTTTTGGCGTCTGCGGGGGTGCTTACTCCGGCGGAGTTGTTGGCGATTTTTGCCGCGAAGCCGTCGCTGCGGGAGCAGTTTCTGCGGATTGATCCGGTGGTGGTGCATGCGTGGTGGGTCGGGTTGAATCCCGGTGAGGGTTCCACTGAAAGGTTTTCTGCGCGGCAGGAGGGGTTGTTGCGGGGGGTGCCGGACGTGTTTGGCAATTTGGAGGGGGTGCCGTATGGGGCGCGTGCGGTGGCGAATGAGGTGGCGTTGACGGCGGCGATCGCGGCGTTGGAGGCGCGGATTGCTGATCCGGGCGTATCGAGTGGTGATCGAAAGGAGGCTTCGTCGCAGTTGGCCGCGATGAGGGACATTCGCAAATCATTGCAGGCGCAAGGGTCGCCGCGGTTTCTAATTTCGTTTGTTCAGGATGTGCCGCCGTTGGCGGCGGTGTCGATCGGGAATTTGGATTCGGCGTCTTCGGTGACGTTTACGGTTCCTGGGATGGATACGACCACGGCGGGGATGTCGACGTGGACGAGAAACGCGCAGAACTTGAGTGATTTGTTGCCGAGTGGGAGTGCGGTGGTGGCGTGGATTGGGTATCACACGCCGTCTTCGGCGCAGGGTGATGTGTTGAATTTGGATCGAGCGTTGCCGGGGGCGCAGAGTTTGGCGGGGGCGTTTTCGGGGTTGTCTGCGGTTCGTGGGGGAAAGTCTGGGTTTGGGTTGAATGTGGTGGGGCATTCGTATGGGACGACCACTGCGGCGGTGGCGTTGATGCAGCCGGGGGTTCGTGTGGATAATTTTGTGACGTTGGGGTCTGCGGGGTTCCCGGATAGTGTGGAGACGTCTGCGGGGCTGAATGCGGATCGTGTGTATTCGGGGAATGCGCGAGGTGTGTTTCCCGGGAATGGTCCGGGGGATCAGTGGGCGTGGATTGGGCGTGATGCGAGTGTGAATCATCATGTGAATCCGATGGATGAGGGTTTTGGGTCGCGCACCTTTGGTGTGGATACGGGTGGGGATGCGGGGCGTGCGGTGACCGATCACAGTGCTCAGAAGGGAGACACGGGTCCCGAGGCTGGTTATCTGGATAGGGATACTGAGTCTTTGAAGAATGTGGCATGGGCGATTAGGGGTGACTCAGCGAAAATCACTCCGTATGTTGGATAGGTTCCGGCATCTGAATCGGGTCCGTCGACGCTTGGATCTGGCTGGATGTCAATTAGAGGGGTTGAGGGCGATGAAAACTCTTTTTTCTGGAGCGGGCCGAGCGTTGTGTTCGGTGATGCTCGCGGCGGTGTTGGCGTGTGGTGTTGCGGGGTGTGGCCCGCAGGGCCCGGGTGGTTCCGGTGTGACGGGTACTCCGAAGCAAAACAGAGATTCGACGGAAGGTGGAAAAATGACTCCGCGGGAGCAACGAGACGTTTTGGTGAAGTTTGCTTGGGATACTACTGAGCGGCTTTCACTGTCTGGCTGGCATCCTCGCAATGTTGCGTGGGCTCAGGAGTGTGGGGAGGGTGGTGCTGCGTACGCGTATGATCTGTGGGTTCCTGCGGGGTCGGATGTGATTGGTGATGCGCGTAAGGTTCAGGCGTATTGGGAGTCATTGGGGATGAGTGTGCGGATGGTGAATGGGACGACGACTCCGACGTTGTTTGCTGAGGGTGGTCCGGTGTTACGGGCAAGTTTTGATACTGACGATGTGGGTGGGAGTTACCACGTGGGTGGGATTGCTCCGTGTCGGCCGGGTGATGCGTATGAGTTGAATGAGCAGGATAACGCCGATCGCGTTGCTGGGAAGATCCTTCCGGGTGACGAGGGGGTAGAGGTACTTCCGCCTGGTTCTATCCCGAGTCCTACCGAATCAACGACTCCGTAGTTTGCAGCTGCGCTATTTCTAGAGATTGGGAAATTGTTTATGTGGTTCCTTCATTTCTGGCGCGCGATTTCTCTGAGTAAGTTTCTGCAATCTGAACATTGTTAACGGGGATTTCGATGGATGGCTTTTCGTTGTGGTTGGGCCGTCGTGGAGTCCCGGCGGTTATTACTGTGGCGTTAGTTTTTAGCTTGGTGGCCTGTAGCGCCGGTGGTCTCGGTCCCGCAAGGAGCTCGCAGCAGAGTGTGAGTCTTTCGGAGGGTGAGTCGATGTCTCCTCGTGATGAACGCGATGTGATGGTGAAGTTCATTGTTGATACAACTGAGCAGCTCACGGTGGCCGGCTGGCATCCTAGGTCGGTGGCGGTAGCCGAAGGATGTGGTAAGGACGACGCCTCGTATGGTTACGATCAGTGGGCTCCTGCGGGTGTGGATCCGATTGGTGATGCGCGGAAGGTTCAGGCGTATTGGGAGTCGTTGGGGATGAGTGTGCGGATGGTGAATGAGAGCACGAGTCCGACGTTGTTTGCTGAGGGTGGTCCGGTGTTGCGTGCGGATTTTGATACGCATGCGGTTGAGGGTAATTATCGGGTGGGGGCGATTACTAAGTGTCGTCCGGGGGATTGGTACGAGTTGAACGAGCAGGATAATGCTGATCGTGCTGCGGGCAAGCTGGTTCCGGGGGACGAGGGCTTGATTATCGATCCGGGGAAAATTCCGTTTCCGAGTCCGTCCGTGTCTCCGGCACCGTAGGTGCATCACCCCACACTTGCGTTAAAACCACAAAAGCCCGGTGATTTTCATCACCGGGCTGTTGTGGCTGTGTGGGATTACTGCGGGGGCAGCAAGACCGAGTCCACCAGGTACACGGTGGCGTTGGCGGTCTTGACGCCACCGCAGATGACCGAGGCGTCGCCGACCTTGAGGTCGTTACCCGAACCGGTCACGGTCAGGTCCTGACCCTCAACGGTCTTGTGGGTGCCGGCGATCTGGTCCGGGAGGATCTGGCCGGGAACCACGTGGTAGGTGAGGATCTTGGTCAGCAGATCGGAGTTGGTCTTCAGGGTGTCGATGGTTGCCGGGTCGATCTTGGCAAACGCGTCATCCACCGGGGCGAAGACGGTGAACTCGGAACCGTTCAGGGTGTCCACCAGGTTCACGTTGGGGTTCAGCTTGCCCGAGACGGCGGCCACGAGGGTCTTCAGCAGCGGGTTGTTCGAGGCGGCGACGGCCACCGGGTCCTGAGCCATACCCACGATCGAACCGGCACCGTCCGGAACGGCCTTGGCGTAGGCGGCGCAGCCGGGGCCAACGAGGTTCTTGGTCAGCGCGGCATCGGGGCTGGGGGTTGCGGAGGGCTTCTCACTCGACGCCGAGTTGGAAGCGCTCGGGCTCGCCGAGGGCGAGGAGGCTGCGGAACAGCCGGTGAGCGCGAACAGGGACAGGGCTGCGAGAGTGGTCGCGGTGAAAAGCGCGTTACGGGTCTTCATGATCGTCTCCTGACGGTTGATGTGGTGCGAGGGGCTCCCGGTGCTGTCAGCGGCGGGAGATGTCAGGGGTTCGGAGCCCCACCAGATTCGGATGGGAAAAAAGTCAAAAAACTTTTTGACGCCCGGATTCTCGCGGAAAACTCGGACATCCAATCCGTTTGATGGTTGGTGCCGAACCACTGCCAGACGCTGCCCCATCCCCGGGGCACAGAAGGGGTAGGTGACATGCTCACATTGGCTTTGATCGGGGTGGTGGGAGGTCTCATCACCGGGATCTCCCCGTGCATCCTGCCGGTACTGCCGGTCATCTTTTTCTCCGGCGGCGCGCAGAGCGCCCGGAACCCCGACGGAACCGAGGGCGAAGCGGCCCCGGTTAAGGAAGCCTCACGCTGGCGTCCCTACCAGGTGGTGGCCGGACTGGTCCTGAGCTTCAGCATCTTTACCCTGCTGGGCTCGCTGATCCTGAATCTCCTCGGCCTCCCGCAGGACGTGCTGCGCTGGGCCGCCCTGATCGTCCTGATCCTGATTGGACTGGGCCTCATTTTCGAACCGCTGCAGCACCTGCTGGAGCGTCCCTTCGCCCGCTTCCCGCAGCGAGCGATCAGCCCCAAACGCCGCGGATTCGGACTGGGCCTCGCGCTCGGTGCCGTCTATGTGCCGTGTGCCGGGCCGATCCTCGCCGCCATCACCGTGGCGGGATCGACCGGGAAAATCGGCTGGGAAACGGTCGTTTTGACCGTATCCTTTGCGGTCGGTACCTCGATCCCGCTGCTCTTCTTCGCGCTGGCCGGACGCCGCGTGGCCGAGCGGGTCAAGGCGTTCCGCACCCGGCAGAAGGGCATCCGGATCACCGGCGGCGTGCTGATGATCGCGCTGGCCATCGGCCTGGTCTTTAACGTGCCCCAGGCTCTGCAGCGCCTGATCCCCGACTACACAGCGGGCCTTCAGGACGGATTCAACAACTCCGAGCAGGTCAAGTCCCTGGACCTCGGCGGCCTGGTGACCGACGAAAACAAGGACCTGTCCAAGTGCTCAAACGGTTCCGATGTTCTCCAGAGCTGTGGCCCGGCCCCGGCACTGCGCGGGATCGACCAGTGGTTCAACACCGCCGACGATAAGCCGATTGCGCTGAGCGATCTGCGCGGCAAGGTGGTGCTGGTGGACTTCTGGGCCTACTCCTGCATCAACTGCCTGCGTTCGGTCCCGCACGTGAGTGCCTGGGCCAAGGCGTATCAGGATGCCGGCCTCACGGTGATCGGCGTGCACTCCCCGGAGTATGCGTTCGAGAAGGTGCCGGAGAATGTGGCGGCGGCGATCAAGGAGCAGGGGATCACCTACCCGGTGGCCCTGGACAACCAGCTCTCCACCTGGACCGCGTACCGCAACCGCTACTGGCCGGCCCACTACCTGATCGACGCATCGGGTACCGTACGCCAGATTCAGTTTGGTGAGGGCGGCTATGCGACCACCGAAAAGCTGATCCGCGAGCTGCTGACTCAGACCACCCCCGACGTGAAGCTTCCGGCGATGACCGAGACGGCCGACGATACCCCCCAGGCCGGCTCGACCACCCCGGAGACCTACCTGAGCCCCACCAAGATGGTGAACTTCGGCGGAACCGAACCGTACTCGATCGGGACCTCGACCTTCGCCTTCCCCGAGAATCTCGCCAAGGATACGTTTGCGCTGGATGGGTCCTGGACCCTCACCAGTCAGGGCATCTCGAGTGCCGAGGGATCGATCAAGCTGGCCTATACGGCGCAGCAGATCCGGATGGTGCTGGGCGGATCGGGCACGGTCACGGTGACCGATAAGAACGGGACAAAAACCATTCAGGTATCCGGGCCTCCGGGATCCTACGAGATCTTCTCCTCGAAGAAATCCGATACCGGAGAGCTCAAAGTCACGGTGGGAGCGGGAGTCGATGCGTACTCGTTTACGTTTGGATAGCCCGAGCTCCCCGCCCTTTCGGACACTCGGATCGGAGTCACATCCGAGCGATACCGTCCCCGCGCGGACCCCGCCCCCGGCGGCGGGGTCCAGTCCCAGTCGGGGAAATGTGACACCGATTCGATCGCGTGTCTCCCCGGATCGGCCAGATGTTTGGGAGACTAGCGACATGTCCCTCGAACATTCGGCCGCCGACCCCGCGTCGCTGCGTTCCTCCACAGACCGGGAATCACTCCCGGATTCCACAGATATTGCGGTCAGGGCGCGCGGCTTCCTGCTCCGGGTGCAGGGTGGAGATCGGGAAGCATTCGCCTCCCTCTACGATCTCTTCGTCTCCCGGGTGCTGGGCCTGGTGCGGCATGTGCTCGTGGATCACGCCCAGGCGGAGGAGGTGACGCAGGAGGTGTTCCTGGAGGTGTGGCAGCGCGCATCCACGTTCGATCCCGAACGGGGCAGCGTGAGCGGCTGGCTGATGACCCTGGCTCATCGCCGGGCGATCGATCGGGTTCGTGCCTCCCAGGCCGGACGTAACCGGGATGAACGCATCGGCATCCGCGACCTCCCGATTCCGGTGGACGAGGTGGCCGAGACCGTGGAAACCCGGGTCGAGCACACGCGGGTCGAACGGGCACTTGGACACCTGAGCCCTCCGCAGCGCGAGGCGGTACTGCTCGCCTACTACGAGGGCTTCACCCAGACGGAGATCGCCGAGCGGCTGAAGATCCCCCTGGGAACCGTGAAAACACGAATTCGCGATGGCATGATCAAATTACGACAGATTTTAGGCGAGGAGGTGACAGCATGACCACCACAAACATGACCCCCGATGAGCGCGAAAGCCTCGCGGCCGGCTTTGCGCTGGACGCGCTGGACGCCGAGGAAACTCGTGTCGCCCAGGAACTCCTGAATAGCGACCCGGCCTTTGCCGCCGAGGTGGCCTCATTCGATTCCGTGACCGACGGGCTGGCCGCACTGGTGGCCCCCGCGGTGCCGTCTGCCGCGCTGCGCGGAAGCATTCTGGATGCGATCCAGACGCTGCCGCAGGAGCGCGCGCAGGGTGTCGAGGCAACCGTTGGTTCGGCGGCACCGAGCGCAACCCCGACGGTGGCCTCGGCAGCCGCGGTGTCTTCGGTTGGCTCTTCGGCTGTTCCCTCGGCCGACACCGCGGTATCCGGGTCCGCATCATCCGTGCCGGCCGATTCGGTGGCACCCGCAGTTCCGCCGACCCGCTCCGTCGAGTCCACCCCGGTGACCCGGGCCCGCGGGTCCAGGCTGCGGGGGATTCGGCTGCTGACCGGCGTGCTGGCCGCGGTGCTGCTGGTTGTCGCCGGCGTGGGCCTCGGTCGCAGCGTGTTTGCCCCCACGGTCACCCCCGAGGCCAGCGATCACGCGCTCACCTCGCTGCTTGCCTCGGCCGATCTGCAGCGCTCCTCGACCCCGGTTACCGGTGGCGGTACCGCGACCGTGGTGTGGTCACCCGATCATGCCCGGGCAGCGATTGCCACCAGCGATCTGCCCGCCCTGGGTAAGGACCGAGTCCTGGAACTCTGGCTGATCGACGGATCGGGGGCCCGCGCCGCCGGGACCTTCACACCCGGAGACTCGGGAGTTACCTGGACCCTGCTGGATGGCACGCTCAACCCGGGAGACAGCGTCGGCATGACGGTGGAGCCCAAGGGGGGATCGAAAGCACCCACGACCGATCCGATTCTGGTGGTGGGCACCAGCACCAGCTAGCACCGGTTGACTCGCAATCGATGCCCCGGCCCACACGCATATCCGTCCGTGTGTGTCGGGGCGTCGTTGCAAACGGGTCTAGCGTAGGAGGGTGACTGTCGCCTCTCCGCCCCGCGCCCCTCGTACCGCTCGTCCCTGGCTCATGCTGGGGGTGGGGGTGTATGCCCAGGCTGCCGGGACGGTGGTTGCCGCGGCCCCCGCCTTTTTCATCCCGTTCCTGCACACTCAGCGCGGGTTGAGTCTGGCCGAGGCGGGCGCGCTCGCCGCGGCACCCAACGTTGGACTGGTCCTCACCCTGGTGCTCTGGGGTTGGATAGCCGACCGCCGCGGGGAGCGTGGAGTCTTAGTCGCCGGACTTCTCCTGACGACCCTCGCGGTGCTCGGTGCGCTGTTCGTCTCGGGCACCTCGACCGGATCACTCTGGATACTCGGGGTCCTCCTGGGCATCGCCGGAGCGGGCACGGGCTCGGTGAACGTCGCCAGCGGACGCGTCGTGGTCGGCTGGTTCCCGGCCAACCGTCGCGGACTCGCAATGGGCATCCGGCAAACCTGCCAGCCGCTGGGCATCGCCGCGGCGGCCCTGGCCATTCCCGCGCTGATCGCGGGCGGGTCACTCGCTCCCGCGCTCATCCTGTGTGCGGTGCTGGTGCTGGTCGCGGCAATCGCCTGTGCCATCGTCATCGTGGACCCGCCCCGTCATCCGCTAACGCCGGGTACCACTGCGGCGCGGACCAACCCGTATCGCCGTTCGGGCACCCTGGCTCGCATTCACGCGGTCTCGGCCCTGCTGGTGGTTCCCCAGACCGCCCTGAGCACGTTCGGTCTGGTGTGGCTGATCGTGGATCAGGGATGGAGCGCCCTGGCCGCCGGCGCGCTGGTCGCCGTCTCTCAGCTGCTTGGCGCGTTCGGCCGAATCGCCGTGGGTGTGCTCTCGGACCGGGTGGGCAGTCGGCTCCAGCCGTTGCGCTGGATCGCCCTGATCGGGGTGGCGACCCTTCTGCTCACCGCGGCGGCCGGTGCCGTGCACTGGCCCTGGGCGGTCGCGATCACCTATGTTCTCGCCAGCTGCATCGCCGTGGCCGACAACGGCCTGGCGTTCACCGCGGTTGCCGAAATCTCCGGTAGCCGCTGGGCCGGACGAGCGCTGGGCATCCAAAACTCCGGCCAGTTCGCGGCCACCGCCCTGGTGGGCCCGGCCGTGGGTGCGCTGATCACGCTGATCGGCTATAGCGGTGCGTTTGCGGTGCTGGCACTCGCGCCGATCATCGCGCTGCCCATCCTGCCCGGTCGGCAGGCCGAGACCGCGCATGAGCCGGTGGAGACTACGCCCCGCTAATCGGATGCAGGGCGAGGAGCAGGATTCCGGTCCAGTGGCAGAGGAAGGCCAGCACCGTGCACACGTGGAAGATCTCGTGGAAGCCGAAGTGTCCGGGGAACGGGTTGGGGCGCTTGAGCGCATACGCCACCGCACCCACCGAATACAGCAGGCCACCCACAACCACGAGCACCATGCTGGCGAGGTTTGCCTGGATGATGTCTCCCAGATACATCACCGCCGCCCAGCCCAACGCCAGGTAGAGGAATACGTAGAGCCAGCGCGGGGCACCGATCCAAAACACCCGGAAGGCGATCCCCAGCAGCGCGGCCGACCAGACCGAGATGAGCAGGATCATCCCCTGCGGATTGGGCAGCGCGAGCAGCGCGATGGGGGTGTAGGTGCCGGCGATCAGGAGGAAGATGTTGGCGTGGTCGATGCGCTTGAAGATCATCTTCGTGCGCGGCTTCCAGTTGATGCGGTGGTACAGTGCCGAGTTGCCAAACAGCAGCATCGAGGTCAGCATGAATACCGCCGACGCCCACTTCGCTACCGGTCCGTCGGCCAACACGATGAGCACGATGCCCGCGGCGATGGTCACCGGGAAGGTGCCCGCGTGAATCCATCCGCGCCAGGTGGGCTTGATCTCCTCGGGGACCGCATCGGCCGCCTCGATCAGCGGAAGACCGTGGCGCTCATCCTCGCCGGACGCGCCCCCGCTCTCCGAGGAGTTGGCGGACGCTGAAAGGTCACGATCTGCTGGCATACTCCCAGACTACGCCAGCCAATATACGTCTCAACGGAAATGTGGACTACCGTAGGTCTGTGACGAATAGCGAACCTCGACCCGGACGTGGCCTCCTCTACGCGCTCTACCAAAAGATGCTGCGTCGAAACCTGGCTCCCGAGACGCTTCCGCACCACGTGGCCATGATCATCGATGGAAATCGGCGCTGGGCGAAGCAGCTCGGGCTCGAGACCGTGGCGCACGGACACCGCGCGGGTGCCGCCAAGATGCAGGAGTTTCTCGAGTGGTGCGACGATCTGGGAATCCGTACCGTCACCCTGTATCTGCTCTCGGCGGATAACCTCACCCAGCGTTCCTCGGAGGAGCTGCGGGATCTGATCGTGATCATCGCCGACCTGGCCCGCGATCTCGCCGGCTATCGAGACTGGCGGGTTCAGCACGTCGGCGCCACGGCGGGGCTTCCCGAGTCCCTGCGCACGGCCCTGCACGACGCCGAGGAGGCGACCCGGGAACGCACCGGGCTGCACATTAACCTGGCGGTGGGATACGGGGGACGCTCCGAAATCGTCGAGGCGATGCGCACCATCGTGCGGGACTACGAGGGCAGCAACGGCGGAACCATCAGCGGTCTCGCCGATCTCCTCACCCCCGACCTGATCGGTGCCCACCTCTACACCGGCGGTCAGCCGGATCCCGACCTGGTCATTCGCACCTCGGGGGAGCAGCGGCTCAGCGACTTCATGCTGTGGCAGAGCGCCCACAGCGAGTTCTATTTTGTGGAGGCCCTGGGGCCGGATCTGCGCGAGGTCGACTTCCTTCGTGCCGTCCGAGACTTCTCCCGCCGCCAGCGCCGCTACGGCGGATAACGCTGAGGCGTGCCTGGTGTTCTTGCCGTCGGGCATAGTAGTCTCCGAGCAGCGGCATACCGCGTGTCGCGTGTGACCGGGAGGATACAGAATGTCGGGAATTAGCGTGGTTGTGGGCGGTTTCGCACAGCGGGAATACCCGCCCTCGCGCGCCGAGGTCAGCGCGTTTATCGAGGTTGAGGGGGCCGAGCGTGCGGACGTCGTGGCGCGTGCATCCCGGCTCCATGCCGAGCTCACCGTGGCCGCGCAGCAGCTGGCCGACAACGGGGCGACGACCCGGTGGCACGCACAATCGGTGGCGGTGGGAACCAGCCCATTCTGGGGCCCCGATGGACAGCGCGGTGCCGATATCCAAAAGGCCAGCGCGGGCCTGACCCTGCGCTTTCAAGATTTTTCCGCGCTGACGGACTGGGTCACCCGGCTTGCAGCCGAGCCCCTGGTGCGGGTGAGCGGGGTGGACTGGGACATCGCCGAGGCCGACCGTGCGGAGCGGATTGCCGATGTGCGCGCGGCCGCGGTCGCCGACGCAATCGCCCGGGCGGCCGTGTACGCGCGCGCAGCTGGCGCGGGCACCCCCGTTCTGGAGGCACTGTTCGAATCGGGACTGCACCCCTCGGGCACCGGGAACGATGGTGGATTCCGTCCCAAGGGTCGTTCCTTTGCGATGGCCTCTGCGGACATGGCGGGCGGTGACAGCGGGTTTGATCTGACTCCGCGGCCGTTTGTGGTGTCGGCGGAGATTACCGCGGACTTCCGAGCCTAGGACAGACGCCCTCCTCCACAACCCTCGTCTCTCTTCCGGTTTCCCACAGTTCTCATCCCACGAACCCCGACCGGTGGGCCCGAGCATAGCGTGGGGTCATGCTCACCACATCGACCCCACGCCTCGCCGACACGCTGTACCCGATCCCCTTTGTGCCACCGCACCCGGGCCCGTTTGACGCGCCCTTTCTCCCAACAATCGCCGAACCCATTGTCCCCGCGGTCCGGTTCGTCACCACCGGTGCCTTTCCGATTCCTGCCGCGCTGTGGCCCTGCCTGCTCTGGTTACTGCTGAGCACCCCCGGGCTCATCCGGCTCGATCTGCGCGAGCGCAGGCTACCCAACCGACTGGTTGTGCCGGCGGCACTCCTGCTGGCCGGGGGAGTGATCGTCGAGGTTATCGCCGTGGCTACCGGTAGCAACGGAGTCCTGTCCAACAGCGTCTGGCAGTTCGATGTTGGGTCGCTTGATGCAGGCCCTCTCGGTGCAGGCTCGCTCAATGCAGGGCCTGTCGATGTGGGCACCCGCGATATCGGGCCCGACGTTGTGGGGCCCTTGGACCCGGGCGCGGCCTCGGCGCGGGATGGCCCGATGGGTGTTTTTGCACGATTGATCCCCGCGGTAGTCCTTGCGATCATTGCGCTCTCATTGGCGGCCTTCGGGTTTTGGGGAGGAGGCGATGGCAAGCTTGCGGCGGTGTGTCTGGCCGCGCTCTCGCTGACCACCGATCCCGTGGGAGCATTGAGCCTGTTTGCGCTGTTGTGCGGCTTCACCATGATCGTCATCTCATGCCATCCCGCGCTGAAACGGATTCGAGCCAGGCAAGTCAGGCGAGGCGGGCGCGGTGCGTCGCCCCCGGTCTCTGCCAAGCACCCGGACACACCTTCCGGCGGGATTCTCACACACACGATTCCGCTTGGGCCGGTGTTACTGGGCGGGCTATGGGGAACCCTGCTGACCCTGGTTGTCACGGGGCTTCCGATGTAGGCCGGGGCGCGAGAGCCCAGCGCACAACAAAAGCCGCCCCGGGTGGGCACAGGGTGCCCGCCCGAGGCGGCGGTGGCTGCTGCTGCGAGTGGTTAGCCGGCGTGGGTCATCGAGAGCAGGTCGAGGGCGGCATCCAGCTGCTCCTCGGTGACCTCTCCACGCTCCACGAACCCGAGGGCCACGACGGCCTCACGGACGGTGATGCCCGCGGCGACCGCGTGCTTGGCGATCTTGGCGGCGGCCTCGTAACCGATGATCTTATTCAGCGGGGTCACGATCGACGGTGACATGCCCGCCAGGGCTGCGGCGCGCTCCACGTTGGCCTGGAGACCATCCACGGCCTTATCGGCCAGCACCGTCGAGGCGTTGGACAGCAGACGAATCGACTCCAGAAGGGCGGTACCCATGATCGGAATCTGAACGTTCAGCTCGAAGCTGCCGGACGCGCCGCTGATCGCGATCGAGGCGTCGTTACCGATGACGCGCGAGCACACCATCAGCACGGCCTCGGGGATCACCGGGTTGACCTTACCCGGCATGATCGAGGAGCCGGGCTGCAGGTCGGGAATGTGCAGCTCGCCCAGGCCGGTGTTCGGGCCCGAACCCATCCAGCGCAGGTCGTTGCAGATCTTGGTGAGGCTCACGGCGATGGTACGCAGCGCGCCCGACGCATCCACCAGGCCGTCGCGGTTGGCCTGGGCTTCGAAGTGATCCAGGGCCTCGGTGATCGGCAGGCCCGAGTCGGTGGCGAGGCGGCGGATAACCTCCTGCGGGAAGCCCAGCGGGGTGTTGATGCCGGTGCCGACCGCGGTGCCACCCAGGGGCACCTCGGCTACGCGCGGCAGCGCCGACTGAACCCGCTCGATACCCAGGCGAATCTGGCGGGCGTAGCCACCAAACTCCTGGCCCAGGGTGACCGGGGTGGCATCCATGAGGTGGGTGCGGCCGGGCTTGACCGCGTCCTTCCACAGCTCGGCCTTCTTCTCCAGCGAAACCGCCAGGTGCTCAAGGGCCGGCACCAGCTGCTCGATCAGGGCACCGGTCACGGCCACGTGCACCGAGGTCGGGAAGACATCGTTGGAGGACTGCGAGCAGTTCACGTGGTCGTTCGGGTGAACGGGGGCACCCAGCGAGCGGGTGGCCAGGGTTGCCAGCACCTCGTTCATGTTCATGTTCGAGGAGGTGCCCGAGCCGGTCTGGTACACATCGATCGGGAACTGGTCGGCGTGCTGACCGGCGATAATCTGGTCGGCGGCGTCCTCGATGGCCGCGGCGATCTTGCCATCAAGCACACCCAGCGACGCATTCGCGGATGCGGCAGCCTTCTTGATCCGGGCGAGGGCCACCACCTGGGCGGCTTCCAAACGCGAGCCCGAAATCGGGAAGTTCTCTACCGCGCGCTGAGTCTGCGCCCCATACAGGGCGGAGATCGGCACACGAACCTCACCCATGGTGTCGTGCTCGATGCGGTATTCGGCGGATGCGTTTTCAGACACGGTGTTCTGCTCTCCTCGAGGTGTGAACGCTACTCTGCGTTCGGGGTTTTGGTGCTTGTGGCACCCGTGGGATCCAGGTTACCCAATGTCACATCGGGAACCGCTGTGCCCTCCGTCAGACGGTAGTTGGCACCGACGACCGCGAGGGTTCCCTCGGCGACCGCACGATTAATCATCTCAGAACGAGTCAAGAGTTCGGCCACCGTGCTGCGCAGATGGCTCTTTCCCACCTCGGCCGGGTCCGCGTGAGAGATCTCGGTGCCCGATACTCCCGCGACCTTGACCACCGACGGCACAATCTGGCGGATCAGACCGGCAATGTTCGGCGGCAGCGTTTCGGCGTCGGGGGCACAGGAGGAAATCGCCGCCTGGACCGCACCACAGGCGTCGTGTCCGAGAACCACGATCAGCGGAACCTTCAGCACACCCACCGCATATTCCAGCGATCCCAGCACCGAATCGGAGATGACCTGTCCTGCGTTACGCACCACAAAAAGGTCGCCCAAGCCCTTATCAAAAATAATCTCGGCGGACAGGCGCGAGTCCGAGCAGCCAAACAGCGCGGCATCGGGAGTCTGCACGGTGGCCAGCTGGTGACGGCGCTCCACATCCTGGCGCGGGTGCAGCGGCTCACCGCTCACAAAGCGTTCGTTACCGGCGACCATTTCGGCCCAAGCCTGGCCCGGAGTCATGGTGGACATTAGCGGTTTGCCTCCTTCTCGATGTCCGGAGTCAGCGCGGTCGCGAGGGTGGTGAACTCCTCGTTCGAGGCGGACCCGAACAGAACAAAGTACGAGCTTCCGGCCTGGGTAGCCAGGCCGTAGTGCACGTTTCCAATCTTGTCATCCCGTGAATCACGGTTGTCGTATACGGTCCACTGGACCCCATCGATCGTGGTGGTGCCCGTGGGCACCGAGTTCTTCAGCATCAGCGAGGTCCAGGAATCGTTCGCCTTCAGGCCCTGGGCCATCCCGATGAACTTCTGATCGGGGGTCAGGAAACCAATCTCCCACGACTTCACCGAGGTCTTCGAGCGCACCTCGGCGTAGTTCGCGCTCCAGGTCTTGGGGAGCTTCGGGCTGGCCAGGTGGGCCTCCTGAGACTCCTGTACCTGCCCGGCCACCACGGTGTAATCCACCGAGCGATCGGTGGGCTTATCGCTGCGCGGCACGATGATGACCATGACCGCGACCAGCGCGACGGTGGCCAGCAGCGAGTAGACCAGGTTGTTCACGGTCTTGCGCATCCGATAGTTGCGCGACTGGGTGGCTTTGCGCTCGGCCGTCTCCTCGGGCGTTTCCGGGCGACCCAGCTCGGCAACTACCCGCGGCTCGGTGGACTTCTTTTTTGCCACGGTTAGAAGATCTCCTCGCCGGAAGCGGATACCTCGCCGGTGTGATCGGCGTTCGCGGTCGAGGCGGCACGGGCCGCATCCAGCCGGGCCTTGGCCCCGATCAGCCACTGCTCGCAGCGGGCGGCCAGCGCCTCACCGCGCTCCCACAGCTCAAGCGAGTGCTCGAGCGTTGCCAAACCCTGTTCGAGTTCAGACACCACCCGAACCAGCTCGTCACGGGCCTCTTCATAGCTCAGGGCGTCGATTTCGGGGTTGGAAGACATGCCGCCATCCTATCGCGTCCGCACCGACCTCTCGTTCCCCGGGTTGGGTGCGAAACGGGTAAACTCTCCCGCAATCATGCGGGTCCTCCCGCCGAGACACCGGCGGGCTAACGCTCGGTTTCTGTCGCGGTCGCGTGCAGCACACCCTCGGCGAGGGTGATCCGCAGATCGGTACCGGTCGGCGCCTGGGCGGTCTCACGCAGCGCGGATCCGTCCGGGGTCTGCACGATCGCGTATCCGCGGCGCAGGGTCTGCTGCGGGGACAGGGTGCGCAGTCTCGCGGTGAGCTCGGCCAGTCCCGACTCCGCGCGCTCGATTCGGCGATCGATCATCTCGGCACCACGCGCCACATAGCGGGTGACCTCCTCGCTGCGGGAGGTCACGATCCACGCCCCGTCGGCCAGCGCCGGGCGGGTTCGGATCTGCTCCAGCCGGGAAATCTCGGTATTGATTTGGTGTACCAGGCGACCGGTCAGACGCGAACGTGCCTCGGCGACCCCGGCGAGCTCCTCGCCCACATCGGGCACCACCCGCTTGGCCGCATCGGTCGGGGTGGAGGCCCGCAGGTCGGCCACATCATCCAGCAGCGGACGGTCGGCCTCGTGCCCGATCGCCGAGACGATCGGAGTTGTCGCGGCCGCGGCCGCCCGCACCACCCGCTCGTCGCTGAATCCCAGGAGATTCTGGAAGTCGCCACCACCGCGGGCGACGATGATCACGTCCACCTCGGGATCCGCGTCCAGTGCCTCGATCGCCGCAACAACCTCGCCGACGGTGCGATCGCCCTGAACCGCGGCGTGACGCACCCGGAACTGCACGGCCGGCCAACGCAGCTGGGCATTGCGCAGCACGTCCTTCTCGGCGTCGGAATCCTTGCCGGTGACCAGTCCGATCACGTTCGGAAGGAAGGGGAGACGCTTCTTGCGTTCGGGAGCGAACAAACCCTCGGCGGTGAGGCTCGCACGCAGGCGTTCCAGCCGTTCGAGCAGGTCACCCAGGCCCACGTGACGCATCTGCATCACCTGCATCGTCAGGCTGCCGCCCTTGACCCAGAAGTTGGCCTTGATCAGCGCAACCACCCGGTCGCCCTGCTTGAGGTTCTCGGGCAGCTTTGCTCGCACCGAGGACCAGATGGTGAAGGAGATGGTCGCGTCGGCGTTCAGATCCTTGAGCTTGCCATAGACGTTGCCGCCGGACTGTCCCCACTGGGTAATCTCGCCCTCGACCCACACCGTGCCGAGCCGGTCGATGTAGTCGCGAATCTTGTTCCCCAAGAGCGCAATCGGCCACGGATCCTCCGCAGTAGCGGGCTGTGCGGGCATAGAAACGGCCATCCGGCAATCCTCTCACTCGGAGTCCAGCGACTCGGCTTACAATTGGTGACGTGAGTAACACGACGATTAGCCTGCCGATGCCGAGGATCCCCGGTGCTTCAAGCCGACTCCAGGATAACCCGGTCGCCGGACCCAAACGTGTGCTGCTGGCCGCCCCGCGCGGCTACTGCGCCGGTGTTGACCGCGCCGTTATTGCGGTTGAGAAGGCGCTGAACCTCTACGGCGCGCCCGTCTACGTGCGTAAACAGATCGTGCACAACGTCCACGTGGTCTCCGAGCTTGAGGCTCAGGGTGCCATCTTCGTGGACGAGGTGGATGAGGTTCCCGAGGGTTCGCACATCGTGTTTTCCGCGCATGGCGTTTCCCCGGCCGTGGTGAATGCGGCCGCCGACCGTCAGCTGCAGGCCATCGATGCGACCTGCCCGCTGGTCACCAAGGTGCACCGCGAGGCCGTCCGGTTTGCCCGGGCGGATCAGGAAATCCTGCTGATCGGCCACGAGGGACACGAGGAGGTTGAGGGTACCGCCGGGCACGCCCCCGAGCGCACCACCATCGTGAACGGTCCCGAGGACGTGGACAAGATCACCGTCAAGGACCCCGACAACGTGGTGTGGCTCTCGCAGACCACCCTCAGCGTGGACGAGACCATGGAGACCGTGCGTCTGCTGCGCGAGCGCTTCCCGAACCTGAAGAACCCGCCCTCGGACGACATTTGCTATGCCACCCAGAACCGTCAGGTGGCGATCAAGAAGGTCGCCGTCGGTGCGGACCTGGTGATCGTGGTCGGTTCGGCCAACTCCTCCAACTCGGTTCGCCTGGTTGAGGTTGCCCTGGAATACGGCGCGAAGGCCGCCTACCGGGTCGACTACTCCAGCGAGATCAAGCAGGAGTGGCTCGATGGCGTGCAGACCGTGGGCGTGACCAGTGGTGCCTCGGTGCCCGAGGTTTTGGTGGATGAGGTCCTGCGGGATCTTGCCGGTGCCGGTTACGGTGACGTCCAGGAGGTCAAGACCGCCGAGGAAGACCTCATGTTCTCCCTGCCCAAGGAGCTCCGCAAGGACCTCGAGGGTAACCGTGATGAGCGCGCCCTGGGTGGCCGTCGCTCCTCCTAATTTCCGTTTGAGCTGTTCGAGAGGCAACGATGACCCCGCAACCCCGTTTTGGTGAATTCGCGACTCCCGAGGAGCAACGCGATCAGATGAACGGGCCCGACGCCGAGAAGGCGTCGGCGCCCGCCGTCGATCAGACCCCGCGTCGTCCATCATTTGGCGAGCGGATCGAGGACGGTGCTGCCGCCGCGGCTCCGAGCGAGCCGGCCGTGCCGAAGGAACCGGAATCTGCCTCTGCCCCGCGCGCGGTCGCCGCTCCGCAGTACGGTGAGCGGGTGGCCGAGGGCACGGCCCCGGCGAAGACCGAGGGAACCGAGCCCGCCGCCACAGACGCGTCGCCCGCCTTTGGGGAGCGTGTGGCCGCGTCCCAGCTTCCGCCGCCCGAGTATGGCGAGCGTGTGGCCGCCTCCCAGCTACCGCCGCCCGAATACGGCGAGCGGGTGGCCGCGTCCCAGCTTCCGCCGCCCGAATATGGTGAGCGCACCACGGACGCCCCAACCCATGCTTCGGCACCGTCAACTCCCGCCGCCCCCGCCGACGGCATTCCGCGCTATGCCGCGGGATCCTTCAGCGGTGTGAACGTGGGAAACCGGCCGGCCGTCCAGGCCTCGGCTTCGGCCGGTGCACGAGCCGGCGCGCCCGTCGGTAACGGCGTGAATCGTGCGGGGACTCCGGCGGCCGGAGCCGCCAAACGTTCAGCCGCCGGTCTCGCGAACGACGGGCTTCCCGTGCAGGCTCCGGCGGACCGCTTCATCTCGCTGATCCTGCTGGCCTTTGGTGCGTTCTCGATCCTCACCAGCGTCCCCGCCCTGCTCAACCTGCGCGAGGCGTTTGTTGAGTATTTCAAGGAGCTCGGCATCTCGGGCGACTCGCTGGGGCAGTCGATCAACGTGTCGGGATGGGTGATGGCGGCGATCATGATCGCGGTCTGGTGCCTCTCGGCATGGTGGACGATGCGCCGCATCCGAGCGGGCAAGTCCTCCTGGTGGATTCCGCTGCTCGGGGCCGTAGTTGCCCTCCTGGTGATGAGCATGGTGCTGGCCCCGGTCATGGCCAATGACCCGGCCTTCCAGGAATACGTGAAGAAGTTCCAGCCGTAACCACGTCGGCCCATAAAAGAACCCCGGTGATGCCGCAGCATCACCGGGGTTCTTCGTGGCGAACCTAGATGGTCAGCGACTTACCGTGCGAACCAAGCTGACGGGTCGACTCGATGACGCGGGCGGCCATGGCGGTCTCGGCGATCTTGCCCCAGGCGCGGGGGTCGTAGACCTTCTTGTTTCCAACCTCACCGTCTACCTTGAGGAAGCTGTCGTAGTTGCGCAGCACGTTGTCGGCGATGGCGCGGCTGAACGCGTACTGGGTGTCGGTGTCGATGTTCATCTTGATGACACCGTTGGCGACGGCCTCGCTGATCTCGGCGTCGGTCGAACCCGATCCACCGTGGAAGACGAGGTCCAGCGGCTTGGCGGCGGTACCGTACTTGGCGGCCAGACCCTCCTGGATTTCCTTGAGCAGACCCGGCTGCAGCTGCACGTTACCCGGCTTGTACACACCGTGCACGTTGCCGAAGGTCAGCGCGGCCATGTAGCGGCCCTGTTCGCCGAGGCCCAGGGCCTCGACGGTCTGGATGGCGTCTTCCAGGGTGGTGTAGAGGTGCTCGTTGATGTCGTGGCTGACACCGTCCTCTTCGCCGCCCACAACACCGATCTCGACCTCGAGGATGGCGTTGATGTTCTTGGTCTTCTTGATGATCTCCTTGGCGATCTCCAGGTTCTCACCCAGCGGCACGGCCGAGCCGTCCCACATGTGGGACTGGAAGATCGGGTTGCGACCGGCCTTGACCTCTTCCTCGGAGGCGGCGATCAGCGGGTACACGAAGTCGTCCAGTGCGTTCTTGGGGCAGTGGTCGGTGTGCAGGGCCACGGTGATCGGGTAGTTGTCGGCGATCGCGTGCACAAACTTGGCGAAGGCGAGGGCACCGGAGGCGCGGTTCTTCACGGTGTGGCCGGCGAAGTAGTCGGCACCACCGGTGGTGACCTGGATGATGCCGTCGGAGCCAGCCTCGGTGAGTCCCTGAAGTACTGCGTGAATGGTCTGCGATGACGACACGTTGAACGCCGGGAAAGCGAATGCGTTCTCCTTGGCGGTGTCAAGCATCCGTGCGTACTGCTCGGGGGTTGCGATAGGCATTACTTCTCCTTAAGGAATGTCTGCAGGGAACACTTCGAGTCTACCGACCGGGCTTCCCGGATGTCTCGGTAAATCGTGCGGATACGTCTGGAGTGCCGGATGCGGTGTCGGATGCGGACCGGCGCCGGGGCTCGTTGGGTGCACGTCCGTGCGGATCGATCCAATCGTCGGGCACAATTGAGGGTATGAGTGACTCTTCGACCGGGCCGCGCCCGGGGTCCGCGTTTTTCCGTCCCGCCGGTTCGCCGGCACCGCGTTCGGCCAAGCCGAAGCCCGTGGGATGGCCTGGTGCCGAAGCCCTGCGCGGATTGCGGTTGGCAACCGTCGCGGCGGCCACCGCGGCCGCGGACCACGTGGGATCCGGCGATCCGCTCGCCGTGGACGGGGCCGCCGTGCATGCGCTGCGCGCCGAGCTGGACACGCTCGCGCTCTCCGGCGTGGTCATTGCCGGTGAGGGCGAGAAGGACGAGGCTCCGATGCTCGCGGCCGGGGAGACCTTCGGAACCGGCGGCCCGGCGGTGGAGATCGCCGTGGATCCGGTGGATGGTACCCGCCTGGCGGCGGCAGGCGAGCCCGGTGCGATGGTGGTGCTGGGTGTAGCAGAACCCGGCTCGTTTGCGAATATCGGTCCGGCCTATTACCTGTCGAAGATTGTGGCGGGTGCGCGTGCGCCCGAGGTGAGTCTGGATACGCCCTTTGAGCAGACTCTCGCCGACATCGCCGCCCACCGCGGCGTCCCGGTCGAGGAGCTACACGTGGCGATTCAGGATCGTCCGCGTAACGCCGAGCTGATGCGGATCGCCCGCGAGGCCGGGGTGCGCTGCGACTTCTTTGAACACGGCGAGGTCGAGCGATCGCTTCGGGTCTTGCAGCCGGATGCGGATCTGGACCTGGTTGCCGGAATCGGCGGAGCCCCCGAGGGCCTGGTGGTTGCCGCCGCCGTGCGTGCGCTGGGTGGCTCGATGCAAGCCCGGTTCGCGCCGCAGTCGCGGTCGGAGCGAACCCGGATCGAGGCCGCGGGCATCAACCTGGACGAGCTGCTAAGTCTTGACCGGCTGTGTGGGGGACGCGCGGCGATCCTGGTGAGTGCGGTGACCGAGTGCCTGATCGTGCCCGGTGCGCCGCTGCGGGCGGCCGAGGGTCGTGGTCAGGATGCACGAATCTGGTCGTGGTCGGGAACCGAAATTCCCGCGTAAAACGTTCGATTCGTTAAGAACACAGCTTTTTAACAGCAGGATTGGGCCACACGCCGCGGCGTGTTTGTGGGCGCGGGGTTAGTGTGGAACGGTTCGCCTTGCCCAGATGTTGAGGAGCGTTTTTCATGAGTCAGCCCACCACCGAGTCCCTGTATTTGCAGCCCGGACGAAATCTTGCTCTGGAGCTGGTGAGGGCAACGGAGGCCGCGGCGATTCGTGCCGAACCGTATATCGGTCGCGGCGACAAGCTGGGTGCCGACGGTGCCGCGGTGGATGCGATGCGCGCGTTCCTCGGCACCGTCAACTTTGATGGCACCGTGGTGATCGGTGAGGGCGAGAAGGACGAGGCCCCGATGCTGTTCAATGGCGAACGCGTGGGCAACGGACAGGGCCCGGCGGTGGACATCGCCGTGGATCCGATCGACGGAACCAGCCTGACCGCCGCCGGTCGCCAGAACGCCCTGTCGGTCATCGCGGTCGCCGACCGTGGTTCGATGCTGGATGCCTCGACCGTGTTTTACATGGACAAGATCGTGACCGGCCCCGAGGGTATTGGTGTGGTGGATATTCGTCAGTCGGTGGCCGAGAACATTCAGGCGCTGGCCCAGGCGAAGAAGGTTCCGGTTTCGGACATCACCGTCGCGGTGCTGGACCGTCCGCGTCACGAGGGCCTGATCGAGGAGATTCGCGCCGCCGGTGCGGGGACCCGTCTGATGCTGGATGGCGACGTGGCCGGTGGTATCAACGCCGCCCGCTATGGCACCCGCATCGACATGTGCCTGGGTACCGGGGGAAGCCCCGAGGGCATCGTGACCGCGTGTGCAATTAAGGCACTGGGTGGCCACATTCAGGGCCGCCTGCACCCCCGCGACGACGCCGAGCGTCAGCGCGGCATCGAGGCCGGTCTGAAGATGGACTACGTCTACGGCGCCGACGAGCTGGTGCGCAGCGACAACACGTTCTTTGTGGCAACCGGTGTGACCGATGGCGGTCTGGTCGCGGGTGTTCAGCACCGCGGCCCGATCATCCGCACGGAGAGCATCGTTCTGCGTTCGAAGTCGGGAACGATCCGCCGGATCGTGGCCGACCACCTGGTGGAGAAGTGGCGCTAAGCCGCTGATCCCAACCCGCCCACACGCGGGTCCTGAGCTGCGGGCGTACCAATGGCGGTGCGCCCGCTTTTTGCTGCCCGTTTAGGCTTCGGGACGTTCCTCCTGTCTCTGCTCAACCTGGGTTTCGTTCGGGGTGGTGGCGGAGGGGGAGCGGCCCTCTTCGAGGCCGGCAACCAGGTCGACGTCGGTGATCTCGCGCAGGGGCTCCTCGATGGAGACGAGGTCTGCGATGATCTTGGTTTTATCGATGCGGCCGAGTTTGCGGGCACTGGGCAGCACCTGATGTTCCAGGGACCCGATCACCACGTTGTAGTCCTTTACCGAGCGCTCGATCGAGCGCCCCAGCTTCTGCAGCCGTGTCGCGGTGGTGGCCAGACGCGAGTGGAGCTCTCGGCTGAGGTCGAAGAGCTCAGTGGCCTCCTTGGTGAGCACATCCTGCTGCCAGCTAAAGGCCACGGTCTTGAGCACGGACCAGAGCGTCACCGGGGATGCCAGCGCGACCCGCTTGGAGAACGCAAAGTCGAGCAGGGTGCGGTCGGCTTCCAGCGCCGAGGACACCAGGGACTCGCTGGGGATGAACGCGATGACCAGCTCGGGGGAGGCGGGCAGGCCCTCCCAATAGGTCTTATTGCCCAGCGCGGTCACATGCTCGCGCACGGCCTTCACATGATCACGCAGAAGCGAATCGCGGCGGGCAGCCTCGGCACCGGTCGCGGTGGCCGGAATCGCGCTGGCCTCCAGATAGGCGTTGAAGGGCACCTTCGCATCCACGGCGATGTTCTTGCCCCCGGGCAGATGCACCACCATGTCCGGTCGCCCGGCTCCCGCATCCGTGGATACCGAGGACTGCACGCTGAAATCAACGCGCTCGATCAATCCGGCAGCCTCGACCACGTTCCGCAGCTGGGTCTCGCCCCAGACCCCGCGAACGTTATTCGATTTCAGGGCACCGGCCAGGGTGTCCGTGGTGGCCCGCAGACGCTCCTCGGCCTCGGTGGCCGCGCGCAGCTGCGCGCTGAGCTCGCCGTGCTGCAGGCTGCGCTGGTTTTCGATGGCGGAGACCGCCGTCTGCATCGTGCGCAGGGACTCGGCGACCGGAGCCAGGGCCTCCAAGACTCGCCCCTCCTGAGACTCACGCGCACGCAGGTTCGCGGCCTCCTCCTCGCGGCGGCGTTCCTGATCGGCGGCATAGCGTCGCTGTGCATCAATCTGATCGCGCAGCTCGGCCGTGGTGGCCTCGAGCGCAGCCAGCTCCGCTCGCAGGGTGCCTCGAATCTCGGACTCGCGCGCGCCCTGAGCCATCAGCTCGGCGGAGTGCTGGGCCGTCAACACCTCAACATCGGCGCGCGCGGCATCGGCGCGCACCTCGGCCGCCCGTAGCGCCGAGGTCGCGCGACGCTGCGCGGTCAGCCCGCCAAAAACGCCGCCGAGGACCCCACCGAGTACGAGGCCCAGCAGGAGTCCGATGATGAGTGGGAGTAATGAGTCCATGACCTCAGTGTGCCCGAGACCGCCGACACCCTCGGTGGATGGGAGCTAACTGTGGAAAATCGAGGAGAAACCCCAGGTTGTGGAGGAAGGGTGGACCGGGGCATCCGCTTCGTCGATGGTCACGCCGAGCCCAGGCTCGCGGTGACGCCCACGGCGATCAGATCACCCCGAAATGCGTGGATGCCCACGGTCACCGGCCCGCCATCGGGGTCCTTCAGTACGCGGGTTCGCTCCAGGATGACCCCGTCAGATCCGAGGCGAAGAAGCTCGGTTTCGGTATCGGTGGGCGGCCGCGAGATTAGCCGTTCCTCGACGCTACGGATGCGAATTCCCGCGGCGTGCAGGAGCGAATCGAAGCCGGAGAGTCCCTGATTTTGGGATGCGGGGCCGCCGGGCCCCGCGGGCAGAAAGTCCGTGAGGACCGCGAAGGGCTCCTGATTGTTGGTGAGGAGACGTCGTAGGCGCAGAACGGGGGTGTCGACAGCGCACCCCAGGAGCCGGGCAATGGGCGTGATCGCCGGCAGGGTGTGCCGGTTGAGTATCCGGACTTCGGGATGGTGTCCGTCGCGTTCCAGGGTCTCGACGATGCCCAGCGTCTCGACCGCCGTGGTGATGCGGACGTGGACGACGCGCGTTCCGACCCCGCGACGGCGGGTCAGCTGTCCCTCTTCCACGATCTCCTGAATCGCGCGACGCACGGTCGGTCGAGAGACCCCCAGCCGGTTTGCCAGCACGATTTCGTTGTCGAGCCGGCTTCCCGGCGGAAGCGTCCCGTCGGCAATGGCTCCGCGGAGTTGGGCGGCGAGCTGACGGTAGAGCGGGACCTCTCCCGCTCGGGACAGGGTGAGCGAGAGGGGCGTGCTAGGAGTGCCTGATGTGCGCATGAGTGTCCTCGAGGTTGCCGTTGTGAGCGAGCAGATGAAGCGCAGGCTAACAACGCAGCGTGTGAGAATAACGGATGCTCAGAACCTTCGCCGCGCGCGCTCGGCTGGCCCCGGTCCTTCTCGCCGGGTACGATAGATCCTCGTGGCCCTCACTATCGGAATTGTCGGACTGCCCAACGTTGGCAAGTCAACCCTGTTTAACGCCCTGACCAAGAACCAGGTGCTCGCGGCGAACTACCCGTTCGCGACGATCGAGCCCAACGTCGGGGTGGTGAACCTCCCCGACGCGCGCCTGACCAAGCTGGCCGAGATCTTCGGCAGCGAGAAGATCCTGCCCGCCGCGGTCTCCTTCGTGGACATCGCGGGCATCGTGCGCGGAGCGAGTGAGGGTGAGGGCCTGGGAAACCAGTTCCTGGCAAACATTCGTGAGGCCGACGCGATCGCCCAGGTTGTGCGTGGATTCGCCGACTCCGACGTGGTGCACGTGGATGGCAAGGTCAACCCGGCCGGCGACATGGAGACCATCAACACCGAGCTGATCCTCGCGGACCTGCAGACGGTTGAGAAGGCCATCCCGCGTCTGGAAAAGGAGGTCAAGGGCAAGCGCATCGATCCCGCCGCCCTGGAGACCGCTAATGAGGTCCTCGCCGCACTGAACGCCGGCACCCCGCTCTCGGCCACCAAGATCGACCTGGAGCCCGTGCGCGAGCTCGGTCTGCTCACCGGCAAGCCCTTCATCTACGTGTTCAACGTGGATGAGGAGGTCCTGCAGAGCGACGAGAAGCGCGCCGAGCTGGCCGCCCTGGTTGCCCCCGCACAAGCGATCTTCCTCGACGCCAAGCTTGAGTCCGAGCTGATCGACCTGGACGAGGAGGACGCCGCAGAGCTGCTGTCCTCGACCGGTCAGACCGAGTCCGGTCTCGACCAGCTCGCCCGCATCGGTTTTGACACCCTGGGGCTGCAGACCTACCTGACCGCCGGCCCCAAGGAGTCGCGCGCCTGGACCATCCCCAAGGGTGCCAAGGCCCCGCAGGCCGCCGGTGTGATCCACACCGACTTCGAGCGTGGCTTCATCAAGGCCGAGATCATCTCGTTCGCCGACCTGGTGGAGACCGGTTCAGTCGCCGAGGCCCGCTCCAAGGGCAAGGCCCGCATGGAGGGCAAGGAATACGTCATGCAGGATGGCGACGTGGTGGAGTTCCGCTTCAACGTCTAATCCTTGACGCTCCGTCAACTTGTACGTGGCCGCCGTGAACTCGTGTTCTCGGCGGCCACGCTTTTTGGGGCGGTATCGTGCGCCGGCGCGGGGTGCCGGCGATGACGTGTTGAGCGGTTCTGGCACGCGATCGGATCGCCATGTACTAACCTGCCTGTGTGGAAGACACCGATAGATTCGACGCAGCCATCATCCTGACGCTGGTGCCCAGTACCCAGCGCCCGTTGTCGATTGGATTCCTGCTGTCGGGGTGGGACATGCTTGACGTCGATGTTCCCTCCCGGGAACGGGTCGAACGCGCAATGGCGAAACTGGTGGGCTCCGGGTTCGCCGAGATCGATCCATCCACCTGGGACATCCGGCTTACGGAGTCGAGTGAGGAACTGAGACGTTCGGTGAACACTTCCGGCGGAATGCGTGCGATTCCCGGAAGAATCCATGAGGCCTTGGCCGGACAGAGGATGGGCGTTGCACCACTCGAATTGGTTCCGGAAGTCTTCGACGCGGCGTTGGAGGACTATCTTGCCAGGGGGCAACGAAGGGCCGAGAGAGCGTCACGCCATCGTTGGTGGTGGCCTACCTCTTTTCGCCCACGTCCGGCGCAACGGTCCCACAAAAAGCCGCAGTAATTCCATGACATCATCGCGCGACCCCGGGAGATGAACGCGGTCCGCTCTCCGTGAAAGACTGGCCGTTTTGCGCGCGAATCCTGGGGGCTACTCGGCTTGGCGACCCCGGGCTCGCCCCAGAATCTCCGCAATCACGTCGGTTTTGGCATCGGCGTAGTCGTTCATATCCGACCAGGTTTGCTCGGCGAGAGCACGTTTGGTCCGCGCGTAGAGATCACGGTCATCCGCATTAGCGCGCAGGTGATTGCGCAGGGCAATATAGTCGCTGACCTGCGAGTGTTCGGGCTGATAGACGTGGATGTGCACGTCCTTTTTAGGCGTGCGGAACATCCGGTGGTGGTCTTCGCGCACGCGCAGCACAAAGCCCGCGGCCTCCATCGCGGGCACGTAGGCGTCCTCGGTTTCCACGTCGGTGACGGTGAGCAGAACGTCTATGAGGGGCTTGGCCGCGAGGCCGGGCACGGAGGTTGAGCCGATGTGCTGCACGGAGAGGGCGACCGGGCCGAGCGCCGCCAGGATTCGCTCGGACAGCGATTCGAAGCGTGTTGGCCAGGTCTCGTCATAGGGCACCACCACGATGGCGGGGATCTCCCGTCCGCCGATCAGCACCGAATCCAGATATGCGTCTCGCTCATCACTCATGCGGACATTCTTTCAGAGGTGAGGAACATGTTTGCTTGGTATTGGGTTGTTCGCGCGAGCTTTGCCAGCTTCCCCGAATGAGAACCCCGGATGAACCAGGTCGATCGGAACCTAGCTGAGTTATGATCGGTGCATGACTAGCCAGTTGGCACAACACTTTAAAACCCTGGGCGAGTGCATCGCGCTGGGTGAAGAGTTGTTTGCTATTCGGCTAATTTCCGAGATTTTTCGGGAGGCCGTTGCTGAGGCAGAGCGCCCGCAAATCTATTCGTCGGGGTCTGCTCCCGGGCTTACGGGGAACGCTCGATGGGACACCCTTTCCACATCGGCCGTGCGATTGGCATATGAAACCTCTGGGAAGACTGCGCCGAGTTGGACGGCACGTGAACCGAGCCCGACGCCGGTTTACCTCCGAGCGGAGCGAGACCTCACCGAAAACTACCGCACACGAATTCGCGAACTTGCACCCGTATCTTTGGCAGAAAAGAACGTCTGGTACGAACTTTCAGATTTGGCAACCGCGTAGGGTCGAATGGTGTTCGGGCTCGGAAACGCACGCATACTTGAACTCTTGGACCGTCTCGGTGCGGAGCTCAGCGCGCGTGGGCAGACAGCAAACCTGTACATCATCGGTGGGGCTGCGATGACTATCGCCTATGGTCGCACAACGGCCACGCTGGATATCGATGCACATTCGGCCCAGCGGGAGGTCTTGAGAGACATTGCATCACAAATTGCGCGTGATGAGCGCCTTCCTCCGGATTGGCTGAGCTTCAATGCATCAGCGTTTATCCCGGGAGGGGAATCGTTGGAGAGCACCATGCATAGGAGAACCGGTGGGCTGACGTACGAGGTGGCATCCCCGCGCGTGCTTTTGGCGATGAAGATGTCCGCGTATCGGGCGAAAGATCTCGAGGATATTAGGCTCCTCATTGCCTATCTACGGATTACCACGGTGCGCGAGATTATGCAGATCATGGATGCTTTCTTTGACGGAGAATCGGTTCCTCGTTATGACCGTGCGGACGTACTGCTGAATGCTCGCGAGGTGATTGAACTGGTACAGCGTTGACGTGGTGACCCCCACAACTGGTGTAACGTGACCCCGGTGACCCTGTGCGGTCACCCCGATCCCCGCAGCTCCCCGGGAGCGCCCCATTTTCCGACTGGAGAATCCCATGATTCAGGCCAATATTGCCGTAGATTTCAGCGCCGTTGAGGGCGAACGTGAAGACGTTTCGCTGAACAACGTGGTGTTCGAAATGGTCACGTCCACCACCAGCGTCGTGGCCGCCGAGCCGACCCTGTTCCGCTACTTCGAGAACGAGGGTGTGGTGTGGGGCGACTACACCGGTGACACCGTGATCGAGGGTCGCTTCTCCGGCATCCGCGAGGGTGACACCCTGCACATGTCCTACAACCACCGCTCGAAGAACGGCAACCTGGTGCACGGCAACGACACCACGATCATCTCCCGTCAGGCCGACGGCCTGCTGCGTCTGACCGAGTTCTACGTCGGTGCGGGCGGCGAGCCGCAGCTCAGCGTGTGCCGCGAGGTGGCCGCGAACTAAACCGTCCGGGCCCGATGCCTCCGGTGCCGCCGCGAATGATATTTCGGAGGCGCGGAAGGCCTCGGGCAGTCCATCCATTTGGTGGGGGATGAGCTAGCGCAACGGTGCGCCCTCATCCTCCTCACCCGGCTCCGCGATCCGCAGGTGCCGGGTGGAACCCAGCGGGGATTCCCCCGCCCACTCTCCGGGCGAACGCAGCGCCCGGCCGGCAAAGCCAGCACCCAGGCTGACCCGATCCCACTGCTCATCCATCACGAACACCGTCTCGGTGGATTTGATGCAGGACCACTGCGCAAGATTCAACGCCACAAGCTCATGAATTGCCGCGACGTCCGCCGCACGCACCAACAGCATGCCGTCATGCTCGCCGGCGGTCACCGCGAAATACTCCAGTTCCGGCACCGTTTTCAGACGCTCACGAAACTCACCCCACTGCTGCTGCTCGAGTGACACAAACACCAGCGCGGCCACGCCAAACCCCGCCGCCCGGAAATCCAGGGTGGCGGTAAAACCGGTAATCACACCGGACTCAATCAGCCAGTCATAACGCTGGTAGGCGTTGGAACGGGAGATCCCCAGCTGGTCCGCCAGCGCCGCGATGGACAGTCGTCCGTTACGCCGCAGCAGGTCAACCATGCGGATGTGAATATCGTCGAGTTGCATTCTGTCTCCCCGGGGATGGAATTATTCTGCGGATCCTGGATGAAATGCCACATACTCGGCAAATCAAAGAACGAATATCGCAATTTTCTTTCGTATTTGACACAATAATCGCGAATCACATAACTTTTGTAAATAGTTATCCATCTCGGGTAACAAAGAGGAGGCCACAACATGAAGTTCTCGAGGAAAAGCGCCGCCACAGCCGGTCTGGTCGTCGCGGCCGCCCTCGCGCTGTCGGGTTGCGCCGGCGGCGGCAACGGTGCAGCCGGAGGGGGTGACGCAGGCAAGTCCCTCGTGGTTGATGCCTCGTTCGACCTGAAGACCGCCGACCCCAACCGCCAGTACGAGACCACCGGGTCGATCGTCGCCAAGGCGCTCTACCAGACGCTGCTGACCTTCGAGGGCAACGACGTCACCAAGCCCGTCGACGGCCTGGCCAGCTACACCATGAACCCCGAAAACACCGTGATGACCCTCACCCTGAAGCCCGGAGCCAAGTTCTCCGATGGCTCCCCGGTGACCGTGGACGACGCCGTGTTCTCGCTGACCCGCGTCCAGGGCGTCAAGGGAAACCCCTCGTTCCTGCTTGATGGCGTCACCGTTGCCAAGACCGGTGATGACACCCTGACCCTCACCTCGGCCGAGCCCAACCCGGCCCTGCCCTTCATCCTGCCGAACCCCGCACTGTCGGTGGTGAACAAGAAGGTTGTCGAAGCAAACGGTGGCTCGGACACCGAGAGCGACAAGGCCGAAGCCTTCCTCAACAAGACCTCCGCCGGTTCGGGACCCTACAAGCTGGAGTCCTTCGATGCGGCCAAGCAGGTTGTGCTGACCGCCAACCCCGAGTACAACGGCCCCAAGCCCGCCTACTCGCGCGTGGTTCTGCGCAACGTGGCCGGCCCGACCCAGAAGCTGAACGTGGAGAAGGGCGAGTCGCAGGTAGCCCTCGACCTCAACCCCGACCAGGTTGCCGAGCTCGCCGGTTCCAAGGTGAAGATCACCTCGGACCCCTCGCGCTACATGATCTTCCTGCTGCTGAACCAGAACAAGGACGTCAGCCAGATCACCAGCAACCCGGACTTCCTGAAGGCCGTCAAGCTGGGCATCGACTACGACAAGATCGTCAAGATGGCCGGTAAGGGCTCGGTTCGCCCCGGCGGTCCGATCCCCTCGCTGTTCGTGGGTGCGGTCGACGCCAAGCAGGGCAACCAGCGCGACGTCGAGGCCGCCAAGGCGGCCCTCAAGGTCTCGGGATACAACGGCGAGAAGGTCACCCTGAACTTCCCCAACGACATCACCGTGCAGGGTCTCTCGCTGCAGAACGTGGCCGAGGCAGTGCAGGCACAGCTCAAGGATGTCGGTATCGACATCAACCTGGCTCCGGCCCCGGTGGCCACCGAGCTGGACGCCTACCGCAACGGCACCGAGACTGTGGGTCTCTGGTACTGGGGTCCGGACTTCCCGGACGCCTCGAACTACCTGGTGTTCTCGCCCGGTGAGCTCGTCGGTCTGCGTGCAGGCTGGCCCGCGGGTGCCGACCCCAAGGTGACCGAGCTGGCAAACGCCGCCAAGGCCGCCACCGGAGACGCCCGTGCCGCCGCCTACGAGGCCTGGCAGAAGGAGCTCAACGCGAGCGGACCGTTCGTGCCGCTGCTGCAGCCGGCTCAGAGCATCGTCACCGCCCCGAGCATCACCTCGGTGACCACCAACCCGGTCTGGACCGTGGACCTTGCCCTCATCAAGTAACACTGCCGCCGTCCAGACTCAGACGGCTGACCGTAGCGCACGGAGGGGCATTCCCCCCTTCGTGCGCTACGTCGCAATACGGCTCGGCCTGAGTGTCCTGCTGATGTTCGGGGTGACCGTGGTCACCTTTATCCTCACCAACCTGGTGCCCGCCGACCCGGTGCAGGCGGCCCTGGGGGAGCAGGCGGCCGCCGATCCCTCGATCGTGGCCAAGTTCCGCGCCGATAACGGCCTGGATCAGCCGCTCGTGGCGCAGTACTTCACCTACCTGAACAACGTGCTGCACGGGAACTTCGGTGTGTCCACCCAGACCCGGATGCCGGTGGCCGACGAGCTCGCCTCGGCGGTGCCCGCGACGATCGAACTGGCCCTGGCCGCGATTGTCTTCTCGACCCTGATCGGCATCGGCCTGGGACTCTGGGCCGCGCTCAAGCAGCGCACGATCATCGACCAGGTCATCCGCGTGGTGAGCCTGATCGGTCTGTCTTGGCCGACCTTCTGGCTGGCCCTCGTGGTCTACTACGTCTTCTTCTTTGTGCTCGGGGTCTTCCCCGGTTCCGGGCGCCTTGATCCGGTGTCCATCGCGCCGTCGCAGGTCACCGGTTTGTACACCGTGGACTCGCTGATCGCCGGGCAGTGGGGCACCTTCTGGGATGCCGTCTATCACCTGGTACTGCCCGCCTCGGTGCTGGCCCTCTACACGATCGGTCTGCTGACGCGATTCGCCCGCTCGGCCGTGCTGGAGGTGCTCGACCTGGACTACGTCAAGGCCGCCACCGCCAAGGGACTCCCGCGCCGCACCGTGGTCTTCGGCTACGTGCTGCGTGGTGCGTTGGTTCCGATCATCACGGTCCTGGGCCTCGCGTTTGGGGCGCTGCTTTCCGGCACCGTCCTGGTGGAGAAGGTGTACTCCTGGCACGGCCTGGGTGAGTACTCGTTTGCCGCCGCGACCAAGCTGGACCTGCCCGCCATCATGGGTGTCGGTCTGATCGTGGGCTTTGTCTACATCGGACTGAACTTCCTGGTGGATGTTTTGTACGGGGTCATCGACCCGAGAGTGAGGGTCGCATGAGCGCCGACATCCTGACCCAGCGCGCCAAGCGGCGCCGCTGGCTGAAGATTGCCCCGGCGTTCCGCACGCCGCTGGCGATCACCGGCATCACAATCGCCGCCCTGTGGGTGCTGATCGCGATCTTCGCGCCGATCCTCGCCCCGTTCGATCCGCTCGCCCAGGACTTTGACCGGCTCATGCCGCCCGGTGGCGAACACCTGTTTGGTACCGACGCCGTGGGCCGCGATGTTCTCAGCCGCGTGATCAGCGGTGCGCGCATCTCGATGCCGCTCGCCCTGGCCCTCGTGGTCGCCTCGATGGTGGTCGGCGGCACCCTGGGTGCCATCGCCGGGTACTTCGGGCGCGCGGTGGACGAGATCATCATGCGGATCGCCGACCTAGTGTTCGCCTTTCCGACCATCATCCTGGCGATGGTGATTACCGCGGCCCTCGGCCCGAGCCTCACCAACGCGGTCATCGCGATGCTGATCGTCTCCTGGCCCGCCTACGCCCGAGTGACCCGCTCCCTGGTGATCTCGGCCCGGCGTCAGGAATACGTGGTCGCCGGCCGACTGCTGGGTAACAGCCCGTTCACCACGCTGCGCCGCGACATCCTGCCCAACGTCCTCTCGCCGGTCTTCGTGCTGGCGATGCTGGATGTGGGAACCGCGATCCTGCTGCTCGCGGGCCTGAGCTTCCTGGGCCTCGGCGCCACCCCGCCGCTGCCCGACTGGGGCGCGATGGTCTCCGACGGCGTACAGCAGTTCTCCGCCTGGTGGATCGCCGCTTTCCCGGGACTGGCGATCTTCACCGTGGTGATGGCGTTCAACTTTATTGGGGACTCGCTGCGCGATTCCCTCGACCCGCGTGCACAGGATGCGGTGCAGGGGAGGGCAATGTGAGCCAGCTAGACAACCAGTACGACGGCGCTCGTCATGCGAACGCCTCGGATGGCCTGACCATCCGCGACCTGACGATCCGGATCGGGGAGAAGGAGATCCTGCACGGGATCAACCTCGACCTGATCCCCGGTCAGATCACCGGCCTGGCCGGCGAGTCCGGTTCGGGCAAGTCGATCACGGGTCTGGCCATGCTGCGGCTGCTGCCGAAGAACGCCAAGACCGGCGGCGCGATCACCTTCGAGGGGCGCGATCTGCTCACCGTCCCCGAGCGGGAGATGGGTAAGATTCGTGGCCAGCACGTGGGCATGGTCTTCCAGGACCCGACCGCCTCGCTGCACCCGATGCTCACGATTGAGCGTCAGCTGACCGACCACCTGCGCGCCCACACCGGCGTCTCCAAGAAGGAGGCGCGCGAGCGGGCACTGGACGTGCTGCGCAAGGTGAAGGTGCCGCTGCCCGAGACGGCGCTGAAGAAGTACCCGCACCAGTTCTCCGGTGGACAGCTGCAGCGGATCGCGATCGCCGTGGCGATCATCTGCGAACCGCGTATCCTGATCGCCGATGAGCCCACCACCGCCCTGGACGTGACCGTGCAGGCGGGCGTGCTGCGACTGCTGCGCCGGCTGTGTGATGAGCTGGGCCTCGCGGTCCTGCTGATCACCCACGACCTCGGGGTCATGAGCAGCCTGGCCGACCGCATCGCGGTGCTGCGTCGGGGCGAAATCGTGGAGGAGGGGACCCGGTACAACGTGCTGCGGAACCCCCAGCACGAGTACACCAAGGCGCTGATCGATGCGTTGCCGAGTCATGAGGGTGCCGGTGCGGATCTGGCGTCCGCGACTGATGCCGCGGCCGAAACCGCTGCCAAACCCGCCGCCGAAACCGCGACCGAGAAGGAGGCCGGCAATGACTGAGTCGCTGCTGAGCGTGGACGATCTGCGGGTGCAGTACAAGCTGCCCGGCAAGGGAACCCTGACCGCCGTGGACGGTGTGAACTTCGAACTCGCCCCCAAGCAGGTGCTGGGGCTCGTCGGCGAATCGGGCTGTGGAAAGTCGACCCTGGCCCGCGCGGTGTGCGGGCTGGAGCCGATCCACTCGGGGTCGATCCACTTCAAGGGCACGCCGATCCGGACCCTGGGAATGCGGACGCGTCCGGCCGAGCTGCTGCGGATCCAGATGGTCTTCCAGAACCCGTATGCCTCGCTCAACCCGCGGCGCACGGTGGGGAGCCAGATTGCCGATGGTCTGCGCATCCACCCGCAGCGGGACAGCTGGACCGTCGCCGGTCTGTTGGAAGAGGTGGAACTGCCCGCCGAGGTGGCTAACCGCTTCCCGCACCAGTTCTCCGGTGGACAGCGTCAGCGCATCGCGATCGCCCGCGCGATCGCCTCGGGACCGGACCTGCTGATCGGTGACGAGCCGATCGCCTCACTGGATGCGAGCCTGCAGGCGAAGGTTGCGCAGCTGATGCGTCGCCTGGCCCTGGAATCCGGTGCGTCGATGCTGTTCATCAGCCACGACCTCGCGGTGGTGCGCACCATCGCCGATGAGGTAGCGGTGATGAGCAAGGGACAGATCGTTGAGCACGGCCCCGTGGAGCAGGTGTGGCGTTCCCCGCGCGACCCCTACACCCGGCGCCTGCTCGCGGCGATCCCCGCCGTGGACGGCCTGGGCACCCTGCCGGGTCTGCCCGAGGACTAAAACACACGTCCCAACACAAGAGTGCCCCGGAATTCCGGGGCACTTTTGTGTTGTATCCGCTAGCGGGTGGCAGATCCCGCCTGGACTCCGTCCACCGCGGTGCGAACCTCGCGCAGGTTCGGAACGTTGGCGGCCACGCTGGAGAGGATGGCGGAGGCGAGCGGTCCGGCATTTCCGGGTTCCGCCCCCGAGGTAAAGTTCACCAGAACAACGCCCGGGCTGGGCTCCGTGAGTGCCGAGATATAGCAGTACGGTGCGCCGATATCGCAGGTTTCCTTGAAGCTGCTGACCTGGAGGCTGGTCAGCAGGGCGGCCTGAGTCTGGGCCGCGAGCTCACCCGTGGAGTCCACCTTGGGCGGAACCGGAACCGGCTTGCCCGGGGTCGGCGTCTTATAGGGGGAGGACGACGGCGCCGGGGTGGACGGCGTCTCCGAGGGCGAACCGGGATCCGTGCTCGGGGTTTCGGACGGGCTCGAACTGGCGGAGGGCTGCGATGCAGACGGGCTGGGGCTGGGAGCTTCCTTGCCGGTCGGAGCGCATCCCGCGAGGAGGAGGACCAGTGCCAGGGCCGGAACGATTCGTTTCATGATTCCACAATACGTTCCCGTCGGATTTCCGGGGTCCAATCCGTGTCGTGTGCCGTCGCGTTCTCGCCGTTTTGTCGGAATCGTTATGGTCGATGCGGCGAGAGCTAGCCGGTCACGGCGGAGGCGCCGGTGGCCGTGCCAAACCGGTACAGTCGCGCCGGCCGATGCCGCCCGCCGGTCTGCACCTGCTCGGTGGCCCGGACCAGGCCGCTGGTTTCCACCTGGCGGCGGAAGTTGGCCGGGTCGATCCGCTTATCCAGCACCGCCTCATACACCTCGCGCAGGGCCGAGAGCGTGAAGAGCTCACCCACGAAGGCGTGGCCGAGGTTCGAGTATTCCAGCTTGCCGCGCAGTCTACCGAGTGCGTACTCAACAATTTCCGCGTGGTCGAAGGCCAGCTCGGGGAGCTCATCGGCGGGGAACCAGCGCACGTTTTCGGTCACCACGGCCTCGGCTGCCTCCTCCTCCCGCACCAGCGCCCAGTAGATAATCGATACCACGCGGTTACCGGGGGAGCGTCCCACATTGCCGAACGCGTAGAGCTGTTCGAGGTAGCTGGGGGAGAGCCCGGTGGTCTCATTCAGGGTGAACGCCGCGGACTCGGAGAGCTCCTGTGCGGGTTCGAGGGGGCCGCCGGGGAGTGCCCACTTCCCCTGCTGTGGCTCGCGGATCCGCCGCACCAGCGGAAGCCAGACCTTTCGCCGGCCGGAATCGTCCCCGGGGCGCAACGCGAAGATGACCGTGGACACGGCGAGTTCGATCGGTGCGGACGTGATCATGGTGGCCTCCGGACGTTTTGAGCGGTTCACTTCAGCTTAGTGTCATGGTGACACTAAGCAATGCACATCACTCGGTGTTGCCGGTCAGGAGGTGGAAACAGTGAGAAGCGCGAGGGTCACGATGGTGACCGGACCGAGCGCGAGAAGTACACACGCGAGTACCCGGCGAGTCACCCGATGCGGGATTACCGAGCGAATAAAGCCCAGCACCGCGAGCACGGGGTACAACACAAAGACGCTGTTGAAGAGCAGCGCACCCCACCACTCGGACGAGTAAGCGGTGAGCGGGCCGGGGTTGCCGAAAACCATGAGGAAAACGATGCAGCCGGCCCCGACCACAACCAGAGCGAGCGGCGACACCAGCATCCGTCCGCCGGGGACGGGAATCAGCAGCGTCGCGGCAAGCAGCGCCATCGCGACTCCATATGTGACCGTCCATCCGCGAAGACCGTCGAGGTTGCCACCGGTGAATTCGTATAGCGGTCCCAGGCCCTTGGTCCACGTGACGATCGCGAGAACAGCAAAAACGTAGAGAGCCCCGGCTAGCAGCCGCGAGACGATTTCGAGTGGATCGAGGACGATAACCGGCGGCCGTTTCGCGGGCAATTTTTCGGTCACTAGAACCCCCGAGAGACGGCGAGGAGCAGCGTGATCGTCTGGAGAACCAGCGGGAGCGCCACCATCGAAACGGCGAGTGTTTTTCGGACCTGTGGGTGACGTGCGGCGCGCTGAACAAACATGATGACCGGAACCGCGATCATCACCAGCGCGGGCGTGAACAGTGCGAGTTCAGATGGCCAGTTGCGCACAATCATGGGGCTCGTTTCGTCCCCAACCGGATCCGTGGGCGGTGTGCTCGTCAGCACCACCATGACCAGAATAAACGCCAGATTGAGCAGTATCTGAGGGATGCCGGCCACCCAGTGGATGAGCGGCTTTCCCCGAGCAATGTGAATCAGCAGGGCCAGCGCCATCGCCGTGGTGATCGCCGTGCTTGTCAAAAACTCGGGGATGAGCGCAACGAGCGGAGCGGCGTGAACGTTAAAGTGGACCGTCCACACCAGCACAAACGGGGCCAGCGCGGCATAGCCGATGCTCAGGACGATGCGCAGCACGAGACCATACCGTTCGCTCATGACCCGCCCTCCGTCACGTGATCTGGGGAGCGCTGGGGACGCAACACTAGTGGGTGACCGAGTCGGCATAGACGGTGACCGCCCCGGCGAAATAGAGCATCGGAAAGAGAATGAGGAGCACCGTCAGGGCCGAGCGTCCGGTCCCGGGTCGGATGAGTCGCCGAATCAGCGCCAGAACCGGCTGCGCGACCAACACAAACAGGCCTCCGTGGTGCACCAGGAATTCGGGCCAGTGGGTGGGGAGCACCGCCGGTCGGGCCGGGATATCGTTGGGGCCCGCGGCGGCATAACCCAGGAAGAGGAGCGCGAAGGTGCCATACACAATCACCTGGGTGAGGAGGGCGGGGAAGCCGATGAGATGTCGGCCATCCGGGGTGCGCAGAATTAACAGGATCCCGAGCACGCTCAGCGCCGCGACGGTGGCCAGCAACGGGAGGGCTCGCTCGCCGAGCGGGGTGGTCAGATCGCCGGGCTGGTTGGTGAGGGGCCAGAGACAAAACACCAGAACCAGGTATGCGAGACCGGCCAGCAGCCGCGAAACCGAGCGACTGTCCTGATACACCTCGCCGTAGCGAGGATCGGTCCGAGAATCGGCAATCATGTCCTACTTACTCACCCCGAAGATTCCCGGCCACCAGGCCAGGGCGAGCGGATAACCGACAAACGAGATGATGTCGATCAGGGTGTGGGCGATGACCAGCGGCATCACCCGCCCCCAGCGGCGATAGCACCACCCGAAGACCACGCCCATCACCACGTTGCCAAAGAACGGGCCGATGCCCTGATAGAGGTGGTAGCTGCCGCGCAGCAGGGCGCTGGCGATGATGATCTTCCAGGTACCCCAGCCGAGCTGATCCAGCCGCTTATAGAGGTAGCCGATCACGATGACCTCTTCGAGCAGGCCCGCCTTGAGCGCGGCGAGGATCAGCATCGGGATCGTCCACCAGTACTGATCCGGCGGGGCGGCCTGCACGGCCACCGTGATCCCGAGCAGGCGGCCGACCGCATAGAGCGCGATGCCGGGAACCCCGATCACCGCCACCAGAAACAGGGCCCGGGCAAAATCCCGACCCAAAAGCCGCGGACGCACCTCGAGTCCGAGCTGCGCAAACGGGCTAGAACCCGGACGCCACAGGAGATAGAGGACAAGCGCGACGGGTGCCAGCCCCAGCGCGAACCCCAGGAACTGGTTGGTGAAATCCAGCCATTCGCGGGTCGAGGTGGCCTGGTTGATCCCGGCGCTCTGGTTGCCGAGCGAGGTTTCGGCGGTGAGTCGCGAGATCAGGGTCAGGATCGAGTACAGCGCCGAGGCCCCCAAAGAGAGGGCCAACACGATGCCGATTTCTATCCCCAGGCGACGGCGTGGTGCGGCAAAGGCGGCATCCCGCTCGGGAAGTAGTGACATGGCGGAATCCCTTCAGAGTGCTCACCATCGTAGCCGTCGGACGTGACACTGTTGGGAACCACTCAGTGACCGCACGGGTTTGTGGCAAACGTTGTTCACTTATTACAAGCGAATGCCAACTGTGTATCCGCTCGGTAACAATCCGAGCGTCTATTTGGTGAAACCAGCGAAACCTATCTACGCTGGTGTCATCCAAGAGAACCCGCACAGGGTATATCTCTGTGCCTGTTCTGACACATTCCAGGAGGAATAATGAAGCTGAATCGCATTGGCGTAGGTGCCATTGCCCTTGCAGCCGCGAGTGCTCTGGTGCTCACCGGTTGCTCGACCAGTGGCGACAACAACGGATCGGGCAGCGGAGACGGTGCGGGCATTGTGACCGCAAACGGCTCCGAGCCGCAGAACGGCCTCGTGCCCACCAACACCAACGAGACCGGTGGTGGACGTATCGTCACCTCGCTGTTCTCGGGTCTCGTGAGCTACGACGCCAAGGGTAAGCCCCGCATGGACGTTGCAAAGTCGATCGAGTCCAGCGACTCGCAGAACTACACCGTCACCCTGAACGATGACCGCGTATTCTCCAACGGCGAGAAGGTTACCGCCTCCTCGTTCGTGGACGCTTGGAACTGGGCTGCCCAGGTTTCCAACAAGCAGAACAACTCCTCCTTCTTCGAGGACATCCAGGGTTACAACGCCGATGCTGACTCGCCCCTGACCGGCCTCAAGGTCGTCTCGGACACCGAGTTCACCATCACCCTGAACCAGCCGGTTTCGGACTTCGAGCTGCGCCTGGGTTACTCGGCTTACGTGCCGCTGCCCAAGGACGCTACCAAGGACATCACCGCCTTCGGTGAGCACCCGATCGGTAACGGTCCCTACAAGCTCGATGGCGACAAGGCGTGGACCCACAAGGAGCGCATCAAGCTCGTCAAGAACGACACCTACAAGGGCCCGCGTGAGGCGAAGAACAAGGGTCTGACCATTGTCTTCTACTCGGACCTGGGTGGCGCTTACGCCGACCTGCGCAGCAACAACCTCGACGTTCTGGACGCAATCCCGGACGCCGACCTGGCTTCGTTCCAGAAGGACCTGGGCGACCGCGCCATCAACCAGCCGGCCGCTATCTTCCAGTCCTTCACCATCCCGGAGCGCCTGGCGCACTTCTCGGGTGAAGAGGGCGAGCTGCGTCGTGCGGCTATCTCGCACGCCATCAACCGCGACCAGGTCACCAAGGTGATCTTCTCCGACACCCGTACCCCGGCACACGACTTCACCTCGCCGGTTATCGACGGTTACTCGAAGGACGTTGAGGGCAGCGATGTCCTGAACTTCGACGAGAAGAAGGCCAAGGAGCTGTGGGCTCAGGCCGACGCTATCTCCCCGTGGAGCGGCACCTTCCAGATCGGTTACAACGCTGACGGTGGACACGCCGGCTGGGTTGACGCCGTGACCAACCAGATCAAGAACGTCCTGGGCATCGACGCCTCGGGTGCTCCGGTTCCGGTATTCTCGGCCTTCCGTCAGGAAGTCGTGAACGAGTCCATCCAGACCGCTTTCCGCACCGGATGGCAGGGTGACTACCCGGGTCTGTACAACTTCCTCGCCCCGCTGTACGCCACCGGCGCCAGCTCGAACGATGGAAAGTACTCCAACCCGCAGGTTGACGCACTCCTGAAGGAGGGTCTGGCCGCTACCAGCATCGAAGATGCAAACAAGAAGTTCCAGGAAGCACAGACCATCCTCTTCAAGGACCTGCCCGCTATCCCGCTGTGGTACTCGACCGTCAACGGTGGATACAGCAACAAGGTTTCCGATGTGGTCTTCGGTTGGAACAGCCAGCCGATCTACGAGGACATCGTCAAGAAGTAGTTTCGACTCACGGATGTAACAAAAATCGTTGTAGAGTGAAGACTCTGTAATTATTTCCTGTTACTCGAGGGGGGCGAGTGTGTACCGGCTGCGGTCGGTGATCATTCGCCCCCCTCAACCTGTTGCCCCCACGGAGGCAGTGTTTTTCCTCATCAGAGAGGCTCCATCATTCATCATGCGTAACCCCGCACCCGGGGCGGTATAAGCGATATGGCAAGATATATCTTTTTCCGCCTCCTTCAGGCTATCCCGGTACTCCTGGGAACCACTCTTCTTATCTACTTCATGGTTTTTGCCATGCCCGGAGACCCAATCCTGGCGTTGTTCGGAGATAAGACCCCCACCCCCGCCCAGCTCGAAGCGCTTCGTGAGCAGTACCACCTGAACGAACCGTTCATCATGCAGTACCTCCGCTTCCTTGGCGGAATCTTCGTGGGAGACCTCGGCACCACCTATTCCGGCCAGCCGGTGATCTCGGTCCTGCAGTCCACCTTCCCGGTGACCCTGCGCCTGGCCCTGATCGCGCTGATCCTCGAGACCGTTTTCGGTATCGGTCTGGGTCTGCTCTCCGGTCTGCGCAAGGGTGGCGCCAGCGACAACATCATCCTGGCCTTCAGCCTGCTGCTGATCTCGCTGCCGATCTTCGTGATCGCGTTTGTGCTCCAGTACCTGCTGACCTTCCAGACGAGCATCTTTAGGCCAACGGTAGGTGAGGGTGCCCCCTGGGGAGACCTCATCCTGCCCGGTATCGTTTTGGCCACGGCATCGGTCGCCCAGATTATTCGTCTGACGCGTACCTCCGTGATCGAGACCATGGGCCAGGACTTCGTTCGCACCGCATACGGTAAGGGCCTCTCGCGTGGACGGGTTATCCCCGTGCACATCCTGCGTAACTCCCTGATCCCCGTGGTCACCTACATCGGCACCGACCTCGGTGTGATGATGGTGGGCGCCACCGTGACGGAGGGTATCTTCAACGTCCCCGGTGTGGGACGTACCCTGTTCCAGGCAATCAAGCAGAGCGAGGGACCCACCGTTGTGTCCTTCGTGACGGTGATGGTGCTGCTGTACCTGATCCTGAACCTGCTGATCGACCTGCTCTATGCCGTGCTCGACCCAAGGATCCGGTATGTCAAATAACGAATACACGCCCGGACCCGGGCACTATGTGGCACCGCTGGAGGAGACCCCTCTGGCGGCCGTCGACGCCGTCAACGTCGACGAGAAGCCCAGCAACCTCTGGCGCGATGCCTGGCAGGACCTGCGCGGCCGGATCTCCTTCTGGATTTCCTCCGTTCTGATTCTGCTGATCGTGATCGTCGCGATCTTCCCGCAGCTGTTCTCGAGCGTGGATCCCACCAAGTGTGACCTGCAGTTCTCGAACCAGGGCCCCTCGGAGGGACACATCCTCGGCTACACCAAGCTGGGCTGTGACGTTTACTCCCGCATCATCCACGGAACCGGTACCTCGGTTTCGGTGGGTCTGATCGTGACCGTGCTGGTATTCGGCCTCGGTGTGATCTTCGGTGCGATCGCCGGTTTCTACGGTGGATGGGTTGACTCCGTGCTCTCGCGCGTGGGCGACATCTTCTTCTCGATTCCCTACATCCTGGCTGCCATCGTTGTGATGTCACAGTTCAAGGCTGAGGACCGCAACGTCTGGGTGATTTCACTCGCGATCGGTTTGTTTGCCTGGCCCTCCACGGCGCGTGTGTTGCGCGCCGAGATTATCCGGGTCAAGCAGGCCGACTACATCACCAGCGCCAAGTCGATTGGTCTGTCGAACTTCAAGATCCTGATGCGTCACGTGCTGCCTAACTCGATCGCCCCGGTGATCGTGATCACGACCCTCTCGCTTGCGGGTGCGATCGTGGCCGAGGCAACGCTGAGCTACCTGGGTGTGGGTCTGCCCTCGACGATTATGTCGTGGGGTAACGACATCGGTGCCGCGCAGGACAACCTGCGTAACTCGCCGATGACCCTGATCTACCCGTCCATCGCGCTGTCGATCACCGTGCTGGCCTTCATCATGCTTGGTGAGGCCGTGCGTGACGCGCTCGACCCGAAGGCGAGGGCTCGTCGATGACCGAACCGCTGCTGCAGATTCGCGATCTGGAGATCGCGTTTAAGACCCAGAACGGTATCGTTCAGGCCGTCCGTGGGGTCAACCTCGACCTCGGTGCCGGCGAGACCCTGGCGATCGTGGGTGAGTCGGGTTCGGGTAAGTCCACCACGGCCACCTCGATCATCAACCTGCTGCCGGGTACCGGACACATCACCGGTGGATCGATCCGCTTCGACGGCCGCGAGCTCACCTCGCTCAGCCGCAAGGAGATGGAGAACATCCGCGGTCGCGAGATCGGTTTTGTTCCGCAGGACCCGATGTCGAACCTCAACCCGGTGTGGTCGATTGGTTTCCAGGTGGAGGAGGCGGTCCGTGCAAACGGCATCGCCACCGGCCGCAAGGAGGTCAAGAAGCGCGCGATTGAGGTGCTCAAGGAGGCCGGTCTGGCCGACGCCGACCGCCGCATGAAGCAGTACCCGCACCAGTTCTCCGGTGGTATGCGTCAGCGCGTGCTGATCGGTATGGGCTTGGCCGCGAACCCCAAGCTGCTGATCGCCGATGAGCCCACCTCGGCTCTGGATGTGACCGTGCAGCGTGTGATCCTGGATCACCTGGAGTCGCTCACCCAGGAACTCGGCACCGCCGTGATCTTCATCACCCACGACCTGGGCCTGGCCGCCGAGCGCGCCAAGCACCTCGTGGTGATGTACAAGGGTCGCATCGTGGAAGCCGGACCCTCGGTGGAGATCCTGCAGAACCCGCAGCACCCGTACACCAAGCGGCTGGTGGCCGCGGCACCGAGCCTCGCCTCGCGCCGCATCCAGTCCGCCGACGCGCAGCTTGCCGAGCTTGAGGTCAGCACCCAGACCGGGACCGTTGACTTCGACCTCGTGGCCGCCGCGGCCGGTCGCGCCGAGCTCAAGGCTAAGCAGGGCCCCCGCCCCAATGCCATCGAGGTCGACGATGTGACCAAGGTGTTCAAGATCCGTCAGGGAAGCGGCCGCGCGGTGGACTTCACCGCGGTGGACAAGATGTCCTTCGCCGTGGAGAAGGGCACCACCACCGCAATCGTGGGCGAGTCAGGTTCGGGCAAGTCAACGATCGCGCGGATGCTGCTCGGTCTGGAGACCATCACCTCGGGTGATATCCGGGTGGATGGCGAATCGCTCGCGGGTCTGGACAATAAGGGTCTGTTCAAGCTGCGTCGCAAGATGCAGCCGGTCTTCCAGGACCCCTATGGTTCGCTGAACCCGCTGCAGTCGATCGGAAACATCATCGGCGAGCCGCTGGATGTTCACAAGGTGGGCGATTCCAAGTCGCGTCGTAACCGCGTGAACGAGCTGCTTGACCAGGTGTCCCTGCCCAAGGCCATGTTCGGTCGCTACCCCAACGAGCTCTCCGGTGGTCAGCGTCAGCGTGTGGCGATTGCCCGCGCGCTCGCGCTCAAGCCCGAGATCATCGTGCTGGATGAGGCCGTGTCTGCACTGGACGTTCTCGTTCAGGCCCAGGTCCTGCAGCTTCTTGCCGAGCTGCAGGAGGAACTGGAGCTGACCTACCTGTTCATCACTCACGACCTCGCGGTGGTGCGTGTGATCGCCGACAACGTCTGCGTGATGGAGCAGGGCAAGCTGGTTGAGGCTGCCACCACCGATGAGGTGTTTGGTAACCCGAAGATGGAGTACACCCAGCGTCTGCTGGATGCCATCCCCGGCTCCGGCATCAAGATGGGCCTGTAGCCCGTCTGCCTCGTCACACCGCCCGGTGTCTGCCCTCGGCAGACGCCGGGCGGTGTGCGTTTTACCGGCGATTTTGGGGGTGGGGGAGACCTGTAGACTGGGCGGGTGAATCGCTTCTTCCCTCCCCGCCCCGAAAACCTGTTCATCATGCGGGCGCGCAGCGGCGTCATCGCCTTTTATGTTTTCGCGGCGCTGGGGGCGCTGCTCCTGGGGGAGTCGGCCTTCCGCGGTCGATGGGACGTGGTTTTCTCGGCGCTGCCGTGGACCCTGCTGGTGCTGTGGGTGCTGCTGATCACCGCGTATCTGCCCTATATCGGGTACTCGGATCGGGCCGTGGTGGTGTACAACATCCTGCGCCGGCATGAGTTTCCCTGGGCCGCGGTGACCAAGATCACCGATCACCACCAGTTTGTTTTCATGCTGCGTGAGGGGGCACCGATCAAGGCCTGGGGAGGCCCGGTGGGTGGACGTCCCCGGGGCAACGGTCTGGGAACGATGAAGCCCGTGGACCGCACAGCGGTGACCCCGCTGGATCACCTCACCGATAAGTGGCAGACCGGGCGTGGGCTGTCGATGGGTAAGCGTGCCCAGACCACCTGGAATGTGCCGGCGATTGTGCTGGGACTGGTGCTCATCGTCTGGTGCGGATTGACCCTGATCTAACACCCGCGGTGCGGCACACAGCACGCACCGCACGTTAACACACGAGTATGGCAATTTCTGGTGTTTATTGACCAGTATTTCTGTTCCTGGCGCACCGCCCATACTCAGCAGTTTCGGCGTTAGCTGGGGGCATGAACCGACCCCACCTCACACCACGCGAGTCCTGAGCCATGCTCGGGTTTCTGGCACGCCGCCTCGGCATCAACGCGCTCCTGGTGGTGCTCGCCACCTCCCTGGCCTACGTGGTGGCCAGCGTGGTCATGGATCCGGGCGCTCGATATCGACTACTGAGTCCGCCGCTGAGCCCCGCCGCGATCGCCGGCAAGCTTGCGGAGATCGGCGCGGACCCGCGCGAACCCGTGCTGAGCCGACTGGTGGTCTGGGCGCGCGGCATCATCTTTGAGGGAAACCTAGGCCGGGGACTCACCGGGCAAAACATCACCCAGGAGATCTTCGGCCGCGCGGGTACCAGCCTGCGCCTGCTGGTGATCGGGTCGCTGCTGGCGGCCATCGTGGGCATCGGCCTGGGCGTGTGGGGTGCCGTGCGCCAGTACCGGCTCTCCGATCAGGTGGTGGGTGTGCTGTCGTTTGTGGTGTTTGCCACCCCGACCTTTGTGATCGCGATCCTGCTGATGATCGCCGCCACCGCGCTCAACTCGGTGCTGGGCTCGCAGTTTCTGGAGTTCACCGGGGAGGGCGGCGAGGCCGGGCAGACCGGGCTCGCGCTGGTGGGCGATCGGATCGGACACCTGGTCCTGCCCACCCTGGTGCTGGTGCTGATCGGGGCCGCAAGCTATTCCCGGGTCCAGCGTTCGGCGATGCTCGACGTGCTCTCGGCCGAGTACATCCGCACGGCCCGGGCCAAGGGGCTCCGGCGCGGTCAGGCGATCTGGCGGCACGGGGTGCGCGTGGCGATCATTCCGATGTCTACGTTTCTCGCCTATAGCCTGGGCACGCTGATCGCCGGGTCGGCGGCCATCGAGATCGTCTTCTCCTGGAACGGCGTGGGCCGCTACCTGGTTTCCAGCATCGGACAGGGCGATATCAACGCCATCGCCGGGGGAACCGCGTTTATCTCGGTCGTGTTGCTGGTCGCCGCGAGCCTCTCGGACGTGTTGTTTGGACTGCTGGATCCGCGAGTGCGGGGCACCCGATGAGTGCCCAGTTTGCATGGTCGGACCCTCGCGTGCGGTGCAGCCGATGAGCGCGCCGCTGCTCGAGGTGGACAACCTGAGAATTGGGTTCGCCCAGGGGACGCCGGTGGACGGGGTCTCGCTGCGGATTGGGGCGGGGGAGTACGTGGCGCTGGTGGGAGAGACCGGTTCGGGAAAGACCCTGACCGCGCTGGCGATCATGGGACTGCTGCCCGGTTCCGCCCGGGTATCGGGCACCATCACGCTGGACGGGCATCCGCTCCCGGTGACCGATGACGCGGCCATGTCCCGGCTGCGCGGAAAACGTATCGCGATGATCTTCCAGGACCCGCTGCTGGCCCTCAACCCGGTGCGCGGGGTCGCCAACCAGATTCGCGAGGCCATCCGGATCCACGCGCCGACGCTGAGCCGGGCGCGGGTGACCAGGCGCGTGGCGGAACTGCTGAGTCTGGTGGATATCGAACCGACCGTGCAGAACCTGCGGGCGTATCCGCACGAGTATTCGGGCGGGATGCGGCAGCGGGCGATGATCGCAATGGCGATCGCCCACGATCCCGCGTTGCTGATCGCCGATGAGCCCACCACCGCGTTGGATATGACCGTGCAGGCCCACATCCTCGAGGTTCTGCGCCGCGTTCGGGAGCGGACCGGAACCGCGATCCTGCTGGTCACCCACGACCTGGGCATCGTCTCGGCCGAGGCCACCCGCACCATGGTGATGCGGGCGGGCCGGGTGCGCGAGAGTGCGGATACCGCGGCGATATTCTCGGCCCCCTCCGACACCTATACGTCTGCGCTGATTGCCGCCTCCGCCCGCTTCGCCTGGGGTGGGCAGCACCCGCAGGTCGCCGAAGCAGACAACCCGGATGCGGCGAACCCGGATGCGGTGAATCCAGCGGGCACGCTGCTGAGCGTGCGAGACCTGCACGTGCGGTATCCGCGCACCCGCGGATCCGGCGGTGTCCCGGTGCACGCGGTGCGCGGGGTCTCGTTCGCGCTGAACAGGGGACAAACGCTGGCGCTGGTGGGTGAGTCGGGCAGCGGCAAAACCAGCACGGCCCGCGCCATCCTCCAGCTGACGGCCCCGGGCTCGGGCACCATCACGATCGAGGGGCGCGATGTGTCCAGCCTGAGCCGCCGCGAGCGTGCTCGGCTGCGTCCGGACGTGCAGATGGTGTTCCAGGATGCCTCGGGCGCGCTGGATCCGCGCATGAGTGTGGACCAGCTGATCGCCGAGGCCCTGCCCCGCGGCTCCGACCAACGGACGCGCACCCGACACGTGGGCACCCTCCTGTCCCGGGTTGAGCTATCCACGAGCCTGCTCACCAAGTCCGCGCATGAGCTCTCCGGCGGGCAGCGCCAGCGGGTGCAGCTGGCGCGGGCGCTGGCGGCGTCGCCGCGGCTTCTGGTCCTGGATGAGCCGCTTTCGGCGCTGGACGTGGGGGTGCGCGGGGACGTCCTGGACCTGCTGATCAGCCTGCAGCAAGACACCGGGGTGGGCTACCTCCTGATCGCCCACGACCTGGCCACGGTGCGGGAGATCGCCGACCGCACGGCCGTGATGTACCGCGGGGAAATCGTCGAATCCGGTGCCACGTCCGCGGTGCTGGGCCGACCGCAGCATCCCTATACTCGCACCCTGATCGGGGCGATCCCGCGCTCCCCGAGCCTCCCCGCGGACCCCACCAGAAGGGACGAACACCGTGACTGAGACCGTGGCCTATCTGGATGCGGCCGCCGGTGGCGGCCGATTCCTCAATCGGCTGCTGCGCCGACCGCGATTCTGGGTGGGCGGCGGTTCCCTGGTGGTAATTCTGGTGTGGCTCTACCTCGCCCCGCTGCTGTGGCCGGTGGATCCGCTGGCGCGCGACGCCCTCTCGCTCGGCGTGGGCCCGAGCACGGACCACTGGCTGGGGACCAACGATATCGGCCAGGACATGTATGCACGGGTGGTCGCGGGCCTGCGCATCTCGCTGCTGATCGGTCTGATCGCCGGACCCGGGGCCACGCTGATTGCCGCGGTCCTCGGGGCCCTGGCCGGGTATGCGGGTGGCCTCACCGACCGCCTGCTCTCGGGCCTGATCCGGCTACTCCTGGTGCTGCCCGGCCTGCTGCTCCTGGCGCTGATCAGTCCGCTGTTTCGCGGGGCCTCCTGGTTCACCATGACCCTCTATCTGGCGGGATTCGGGTGGATGGTCATGGCCCAGGTGGTGCGCGGCCAAACCCGGTCCCTGCGTGAGCGCGAGTTTGTGCTTGCCGCGCGCTTCCTGGGGATCCCCACCTGGCGCATCATCGCCCGCCACATTCTGCCCAATATCGCCTCGCTGCTGATCATCGACGCGACCGTGGGGGTCTCCGCGGCGATCCTCGCCGAGGCCGGGCTCTCCTTCTTCGGGCTGGGGATCCAGGCTCCGGATCTTTCCCTGGGCAGCCTGCTCGCCACCGGTGCCCCGGCCGCCACCACGCGCCCGTGGTTGTTTATCTACCCGGCCGCAACCCTGGTCGTCACGGTCCTTGCGGTCTCCATCGTGGGCGATGCCGTCCGCGACACCGTCGACACGGCCTCCGCGTCGCGCCACGACGGCGCTTAACCTCACACCACCACACACCAAGGAGAGAATCATGAACGTCACAACCCGCATTCTCGGTGGCACCCTCACGGTGCTGCTCGCCGTCGCGCTCGCCGGGTGCAGCCCCGGGAAGGATGCCCCCGATTCTCGGGCGGGCAAAAACCTCCCCAACACCGACTACGACGCGGCCGATCCCGCCGAGCTGCGCGACGGGGGCACGCTGACCCTGCCGTTTGAGGACTACCCCGATAACTTTGTGCTTTCCCAGCTGGACGGGAACACCGGGGACACGGCCTCGGCGGTCTATCCGGCCAGCGTGCGGCTGTTCCGCGTGGACAAGGTGGGGCAGCGGACGGTGAATCCGGACTTTGCGTCCTCGATCGAGCGGCTCCCCGGGGAGCCGTTCACGATCGAATACACCCTGAACCCCAAGGCGGTCTGGGAGGACGGGACGCCGATCGGTCTGGCCGACTTTGTGGGCACCTGGCAGGCGCAGAACGGGAAAAATCCGGACTACCTGGCCGCCGGAACCACCGGTTATGACCGGATCACGGACATCGTTGCCGGGGACTCTCCGGGCACCATCCGGGTGGTGTTCGACCGGGTGTATGCGGACTGGCGATCCCTCTTCTTCCCGTTGCTTCCGCCCGCGGTCACGGCCACCCCGGCGGCGTTCAACGACGGCTATCGCACCCAGGCACCGCCGTCCTCGGGCCCGTTCCGGATCGCCGAAACCAACGCCGACACGTCCACCGTGCGCCTCGTCCGCAACGAACGCTGGTGGGGGGCCGCCCCGAGACTGGGCGAGATACTGCTGCGCGGGGTGGATCAGACCGCCGCGGCCCAGGCATACGCCAACCGAGAATTCGATGTGGTGGAGGTGGCCTCCAGCGTGGACGCCTTCAAGACGGCCCAGGGGCGATCCGACGGTCGGGTGTTCGCCTCGACCGGACTGGCCTGGACGCACCTGACCCTGAACACGTCCACCGGTCCGCTCGCGGATCCCCGGGTGCGTCAGGCCCTGGGCAAGGCGATCAACCGCAAGCAGATCCTGCAATCGGTGGTGGACCCGATGGGGCTCAGCGGAAACCTGGTGGAGAACTATCTCTACGTTCCGGGGCAGGCTGGTTACCAGCCCAACGGGAAGGACGCGTTGGCCTATGACCCGGCCGCCGCCCGCGAGATTCTGGACAAGGCAGGCTACACCGGGGACAAAATCCGCTCGAAGGATGGTGTGCCGCTGAAAATCGAGATCACGATTCCCTCGGGCATCACCACCAGCCGACAGCGCGTGGATCAGATTGCCGCGGATCTGGCCGAGGTGGGCATCGAGGCAACCGCCAACGAGGTGCCGATCGCCGGACTGTTTAAGGACTTTGTGACCCCGCGACAGTTCAGCGCCACGATCTTCACGTACTCGGCCGGGCTGGATCCGATCGCCAACAGCCGGGACTCGTTTGCCGCCGCCGATGCGCCGCAGAACGTCACCGGGGTCGATGATCCCCGCGTCGCTCCGCTCTTCGACCGGGCCGAGGGGGAGGAGGACCTGGACACCCAGCGGAAAACGATCAACGAGATCGATCGCGATCTCTGGGAGTCCGTGCCGATCATCCCGCTGTTCCAGCGGCCCAACGTGGTGGGGGTGAAAAAGGGCCTCGCCAACTACGGTGCCACCCAGTTTGAACCCGTGGACTGGACCCGCGTGGGCTGGCGGAAATAGCGGGGTTTCGGTGCCGTGCGCGAGGTGATCAAACGGGGGAGTTTCCGAGTTAGCCAGGAACCGGTTAGGCTGGATACTCCGTGGTGCGGTAAAATATAACGTTGGGCCGAGCCGCGCCCCACCGTTCACCTCGCCGCATGGGCCCTTCCGCCGCGGCGTCAACACCTGCGAAGGACCTCTTTCATGGCGCTTGCCTCGCGCGCGAATCTCCGAAACGTGGCTATTGTTGCCCACGTTGACCACGGCAAGACCACCCTGGTCGACGCCATGCTCCAGCAGACCAACTCGTTCACCGCCCACGAGCACGTTGAAGAGCGTGCCATGGACTCCAACGAGCTGGAGCGCGAGAAGGGTATTACCATTCTCGCCAAGAACACCGCGATCCAGTATGAGGGTGAGCACGCCACCAACGGTGCGATGACCATCAACGTGATCGACACCCCCGGCCACGCCGACTTCGGTGGCGAGGTGGAGCGTGGTCTGTCGATGGTGGACGGCGTGTGCCTCCTCGTTGACGCCTCCGAGGGTCCGCTGCCGCAGACCCGCTTTGTGCTGCGTAAGGCCCTCGAGGCCAACAAGCCGGTGATCCTGCTGGTCAACAAGACCGACCGTCCCGATGCTCGCATCGATGAGGTTGTGGCCGAGAGCCAGGACCTGCTGCTGGGTCTGGCCTCGGACATGTCCGACGAGCACCCCGACCTGGACCTCGACGCCATCCTGAACGTCCCCGTGGTGTATGCCTCGGGTAAGGCCGGTCGTGCCTCCAGCACCAAGCCGGAAAACGGTAGCCTGCCGGACAGCGAAGACCTCGAGCCGCTGTTCGCAGCGATCATCGAGCACATCCCCGCTCCGCAGTACGACGACGAGGCTCCGCTGCAGGCCTGGGTCACCAACCTGGACTCCTCGCCGTTCCTCGGTCGTCTCGCGCTGCTGCGCGTGATCAACGGAACCATCCGCAAGGGTGAGACCGTGGCCTGGGTCAAGGCCGATGGCACCCACTCCAACGTGCGCGTCACCGAGCTGTTCATGACCCGTGCGCTGGACCGCTACCCGGCCGAGTCCGGTGGCCCCGGCGACATCGTTGTGGTGGCCGGATTCCCGGACATCACCATCGGTGACACCCTGGCAGACCCCGAGGACATCCGTCCGATGCCGGCCATCGAAATCGATGACCCCGCCATCTCGATGACCATCGGTGCCAACACCTCGCCCCTCGTGGGCAAGGTCAAGGGCCACAAGCTGACCGCCCGCATGATCAAGGACCGTCTGGACCGTGAGCTCGTGGGTAACGTGTCGCTGAAGGTTCTCGACATCGGTCAGCCCGACGCCTGGGAGGTGCAGGGTCGAGGCGAGCTCGCCCTGTCGATCCTCGTCGAGCAGATGCGTCGTGAGGGCTTCGAGCTCACCGTGGGTAAGCCGCAGGTTGTGACCAAGCGTGTTGACGGCAAGGTTCACGAGCCCTACGAGCACCTGACCATCGACGCCCCCGAGGAGTACCTGGGTGCCATCACCCAGCTGCTGGCCGCCCGTAAGGGTCGCATGGAGGGTATGTCGAACCACGGTACCGGTTGGGTTCGCATGGAGTTTGTTGTTCCGGCCCGTGGCCTGATCGGCTTCCGTACCGAGTTCATGACCCAGACCCGCGGTACCGGTATCGCCAACTCGCTGGCCGCCGGCTACGAGCCCTGGGCCGGTCAGATCATCACCCGTAACAACGGTTCGATCGTCTCGGACCGCTCCGGTGTGGTTACCCCCTTCGCGATCATCGCCCTGCAGGAGCGCATGAGCTTCTTCGTACAGCCCACCGAGGACGTGTACGAGGGTATGGTCATCGGTGAGAACTCTCGCGCCGACGACATGGACGTGAACATCACCAAGGAAAAGAAGCTCACCAACATGCGTGCGGCTTCCTCGGACTCCTTCGAGTCGATGACCCCCTCGCGGATCCTGTCGCTCGAGGAGAGCCTGGAATTCGCTCGTGAAGACGAGTGTGTTGAGGTTACCCCCGAGGCGATCCGCATCCGCAAGCTGGTGCTGAACGCCGGCGACCGTCAGCGCGAGTACTCGCGTCTGAAGAAGCAGGCCGAGCAGAAGGGCTAATCCCCTCGGCTCACCACAACGCCCCGCGGCTCCGAACGGAGTCGCGGGGCGTTTGTTGGTTTAGGAGCAGCGGAATCCGCCGAGGAGGAGGCCCAGAACCGGTGCGATGTATTTGATCGTGATGGTGGCCGACGACGCGGCAACCCACATCGGGCCGGTGGTTCCGGTCGGGGCGTAAATCGTGTCCACGGTGATCACCACATCGCTACTGGAGCCCAGCAGAAGCCCCAGGAGATCGCTGAGCAGAACCACGGAGATCTTGATGGTCGGGTCGGAGACGTATTTCACCTCGGTGAACGTCTTGGCCACGGCGGTCACCCGATAGGTGGCGCCGACCGGCAGACCCGCGGGCGCATTCCAGGTGAGGACGGCGGCGGTGGGCAGCAGCCCGCCATCGGCACCGGTGCACGTGATCGGGGGCAGGACCGGAGGAATCACGGCGGCTTGACCCTGGGCTGTGACGCTCTCGCCATCGTCCCACTGCGCGAGGGTTTCGCCCACGCGCGCCGGGATGAGAAGAAGCGAGAGCAGCCCGAGGACGGCCAGGGTGCCGATGATGCGTCGACGAATCATGATGCGTTCCCGTCTCGAGTGCGCAACCTGGCGATCCCGGCGATAAGCATGCCGGTCCCGATGGCTAATCCGGCCAGCAGCAGACGGCTCACATCTCCGGACCACCCGGTGAAGGGGAGGTCGCCGCCGGGCCTCGGAGGCCACGCAGCATCCGGCGGGAGGGTACTCGGACCGGTCGGTTCCGAGGGTGTGGTGCCGGGTTCGCCGGGGACCTCGATCACCTCTCCATCGGGGTCGGAGAAGCGCAGAACCACGCGGCTCGCCGCGGTATCGGCGGCCGCGGGTGCCGGCGCCTGGGGCATACTCACGGTCACGCGATACCAGCGGGTAAGACCGGCCGGGACATCCGAAACCGGTCGTTGTACCCCGTCCACCACCAGCGGGGCCGACGCGGAAACGCTCTTGGTGCCGCTTGCGCAGGAGGAACCCTGCCAGCGTTGGTCACACTCGGTGATCCCCGCAACCAGGCCCAACTCTTCGCCGCCGGTGGCCGCCATCGACACGGTCACCGGTCCGGTGGAGCGCGAATTCACGCCGAGGTCCCAGGTCACCGGCACGCCGGGGGCCAGGTTGGCCATGCGATACGTGTCGGCCACCGAAACCAGGGTGAAGGTGCGTGCGGTGAGTGTGGTTTCCTCGGGGCCCTCGGCACGCGCGGGGGAGGCCGGGAGGAGCGCGCCGGTACCCACACTCAGGAGGGCCAGGGCGACGGCCGCGGCCGCGGCGGCATGGCGCCCGCGGCGTTTCGCCGCGGGCTTGACCACGACCCGGCGGGGCCAAAACGCCCAGGTGACCAGCCCCGAGAGGGCGATGGTGAGGGAGCCGAGCACCCAGGGATTGCCAAACCAGACGATCACCGTGGCCAGGTGTGGGACCGAACCCAGCACAATTCTGCCCGAGGTGATGGTGTAGGGCGCGGGGTCCTCGCTGGCGTTTGCATCCCCGCGCATGGTGATGACGCGCTCGTTCGCGGTGGGACCATCCGACACCGAGGTTACGCGGTGGGTGATCGGCAGCTGACCGATCCGGTCCACCGTGAGCACATCGCCCACCCTGACCTCGGTTGCGGGAATCTCTCGAACCAGCGCCACCGAGCCGGTGGGGATGGTGGGGGCCATCGATCCGGTTTTGAACATGATCAGGCTGGTGTGGAACACAAACGCCAGGATCACCAGGACGATGCAGATGGATCCGGCCACCGCCGCCAGGTTGAGGAGCAGGTTACCCACGCCCGCGCTCAGCCGTCGACCGACAACGCGCGGCGTGCGCCGGGAGGCACGCCGAGCGGCGGCCCGGGGAGGCGAGACGGTGCTCATTGCCTAGCCCGCGGTTCCGGCGAACGTCCACGTGGCGTTCAGCGTCATCCCCTGAGCGGCGTTGGGGGCGGTTGTGGGCAGGGTGATCGCGAAACAGTAGTTGACGGTCTGAGCACCCGCGCCACTCACCGCAAGCTGCTCGGTTCCACCGGTGGTGAGCGGCGATCCGGCGGCTACCACCACGGTTCCCGAGGAGATACCTGCGGCGGTGCAGCTGGTGCGGGCGGTGACCCGAACCAGCTGATAGGTCAGGTAGGCGCCGAGCCCGGTGTTGTTGGTTCCGGCGGCCGTCGGGGTCACCAGCGCGCTGGTGCTCCCGGGCGCGGTCTTCACGCTGAACGCCGAGTACACGGTCTGTCCGGGGAGCATCGCGGTGGATACCGGTGCGAAGGTCAGCGGGGCGGGGCTACCCGCGAGGTGCGAGGAGAAGGTTGTGCCGTCGGCGCTGCCCACCAGATCAAAGGTACCCGCGGTGAAGGTCGCCTGGACCACCTCCTGATCGGTCCAGGCGGCGAGGGTCAGGGTTCCTCCCACGCCAAGAACGAGTCCGCCCGCGAGCAGCGCTCGCAGCCGGATCCACCCGGATCCGGCTGCGGCGCGTGAGTGCCGAGTGTGTCGGCCCATCAGAGTGACCTACTACTGAGAGACGGCGGTCAGCTGCCAGGTCGCGGTTGTCACGCCGCCCTGAACAAGGTTGTTGCTCGCGGTGATCGCGAAGCACAGCTGCTGGGTGGCACCGGCCACGGTGGCGGTGGCACCCTTGGTCAGGGCGACGGTGCCGGCCGGGGTACCCAGCGTGTTCAGCGAGTTCGACGAGGAGATCGAGGTGCCGCCCGAGACCGAGGCGGCGTTGCAGGTGGCGCCCACGGCGATCGGGACCACGGTGTAGGACAGGTTGGCGGCGTTGGCCGCACCCGACACCGAATCGGTGGCGGTCAGTCCGGCCACGGTGAGGTTGGCCCCGGTGGTGGTGCCCGCGGCGAGCTGGACAAAGTACGGGGCGTACACGGTGTTGCCCGGTGCCAGGTTGGTTACGGGGATCGAGAACGCCAGCGAGGCGGCCCCGCCCGCCGAGTTGTGATCGGTGAATGTTCCACCGGCGGTGAGCGAACCCTGCAGGTTGAACGAACCGGCGCTAAAGATTCCCTGGACAAACTCGGAATCGTTCCAGGCGGCCAGGGTGACGGCGGCGCCGACGCCCAGGACGAGTCCTCCGGCCAGGACCGCGCGCACGGCCTTGCGCTTGGAGGTGCGGGTGACCGCGGCGGTGTCAGCCGGCGTGGTCGAAGATGACTCGGTCATGGTGAGTTCCTTCGTTGAGCTATTGAGATGGGAGCGCAGAATGGCTGCACTTCACCCCAGGCTAAAAAGGGTCTCACCGATAGACCAGCCCCGATTCAGGGGACATTGCGACAGAAAAAATGCCCCCGTTTTAGGGGGCCGACCTGCTAGAAAAGTCCACGTTCCTCGGTCAGGAGTTGGTCCAGGGTATGCCGGGCGATGCCCACCAGATCCGCGTTATCCGGGGCCGCGGAGAGGATCGCCACGGCCATCAGCAGGGCCCATCCCTGGGCGCGTTCGAGCAGCGGTTCGTCCAGGTCGTAGCTGGGTTCAAAGGTCTCAAAAAAGACCGCGCGGTCTTCCTTATTCAGGGTCAACCAGGCGGTGGCCACATCGGTGGCGGGGTCGCCGGCGGTGAGGTCGCCGAAGTCGATGACTCCGGTCAGTGCCCCGTCTAGGGCGATCAGATTGCCGGGGTGAAGGTCGCCGTGCAGCCAGAGTGCCGGACCGTTCCAGACCGGGGCACGCAGCGCCTGCTCCCAGATTTCGAGCAGCTCGGGTGCCTGGGGGATGTGATCCTCCATCAGGTGACGGCGTACATCGTGGTCGCGGTTTTGCAGCGGGACCCCGCGATAGGCGTTGGCGGGGGCGCTGGCCGGGGCCGCACGCTGGAAATCGGCCACAAAGCGGGCGAGATCGGCCGCCACCTGGGCGCGTTCATTTACCGGCAGCGAGGCCACGGTTTCGCCCTCGATCCACGGCACGATCGACCACGGCCGGGGGAACTGCGCGCAGGCCTTGCCGGCGAGCAGGGCGACCGGCGTCTGGGTGGCCACACCCTCGCTCAGCACGGGCAGCCAGCGCTGTTCGATCTCGATCAGATCCGCCGCGTGTGCCCGCCGGGGCAGTCGGACGGCGTGTGCCGGTCCCACCCGATACATGACCGCATCAAACCCCTCGCCCGAGACCACCGGCGCATGGTGTGCCAGTGCGGGTGCGCCGGATCGCAGCAGCTCCGAGACCAGGGCCTCGTCGATGCGGATATCGGCGGCGGGAAGGTGGGTCATGAGGCGTGCGCGTGCGTTCCTTTTCGGGGTAGGAATAAAGGGCAGAAGTTTTTAGAATACGCCAGTGAGGGGCAACACGCCTCATCGACGCAGGGTTTTGCCCTATCCAAAAATGCCCGCCCCGATGTGCTCGCCGGGCTTCGCCCCCGGTGGCACCGCAAAAATCGCCGATCCAACATGACGAATGTACTCATTAAGTAAATCTGAGTGGCCGAGCTGCTTTTGGATCGGGATAAACGCGGTACGCGGGTCGGCCTGGAACGCCAGGAAAAACAGGCCCGCGTTGAGCCGCCCCAGCTGGTCGTTTCCATCGACAAAGTTGTAGCCGCGACGCAGCAGGCGCGCGCCGTGGTTGTGGTCGGGATGGGCCAGGGCCACGTGGGAGTCCATCGCGAGCTTGCGCCCATCGGGGCCCGCATGATGGAACCTGACCGGGGTGAACTCATCGCCGCCGGAGAGCGGCGCCCCGGTGCCCTTGGCTCGGCCCATGACGTGCTCCTGCTCGTCGAGGCTCGTGCGGTCCCAGGTTTCGATGATCATCCGGATCTTGCGGGCCACCAGGATGCTGCCGCCGGTCAGCCAGGAGTCGCCGCCGACCCAGACGTCCTTATTGACCACATCGGTCTCCTCGGCGGTGATGTTGGCGGTGCCGTCCTTGAACCCGAACAGGTTGCGCTCGGTAACCTGCGCCTTCGAGGTGGAGGAGGTGCGTCCAAAGCCCAGCTGGGACCAGCGGATCGAGGCGCGCCCAAACGCGATCCGGGACAGATTGCGGATCGCGTGCACGGCGACCTGCGGATCGTTGGCGCAGGCCTGAATGCACAGGTCCCCGCCGCTGGATGCCTCCTCCAGGGCGTCGCCGGCAAAGGTGGGGAGGTCCACAAGCTCGGCGGGTCTCCGCGAGGCCAGGCCAAAGCGGTCGTTGCCGTGGGCGTCGGTGAAGACGCCGGGTCCGAAGCCGAAGGTCAGGGTCAGCCCGCTCGCCGGCAGTCCCTGGGCTTCGCCGGTGTCATCGGGCGGGGCCAGGGCGGGCCCGCCCACGGCGCCGGTCTCGGAGACGTCGAGCCCGCGGGTGAGCCGGTCGGCGGCGGCCGTCCAATCCTCCAGCAGCGCGATCAGATCGGCCCGGGTTGTTCCCGGGGTGATGTCATAGGCGGCGAAATGCAGCCGGTCCTGGGTGGGGGTGACGATACCCGACTGATGCTCGCCATAAAACGGGTACTGCGTGGTGGTGTCGGCGGCGGCAACCGCGGTGGCGGTGATCGCGCCGCCGGCACCGCCGAGCGCGAGCCCGCCCAGGGCGGCCCCGGCGAGGCCCAGGAGGCCTCGCCGGCTGACCCCGGACGTGGGCGCAGCGGATTCCGAGGGAGTCTCGGTGGGGGATGCCGTCACGGATGCGTCGGCGGGTTCGCGCTCGGTTCCGGTCACTTCGAGGAAACCCCGAGGACCGTGTGGGTGAGCTTGGACAGCGGCTCGGAGAGCGCGTTGATCGCGTCGGAGAGCTCCTTGACCTGATCGGTGGTCAGCGTGTTGTAGGCCACAAAGCCAGTATCGAGCGACCCGTAGGTTGCCAGCATCTTGTTGAGCGCGTCGAGCTTGGCATCGATCGACTCGACCAGCTTGGCACCGTCGGCCCCCGAGGCCTTGGCGATGTCACGCACGTTGCCGTAGGCGACCGCCGCGCCCTCGACGTTGGCCTGGAAGTCATACAGGTCGGTGTGCGAGAACTCGTCCTCCTCGCCGGTGATCTTCGAGGTGGCCACCTCATCGAGCAGGCCGATGGCGCCGTTGGAGATGTCGTCCAGGCTCACGGTGAACTTGGGCTCGTGGACCAGGTCGTAGAGCTTCTGGATGTTCTGCTCCAGCCCGTCGGCGAGCTCGGCGCGTCCGGCCGGGTCGCTCGGGGTGAAGCCCGCGGGTGCCCACAGATCCTTCTCGATCCGGTGGAAGCCGATGAAGGGCACGCCGTCCTCGCTCGCGTCACCCTCGCGGATGTCGATCTTGGGGTCGAGGTCGCCGAAGGCCTCGGCGGTGGGCTCGATCCGCTCGTAGTTCACGCGGGCCGAACCAAACAGCGCCCGCGCCTTCTCGTCGTCGCCGCTGCGGTAGGCCTCGGTGAACTCCTTGACCGCGGGGACCAGGGCCGCAGTGCGGTCCTTGATGTAGCCGATGTAGTTGGTTACGGCGGTGTCGATCTGCTGCTGCTTGCTGGCGTCCACCTTGGCGGACTTGCCGGTCACCGTGAACTTGGTGGTGCCCACGCCCTCGCCGACCATCCCGGTCTTGCACTCGGTGTAGTAGGTGCCGGGCTCCAGGTGGGTGACATAGTCGACGCTCTGACCCGGGGTGATGTTCTCCTTCTCGCCCACGATGCGCAGCTTATCGGCGGCCAGGATCTCGAACTCGTTGACCTGGGAACCGGTGTTCTTGGCGGAGAACTTGACCGTTCCGGCCTGAGCGGTATTGGCCGAAACCACACACGTGGTGTCGGTAATCTCCACGGTGAGCGCCTCGCCCGAGGTCGGGTTATTGGGCACGCAACCGGCCAGGGCGAGCACCAGCAGGGCCGCTCCGGAGGTCAGGCCGACGAGGCGGGCGGGGCGGATGGTGGACACGCTCATGCGGTTTCTCCAAGCGGGGTGGTGGGAACGGGGGTGGGAGCCGGGCGTCGCTTCGAACGCACCAGCCGGGTGAAAAGAATCAGGGTGACGACGAGGTAGAGGATCCAGGCGATCACCTGCAGGGGAGTGGGGATCGGGGTGAACCCGAAGATGCCGCCGAGGACCGAACCGAGCGGGCCGGTGGGCGGGATCACGCCGCTGATGTCATAGAGCGGGGCACCCCAGCCGGGCAGCGCGCCGGCCTCCTGCAGGTCGCCCACACCGTAGGCGAGTACCCCCGCGGCCACCACGATCAGGGCGTAACCGGTCCAGGTGAAAAAGCGCGAGAGGTTGATGCGCAGCAGGCCGCGATAGATCAGGATCTCGATCACCACGGCGGTCAGGATGCCCAGCAGCACGCCGGTGAACGCGCCCCAGGCCGATCCCGAGGTGGCGTCGGTGCTGGGTCCCACGGTGGACCAGACAAACAGGGCGGTTTCGATGCCCTCGCGGCCGACGCTGAGGAAGGCGAGCAGGACGATGCCCCAGCCCGCCCCCTGGGCGGCCTTATCGATGCCCGAGCGCAGGTTGCCGGCGAGCTCGGCGGCGGTGCGACCCATCCAGAACACCATCCAGGTCACGAAACCGACGGCCACGATGGACAGTCCGCCGCCGAGGATTTCCTGGGCCTGGAAGCTCAGCCCATAGGGGCCCCAGGTGAGGATCGCGCCCACGCCCAGGGCGAGGACAATCGCTATGCCCACACCAAACCAGACGCGGCCCAGGAGGTCGCGGCGGTCGATTTTGACCAGGTAGGCGATGAGAATGCCGACGATGAGGGCGGCTTCAAGCCCCTCACGCAGACCGATGAGGTAGTTAGCAAACAACGTGTTAATCAATTCACGAAGGGCGGTCGAACGCGCCGGGGCGCGGATCCGAGGGCCGGAACGAGTGGGAATTACGGTCGCTCGTGGCGTCAACGGGTGCCGTGAAATGAAGGCTAGCATGCCCTAAATAGACACGGAAGAGCGGAGTCCGAGATCGGCGCCCGGCGCGCCTCTCAGGGAAGGGCGGAGTAGACTAGCCGGGTGAGCAGTCCTGTCGATTTCCCCCAGCCCTCTCGGAGCACTCCGAGTGGACCCGTGGTGATGACGCCCGCCTCCGCCGTGGGCGCGGCCGAAACCGAGCCGAGGACCTCACGCATCCCGAGTATGGTGCTGGGACTCCTGCTGGGGGCGCTGATGGGCGCGATCGGGACGGTTGCCCACCCCAATACCCTGAGCATTGCCGGTGCCGAGATCCCCTACGGACTCCTGCTGGGCCTCCTGGCCTCGCTCGCCCTGATGATGGGCATGCGCCTGCTCTATCCCGGCCGCGGGGCCGTGATCGCCACCGGCATCGGCCTGGTGGGCATGATCGCGCTGTTTACCCTGCCGGGCCCCGGCGGTGCGGTGCTGATCGACCAGTCGCTGTACTCGCTCGTGTGGACCCTGGGTCCCGTGCTGATCGCCACGATCGTGATCGCCTGGCCGCGTTTCACCGCTCCCGTGCGTCGCATCCCCGAGCAACCCGGGGTGCCCGGTAACGCCGAGCACCGCGCCTAAAACCTTTTCTATTCGTTTGTTCTGAAGGGACCGTTTCACCGTGACCTACGTCATTGCCCTGCCCTGTGTGGATGTTAAAGACCGCGCCTGCATCGATGAATGCCCCGTCGACTGCATCTACGAGGGCGAACGGTCGCTGTACATCCACCCCGACGAGTGCGTGGACTGCGGTGCCTGTGAGCCGGTGTGCCCGGTCGAGGCCATCTACTACGAGGATGACCTGCCGGACGAGTGGGCCGACTACTACAAGGCCAACGTCGAATTCTTCTCGGAGATCGGTTCCCCGGGCGGCGCGGCCAAGCTGGGCGTGCTGGACTTTGATCACCCGGTGATCTCCGCCCTGCCCCCGCAGGCGGGCTAACGGTGGCGCTGCAGCCGCTCCCGGACTACCCCTGGGATACGCTGGCACCGTTTATCGAGACGGCGAAATCTCACCCCGAGGGGATGATTGACCTCTCGATCGGTTCCCCGGTGGACCCGACCCCGGATGTGATTCGGGCGGCGCTCGCCGAGGCCACCGACGCCCACGCGTACCCGACCACGATCGGGACCACGGATCTCCGGGTCGCGATTGGTGACTGGTATGCCCGTCGCCGCGGGGCCAGCGGTCTCGGGGTCGACGCGGTACTGCCCACGATCGGTTCCAAGGAACTGGTGGCGCTGCTGCCCTTCCTGCTGGGTCTCGGGGCGGGCGACACCGTGGTGGGACCGCGCGTGGCCTACCCGACCTATGCGATCGGCGCCGCCATCGCCGGTGCCGAGTTTGTGGCCGCCGACGATCCGGCCGAGTGGCCCGAATCCACCCGTCTGATCTGGCTCAACAGCCCCGGCAACCCCGACGGCCGCGTGTGGTCGATCGAGGACCTGGCTGTGCGTGCCGAACGCGCCCGCGAACTGGGCGCGGTGATCGTCAATGACGAGTGCTACGCCGAACTGGGCTGGGATGAGCCGTGGGACAACACCCCGATCCCCAGCATCCTGGATGACCGCCTCGGCGACCGCACCGGACGCCTGGCCATCTACTCGCTGTCCAAGCAGTCAAACCTGGCCGGGTACCGTGCGGGCATCGTGGCCGGAGACAGCGCCCTGATCGCGCGCCTGGTGACCGTGCGCAAGCACGCCGGGCTGATCGTACCCGCGCCCCTTCAGCACGCGATGACCGTGGCCCTCGGCGACGACGCGCACGTGGCCGCACAGCGCGAGATCTACCGCGCCCGCCGCGCGGTGCTGCTGCCCGCACTCGAGGCCGCCGGATTCACCCTCGAGGGAAGTGAAGCGGGTCTTTACCTTTGGGTAACAGAGGGTAAGCCAGCATTGGAATCACTCGGTCACCTGGCCGAACTCGGTATCATGGCCGGGCCCGGACACTTCTACGGAGATTTTTCCCCTCAGCACGTCCGTCTCTCGCTGACCGCGAGTGATGCGGACATTGCTCGCGCCGCAACCCGGCTGCGTGCACGTTTGACCGAGGGGAACCAAACTCCGGCGGCGTAGCCGGAAAAAATAACGGGGAATCCCAGCCGAACATCGAGATGGCGTAATTTCCATCTCAATACCCGATTAGGATGGGAGCGAACCTTCCCCAAATGAGGCCTCTACCCCGAGTGCCGTACCCCGGGCCGCCAGCGTAGACGACTGCGCAGGTGGCCACGAGCGAAAATCAACCAAGGAGGCACCGTGGGCGACAACGGAGCGCACAACGATCTTGCCGGGCAGAAAGCTACCCTCACCTTTGCGGGCGGCAGCGCCGAATTCCCGATCCTGGGCGCAACCCAGGGCGCGAGCAGTCTGGATGTGTCATCGCTGACTCGCCAGACCGGGCTGACCGCGCTGGACTACGGCTTTGTGAACACCGCCGCAACCAAGTCGAAGATCACCTATATCGATGGTGACGAGGGCATCCTGCGCTACCGCGGTTACCCGATCGAGCAGCTGGCTGCCGGATCCACCTACCTTGAGGTGGCGTGGCTGCTGATCTACGGCGAGCTGCCCACCGCCGACCAGCTGGGCGAGTTTGACGAGCGGATTCGCCGTCACACCCTGCTGCACGAGGACCTCAAGCGTTTCTTCTCGGCCCTGCCGCACACCGCGCACCCGATGTCGGTGATCTCCAGCGCCCTCTCGGCCCTGTCGACCTACTACGAGTCCGGTGCCGACCCGCACGATCCCGAGCACGTCGAGCTCACCACGATCCGTCTGCTGGCCAAGCTTCCGGTGATCGCCGCCTACGCCCACAAGAAGTCGCTGGGTCAGGCGTTCCTGTACCCGGATAACAAGCTGAGCTTCGTGGATAACTTCCTCAAGCTCAACTTCGGCAACATGGCCGAGGACTACGAGATCAACCCGGTGCTCTCCACCGCGCTCGATCGCCTGCTGATCCTGCACGCGGATCACGAGCAGAACGCCTCGACCTCGACCGTGCGCCTGGTCGGTTCGACCGGGGCCAACCTGTACGCGTCGATCTCGGCGGGCATTAACGCCCTATCGGGTCCGTTGCACGGCGGGGCCAACGAGGCCGTACTGGAGATGCTGGGCCGCATTCAGGACTCCGGCGAGGGCGTGAAGCGCTTCGTCGAGCGGGTCAAGAACAAGGAAGACGGCGTCAAGCTCATGGGCTTCGGACACCGTGTCTACAAGAACTACGACCCGCGCGCCAAGCTGGTCAAGGAGAGTGCGACCGAGGTCCTCCAGGCCCTCGGCGTCAAGGACCCGATGCTGGATCTGGCCATGGAGCTGGAGCAGCTGGCCCTCGAGGACGACTACTTCAAGGAGCGTCGCCTGTACCCCAACGTCGACTTCTACACCGGCGTGATCTACAAGGCCATGGGCTTCCCGACCCGCATGTTCACCGTGCTCTTCGCGATCGGCCGCCTGCCCGGCTGGATCGCCCACTGGCGCGAGATGAACCTCGACCCGCAGAACAAGATCGGGCGGCCGCAGCAGTTGTACATCGGTGAGCCCGAGCGCGACCTGCCGCAGCGCTAACGAGGCCGCACTTTAAAACCACCGGCACCCTGGGGTGTCGGTGGTTTTGTCGTGTCCGGGGCACCAAGTTTTTCCGGTTTATCGCACTGAGATTCATCCTTGACATAGCCCGCAATTGCCCGTAAACGGATGGACAATATCCCTCGACACCTGCGTGAGATGGCCTTTTAGGGCGAGAGACGAGGCCGGGTGGAATCTACGCTGATAGGTTGATCCGATGGGGGATTTATCACAGAGTTACCGGGAACAAGGCCATGTGGAGGGAACGGTAGCTACCGGATCCCGGGAGGAGGAGCGGGCTCAAACGTCCGATAATCGGACTGCAGTGAGGCCGAAACGCCTGTGGTGGTGGCGAGGCTGGCGCACCTGCGCCGTCGGGGCAGCCATCGGAATCATTTCCTGTGTCCTGATGACCTATGGACCGCTCGCCCTGCGTGACCAGCGGATGATGTTCTTGGGTGCCAGCACCCCGGCTCTTGTGCTCGGTTCAATCGCGACGGCGCTCGGTGTGGAACGGATTCGTCGTCTGAGTAACTCCAACGTTGCGCTGGTCTTGCTCGCATCGCTGGTTCTATCGGCGGCGATTGCATCGCCGATGTTCACCCTCAACGCGATTGAGGATGCCAAGTATTTTCTGTATGGGCAGGTGTCGAACCCACGCATCGATGCTTCGCTGATCACCCAGACTCCGTTGGTGGTTACCATCGGGCTGCTTGTGCTCTGGCTACTAACCGCATGTTTTCTCCTCCTACGGCGTCGGCCGCGGAGGCCGCGACTCTGGAACTACCTCTTACGGATCGTCTTTGTGCTGGCCAGCGTCATTGGGGTCACGATCCATCTCCATGTTTTTGGGGAAGACTTTTTCCAAACGAGCGGAACCGGCGGGGGCTCCCTGGTATTCCTCATCGCGGGATTGATCATCTGGAGCTGTGTGCCCGGATATCTGATCGGGGCATATCTGATCTATGGATTCGCGGTGTTTGCGCGGATCCAGACTGGTCGTGATTCACGAGATAGCCGTTGGCGCTTTGGGGGCGCGAGCCGATGGATTTCACCCGCGCTCATCTTCTCGGCTCTCACCTGCGCGACGATTGCCTGGATGTTTACCCTGGACAGCATGACGGCGCAGCTGTTTAGGTTCGAACACATCATGGGGGGTGAAATCCCGGATGTCCCGATGGCCCCGGCCGCCGCAATCACCTGGTTGATGTGTGCGGCGGTGATATGTGCGGCAGGTGCTTGGGGTCTTCGCCGAACCCTGCGATCGGGGATCCTTGCGCTCCTCACCGCTGGGATCGCGGCCTTCGCAATCTCCTTCGTGTAGTCCCGAGCCACGGGATAGCCGTGTGGCCGAGCCCACATAATCTGACCTCGGTTCGAGGGTGATGATCGGGATCTGTCGGATCTGCCGGGTCTGTCGTTCGGGATGCAGTGGGAGCGGTGTTGTACGCTCGGCGCATGGCCGAACCTACTGTTTCGATCACCCCGGAGTCCGTCCGAGACCATCGCGCGCTCCAGCGACGCTGGCGTGGGGTGCGTCTGACCCTGATCGGATCCGTCGCTGGTACGGTCATCATCGCGCTGGGTCTGGGGGTGCCCCAGCTCGCCGGGAGTGATGTCATCACCCAGTTCGGCGTCGGCATGAGCGCCCTGGTGATTCTGCTGGGATCGATAGTGGTGGCACACTGCACCAATACGATTCGGCGGCTCAGCAATACCCATCGCCGACTCGTGACGCTGGCCGCGATCCTGCTGGGGCTGTCGGTCGGGGCCCCGATTCTGACCCTCAGCACCATCGAGGCGGCCACCCAGACGCTGTTTCCCGCGGCTGGGCAGGAGGAGCCCCCGTCGAATAGCTGGCCCACGGTTGTGGTTGGGGGCGGCGCGCTGATCGTGTGGATCGTCATGGCGTGGGTGCTGTGTCGACCCGACCGCGAACCCACGGCCCGCCGCTATCTCGCCTGGCGCATCGCCATTCCCGTGCTGCTGGTGATCGGGGTCGGGGTGCCGGCGTGGATGATCCTGTCCGTGGGAGATACCCCGTTTGTGCTCGGTGACTTTGCCGTGATCCAGCTGCTCATTCTCATGCTGGAAGCCGGGTGGGCGGGCGTCGCCGGATACGTGTTTGCCCTCTACCTCGGGATCGGCCTGCGCGCCAGCGCCCGCATTATCGCCAATCGTGATGCCCCGGATATTCGCTTTCGCACACAACTCGGAACCCGCCGGGCGGCGTATGCGCTGAGCGTGGCGACCCTCCTGGTGGCGGGAATCGCCTGGCTGCTCGCCCACGATCGGATCGCCACATTCGGCTTCGGGCTCCCGCTCTCCAGGGTTCCGAGCCCCGATCAGATCCCCAGCCTGGCGATCACCGTGTTTGCGGGAGCGGCACTGGTTTATGCCCTGATTGCCTGGGCGATACGGCGCACCCGGCCCACCGTTTATCTGCTGATCGCCACCGCGGTGATCGTCCTGTGTGCCCTCGCGGCGGCGTGGATTCGCTAGGCGAACCAGATAACGATTACCCGAGAACGCTCGTGTGCCGGAACCGGTTTTCACACCCGATGGATACGCTCTGGGGATGACGCAAGACTCTCCGGTTTTCCACTCGAAACCCCGCTGGACCGCCCCCGTTCCCCAGGAGCGTCACTGGCCGGGAACCCGACTGACCATGCTCGGCTTCGGGACGGGCATCCTTATTCTCGCGCTGGGTTTTGTAGTGCCCGAGCTCTCGGGAGCGAGCTCCACCAAGGCGGGCGTGCTCCACGTGATGTTCCTCTACGTCATGGCCGGTGCGGTGGTCACCACGTGTGTTGCCGAGGGGGTTCGACGCTGGTCGTATTCGAATGCGCCGCTGGTTGTCGCCGCCACCCTGGTTGTGGGCACCGCGCTGATCGTCCCCTTTCTTGTGCTGCCGGCCATCGAGGCGGTAGCACGGCTGCTTGACTCCCGGCCGATCGTGGCGAATGAGTACCAACGCTCCGAGGATCTGATGGCCGTGACGATGCTCACCGGGGTCATGGTGATCCTGGTCGCGCTCGCGGCGGTCCTGCTGTGGTTGCCACCGAAGCGACCGACGCTGTGGGTGCATCGGCTGCGGGTGCTCGTCAACTGGCTGGCCCCGTTCCTCGTTTCTGCCTGGATCGTTGTCACGCTCCAGGGGAACGCCGGCCCGGTGCCGGATCACCTGGTGGCCAACTATCTGGCCGGGGGCGTGATGTTTTCGGTCTTGGGTGGGCTGATGTCTCTGCCGGGATACGCGATCGCGGGGGTCCTGGCGCTGGCGTTTCTGGTTGCCGCCTGGGTGTATTCGGGATGGCGCGGATTTGATCTTCGCCGACGTCCACTCACCGCCCGGCGTGCGGCGACCATTATCTTGATTCTGCTGTCCATTCCGCTGCTAATTGTTGGGTGGATCCTCGCCGTGCCGCGTCTTTCGGAGGGGCTGATGGGCGCAATGTCATTCGACAGTCAGCCGCTGACAGCCGACCAGATTCCGCGGATTCCGATCACGATCTTCCTGGCCGCGGCGATTCTCTGCCTGGTGGGTGCGCTGCTGCTGCATCGCTCCGGGGCGGTGCTCAGCGTGCTTGCGATGACGGTTCTCCTCGCGGCGGTGGCGCTGTCCTTCAGCTGGACCGTGGCGACGCCGCGCGCGTGGAGCCTGGGCTCGATTGGCACCACCATCACCGCGACCGAGCATCGGCCGGGCTAGCGCCCGGGGCAGCTAGCGGCCCAGCGCGCGGGCGATCTTCGAGTGTGAGGAGGCGGTGACCGCGCCAGCCTGTGCCAGGCGTGCCTCGACCGCCCCGAGCAGGGCGTTCGCCTCGGCCTCGGCGGCCTCGTCGTTGGCGGTGGCACCGGGCAGCGGCAGGAACTCGGCCTCCCACTCACGCCAGGTGCGGGTGATATCGGCAGAAACGTCGTGGGCGATCACCGTGTCATCGGCGATCTCGACCCGAACGTTGCCGTCGGTGTCGCGCAGGGTCACGATGGTGCGGGTGGTGCGCAGGACCGCAATCGGCGCAAACACCGCGTCCGCCAGGCCCAGTCGGGTAGCCAGCTCGGTGCGGATTGCCGCGGGAATCGCGACCGCATCCTCGGCTTCGGGCAATCCGCCGAGCCCGGTGGACCCATCAGACTCGGATCCCGCGGCAGCCTCGGCCGCGGCCGGGGCGGCACCGTTCGGGGAACCGGGAGCGACCGGCTCATCCAGCGGCCACTGAGTCTCGAATCGACCCTGCGGGGTGTCGGCCTTGATGTGCCAGCCGGCATCGTGCCCACCCTCGCGGCGACGCAGCGCGGTGCGGGCGCGAGCCAGGCCCCCGTCCGCAGTGTCCAGGTAGGTCGCCGCCAGCTCAAACGTGTGCGGGGCATCGGCCACCAACCCGGGGACCGCGGCGGTCAGATCCGGCAGCACCGCCGCATCGGGGACGTCATACTTGCGTTCGATCTCGCGGGCACCAGAAGCAGTCATGACTCCAGTCTGCCGGGAAACACCGCGCCGCACCAAGGACGAACCGACGCGAGCTGACACACAAACTGGCCGGGCGGCGCGAGACCGATGGAGAAACGCACAACCGGCGGGGCCGCGCGAGACAATCGGTGAAACACAAAACCGGCCGGAGCGAATCGCCCCGGCCGGTTGTGAATGCTGCTTACGCGTGCAGCGCGGCGTTCAGGACGATGCCTACACCCGAGCGCGGCAGGACCTCCACGCCACCGGTCAGCGAGTTGCGACGGAACAGCAGGTTGGCCACTCCGGAGAGCTCGGCGGCCTTGACCCGGCGGGGTTCGGCACGGTCGCCGTCCAGCAGGGTGACCTTGGTGCCGGCGGTCACGTACAGGCCCGCCTCCACCACGCAGTCATCGCCGATCGAGATGCCGATACCCGAGTTGGCACCCAGCAGCGAGCGCTCGCCGATGGTGATGCGCTGGGTTCCGCCGCCGGAGAGGGTACCCATGATCGAGGCACCGCCACCGATGTCCGAGCCGTTGCCCACGACCACACCCTGGGAGATGCGGCCCTCAACCATCGAGGTGCCCACGGTGCCGGCGTTGAAGTTCACAAAACCCTCGTGCATCACGGTGGTGCCCGGGGCGAGGTGGGCGCCGAGGCGGACCCGCGAGGCATCGGCGATGCGCACGCCGGCGGGGCTCACGTAGTCCAGCAAGCGGGGGAACTTGTCCAGGCCCACCGGGCTGATGCCCGCGCGGGTCAGGCGGGGACGGTTGGCGTCGAAGAACTCGGGCTCCACCGGACCGCCGGTGGTCCACATCACGTTCGGAAGGAAGGCAAAGATCCCGTCGAGGTTGATGGTGTTGGGGGCCACCTTGAGGTGGCTGAGCAGGTGCAGACGCAGGTAGGCGTCGCTCGTGCTGGCGGGGGCCTCGGACAGCGTGATCTCGACGGTCACGGCCTCCAGGCGCACGCCGCGGCGCTCATCCGGTCCGGTCAGGTCCTCGATCTCGGCGGGGGTGAACCAGCGTTCGCGGCCCTCGGGCAGGGTGCCCAGCTCGGGTGCGGGGTACCAGGTGTCCAGGACGGTACCGGCGTCGGTGATGGTCGCGAGGCCATAGCCCCAGGCATTGGTGGGGGTCGCGGCGGAATCAGTTGCACTCATGCTGTAAGGCTAGCGAATTCACGGGATCTTGGCGCGCGTGTGGCGATGCACATGCTTGCGAATTCGCGGTTTCCGGCGATATCCACACCGATATTCGGGCAGACCCGGCCCCGTACACACCCTAGACTCGGAGGTATGTCCGCGCCTACTGCCCTCCCGTTTGACCTGTCCGCCGGAACCGTGGAGCTCACCCGTGAGATCTGTGATGAAGCCTCGGTGTCCGGTGCCGAGGCCCACCTGGTGGATCGTCTGGTGGCAACCCTCGAGGGATTTGACCATCTGGAACTGATCCGTCACGGCAACACCCTGACCGCACGTACCAACCTGGGCCGCGCCCAGCGGGTGATCATCGCCGGGCATGTGGACACCGTCCCGATCAACAACAACCTGCCGATCCGTCGCGAGCTCGTGGACGGAATCGACCACCTGATCGGGCGCGGCACCGTGGACATGAAGGGGGGCGTGGCCGTGCAGGTGGCGCTCGCCGCCGAGCTGACCGATCCCGCGGTGGATATTACCTGGATGTGGTACGACAACGAGGAGGTTTCCAGCGACCTCAACGGCCTGCGCCTGCTGGCCGAGGCCCGTCCCGATCTGTTTGAGGGCGACTTTGCGATCCTCGGCGAACCGACCCGCGCCGAGGTGGAGGGTGGATGCAACGGAACCGTGCGGATCGAGGTGCGTACCCGCGGGCTGCGCGCGCACTCGGCGCGTGCCTGGGTGGGGGAGAACGCGATCCACGCGGCCGCCCCGATCCTAGAAAAGCTTGCCGCCTATCGTCCCGCCCAGATCGAGGTCGAGGGTCTGGTCTATCGCGAGGGTCTGAACGCCGTGGGGATCACCGGCGGCATCGCCGGCAACGTGATTCCCGACGAGTGCATGGTGCACATCAACTATCGATTCGCCCCGAATAAGTCGGCCGATGAGGCCATCGCCCACCTCACCGAGCTGTTTGGTGAGTGGGAAATCACCGTGGTGGACCGCGCCGAGGGTGCCCGTCCGGGCCTCGATGCGCCGCTCGCGAAGCGCTTCCTGACCGCCCTGGGGGTGCCCGCGCTGCCCAAGTATGGTTGGACGGATGTGGCCCGATTCTCCGCCCTGGGCATCCCCGCTGTGAACTACGGACCCGGCGATCCGCTGCGTGCCCACGCCGATGATGAGCGCGTCGCGGTGGCGGAAATCGAGGACTGTGAGCGGGGTCTGCGGACCTGGCTGAACACCCCCGAAGCCAACTAAAAACCACCTCCGAGGCGACGGCCCGGGGTGGGAAACGGTCCCAATCGGGTGGTTTTTGCGGTACCGGTGATATTAACAATGCGCCGATTTCCTGACGCAATTTGAATGCTTCCGGGTTTGCCCTCGGCTCCGGATGCGCCGAGGGAAATACCCGATCAGGATCGGCTTCATCCCGCCTCGGTGGCACGGCGAGCGGTGCGAGAGGGGTGCATTCCATGTCCGTTATGTCGGGTTACCTATCGCGTCATAAGTCGCCTTGGATTTCCACGGACACCCCAAATAGCTGATAATGGGAACAGGAAACCACGGAAGGGGAACCGAATGGCAGCGATGAAGCCCAGGACTGGGGACGGACCGATGGAGGCCGTGAAGGAAGGGCGCCTGATCATCGTGCGTGTCCCACTTGAGGGGGGCGGACGACTCGTGGTCTCCGTGAACGACGAAGAGGCGAAGGAACTTCACCAGGTACTCTCGGGGGTTGTTGCGCCCGCATAGGCCACCCCACCAACCGCCCCGGCATCTGCTTCAGATGCCGGGGCGGATTTGTCTGTCCCCTCGAAACGATTCGACCGTGTCGTCAATAAAGTTCGTGGCGTGTGTGCACACGTGTTGTATCGTGTGGAAGGTAGCCGCGCCGAGCCGACTCGGCCCTGCTCCCGGGAAGGCCACAGCTTGCCTTGTGAGGCCCGGAATTCTTTTTGCGGGTGGCATCGCCGCTTTCCCGCACCGCTCTGAGGAGTCTTAGTGAACGCACGACCTGCCGGTCGGGCACCCAATATCCGCGATGTCGCGGCGGCCGCGGGGGTGTCCCACCAAACCGTGTCCCGGGTGCTCAACAACTCACCCAAGATCCGGGATAAAACCCGGCTTGCGGTGCTCGCCGCGATCGAGGAAATCGGGTATCGGCCCAACCAGGCGGCGCGGGTGCTGGCCAGCCAGCGCACCCGCATGATCGGGGTGTTATCCACCCACTCGACCGCCCTGTACGGTCCGCAGGCCATCATGATCGCGATGGAGCAGGCCGCCAATGCCAACGGGTATCGCCTGGCGCTGGTCACCGCGATGGGGATCGGCCTGGGGGTCGAGGACGATATCGAGCGACTGCTCGCCCAGGGGGTCGAGGCCATCGTGGTGATCGCGCCCCAGGCCAAGCTGGTGTCCACCGTGGCCGCGGCCGCCCCCGGCGTGCCGCTGTTTGTGGCGGACTCGCTGGATCGACCCGGGGCGTTCAACGTGGCGGTCAACCAGTACCAGGGTTCCTATCAGGCGGTTCAGCACCTGATCGAGCTCGGCCACACCGAGATTCTGCACGTGGGCGGGCCGCAGAACTGGATCGAAGCCGATGAGCGAATGCAGGGATTTTTGGCGGCGATCGGGGAGGCCGAGCTGCGTATGCATCCGCCGATCCTCGGCGAGCACACGGCGAGTTTTGGCTACCAGGCGGGCAAGGAGCTGCTGCGCGGAGACCCGTTCACCGCGGTGTTTGCGCTCAACGATCAGGTGGCGCTGGGGCTCATTCACGCGTTTCGGGAGGCCGGGGTGCGGGTTCCCGAGGATGTGAGCGTGGTGGGGTTTGATGACGTCCCCGATGCCGGTCACTTCTTCCCGCCGCTGACCACGGTGCGACAGGATTTTGCCGCCGTGGGTCGGCGGATGGTCCAGGAGGTGATCGCGCAGCTCGAGGGGGAGGGTGCGCGGTCGGTGATTTTGCCGGCGCCGCTGCTCGTACGCGAGTCCTCCGCCCGGGTTCCGACACGCCAGAACTGGCCGGAGAAAAACCGCGAAAACTCGCCAGAGTAGGCCTCCCAGAAGAATCGTTATCTCTCCGAGATTGACATCCTTACCGGGTTAGGCCTAATTTATTCATACCAAATGTGAACGGTCACATTTGGACCAAAAGCCCCACCCGAGAGTGGGAGTGACAACGTTGTCCAGCGAAAGGGAGCCATGCTCACTGTCATCATCGCACCGACCCGAATCCGGGAGGTGTTCCCCGATGGCCGCTAAGCCCAACATCCTCGAGATGGTGAACATCACCAAGGAATTCCCCGGTGTTCTTGCCCTCTCCGAGGTCAACCTGGCGGTGCGCGCCGGCGAGGTTCACGCCATCTGCGGCGAGAACGGTGCCGGGAAGTCGACCCTCATGAAGGTTCTGTCGGGGGTGTACCCGTTTGGAAGCTACAGCGGGGACATCGTCTACCAGAACGAGGTTCAGCGCTTCCGCGACATTCGCGCCAGTGAGGCCGCCGGAATCGTCATCATCCACCAGGAACTCGCCCTGATCCCCGAGCTCTCCATCGCCGAGAACATCTTCCTGGGCAACGAGGTCACCAAGCGCGGAGCGATCGACTGGGAAAAGACCCGGCTGGACGCGATCGAACTGCTCGCCCGCGTGGGCCTCAGCGAGGACCCCGACACCAAGATCAAGGACATCGGTGTGGGCAAGCAGCAGCTGGTGGAGATCGCCAAGGCGCTCGCCAAGCAGGTCAAGCTGCTGATCCTGGATGAGCCCACCGCGGCGCTGAACGAGACCGACTCGCAGCACCTGCTCGACCTCATCAAGGGCCTGCAGGGACGCGGAATCTCCTCGATCATCATCTCCCATAAGCTCAACGAGATCGCCCAGATCGCCGACTCGATCACCATCATCCGTGACGGCCACGCCATCGAAACCCTCCGGGTGGACGAGGGCGCGGTGGATGAGGACCGGATCATCCGCGGCATGGTGGGACGCAGCCTGCAGTCCCGCTTCCCCGATCGCATCGCGACCGTGGGGGAGAACTTCTTTGAGATTCATGACTGGACCGTGCAGCACCCCACCTCGAGCGAGCGACTGGTGTGCAAGGGCGAAACCCTGCACGTGCGCCGCGGCGAGGTCGTGGGCCTCGCCGGCCTCGTGGGTGCCGGACGCACGGAGCTGGCGATGAGCGTCTTTGGGCGCTCGTACGGCAACTTCATCTCGGGCACCATCATCAAGGATGGCAAGGAGATCCAGATCAAGTCGGTGGCCGATGCGATCAAGCACGGCATCGCCTATGTGAGCGAGGACCGCAAGGCCCTCGGTCTCAACCTGCTGGACGACATCAAGCGCTCCATCGTCTCGGCCAAGCTCGGCAAGATTTCCTCCGCCGGTGTGGTCAACGAGGATGAGGAGCGCACGGTCAGCGAGGACTACCGCGGCAAGCTGCGGATCAAGACCTCGAGCATCGACCGGGGCGTGGAAACCCTCTCCGGTGGAAACCAGCAGAAGGTGGTGCTGGCCAAGTGGATGTTCACCGACCCGGACATCCTGATCCTGGATGAGCCCACCCGAGGCATCGACGTCGGCGCCAAGTTTGAGATCTACACGATCATTCAGCAGCTCGCCGCCCAGGGTAAGGGCATCATCCTGATCTCCTCCGAACTCCCCGAACTCCTCGGCCTCTCCGACCGGATCTACACGATCTTCGAGGGTGCCATTACCAACGAATTCACGGCCGAAAACGCCGACCCCGAACTGCTCATGAAGAGCATGACCGCCACCCAAAAGAAAGCGAATGCAGCATGAGCGGCATCAAGGATCTGAAGAAAATCTTCGGAAATGGCAACACCTCCAGCCTGCGTCAGCTCGGCATTCTGGTCAGCCTCGTCATCATTATTCTGCTCTTCAACGGGCTGACCGACGGGCTGACAATCTCGCCCACGAACCTCATCAACGTGGTACAGCAGAACTCCTACATTCTGATTCTGGCCATCGGTATGGTGATGGTGATCATCGCCGGTCACATCGACCTGTCGGTCGGTTCGATCGCCGCCTTCACCGGCATCATCGTGGCCAAGCTGATGAATGACTTCCACGTCCCCTGGGGCCTGGCCATCGTGGCCGGCCTGGTGCTCGGCCTGATCATCGGTGCCTGGCAGGGTTTCTGGGTCGCCTACGTGGGGATCCCCGCCTTCATCGTGACCCTCGCCGGCATGATGCTCTTCCGTGGACTCAACCAGTTCGTGGGTAACGCCGACTCGGTTCCGGTCCCCGACGGCTACCAGGCCCTGCTCTCGGGCTACCTGCCCGAGGTGGGTCCGGACACCGGCTACAACAACCTGACCCTGCTGCTGGGGATCATCGCCATCGCCGCGGTCATCTGGCGCGAGGTTCGCGCCCGTCGCACCGCCGTCCGCACCGGTGCCGAGCTCGCCCCGATCTGGGTCACCATCCTGCGCCTGGTGCTGCTGATCGCGATCATCGCCTTCGCAACCTTCATGTTCGCCGGTGGCCGCGTGGGCACCAGCTTCCCCAACTCCGGCATCATCCTGGTGCTGCTGGTCCTGATCTACTCGTTCGTGACGCGTCGTACCATCGTCGGTCGTCACATCTACGCGGTGGGTGGGAACAAGCGGGCGGCCGAGCTGTCCGGTGTCAAGGCCAAGCGCATCAACTTCCTGGTCATGATGAACATGTCGATGCTCGCCTCGCTGGCCGGCATGCTCTACATCGCCCGCGCCGGAGCCTCGGGTCCGCAGGACGGTATTAACTGGGAGCTCGACGCGATCGCCGCCGTCTTCATCGGTGGTGCCGCGGTGGCCGGTGGTATCGGAACCGTTCCGGGTTCGATCATCGGTGGTCTGGTCATGGCCTTCCTGAACAACGGTCTGCAGCTGCTGGGCGTGGGTTCCGACAAGGTGCTCATGATCAAGGGTCTGGTGCTCCTCGCCGCCGTCGCGATCGACGTGATCAACAAGAACAGCGGTCGATTCTCCGTGATCGGTGCCCTCACCGCCCGCCGCAACAAGTCGGGTGACGAGCTGGGTATCCCGGTCAACAAGTCCTAAATTTTTCCTCGCATCACCACAATCACAAAACAGAAAGAGAAAGCTATGTTCCGCAAGACTGCACTTGCCACCGTCGCCATCGCGGCTGCTGCGGCACTCACCCTCGCCGGCTGCTCCAGCCGTGACGCAGGCACCCCCGGATCCTCCTCGAGCGGCGACGCCGCCGGCTTCGCGAAGGACTCCCTGATCGGTGTTGCACTGCCGAGCAAGACCAGTGAGAACTGGGTTCTCGCCGGTGACCTCTTCACCAACGGCCTGAAGGATGCCGGCTTCAAGTCCGACGTCCAGTACGCCGGAGCCTCGACCACCGTTCAGGACCAGCAGGCTCAGATCCAGTCGATGGTCACCAAGGGTGCCAAGGTCATCATCATCGGTGCCGCCGATGGTAGCCAGCTCGGCCCGCAGGTGAAGGCCGCGAAGGACGCCGGCGTCACCGTCATCGCCTACGACCGCCTGATCCTCAACACCGAGGACGTGGACTACTACGTGGCCTACGACAACTTCAAGGTTGGCGAGCTGCAGGGTGAGGCCCTGCTGGACGGCATGAAGGCCAAGAAGGCCGACGGCCCGTACAACATCGAGCTGTTCTCGGGTTCCTCGGATGACGCCAACTCGAAGGTCTTCTTCGACGGTGCCATGTCGGTCCTGCAGCCCAAGATCGATGACGGCACCCTGAAGGTTGTCTCGGGTCAGACCGACATCAAGCAGACCGCCACCGCCGGTTGGAAGGCAGAGAACGCCCAGAACCGCATGGACTCGCTGCTCGCGGCGAACTACGCCAGCAACGAGCTGGATGGTGTGCTGTCCCCGAACGACACCCTGGCCCGTGCGATCATCGCCTCGGCCAAGGCCGCCGGTAAGCCGATCCCGGTTGTGACCGGTCAGGACTCCGAGGTGGAGTCGGTCAAGTCCATCATGGCGGGCGAGCAGTACTCGACCATCAACAAGGACACCCGCAACCTGGTCAAGCAGGCCATCGAGATGACCAAGGAGCTCCAGGAGGGCAAGCCGGTCACCACGAACAACGACAAGGACTACAACAACGGTAAGAAGATCGTTCCCGCTTACCTGCTGCCCCCGGTCATCGTGACCAAGGCCAACGCGGCCGAGGCCTACGCCAACGACCCCACCCTCGCACCGCTCACCAAGTAACACCGAGTAGCGAACACGCAGCGGGCGGGATCTTCGGATCCCGCCCGCTGTGGCGTGTATCGGCACAAAAAAGAGGACCGGCCCATCTGGCCGGTCCTCTTTTATTGTGTGCGATTAGGCGCGAATGGTGAGCTGCAGCAGACCGTCGCCCGCGGGGGAGAGGGCGCTGACCACGGCGCTGGATGCGGCGATCTCCTCGACCAGGGTGCGGAAGGCGGTGGTGATGTCGTCGCGCTTGGCGGGGTCGGCCACGTGCCCCTGCCACAGGGCATGCGGGACCAGCACGGTGCCGCCGGGACGCACCAGGCGCAGCGCGTGCTCGACGGTTTCGATGACCTGGGCGGGGTCGGCGTCGACCAGCACGATGTCGTAGCTGTTCTCGTTCATCCGGGTGAGGACGTCCAGGGCCGGGCCGCCGATCAGGCGCAGGCGCGAGGAGGGGATGCCGGCGTCGGCGAAGGCCTGCTTGGCGGCGGCGAGGTGTTCGGGCTCGTGATCGATCGTGGTGAGCACCGACGTGGCCGAACCCTCCAGCAACCACAGTCCCGAAACACCGGCACCGGTGCCGATCTCGATGATGTTGGCGGCGCGACTGGCCGCCGCGAACACGGCGAGCTGAGCGCCGAGCGCGGGGGAGACCGGGGTCAACCCAAACTCAAGCGACTGCGAGCGTGCGCGCCCGATGGCCTCGGACTCGATAACGATGTCGTCGGCGTACTTCCAATTGGAATCCTGTTCGGACACGTGGCTCCCTCCCATGGAAACGATGTCCCCTACTTTACAGGGGAGAGTGGGTGCGCGGAGTGCGACGCGGCGCGGTAAGCTGAAGGGGTGTTTGACCTCGGGTTATCGTTCAACAAGCTGCTGATCATCGGCGTGCTTGCGGCGTTCCTGCTGGGTCCCGAACGTCTGCCGCAGCTGGCCTCGCAGCTGGCCCGTCTGGTGCGCTCGCTGCGCGAGATGGCCACCGGTGCAAAGGACCGGCTGAAGGACGATATGGGCGAGGAGTACAACGAGGTCGACTGGAAAAAGCTCGACCCGCGTCAGTACGATCCGCGCCGTATTATTCGCGAGGCCCTGACCGAGGAGATGTCGGATACGCCGGGTGCCTCCGCCTCGGCTGGGTCCTCTGCGTCCCCTGGTTCCTCTGCATCCTCGGCGATGGGGGCCGGTGCGAGCGCCGGTTTTGCCGCGTCGGCGGGTGCGTCAAACCCCTCGACTTCGGCGGCAAACCGTGCGTCCTCCGGGGTGGGCGCGGGGTCTTCGGGTGCCGGAGCCCCCGGCTCGGCCGCAGCGGGCGGCTTCTCGGCCGGTGGCTACTCGTCTGGCGGTCACGCCTCGGGTGGCTACTCTTCGGGCCCGCGGATCGGTGCCGACGCGACCGCGAGACTGCGCGCAATCATGGCCGGCGAGCCCGTCCTCAACGCCCCGTTCGACCCCGACGCGACCTAGTTCTCTCCGGCTTCCCGGGCGCGCAGCGTGTGGGCGTCGGCGTGGCGATTGAGCGATTCCAGGAGCTGGGCCCACTCCTCGACGATCTGTGCTCTGATGGGAGCCTCTGCCGGGACCGACTCGCCGAGCGTGTGGTACCGCTCCAGCGCCTCGTCCGCACGATCCAGGCGCACCAGAATGCGTGCCTCGTGTACTCCGCTCGCCACCGCGGCGCCGGGATCCTCGGCCAGCGCATAGGCGGCCCCGGCGGCCCGGGCGTGCGGGAGCGCCTCGGCGGCACGATCCAGAGCCGTGAGCGCGCGGGATATCGAGTCGGTCACATCGGCGGCTAGCCAGGTCCCATCGGGGATTTCCGCGCGCAGGGCCTCCAGCTCGGTGACCCCGGCGGGATCGCCAAACCGGGCACGGGCGAGGCCCAACCGGTGCCGGGTTTCCAGGATCGGGCCCAGGTCGTCCTGCGTGCGGGCCCAGGCGGCGGCGCGCTCCAATCGCTCGACCGCCTCCTCATCCTCCATCCGCATCAGCAGCGCCCCCAGGGAGAGACCCGCCCGCGATCCGACCGCGGCGGCCTCGGGGGTCTCCACGTGATCGGCGATATCCATCACCTGGGACCACGCACCATAGGCGAGCGAGAACTGCTCGGCGTTCGCGGCCGCATCGCCCAGGGTAACCAGGATTTCGGCATCCAGCAGCGGCTCGTCCTCTCCGGTCATCCGGTAGGCGGTGTCCAGGGTTTCCACCGCGGTTTCGGCGGCCCCGGCCCAGTTTTGATAGCGGCCGAGACTCAGGTGGAGCGAGACCAGCCGGTCGTCCTCGGACCGGCGGGCCAGATCGATCGCATACGCGGTGCGCGCGGCGGCCTCGGCATCGCGGTCAAGCGTGCTGAGCATCTGGGCGGTAAAGTCCAGCGCGGTGATCTCGATACCGCGATCCGCGCCCCCGGTGACCTGGGCGAGGAACGCCTCACCATCGCGCAAGGCGGCCTCGGTTTCCCCGCGCTCGGCGTGCAGCGTGGCGCGTTGGAAGAGTGTGTGGGCGCGGACAAAGCCCGAGCTCGGCTCGGCCAGCAGCGTGTCCAGGAGGGCCAGGGCTTCCTCGCCTCGGTCCAGTCGCCGCTCCAATATGGCTAGGTGGAGACCGAGCGAGGGGTGGAACTCATAGGGGGTGGGATCCTCAACCGCCAGCGCGTATGCCTCGGCTGCCAGGTCACGCGCCTCCTCGAGGTTGTCCGCCCGATCCAGCACGTGGGCCAGGGAGGTGAGCGCGTGCGCGCGGACCGCGGCGGGCGCACCGACGGCGCGCAGGTCATCGACCTCGGAGCGGAGCAGGGTCACGTCTTCGAGGGTTGCCGCGCCAAACTGAAGCATCCCCATCCGCTCCTCGTTCTTGGCGTGCTCGATAAGGCCCGCCAGACGCAGCTCATCGATGCGCGCTTCGAGGATGGCCCGGGCCCGCTCGCCCTGGCCCAGTTCTCGGTACATCGAGATCAACAGCGAGCTGAGGAAGAGCCGGGCGGGGAGGTCGTCCGGGGTGAGGTCCAGGGCGTGTTCAACCGCGCCCGCCGCATCCGCGGGACCGCCGGTGAGCGCCAGGAACTCGGCCGCCGCCCGCGCCCGTTCGGGGGTGTCGGGTTCGGCGGGTACGGCCGGCGGCGCGGGCTCATACCGCCCGGTGGTGCGGATCGGCGCCGAGAAATCGGATCCGAGCAGCGCCCGGGTCTGTTCCAGCCGGCGGGCAAAAAACGCATTGCCGTTGCGGGCATCAAACACCGCGGCGATGTCTTCCGCGCGCGCCCAGAGCCGGGCGGCCAGCGCGTCGGCCCGGGTATCCTCGCCGCTCGGTTCGGCACCCCAGAGCACCGCCAGGGCCGGGTTCTGGGCTCCGCGGACCCGGACGGCACCGTGTCCCTCGGCGCTCAGGGTCTCCAGGAGGAGGGCGATCGCGGCGGCCAGCGCGAAGTGCTGATCCTGGTTCAGCGGATCCGGGACGATCGTCTCCAGCGCGCGTTCAAGCAGGGCCAGGCCGCGCTCGGCATTTCCGGTGACCGCGCAGAACACCAGTTCAAACGGCAGCAGCTCCAGCAGATCGGGGGAGCGCATGAGCGAGCGGATCGATTCCAGATGGATGGCGCGGGCTCGCTCGGCCTCACCGTTGAGCACCAGCGGCAGCAGGATCCGGGCCTTTTCATATTCAAGCGAGCAGTCGTGATCCTCCAGGGAGTCCTCGAACAGGGCGACCGCCCCCGCGTGATCCCCGGTGAGATGGAGGAAGTACCCCTCCTCGGCGGTCTGACACTTGGCACACCCGGTTTCGGGCTCAACCGGATACCGGTGGCGTTCGTGGCGCAGCGTATCGGCGGCGGCCAGGTCGCCCACGTGATAGGCGACCCGGAAACGCGCAAACACCGCGGTGCGGGGGCTCATGCCGGCGCGGGCATACCGCTCGGCCATCTCATCCAGGCAGCGGTACACCTCGGTCAGCGCGATCGCCGGAATCCAGGTGAGCACCTTGGCGGCCCAGTTGTACTGCAGCAAAAGGTTGAGCCCGGGCGCGTGGGGATTATCACCGAGCAGCGCGGGGAAGCGCCGCGGATCGGCCGCATGCTGGCCCGCGCACCAGGCGAACGAGGCGAGCATCGCATCCATATCGTGTGTCATATACGCGGAGGCGGTGAGCCGGACCCGCGCCCGATAGGCGAGCTCATCGGCACCCAACTCCTCGGCCAGGCGCACGGCCTGCTCGATCAGGTTGCGTTCCTCCACGCCGACCTGCGTGCGATCGATCTCCTCGATCAGGGCCTCAAACCGCGCCGATTCCACCATTGGATCCTCCCAGAGCGTCACGACACCGAGCCGTAACGACACCACGATACGGGTTTGGGCCGGGGTGAGGGAAGATCCCGGCGCAGATTGACCGGGCGACGTGCCCGGGTCTAGCGCGGGCTGAGACCCAGCTTCACGCCGGCCAGGCTGCGTCCACCGGTCAGCAGGGTGTCGGCGGCCTTCAGGATCGCGACGCTCGCCGCGTTCTCGGGATCCGACAGGACCACCGGTACGCCGGCGTCCCCGCCGGTGCGCAGCTCGACGCTCAGCGGCACCGAGGCGAGCACCGGAACCGGGCGTTTGGCCACGGTTGAGAGCCGCTCGGCCACCAGGTCACCGCCGCCGCTGCCAAACAGGTCCAGCACGGTTCCATCGGGCTGCACGAGCCCGGCCATGTTCTCGATCACACCGGCGATGCGCTGCCCGGTCTGCACGGCCAGAGTGCCCGAGCGCTCGGCCACCTCGGCGGCTGCGAGCTGCGGGGTCGTGACCACCACCACCTCGGCATTGGGCAGCAACTGCCCGATCGAGATCGCAATATCGCCGGTGCCCGGGGGCAGATCCAGGAGGAGTACATCGAGGTCGCCGAAGTAAACATCGGTGAGGAACTGGTTGATGGTGCGGTGCAGCATCGGTCCGCGCCAGGCGACGGCCGCCCGGGGATCATCCAGGAACATACCGATCGAGATCAGCTTGATGCCGTGCGCCACCGGCGGCAGGATCATGTTGTCCAGTCGGGTCGGCTTGACCGGCGCCTCGGCGTTCTCGCCGATTCCCAGCAGGCCCGGGATCGAGAACCCGTGCACGTCGGCATCCACGATGCCCACCCGCAGCCCGCGCGCGGCAAAGGCCGCCGCCAGGTTGGCCGTGATCGTGGACTTGCCCACGCCGCCCTTCCCGCTGGTGACCGCAAACACCCGGGTCAGCGTGCCCGGGCCAAACGGCATCTCGCGTTCCCCGCGATCGCCGCGCAGCCGGGTGGTCAGCGCCTCGCGCTGGACCGGGGTCATCACGCCGACGTGCAGGTCCACCGCGGTGACCTCGGGCAGCGAGGTCGCGGCCGCACGCACGGCGGCCTCGATCGCGTTGGCCGCCGGGCACCCCACGATGGTCAGCAGAATGTGGATGTGGGCGATCCCCTCGGCATCCACATCGGCGGATTCCACCATGTCGAGCTCGGTGATCGGACGACGAATCTCGGGATCCTGGACCGTGCCGAGCGCACGCCAAAGTCCCTCGTGCCGCCGCGGATCTGCCGCCGAGCCGCCGTTCTGGGAACCGGTGTCTGCGGGCATCTCGCTCACGGTCGCGGCTCCTCCTGGGTGGGGGAAGCCGCGGGTTCGCGGTCGCGTTCCAGCTCCTCCAGCAACGCCCGCAGCTCGTGGCGGATGAAGTCCTTGGAGGCCAGGTCCTTCATCGCCAGGCGCAGCGCCACCACCTCGCGCGCAAGGTATTCGGTGTCGGCGAGGTTGCGCTCGGCGCGCTGACGGTCCTGCTCGATCTGCACGCGGTCGCGGTCATCCTGACGGTTCTGCGCGAGCAGAATCAGCGGGGCCGCGTAGGAGGCCTGCAGCGAGAGGATCAGGGTCAGCGCGGTGAATCCAAACGCCGCCGAGTCGAAACGAATGTTTTCGGGACCCCAGGAGTTATAGGCGATCCACGCCACACAGAACAGGGTCAGGCCCACCAGGAAGCCGGGGGTTCCCATCGCCCGGGCCACCCACTCGGTGAAGCGGCCGAAGCGGTCACTGCTGTTTTTATCGCGGGAGGCCAGGACCGCGCCGCGCAGGCCCTTGGGGGCGTCCAGGCCCGCATCGGTACGTCGCTGCTTCGCCATTATCGTCCCTCCCGAGGTGTGCCATTGGGGTTGCGTGCGGTGTGATGAAAGCGCGACGTACTTCGGCGCACGGGGATATCGGATTCCTGGGTACGCCAGTCATCGGGCAGCAGGAAGTCGAGCACGTCATCGATCGTGACCATGCCCACCAGGCGGTGATTATCGTCCACCACGGGAACCGACACCAGGTCGTAGCTGGCCAGGGTGCGTGCGACCCGCGCCGCCGAGGTATCGGTGGTCAGCGGTTCCAGGCTCTGATCCATGATCGTGCCCAGGCGCTCGTGCGGGGGATAGCGCAGCATCTTTTGGAAGTGCACCAGGCCCAGATAGCGACCGGTCGGCGGCTCATACGGGGGCAGGGTGATGCACACGGCGGCACCCAGCGCCGGGGCCAGCTCGGCCTTGCGCACCAGGGCCAGGGCCTCGGCCACGGTTGAGTCGGCGGAGAGGATGATCGGCTCGGTGGTCATCAAACCACCCGCGGTATCCGGGGCGAAGGTCAGCAGCAGACGAACGTCTTCTGCCTCCTCGGGCTCCATCAGGTCGAGCAGCTGCTCACCGCGCTCCTCGGACATCTGACCGATCAGGTCGGCCGCGTCATCGGGCTGCATGTGGTCGAGTACATCGGCCGCACGCTTATCGCTCAGGCTCGCCAGAATCTGGATCTGGCTGGTCTCGGGCATCTCCTCGAGGGCGTCCGCCAGGCGGTCATCGGAGAGTTCCCCGGCCACCTCGAGCAGGCGCTCGCCGGGGAGGTCCAGCATCGTGTTGGCCAGATCGGCGGGCTTGAGGTCGGTGTAGGTCGCGATCAGGCGCTCGGCCGACTGCGCCTCGCCGTCGTCATCCTTCTCGCGGATTTCCCGCCAGCTGGCAAACGTGGTGACGCCGCGGGCGAACGGGGAGGAGGAGGTCTTGGGACGGCGCACAAAGTACTGGTTGACCGACCAGTCGCCGGGTCCCTGGGATTCGATGGCCACGTCCTCGATGGTGGCCTCGCCGGAACCATCGTGGAAGATGACCTTGCGGCCCAGCATTTCGGCGATCACGCGCACCTCGCCGCCTCGCTGCTGGAAGCGGCGCACGTTGATCAGACCGGTCGTGATGACCTGGCCGGCGGAGATCGAGGTGACCCGGCCGATCGAGACAAAGACCCGACGCTTTCCGGGGATCTCCACCACCAGTCCCACCACGCGGGGCGGGTCGTTTTTTCGGTACACCACAAGAACGTCACGCACCTTGCCCACGCGGTCACCCGCGGGGTCAAATACGGTGCACCCAGCAAGTCGGGCGACAAAGACTCGTGTTGTACTCACCTCTCTAATGTAGTCGGCGTTTTGGGTGGAACCTACCCGGCGCAGCGGCGGGCGCACATTCGTTCCGTGGCCCGGTGCGCTGTGGGCGAAAATCGGGGGAATATCGGCTCTCCGCGGCACGGGAATGCGAGAATAAGAACGTGAGTATTCCGCAGACCGGCCGTGGCCGCAACCCGTTTGACGCCCAGCTTCCCGATGGGGAGACGGTGGCGATCTTTGAGAGCTATCAGGACGCCCAGAAGGCCGTCGCGGTGCTCGGCCAGAGCGAGTTCCCGGTGCGCGCGGTTGCCATCGTCGGCTCGGATCTGCGCAGCGTCGAGCGGGTCACCGGCAAGATGACCTACGGTCGCGCCGCCGGTTCGGGCGCGCTGAGCGGTGGCTGGATGGGTATCTTCCTGGGCCTGATCCTGGTCATCATGAACCCCACCCTGAACCTGGGGATCGTCGCGGCCGCCGTATTCCTCGGTGCCGGCTTCGGCATGCTGTTCTCCCTCTTTACCTTCTCCGCCCGCCGACGCCGCAAGGACTTCACCTCGGTCATGCAGATCGTCGCCGCGTCGTACTCCCTGGTGGTGCCCGCCGAAATGGTGGGCCGTGCCCGCAAGCTGCTGAGTACCGCCTTGGAAAACGGCGGCACCGGCACCACTAACTAGCGACTCGGTTCGGGGCGTCCGATGACCTCGGATGACCGTACATAACAACACTGTTCGGTTTGATCAGCCCGGGGCATTAGGGTGTGACTACTCGCACCAAAAGGAGACCCCGTGACCTCGACCCTCACCCCCAAAAAGCTGGGGTTTGTGCACCTTGTGCCGATCGATCCGGCCGATCCCGCCCGGGGTTTGGCCGACACCATCGAGCTGTTCGGCTTTGCCGAGTCCCTGGGACTGGATAGCGGCTGGCTGCGTTCGCGACACCTGCAGCGCGGCCTGGGTTCCCCCGCGGTGCTGTTTGGCGCCCTCGCCCAGCACACCTCCCGGATCGGGCTCGGGACCGCGGTGATCCCGGTGGGACACGAGAATCCATTCCGCCTGGCCGAGGACCTGGGCACCGCCGATCTGCTTTCGGGTGGACGGGTGCTCGCCGGGGTCAGCGTGGGTGCACCGAAGTTCTCCGATGAGGTCAACGACATCGTGTTCGATTCGGGCTGGCGCACCGAGGACTACGGCTACGGCCGAATCCAGCGTCTACACGACCTGATCGACGGCGCGCGGGTGCGCGAGATCGAGGAGTACAACGGCATCGGCGGCGACCTGGATACCGAACGGGTGGAACCCCACAGCCCGGGACTCTCGGACCGCATCTGGTACGGCGGCGGTTCGCTGCGCTCGGCCGAGTGGGCCGGGCAGGCGGGACTGGGCTGGCTGATGAGTAACATCAGCAGCACCGAAAACGGCGTGCGCGACTTCGGCCTGGTACAGCAGGCGCAGGTGGCCGCCTACCGCGCCGCCCACCCCACCCCCGAGACCTCCAACGCCGTGCTCGCCCGGGTTGCGGTCCCCACCGAGGGGGCCACCCCGGCACAGCGGGAGCTCTACCGCGGCTATGTGGAGCGTCGCACGCCGCGCACCCGTGAGGTGCACGGACCGCGCACGATCATCGCCCCGGACATCCTGGGCTCCACCACGGAAATCGTGGACAGCATCGCCCAGGATCCCGGATTCGCCGCGGCGGATGACTACCTGGTCGAGCTGCCCTTCGAGTTTGGCCTGGACGAGTGGAAGCACATCCTGGAGCAGGTCGCGACCAGGATCGGCCCGGCTCTCGGCTGGACCCCGGGCGGTGCCGCATGAGCGGGGATCCGCTGATTCGGCTGGCTCGCCCCGAGGAGTTTGAGGCGATTGATACGCTGATTCGCGCCGCCTATACCCACGACTACGGGGAGAAGGGGCACGCCACCGATCCGATGCAGTTCGCCGCCTCCCGCGCGGAACGCTATGACGTGTGGGTCGCCGAGGACGCATCGGGTGTCCTGCTCGGGAGCGTGACCACCCGGCGAATCGGCGTCCCGCCACTACATGAGGATGTGCGGGCGGATGAGTTGGATCTGCGCCTGCTGGGGGTCGCCCCCGAGGCGCGCCGCCGCGGGATCGCCGCCGCGCTCATGCGCCACGTGATGACCTCGGCGCGCGCCGATGGTTGGCACACGGTGTTCCTGAAGACCGGCCCCGGGATGACCGGTGCCCACGGACTCTATGAGCACCTGGGATTTGTGCGCGCCCCCGAGCGGGACGGGCTGTGGATCGGCGGAGCGAAGGTCCTCGACCTGTTTACCTACGTGTATCCACTGCTCGAAGACCCCGGTGCGGAGCGGCTGGCGAGCTAGCGTCGGTGCGCGCTCCTGCGGGCGCGGCAAGGCCCGGAGTAGCGGAGAGGTTCAGGAACTCGGGCAGCACGGTGATCGCGTCCAGGATCCGCACCCGCGAATCGGTGGCGGGACCCAGCCCCGCCTCCCGAAAATCGGCCGCCGTGTGTTCGCCCCCGAGGATCCCCAGCGCGTGGGCGGCCCCGGCATAGAGGCCCGCCTGGACATCGGCCACCGTGTCGCCCGCACTCAGCACCCGGGCGGCGTCGAGGACCCCGGTACGCTCCATCGCTCGATGGATCAGGTACGGTGCGGGGGAGAGCTGGGACACCTCATCGCCACACACCAGCGCGTCGATGGTGACCGCGTTGTCCTCCCCGGGAGCGCCCAGGCGCCAGCCCAGCCGGGCCAGAACCGCGGTGGCGACCGGGCGCGAGAGCCCGGTGGTAAGGGCGATCCGGATCCCCGCCGCCCGCAGCGCTCGCAGGGTGGCCGACACCCCGGGCAGGGGGCGCGGGGGAAGGCTGACATAGTAGCCGTCTAAGAGCGCGACATACCGGGCATGCGCGCGGGCGACCACCGAGGCCGTGACGCTGCCGCCGCCGAGTTCGATCAGCGCCGCCAGGGCCGTATGTTTATCGGCGCTCATCCAGGCCAGGAGATCGTGCGGATCCACGCCCACCCCGCACTCGCGCACCGCGTCTTCCAGCGCGCGATAGACGGCCTGGCCGTCGTCGATGGTGGTACCAGAGAAGTCAAAAACCGCGAGCTGAATCATGAGGTCTCCCAGCACTGGGGGATATCCGCCGCGGCCGATACCCGATCAGGTTGTGGCACTTACCGTGACTATAGGCTCGCTCATGTTTGCTTTTTGCGCAACCCGCCAGGATTCATCCGCCGTTCATCCGGGCGCAACAACACTGGCCGCGACCCGAGGGTCGCGGCCAGTGGTCGGTGGCTCCGAGCCTTTAGACCAGACCCAGTGCGCGCAGTGCCCAGTAGGCAACCGATCCGGCGATGCCGAGAGAGGCGGCGACGGTGTCTACGATGCTGGCGCCGAGGCCGAGCCAGTCGTGGCTAATCGAGGACGAGACGATGGCCTTAATGGCGGTAAACAGCTGTTCCATTTGCTTCTCCTTTGAGTGGTTCAGTCGAAGCTAACACCGCGGGTTTGCGCGCCTCACCCGATCTGGCGGTGGGCGAAAGATGCCCTGTCGCATGTCAGCGGACGTTATGTTGGACGAGTCAGACCGCCGCGATTTCCCACAGCGCGGGCACCTCGGTGACCGAGGCGAGGATGTGCACCCGCTCGCTTTCCCCCGGGGCAAAACCGGCGGCGGCAAAATCATCGACGGTGAGCTCGCCGGTCAGGACCCCCACCGTGTGGGCGACCCCGGCGTTGATCCCCGCCCGAACATCCACCACCGTATCGCCGGCGGTGAGCACCCGGGCCACGTCCACGACGCCCGTGCGCTCCATCGCCCGGTGGATGAGATAGGGTGCCGGGCGGCCCTGGGCCACCTCGTCACCGCACACCAGCGCATCGATGGTGACCACGTCGTCCTCGCCGGGAGAGCCGATCCGCCAGCCCATTTCCTCCAGGATCCCGGTCGCCACGGCGCGGGTAAACCCGGTGGTCAGCGCGATCCGGATCCCCGCCGCGCGCAGCGCCGCCAGGGTCTCGGGAATGCCCAGCAGCGGGCGCGGGGGCCGGGCCGCGTAGTTGTCGGCCAGGATATCGGCGAAGCGGGCATAGGCGGTGTCGACCACCTCCGGAGTCACGGTGCCCCCGCCGAGGGTGATCAGCGCCTCGAGCGCCGCGTGCTTCTCGGTGCCCATCCATGTCTGGAGGTCGCCGGGATCCACCGTGGCACCGGTCTCGGTGACCGCCTCGGCCAGCGCGCGATACACCGCGCCGCCATCGTCGATCGTGGTGCCGGCCATATCAAATACTGCGAGCTGAATCATGGGTCTCCGATGTGAGAGGGGTTGGGGATTAGGGAAGGGCCGAGAGCCCCTCGGGTGCCGCTCCCACCACCGCGCGGGTGAGCGGGGTACGGTGCTCGGCCGAGTTCTCCACCACGAACGTGGCCATGCTGGGCAGGTAGCGATCGTCGGCGGATTCCAGCACGTCGCCGTTCTGGTCAAAGGAGACCCGGCGCACCCGCAGCAGCGGCCCGCCCACCGGGACGCGCAGCCACTCGGCGTCTAGCTGATGCGCGGCCACCGCGTCGATCACGTGCCGGGCTCGGACCGGGGAGATGTTGAGCGCGCGCATGTTTTGGTAGATGCTGCCGTTGTCGAGGTCGGCGCTGATCAGGTGTCGTCCGATCCGGAACGGGAAGAGCGATCGTTCAAGCATCGCCGGTTCCCCGTCGAGCAGGCGTAGACGGATGATCTCGACCACCTGCTCATCGAGTTCGATCTCCAGCTCCCGGGCGACCTCCTCCGAGGCGGGTCTGCGGGCGGCCTCGATCACACGCTGCCCCGGCGTGTAACCCAGGTCGCGCGCCCATTCGGTGAAGGACATAAACGTGTCAAAGGATTGCAGTGGCACGGCGCGGTTCACCCGCGGCGGGGCTCCGCGACCCCCGACGATCATGCCCTCCGAGCGCAGGGCGGCGAGGGCTTGGCGCACGGGTCCACGCGAGGTCCCGAATTCCTCGGCGAGCTCCTTTTCGCTCGGGACGCGCTCACCCTGACGCCAGTCTCCGGAGCGAATGCGCTGGATCATCGTGTCGTAGAGCCGCGTGTGCAGCGGTGTCGATTCGGTCATGACCACAAGCATAGAACCTGTCTTTACATCCTCTGTACAAGTCACCTGATAAGTGCATGAACGAAACGTGACTGATTGCCAACTAGACGGGTCTTTCGGTTAACTCCCGCGGAATTACGCCGAAAAAAGTTGTCATGACTAGTTTTGAACAAGCAAGCTCAAACCATGACAAGAATGCACACAACGCCGCACATCGTGATCGTCGGCGCCGGCATTATCGGACTGTCCCACGCGGTGGCCGCGCTGGATGCCGGATTTCGAGTGACGGTGCTGGAGCAGGATGCCCGGGCCGTGGGCGCCAGCATTCGCAACTTCGGACACCTGGGATTTGGTGCCCATGGCGGGCCCCTCGCCGCGCTTGCCGATGAGGCCCGCATGCTGTGGCCGAGTATCGCCGAGCGGGCGGGGATCGACATCCATCCCACCGGCACCCTGGTGCTGGCCCGGGATAAGGCCGAGCGTGCGGTCCTGACCGAGGCCCGGGGCCAGGAGCGCTTCGCCCACGCGGTCCCGGTGGATGCCCGCGGCGTCGCCGAGATGCTGGGCCGAACGGAGATGGACCCCGAGTTCCGGGGGCTGCTGCTGCCCGGCGACCTCACCGTCAACCCGCGTGGAGCGGTGGCCGCGATCGCCGCCTGGGTGGATGCCCACGAGCGTGGATCGGTGCGGTTTTCCACGACGGTACACGCGGTTTCCGACGGGCGGGTCGGCACCTCCCGCGGAGACGTCACCGCCGACCACGTGATTATTGCCGCCGGGCACCTGCTGGGACGACTCTTCCCCGAGGTCGCCGAGGAGCACGGCATCGGCGAGTGCGCACTACAGATGCTGCGCGTCCGGGAACCCGCGGCGGGCGAGCCCGAGGGCGGTGGTGAGATCTCCGCCGGCACTGAACTCTCCGCCGGTACCGAGCTCCCCGCTGGCACCGTGCCTGACGATGTCGGGTGCCGGGGAACCGCGGGGAGGTTTCCCGCGGTCCTCACCGGAACCTCGATGCTGCGCTACTCGGCCTTTTCCGGCCCCGCGGTGGACGCGCTCCGAGTTCATCTGGAACGTACCCGCCCGGACCTCCTGGACATGGAGGCCAACCTGATGCTCACCCGGCACCCCGACGGCACGATCCTGATCGGCGACACCCATGCGGCCCACCGCAGCGCCCCGCCCTTCCTCGACGAGACATGGTCCACCACGGTGCTCGCCGAACTGGCCGATGTGCTGGGTGTCGAGTCGCTCGAGGTGCTCGAACGCTGGCAGGGCGTCTATGCGCAGAGCCCCGCCCACGACATCGTCAGCGTTCACCCGGCCTCCGGCGTCACCGCGATCACGGTGACCACCGGCATCGGCATGACCCTGGGACCCGCGCTCGGCGCGCGCACCCTGGCCGCCCTCACCCTTTCCCTCCCCGCAACACACAGCTAACCCCCTCTCATACTCACCCCTCCCAAGGAGAATCATGAAAAAGAACCCCGTCCTGGTCGCCTCGGCCGCCGCACTGGTGGCCCTGGGTCTGTCCGCCTGCTCGAGCCCCGCCTCCGGCGACAGCTCCGCCCAGCCCGAGGGTGCCTCAAATGTGTGCCCCAACGGCAAGATTCGCATGGGCATCCTGCCCTATGAGGACCCCGACAAACTTGAGCCCGCCTACCAGGTGCTGGCCGCGGCCCTATCCAAGAAGCTGGATTGCCCGGTCGAGGTGAGCATCACCGAAGACTATGCCGCCGAGGTGCTGGCAATGGAGAACGACCAGCTGGAAATCGCCCAGTTCGGTCCGCTCGGGTTTGTGTTTGCCAGCCAGCGTGCCGACGCGATCCCGATGGTTTCCTTCGGTGATGCCGACGGCAAGCCCACCACCTACACCGGCGGAATCTGGGTGCCCAACGACTCCCCGATCAAAACCCTGGAAGACCTCAAGGGCCACACCCTGGCCCTCGGCAGCCCCGGCTCGACTTCGGGTGACGCGCTGCCGATGTCCGCCCTGACCGACGCCGGGATCGTTGACGAGGTCACCGCCGACTACGCCGGGGGACACCCCGAGGCCCTGCTCGCCCTGGTCAACGGCACCGTGGACGCCGCCCAGATCAACTCGCAGACCCTCGCCACCGCCACCGCCAAGGGCACCTTCGATGAGACCAAGTTCCGCCAGGTCTGGAAGTCCAAGGACATCCCCAACGACCCGGTGACCGTGCGCGGAAACCTCCCCCAGGAGTTCCAGAAGACCGTGACCGACGCCCTGCTGAGCCTCGACACCGCCGATGTGGAAAAGGTCAGTGCGTTCCTCGGCGTCAAGAACGCCGGACCGCTGATCCCGGTCACCAAGGACACCTACCAGCCGCTGTTTGACCTGGCCAAGATCATGGGCCTCACCGAGAAGGACGTCTAGTCCGATGAATACCCTCACCGCGCGCGGCACCACCGCATCGGACACCACCGCCGAGGTTCTCCTGGACGTCCACGCGCTGTCCAAACGTTTCGGCGACCGGACCGTGCTGCGAGAGCTGAGCATGCGCGTCCACGCGGGGGAGGTGGTGGCCTTCCTCGGGGCAAACGGTTCGGGGAAGTCCACCACGCTGCGCGCGGTGAACGGGTTGATCGAGGCCGACGCCGGCGACATCACCATCGCCGGGGTCAACCTCAACGAGGCGAGCCCTCACCGCCGCGCCGAGGCCCGGCACACCGCCGCCACCGTGTTCCAGAAGATTCACCTGGTGGGGCGGCGCACAGTCTTACAAAACGTCTGTGCGGGCGGGTTTTCCCGGCTGCCCACCTGGCGTTCGATTCCGCCGCTGTTTGGGCGGGAACTGCGCGAGGAGGCGATGGCCTGCCTGGATCGGGTGGGACTCGCCGACCGCGCACACGACCGTGCGGGCAGCCTCTCCGGCGGGCAGCAGCAGCGGGTCGCGATCGCCCGGGCGCTGTGCCAGCGCCCACGGATCATCCTCGCCGATGAGCCGGTTTCGGCGCTTGATCCCCGCGCCGCCGACGACGTGATGGCGCTGCTGCGCGCCCTCGCCGTGGAAGAGGGGCTCGGCATCGCCGCGGTGCTCCACCAACCCGAGCTCGCCCAGAAGTACGCCCACCGCATCATCGGACTGCGCGATGGGGTGTTGAGCTTTGATGCTCCGACAGCCGAGGTCACCCCCGAACAGATCCAGGCCCTCTACCGATGAGCGGCCCGGGCACCCAACCAGCGAGGATCCCCGTGATCGACACCGATACACCCCAGAGCCGCACCGACGGGCACGGTCCCGACCCCCGCCCCACCGGCGAACGAACCCGCCAGCGCGCCGCATCCCGAACACCCGTGCGCACGCTTCCCGTCCCGCCGGACTCGCGAGCACCGTGGCGCGCGGGATCCTGGACCATGATCATCGCGGTTCTGGTGATCCTGCACCTGCTGGCCTTCCAGGCCACCGACTTCCGGCCCGAGGCACTGGTGAGCGGAGCCCGCGGCATGGCGAACTTCCTCGCCGAGGCGATTCCGCCAGATCTCAGTCCCAAGGTCATCGGCGCGGGCGTCTCCGGCGCGCTGACCACCCTGTGGATCGGACTGCTGGGCACCACCATCTCGATCCCGTTTGCGCTGCTGCTCGCCGTGCTCGGGGCACGCACCACCTCACCCAACACCGTGGTGTATCAGATCGCCCGCGCCATCCTGTCCTTCTTCCGCGCGGTTCCGGACATCGTGTTTGCGCTGATCTTTGTGACCGCGGTGGGTCTGGGTCCCTTTGCCGGGGTCCTCGCGCTGATCTGTCACAACACCGGGGTGATGGGCAAGCTGTGGTCCGAGGCCATGGAGGATGTGGATCCCGGACCCGAGCAGGCGCTGCGCACCGCGGGGGCGAACCGGTTCCAAATCGTGGCCAACGCAACCGTCCCCTCGGTGCTGCCCCAGCTCACCGGGCTGCTGCTCTACCGCTTCGACGTAAACGTCCGCTCCTCGCTGGTGCTGGGTCTGGTGGGGGCCGGTGGCATCGGTCTGCTGATCAACAAGTCCATCAAGACCTTCCAATTCGACACCATGCTGACCTATCTGATCATCGTCCTGATCCTCATCATCGTGGTGGATCTCGCCTCGGCCTGGATTAGAAAGCGGCTTGCCTAATGGTCCTGCTCACCGAAACCATCCCCGCGGGCCTTCGTGCCGATGACCTGACCTTTGCCCGCGAGCTGGCGGCGCTCGCCGATTCGATCAGCCTGCCGCGCTACACCGCATCAACCCTGAAACACGGTCTCAAGGCCGATGGCTCGGTGGTCACCGAGGCCGATACGGCGACCGAGCTCGCCCTGCGTGCGGCGATTGAAGCGGCCCGCCCCGAGGACGGTTTCTTTGGTGAGGAGACCGGTGAACATACCGGCAGCGGCACCCGGCGCTGGATCATCGACCCGATCGACGGAACCGCGAACTTCCTGCGCGGGGTTCCCAACTGGGGCACCCTGATTGCGCTGGAAATTGACGGCGAACCGGTGCTTGGAGTGGTGTCGGCTCCGGCGCTCGGCCTGCGCTGGTGGGCCCAGTCCGGCGGCGGTGCCTGGCGTCAGCACGGCACCGCCGAGCCCACCCGGCTGCGGGTCAGCGCGGTGGAGAGCCTCGACCAGGTGTCGCTGAGCTTCCAGGCGGTCGAGTCCTGGGCCAAGACCGGTCACCTCGATGCGCTGCTCGACCTGTGTGCCGAGGTCTGGCGAGACCGCGCCTACGGTGACCTCTGGTCCTACATGTTGCTGGCCGAGGGGGCGCTGGACGCGGTCTGCGAGTTCAATGTGTTTGCCTACGATCTCGCCGCGGTGATCCCGATCGTGCGCGAGGCCGGCGGCACCTGCACCGACGTGAACGGCGTCTCCTCCCACAGCTCGGGCAATCTGCTGGCCACCAACGGCCGCATCCACGAGCAGATCCGTTCGCGGATCACCCGCTAACCCCACAGTCCTTTCCTCCCCATACCCACCATCCCCGTCAAGGAGTGTTACCCCATGAAATCGCATCCCCTTGGTGCGCATGCGGTCGGATCGAGCCAGGTCGGTTCCGAATCGTTTGCCCATCGTTCCATCTCCGGTCGCGGTATCCGCCGCACCGCAGCCGCCGCCGTCCTCTGTGTCTTCTTGAGCGGGGTCGGTGTGGCACCCGCTTTTGCCGCCAACCCGCTCGGTCAGGATTTTGAGGGTGCCGTCAATGCACAGACCGCCCCGGCCGGCTGGAGCGTCGACAATGTCAACACCGCCGGCATGAAGCTCGGCTGGGAGGGATGGAGCTTCCACACCGTTCCCGAGGTCACCACCGCGTTCCCCGGATCTGGACGACAGGGCGAGTTCACCCGGGCCTCGGGCAAGGTCGCCGTGGTGCAGTCGGACACCAACCGTCCCACCGCAGACCGGTTTACCTCAACCCTGTGGTCCGAACCGATGGCGCTGACCGAGAAGACCGGTGCGGCCAGCGTCAGTTTTGACTCGCACTACCGCCAGGGTGTGCAGCCGCAAAACGCGCGACTGGTGGCACGCTTTGATGGCGGCCCGGAGGTCCTGGTGGAGAATTTTGCCGGCGACCGATTCAACCAGGCTGTGACCGCCTCGGTCGATACCCCCGCCACCGCCTCGACCGTGGAATTCGGGTGGAGCTACCGGCAGAGCCAGGACAACTGGTACTGGATGATCGATAATGTGAGCATGCGTGAGAGTGCGCCCGCCGATGTGCGGCCGAGTGTGCGCGGGACCGAGAAGCCGGTGGTGGCACCCGGTTCCAGCGCCGTGATTACCCTGGCGGGGCTGCGTCCCGGCCAGCAGGTCAGCGCGGTCCTGGGCACGGGCGCCCCGCTGTCCGGTATTCCCGCCGTGGGTGCCGATGGCACCACCACGATTCGGGTGGCGATCCCCGCCGGGACCGCCAACGGCGTGCAGCTCCTGCGTCTGGGTGGCCCGGGCATCATCGAGACCACGATCCCGGTGACCGTCTACTCCTCCACCGGTGCGGCGATGGCCACGACCGAGAAGAAGGTCTGGTTCGACGGGTTTGAAACCCCCGAGTCCTGGACCATCCCCGCCGACAGCGGATGGAACATCTCGACCCTCGACAACATCGTGTCTCAGTGGGGAACAGATCGGCGTCAGGCGTTCACCCTCGCCGATGGCAAGCTCGCGGTGATCGATGCCGCCCGCGGTGCCGTTGCCGGAACCCTCACCTCCGCCGCGGTACCGGTGCGCGCCGGGGACACCCTGGAGGCCCGGGTGGACAGCCACTTCCGTGCCCGCGGCACCGCCGGTCAGAGCGGAACCGTGGTGGCCGTGTACTCCACCGGGGAGCGCGAAACTCTGCGCACGCTGACCTCTACCGAGGAGGCGGCCGGGCTGCGTTTGCCGCTGCACATCCCCGCCGGGGCCACCGACGTCCGCCTGGAATTCGCCTTCCTGGGGGCCGCCGGAACCGGTTCCTGGATGGTGGATAACGCTCAGATCGTGCGCGGACTGGGAGACCTGCCCGCGGAGGCCGAATCCAGCGCCCGGGTCGATATTTTCAGCGACGTTCAGGGGGCCACCAGCCGCCTGCAGAATCAGGTACTGCCCGGGTTCCGCAACCTCGGCGAGCGCGCCGACACCGTCGTCGCCAACGGCGACCTGGTACCCCACGGTTACGCCGAGCGGTACACCGAGTACTACAACGCCTATAACGCGGGCGGCGGAAACCGCTACCCGAACCAGTTCGCCACCATCGGCAACCACGAGTATTTCGGTACCGGCAACATTGACGACTTCCGTAACCGCTTCCTCGACACCACCGGCATGCGCGCCAAGGGTGGTCAGGGCGGTCTCTGGGGTGAGCAGCTGGTTGATGGCAAGCTGCCCATGCTGTGGCTGGGGAGCGAGTACTACGACGACAGTAAGTCGCGTGGATCGGGCCCGTTTGTGCGGATGTCCGACACCCAGTACGAGTGGCTGCGTGACCGCCTGGCCTACTGGAAGTCACAGAACAAGCCGGTTCTGCTGATGGCCCACCACGTGTTTGCCAACTCGGTTTCGGGTACCTACATTAACTTCTACCGCAACGACTACGATCACGACACCGCCCGGGTGGCCGCCCTGCTGCAGGACAACCCCAACGTGACCGTGCTCACCAGCCACACTCACTGGGCCGGAACGCTCAATGACTGGAGCGGGGAGAAGCGTTTTGATCCGACTCGGGCGCAGGCACCCACGATCGTCAACACCGTGGCCGTCACCACCCAGTACGGACCCAGTGGCGACTGGGAGGAGACCGGAAACAGCAATGCCGACCCGGTTGGCCTGCGTGTGGCCCTCTACGAGGACCGCCTGCGGGTGAGCGCCTTCTCGTTTGATGCCCAGGCCGTGCCCAACGAGATCAAGCACATCGACATCGCGATCCCCGGTGATGAGCCCACCGGACCGGCCGATCCCGGACCGACCGACCCGACGCCCGATCCGACCACCGGACCCACCGACCCGACCGACGGTCCGACGGATCCGACCACGGGACCGACCGATCCGACCGGTGCTCCCACCGCTGCCCCCACCACGTCCCCGTCGACCGGTACCCCCGGTGACACCGCATCCGGCGCGCTCCCCGGCACCGGTGCCAGCACCAATGGCCTGCCGCTGTTCGCCGCGGGTCTCGGCCTGATCGGACTGCTCCTGTTCGGCCTGCGCCGACGTCGCGGAACCTCGGAGGCGTAGCCGACAGCGGTGAGCCCCGCGGCGTAGCCGACAGCGGTGAGCCCCGCGGTTTAGCTCCACAACCACAAACGCCCACGACCAAATCGGTCGTGGGCGTTTGTGCGTGCGAGCACGGGGGAGGAGTCGGGGTTAGCCCTTGACCGCACCACCCATGCCAGCGGACTTCAGGAACAGACCCTGGAAGATGATGAACAGCACGATCGGCACCAGGGTCGAGATGGCCAGGGCCGCCAGGTAGGTGCCCAGGTCGATGGTCTGCTGCAGCTGCGGCAGACGCACCGAGAGCGGCTGTACCTCGGGGAGGGCGAGCACCAGCTTGGGCCAGAGGAAGTCCTTCCAGGCGGCAATCACCGCGAAGACCGAGACCACACCGATGATCGGCTTGGACAGCGGCAACACGATCTGCCAGAAGATCCGGAACGATCCGGCCCCCTCGGTGCGCGCGGCCTCGAAGATCTCCGGCGGGAGGTTTTCGAAGAAGCGCTTAACCAGCAGGATGTTGAAGGCGTTGGCGCCGGCGGGCAGCCACACCGCCCAGAACGTGTTCTGCAGCGAGATGCCCAGGAACGGCACATCGAGGATGGTCAGGTACAGCGGCACCAGCAGCACCACCGAGGGCACAAACAGGGTGGCCAGCACCAGGGCGTTGAGGACCTTGGCGTAGGCGGGCTTGAGGATCGCCAGCACGTACCCGGCGGTCATCGTGACCACCAGCTGCATGACCAGCACACCCAGCGCCACCCACACGGTGTTCATGAACTGAACGTCCAGTCCGATCGTGGTCCACGCCTTGCTGACGTTGTCCCAGGCGAAGCCGTTGGGGAACAGCGCCATCGGGGTGCGCAGGGTGTCCTGGGTGGGGGTGATCGCGGCCTTGGCGAGCCAGAGGATCGGACCCAGCCCGCCGATCGCGAGCAGCACCAGCAGGGTGATCTGGATACCGTTGGCGGAGCGACGAATGCCGCGCCGGCTCCACTCATTGGTCGAGATGATCCCGCGCTCATCCGAGGGGCCGGAGGCCGCGGGCTTCTTCTTTCCGAGGCGACGGCGACGGGTGGGGGCGGGCACGGTGTCGAGCACCGCGTCGGCGGTTACCGCGACACCGGCGTCGCTACGGGTCGATGTGGTGGTCAATTCTTGCTCCAACCAGAGGTGAGACGGAAGTACACGAAGGACAGCAGGGCGAGGAAGAGCGCGAGCATCACGCTCAGCGCGGTCGCCGAACCGTAGTTACCACCGAGGCTGTTTTGGAAGCCGTACCGGTAGATGAGTTGGAGCAGGGTGACCGTGGAGTTGGCCGGTCCACCATCGGTAAACAGGAAGGGTTCCAGGAACACCTGCGCGGTACCGATGATCTGCAGGATCAGGGTGATCAGCAGGACCCCGCGCAGCTGCGGCAGGGTCACGTGCCAGATCTTGCGCCAGATGCCCGCGCCGTCGATCTCGGCGGCATCGTAGAGTTCGGGGGCGACCCCGGTCAGCGCGGCGAGGTAGATGATGATGGTTCCACCGGCGGCGGCCCAGGTGGCCTCCAGCACGATCGAGGGCATCGCCATGGTGGCGTCCTGAATCCACGGGAAGGGCCCGAGGCCCACCCAGCCCAGCATGGTGTTGAACACACCGTTGGGGCCCGCATCGTAGAAGAACTTCCACAGCAGCACGGCGACCACCGGCGGGATCACGACGGGCAGATACGCGAGCACCGAGTACAGGCCGCGGGCCCGACGCACCTCGCTCATCAGCACGGCGGCGATCAGCGGAATCGGGTATCCGAAGATCAGGGCCAGCAGCGCAAACCAGCCGGTGTTTTGCAGGGCCACCCAGAACACCGGATCCTCCAGCACACGCTGGAAGTTCAGCAGTCCCACCCACTGCGGGTCGGCGATCAGGTTGGTCTTCTGGAAGCTCATCACGAACGCGCGGATGATCGGGTAGAACGAGAACAGCCCAAAGATGATGATCATCGGGGCCGCAAAGAGGAGGTTGGAGAGCCCACCGCCACGCAACCAGGTGCGTGGATTCCGGGCGCGCCGACGCTTGGTCGGAGCGGGTTTGGTGAGGGTGGTCATGGTGGCGGCGGTGCCTTCCTGCACGAGGGAATAACGAGGTGTGACCGCGGGGATGGTTGGGCCATCCCCGCGGCCGGCGCGAGGCTCGGGCGTGCGCATCGAGGTGATGCGGCTGCCCGGGCTCTCGCATCGCAGCGATGCGAGAGCCCGATGCTCGCGGATACTAGCTGTGCGGCGTGAACCGCGGGTGAAACCGGTGGCGCTAGCCGCGGTCCAGGACCGCCTGGGCGTCGGCGTTGGCCTGCTTGAGCAGGGCGTCGATGTCGGCGTTCTTATCGGTGAGCACGGCCTGGACCACCGGCGAGAGGATGCCGTAGATGTCCTGGGTGCTCTTGGTCGGCTCGATCACCAGAGGCTGGTCGAAGATCTTCGAGGTGAACGGGGCTACCTGGTCCTGGGGAACGTTGATGTAGTCCTTGATCCACTCGCGGGACTCATCCAGGGTGGCCTTGTCGAAGATCGGCAGGGCCGGGGTACCGACGGCCTGGTTGGCGGCGGCGAGAGTCTTGGCATCGGTGATGGCCGCGTCCTTGTCCAGGTACTTCTGCAGGTAGTAGAAGTCGATCCACTTGACGGCGGCCTTCTTCTGCGCCTCGCTGGCCTTACCGTTGACCACCGAGAGGGTACCGCCGCCGAGCACGGCGCCGTCCTTGCCCTCGAGCGGCAGGGTGGTGATGCCGTAGTGCGCCGGGTCCATCTGGTTCTCGCGGATCAGCGCGGTGTAGAGGTCGCTTCCGCCGGTGAACATGCCGATCTGGCCCGAGGCGAATGCCTTGTTGATGGTTCCCCAGTCGTAGAGGAAGTTCGAGCCCATCGAGTTGTCCTCCCAGCGCAGGTCCTTGAGGAACTGCAGGGATTTCTTGGTGGCGTCGGTGTCGAGGGTCGCGGTGACCTTGTCACCCTTGATCTCCTCCATGCGTCCGCCGTGGGCGTAGGTGGCCACGGTGGTCTGCCATCCACCGGTGGCGCCCTGGGTCATCTGCATGTAACCGGCTGCACCGGTCTTCTCGGAGATGGTCTTGGCGGCGGCGCGGACCTCATCCCAGGTTGTCGGCGGCTTGTCGGGGTCCAGGCCCGCCTGCTTGAACAGGTCGCGGTTGTACTGCAGGCCGTTACCGTAGGCCTCGCGCGGGACGGCGAAGATGTGACCCTTGTCGTCGGTGCCGGCCGAGAGCACGTTCTTGTTGAACTTGTCGTAGAACGGCAGCGCCTTGACCTCTTCGGTGATGTCGGCGATCTGACCGTTTTCGATCAGGGTCTGACCGTCGGTGAAGGGGATGGTGTAGACGATCGGCAGGGTGCCACCGGCGAGCAGCGCGGGGAAGGTGTCGGCCTTCCACTCGTACTCGACCGGCTTGATCTTGATGTCCGGGTTGGCCTTTTCGAACTGCTTGACCTGGTTGTTGAAGGCGTCAAATGCCGCCTGCTCGGTTCCGGGGATCAGGCTGACCACCGAGAGCTCAACCTTGCCGTCGGCTGATTCGCCGCCGCCCGGGTTGGCGCCGTTTGAGCAGGAGGCCAGGAGGCCGATTGCTGCCAGAGCGGAGACCGTGAGGGTCAACGCCTTAATGGGTGACTTCATTGTCATTGCCTTTCGTTGTGATTAGTTGGTGCGGGAGGGGTGCTGCGTGAGCCGAAGCCACGCGGTGGTGTCGGCGGGCAGGAGACCGCCTTCGAGGGGGGAACTGGAAAGCAGGAGCTGGGCGCGCTCGGGCAGCGCGAAGGGTTCACCGGAGAAGTTGGTGACGCTGATGAATCCGTCGGCCCGGGCGAAGGCCAGCACCTCGGGGCCGAAGCCCGCGTGGTCGGCCGCGGTGAGCCAGCGGAAGGGGCCGTCTCCGAGCGCCGCATCGCGCTCACGGAACTCCAGCATCCGGCGGTACAGGTTCAGCATCGATCCGGGATCCCTGCGCTGAGCCTCAACCGTGTAGGTGTTCCAATCGGCCGGCTGGGACAGCCAGGTCGGCGCGGTGGAACCCTCGGGTTCGAAGCCGAACGGGGGCTCCTGACCGGACCACGGCAGCGGCACGCGGCAGCCATCGCGACCCGGGTCCACACCGTTCGAGCGGTGGAACATCGGGTCCTGACGCTCCTCATCGGGCAGATCCTCAACCTCGGGCAGGCCGAGCTCGTCGCCCTGCCAGATGTAGAGGGAACCGGGCAGCGCGGCGGTCAGCAGCGCGGCGGCGCGGGCACGACGGGTACCCAGGGCCAGGTCGGTGGGGATCCCGCGACGCTTCTTGAGGAACTCGAACGAGGAGTCCTCACGGCCGTAGCGGGTGACCACCCGGGTCACGTCGTGGTTGGAGAGCACCCAGGTGCAGGGGGCACCGATCGGGGCGTGGGCATCACGCATCAGATCGATCGAGGCACGCAGCTCCTCGGCCTTCCACTGCCGCGTCATGAAGTCGAAGTTGAACGCTGTGTGCATCTCATCGGGGCGCAGGTACGCGGCAAAGCGCTCGGCATCGGGCAGCCAGATCTCACCGATCAGCGCGCGGCCTCCCAGCGGTGCCCGGTCGCGGTATTCCTCGGCCACCCGACGCCAGCCGCGGTAGATGGTGTGCAGCTCGTCGCGGTCGGTGTTGGGGTGCTCGCCGGGACCCGGGTTCTCGGGGATCTCGGGCAGGGCGGGGTCCTTCACCAGCAGGGCCGCCGAGTCGATCCGGATGCCCGCTACGCCGCGGTCGAACCAGAAGCGCAGGATGTCCTCGTGCTCCTGGACCACCTCGGGGTGGGACCAGTTGAGGTCGGGCTGCTCGGGATCAAACAGGTGCAGGTACCACTCGCCCGGGGTGCCATCCTCGTTGGTGAGGCGGGTCCAGGTGGGGCCGGCGAAGTTGTTGGGCCAGTGGGTGGGCGGCTGATCGCCGTTCTCGCCGAGTCCCGGGTGGAACCAGAAGCGGGCGCGCTCGGGGGAGCCGGGCTCCGCTGCCAGGGCCTGCTGGAACCAGCGGTGCGCGGCCGAGACGTGGTTGGGGACCACATCCACGATCGTGCGGATGCCCAGGGCCAGCGCATCCTGGATCAGCGCCTCGGCCTCGGCCAGGTCGCCGAAGGCGGGGTCGATCCGGCGGTAGTCGGCCACGTCATAGCCACCATCGGCCAGCGGGGACTCGTACCACGGGGTGTACCAGATCGCGTTGATGCCGAGTTCCTTGAGGTACGGCAGGCGCTGGCGGACTCCGCGGAGGTCGCCGGTGCCATCGCCGTTACCGTCGGCAAACGAGCGGGGGTAGATCTGATAGATCGTGTCCCCGCGCCACCAGGAGTTGGCGGAGGGGGTAAGAAGGGTGCCGAGCGCGTCGATGGACGCCTCGGGGGTCTCCGCACCGAGGGCCTCGGGGGAGTCGACCGCGGTGGTCGTGTGGTGTTCAACGGTCCTGGACAAACCAGCGCCTCTGTTTCCTGTGCGTAATCCGTGGCGTCACTCGTGTACCGGTTGGGGCAGTAACCCGACCAACGCCGTTGTTGAAACCTAAATGTAAGGGAAGCGACAGAATCACGCAAGAAGGACACAGAACGTAAGAAATTTACAAAGATTTACTCTCTTTTGCGCGCGGAGCGGGTGCGCATCGGCGCGGTGGAGCCGCGAACCACCAGCTCGGGCTCGAATAGGAACTCGTCCCGGGTGGCCGAATCCTCGCCGATCTGACGCAGCAGGAGCTCCACCACCATGCGTCCCATCGTCTCGATCGGCTGACGGATCGTGGTCAGCGGGGGCTCGACCGCGTTCATCAGGGCGGAGTCGTCATAGCCCACCACCGAGACATCGGCGGGCACGTTGAGGCCCGCCCGGCGCACCGCACGGATCGCGCCGAGGGCCAGGAGGTCACTCGCGCAGACAAAGGCTGTGGCGTCGGTTTTCTGCAGCAGACGCGTCGCCGCAACCTGCCCGGCCTCGAGCGAGTAGAGCGAGTGGATGACGCGGCTGCCGGTGAAATCCACGCCGTTCGCGGCACCCCAGCGCAGCGCGGCCTGATACTTGCGCCGCGAGGGCACGTGGTCCTTGGGGCCCAGAATCAGGCCGATCTGGGTGTGCCCGAGCTGGTGCAGATGGACCAGCGCCTGCTCCATCGCGACCGCATCGTCGCAGGAAACCGTGGCGACATCCAGGCCCTCGGCCAGGGCGTTGACAAAGACAAACGGCAGGCCGAGCTCGGTCAGGCGGTCGTAGTGTTCGTGGCTGGCATCGGTCTCCGCGTAGGCACCGCCGGAGAACACGACACCGGACACCCGCTGGGAAAGCAGCAGGTCCACATAGTCGGCCTCGGAGATCCCGCCGGTGGTCTGCGTGCACAGCACCGGGGTGTAGCCATTTTGGGCGAGCGCCCCGGAGACCACCTCGGCAAACGCGGGGAAGATTGGGTTCTGCAGTTCGGGTAGAACCAGGCCCACCAGGCGGGCGCGTTCCCCGCGCAGGCTGGAGGGGCGCTCATACCCCAGCACATCGAGGGCGGTGAGCACCGCGTTGCGGGTGGTCTCGGACACCCCCGGCTTTTCATTGAGGACGCGACTGACGGTCGCCTCACTCACGCCTACCTTGCGGGCTACCTCAGCGAGTCTTCGTGACATGTCGCCACACTAGCAAGTTCTTGCAACAAAAAGTAAGCCTTTTGCGTAGATTCGGTCCGGCTGGGTAAATTCATCCCCGATTAGCCCCGGAGCGCGGCCAAAATAATCCCAAACCGGTGCCGAGGACCGGCGTGGCGCAAGGGGGCGGTGCTTTCGAACGGGCTCGGCTAACCCGCGCTGATCGGCGCGCAGGTGGTCAGGTACTCGATCAGTTCGGATGTTGATATTGCAGCCGTAACAAGGGTGTTACGGCAAGGGCACCTAGGCGGTGTGTGGGCCGCCGGCGAGGATCGGGTCGTGATCAAAAACCGGGAGAGCCTCGGTGCGGACCACCGATTCCGGGGCCTGGGCGTAGACGGCCGCCGCGGCAAGGGTGCGCAGCAGCGGATCCTCCCGCTCAGCCAGGGCCAGACCCACGAGTACACGAATGGCGGAGTCGGGTAGATCGCAGCGCGCGAGTCCGCGCAGGGCCCAGACGCGGAGGTCCTCATCGGGATCGCGGTTGGCCACGCCGGCCAGGATCTCGCCGATCAGATTGCGTGCGGTATCCAGCTCCTCATCGAAGAGACGGCCGGGCTCCTCCCCGTCGATCGCCGCGATCAGCGCCAGGGCACGGGCGGCCTCGGTGCGCACGGCCGGATCCTCGGCGGTGTCCTCAACCAGGGTGATCAGGAAGTCGACCCGGTCGGAGTCGGCACCGGCTTCGCAGCCGCGCAGGAGTCTGGCGCGACGATCGGGGTCGGCGCTTCGGAAGGCATCGATCAGATCCACGGTGGCGGTCATGCCTCTATTCTGCGCGCTCGAATGAAATCTGGCCAGAGAAAGTCGCGAATTGTGAAACAATACATTGTTTAGTGTTTCTGGTAGTTACGAGGGAGTAGCAGTGGGTTCTCATTCTTTCCAACGGGTGGCGGTGATCGGCGCGGTTTCCGGGCTCGGTCTGGCCGGCATCCTTGCCGGAGTTGCGCCGGCCGGCGCCGCCGATTCGGCAACCTGTGACGCCGGCGGCGTCCCGATCGGCCCAGCGATTTGCGAGGTCACCATCAACGGTGGATCCTCGGCAACCTTCACCCCGACCGCCGAAATGACCTCGCTTGAGGCGCTGGTTGTGGGCGGTGGAGGAAGCGGCACCGTGAGCGACAACGGCGACTATTACGCGGGAGGGGGCTCCGGGGGCGTGGTGGATCTCCAGGGGTTCGATGCCGATCCCGCACGCCCGCTGGAGATTGCCGCCGGTAATGCCGGGGTCGTCAGTAGAGTGAGCCAGCCCGGTGTTCCCGAAGTTCTGGCTTATGCGGGCCCGCGCGGTACAAACGGTACCTCGGGTCTTGGTGCCTCCGTTGGGAACGTGGAAAATCCGAGAAACGGCGTTACCCCGGCCCAGCTTGCCGCTGCGGGATCACCGTTCGCCGATGACACTCGCTGCTTCGGCGGCGGTGGTGCCTTCGTCGCCTCGACGGCGGTTGAGGCCAGCGTCCCGGCCCTGTGCGGCGCGGGTGCGGTGAGCCTGAGCGGTGCCGGCTCGTCAATTGGCGTGGCGCTGGCAAACAGTGGAGCCGGCGGCGGCGCGGTTCAGGCGATCGCGGGGCGCGGGAGCGCGAATGGGGGATCGGGTGTTGTGATCCTTCGGTGGAAACAGCTTCGGATCGTCAACGTTTCGTTTGACCTCGGTGGGCACGGCTCCGCCATTGAGCCGAGGGCGATCGCCATCGGCGGGCTGTCGGAGCGTCCGGCCGACCCCACCGCCGAGGGATTCACCTTCGAGGGGTGGTTCACCGATTCGGCGCTGACCCGGGAGGCGGACTTCTCGGCCCCGCTCACCGCAGATCGGGTCTACTTTGCCAAGTGGGCCCCGGTAGCCGTGGAGCCGACCCCGACCCCGACGCCGACTCAGCCCGAGTCGACGTCGACTCCGACCGCGACGCCGACCCAGCCGGGGTCCACGCCGACCTCGACGCCGTCCGACCCGGCCTCCGTGCCCCCGGTCGCAGCCTCACCGAGCGCACCCGATCCGGGGGCCTCGACGAGTGCGGTGCCGTCGCCTTCGGCCGGTCCGGTGCAGGCCGCCGGTCTCGCGCACACCGGTGCCGACGCCGGCCCCACGTGGATCGCCCTCGCGGTGGGGGCGCTGGCAGCCGGACTGGCGATGACCGGGTTTGCCGTTCGCCGTCGTCGCGGATAGGTTGCCGGACACGGGGTGGTGCGGGGGCTTTCCCCCTGCACCACCCCTTACGCGTGCAGTATGGGGGCCGTCGGCGACTCGGAGAAACGCGCCGTGAGTTCCCGGCGCAAAACCTTGCCCCCGCCGTTGCGCGGAATCTGCTCGACGCGGACAATCAGCGTGGGCAGACCGTGGCTGAAGTCTTCATTCAGGGACCGGGCGAAGCCGTCCGCATCAAAGCCCTCGCGGGAAACCAGGGCGAGGCCGAACCTGGAGACGCCCCCGCGATCACGATAGACAAATCCCGCGGCATCGCGAACCAGTGGATCCTCGAGAGCCCGGTGGTCCAACACCGTGGGGTCCAGCTTCACTCCGTCGGCGTTGAGAACCTCGGACTCGCGGCCAGCCAGGACGAGCTTGCCGTCGACGGTGAGCATCCCGAGATCGCCCGGGTAGTACCAGCCGTCGGTGAACGCCGCGGCGCTGGCTTCCGGATCGTTCAGATACTCGGTGGCCATATGGGTGTTTTGGTAGCGGATGCGACCCACGACACCCGGCGCGAGCACCGAGTCCGCGGCATCCACGATTTCGATGCGGGCGGTGGGGGAAACCTCGCCGAGGTCGGTGGGATCGGAACTGTCTCGATAGCGGGCGCTCACCAGCAGGCCCTCGGTCGACCCATAGGCCACGTGCAGCTCACAGCCGTCGGCTACCGCGCGCATGCGTGCGGCCACGATCGGAGACAGTGCCGCCCCGGCGGTGAATACCGTGTCCAGCAGCGGGAGTCGTTCCCCGCGTTCCTCAAGCTTTTCCAGCACGGAAGCCACCTGTGCGGGGGAGCCCTTTAGCGCGGTGGCACCCGACTGACGGGCCAGCTCGATGGTGTGGTCCGGATCGCCGGGATTCACCAGCCAGAACGTGTTCTCGGATCGGACGCTGGCGTAGAAGGCGGCAAAACCGAAGAGGGAACCCGGAGGCATCATCATCAGGAATGGTGCCCCGCGCAGCCAGGTTGTGTCGGGATCGGCGGTGAGGGTATCCAGGGCGCCGAACGATGTGGCAATGGCCTTGGGGCATCCGGTGGTGCCGCTGGAAAAATGTATGCGGGCGGGGAAATCCCGATTGAATTCGATCACCGGATCATTCGAGGCGACGCGTGCCTCGGCGCGACGGAGAAGCTCGGCGTCAACGATGAGGGTACGCTCCCACCGACGGGTGTTGGAAGCTGTCACCAGCAGGATGCCGGTGGGAATCGAGTCGCCGGGAATGTGTGCGGCTACCGGGACCCCGGTGGCCCCCTCGTGCCAGAGGGCCAGGGTGAAGAGCAGGTCCAGCGTGGCCGGCAGCTCGAGGGCCACCAGGTCGCCCGCCCGCACCCCCTGCGCGCGCAGTTTGGCCGCGATGCCGTCAACCGAGCGTAGTGCCGCGGCGCGTCCGATGCGGAGGGCCCCGGTGTGAACAAACGCGTCGTCCGGGTGCCGCACGGCGGCGTTGCGAAACGCGAGATAGGGGGAGGGGATCTTCGTCGAACTCATTGCTACAGAATATCGCGTTTATCGAATCCGCGTGTTAACCAAACGTGGCGACCCCTCACGAATGAGGGATCGCCACGTGATGGTATGAGCCTAGGCGTTCAGGCGCGCGATCCACGCCTCGACATCGTCCGCGGTGCGCGGGATGTGTGCCGAGAGGTTTTCGGCACCGTCGGCGGTGACCAGGATGTCGTCCTCGATCCGCACGCCGATGCCGCGGAACTCCTCGGGCACGGTCAGATCGTCGTTCTGGAAGTACAGGCCGGGCTCAATCGTGAAGATCATGCCCTCCTCGACGATGCCCTCGTGGTAGAAGTCGCGACGAGCCTGGGCGCAGTCGTGCACGTCGATGCCCAGGTGGTGGCTGGTGCCGTGCACCATATACCGGCGGTGGTACTGGTTCTCCACCAGCAGCGACTCCTCGGCCGAAACCGGCAGCATGCCCCACTCGGCGGTCTTCTCGGCGATCACACGCATGGCCTCGGCGTGGATCTCCTTGAACACGATGCCCGGTCGCACGATCGCCAGGGCGGCGTCGGCGGCCTCGCGCACGGCCTCATAGACCTTGCGCTGCACGTCGGTGAAGGTACCGTTGATCGGCAGGGTGCGGGTGATGTCCGCGGTGTACAGGCTCTCGACCTCGACGCCGGCATCCACCAGGATTAGCTCGCCCGGGGTGACCGCGCCGTCGTTGCGGGTCCAGTGCAGGATGCACGCGTGGGATCCCGAGGCGGCGATGGTGTCATAACCGACGGTGTTCCCGTGTTCGCGGGCGTGGGCGTTGAAGACACCCTCGACCACGCGCTCGCCCCGCGGGGAGGCGATGATGCGGGGCAGCTCGGCGATGAAGGCGTCGAATCCGCCGGCGGTGGCGTTCACGGCCTCGCGCATCTCGGCGATCTCGAAGGAGTCCTTAACCAGGCGCAGCTCGGAGACGAACCGGGTCAGGTCTTCGTCGTGGTCGATGCGCAGGTCCGAGTCGGTGGCCACAAACTCATCCAGGTGGGCGGTGGCCAGGTTCAGGTCGGCGGCGACCTGGGCGAGGGAGGGACGCGGACCGATCCAGAACTCGCCGATCGAGTGGTTGGCGTAGAACTCGTCGGAGTCACGCCCGGCGCGCTCGCGGAAGTACAGGGTGATCTCGTGACCCTCGCCCGCGGGCTCAAACACCAGCACGGCACCGGGCTCGGAGTCGGCGCCCCAGCCGGTCAGGTGGGCAAAGGCCGAGTGGGCGCGGAACGGGTAGTCGGTGTCGTTGGAGCGCTGCTTGGGGTCGCCGGCCTCGATCACCACGCGGGCACCGGTAAACGCGGCGCTCACCTCGGCGCGGCGCTTCTCGGCAAACGCCGCCTGGGCGCGGGCGGCGGGGAGCTCATCCGTGCGGTCGGCCCACTGGGACCCAATATAGTCCTGGAAGCGATCGGATCCGGGGGTGGTGGATCGGGCGTCCTTGGTCTCTTCGCTACTGGTAGTCATGCTTTACATTCTCGCACTGTTCGTGCCCCGGTTTGAAGCACCTGGCGTGTCTGTCCGCCTTGGCTCGCTCACCGCGGTGTCGCGGGTTGATCCTAGCGAGAACCTGCCTCGGACACATGCACAACCCGTGAGTGGTGAAGGAGTCGAGCCCTCACCGTTTCCCGTTCAATTTTTGCGCGGTGCGATCTGCCGCGCGCAAGGTGTTGAACGTCGAGGTAGGCGTGCCCTGGAAGCGGCAGCGTTTCGCGTTGAAGGATTGAGAAATCGTCGTGTAAATGAAGCTCGAGCATCCAGAGCGAGGCTGACACCAACCCACGAATGTGATGGACGGGATGGGCGTTTACCTGGGTGAGGTGCTGGTACATACGTCCAGGCGTCGTTCGTCTTGAACGCGCGCCGGAGAGCTTTCCGGCGTCTAGGGTTCCCCATGCGAACATTAGATTACTCACTATTCCGGTCATTGGATCAATCAGGTTCGGTGTATCAAAACAGGCCCGTAACCAGAGCTCGTCCGGGACGTCAGGGATGTTCTCACCGGGCAGAAGATACTCGCAGTGCACGCTAGTCATGAACGTATGTGCTGATAAAGGTTTTTAGTCGAGTGGCATCCCGAGTGGAGATACTCGCGGGCTCGGCGGGTGGCTCCACCGGGATGTATCCAAGAAAATACCTGCCCGAAGAGTCAACCTCGAAAACAACCACCCAGTGGGCGGACTGCCACTCAACGCGGATCCCGCTCGTCTCGCCGGGAAATATGCCGGGTGCGGGCCAGCCGCGCTCTCCCGAATCGATGAGCAGCGTGGCGAGTGTGGCGAGTGCGGGCGTGGGAATCAGAGCGGAAGCATCGAGTGATTCGAGCCGTTCCGTCCAGGGTTTGTGCGTCGTTCCATAGTTCATTGTGAAAACCTCGTTTTCGTCCGAATGTGACGGTATGTCAACGTCGGGGGCACGAGGCGATACCTTGTTGAAGGTTATGTCGCTGACGAGGCCACGGCTATGGAAAACCAACGAGACTTAGCTGAGAATCCGAGGCATATCCGGAACGAAGTTCGGGGCTAGTCTGCCGCGGCCGGTTCCAGGCGCACGGTGATCGGGCGGTGATCGCTGCCCGCCTGATCGAACTCGCTGTGTACCTTCATGCCGGCGATGTCCCAGACCGGGGTGGCGAAGACGTGATCGATCGGGGATCCCAGCAGCGCGGGAATGTTGGTGGGCCAGGTACCCAGGGCGGCCGTGCGGGTCGCCAGGCCCGCGTCATTGCAGCGCCCGAGCGCGGCACCGTCACGGCCGAGGCCCGCCATGCTGTCCACGGTCGCGTTGAAGTCGCCGGCGATGATGACGTTCTCGGCGTCACACTGCGCGGCGAGCCAGGCCAAGTCCTCGCGCCAGTTGTGCATCTGCGGGGTCGAGGGGGAGACCGCGTGGCTGGCGATGATGGTGGGTCCGCGTCCGTCGGCGGGACGGAGCACCACGCTGGGCACCACGAGTGTGTTCGAGGCACCCACGCCGTTGCTGCTGGCCTGCGTGTACGCGCCCAGCGAGGGAGAGACCAAAACCGTGGTTGAGCTGGCGGCAGCAATCTTGCCAAACGACTCGGTAAACACGTTCATGGGTTTGCCGGCGGCCTTCATCGCGGCGGCCACCTCGAGTCCGGTCTGATTGCGGGTCTCGGGGAGGGCGACGATATCCGCCCCGGAGTCCAGCGCGAGCTTGGCGATGGTGGCCGAACCCATCGCGTTACCCTTGGTGTTCCAACTGAGCACGTTGATGCTGCTCTCGGTTTTTGCCGGCATCGCATCGTTGTCAAACCCGCGGTACACCAGGATGCCGGTGTTGGCCACGGCTCCGAGGAACATGACCACGGCCATGCTGCCGGCGAATCCGCGCAGCGGGCGAATGATCCCGATGATTAAAAAGAGGATCAGCGCGGCGACGCAGCAGGCCACCAGGAGGCCACGCATCGCGGTGATCTGGGCGACGATCACGGTGGTCTGGAGACCAAACAGCGGGGGCCAGGTCACGATGAGCAGGCCCAGTGCAACCGCAAGGGTGAGGAGAGCGCCGAGGAACTTGAACATGACCCGGTCAGGATATCGGGCGAAATCTGGGAGTTCCCGGGAGGATGCTGAGCATGCGGCCTACACTGGTCAGTATGCCCCTGCAATCCTCCCTCCGTGGTCCCGCCGATCTGCACACTCATTCGAGCATCTCCGACGGTACCGAAACCCCCGGAGAACTGGTGCGGGCGGCGGCTGCGGCCGGATTGGGCACGGTTGCGCTGACCGATCACGACACCACCGCGGGCTGGCCCGAGGCGATGGTCGCGGCCCCTGAAGTGGGGGTGAACCTGATTCCCGGAATGGAGCTGAGCACCCGGCATAACGGCATGAGCGTGCATATGCTCGCCTACCTGTTTGATCCCTCCAATCCGGCGCTGCTGGCCGAAACCGAGCGGATCCGGGTGGCCCGCAAGACACGCGCGGCCGAGATCGTGGAAAACATTCGGGTGGACTATGACCTCACCTGGGAGGATGTCCTCGCCCAGACCACCTCGGGGGCCTCGATCGGCCGCCCCCACATTGCCGACGCGCTGGTGGCCCGCGGCCACTCCACCGACCGCAGCGCCGCGTTTGACACCATCCTGCACCCGCGCAGCGGCTACATCATCCCGCTCTATGCGCCGGATCCCATCGTGGCGATCCGGATGATCCGCGAGGCCGGCGGCGTGCCGGTCATCGCCCACCCGGCCACCGGAACCCGGGGACGCCTGATCCCCGAGGACGTGGTTGCCGAGATGGTTGAGGCGGGACTGTTTGGGATGGAGATCGACCACCGCGAGAACACTCCCGAGGGGAAGTCCTGGCTGCGCGCGCTGGCCGCGCGCTACAACCTGGTGCTCACCGGATCCAGTGACTATCACGGGGCCGGCAAGCCCAACCGGCTCGGGGAGAACACCACGCCGAGCGCGGTGGTGGACGCGATCGTGTCCGAGGCCACCGGGTTCGCCCCGATCATCGCCGGCTAGCCCACAACCACAACGCCCGCCCTTCCGAGTTGGAGGGGCGGGCGTTGAGTTTCTGCGGCTATTCGGCGGCGGGAGCGGCCTCGGCGGGGGCTGCACCCTCGCCGCGACCGCGGCCACCACGCGAGCGACGACGACGGCGCGGAGCACCCTCGCCATCCTGCGGTGCCGAGGCGGTCACCGGGGCACCCTCAACCGGGGTGACGCCGGCGGCGGGACCGGCGGCCGCGCCGCCACCGCGGGTGCGACGACGGTTACGCGAGGGGCGAGCGGCGTCTCCGCCGGCCTCACCCGAACGGGCGGGACGCTCGGTACGAGCCTGGCCTTCGCCGCGACCCTGGCCTTCGCCGCGACCCTGGCCTTCGCCACGTGCCGGACGCGATCCGTTTCCACCGCGGGCACCACCGCTGCGGGCGGCACCCTCGCGCGGGGCCGCCGGGGCGGCGGGCTTCAGACGGCCCTTGGTGCCGGCGGGGATGTTCAGGTCCTCAAACAGGTGCGGGGAGGAGGAATAGGTCTCGGTGGGCTCGGGCTGACCGAACTCCAGCGCCCTGTTGATCAGGGCCCACTTGTGCAGGTCTTCCCAGTCGACGAAGGTCACGGCGATACCGGTCTTTCCGGCGCGGCCGGTGCGGCCCACGCGGTGCAGGTAGGTCTTCTCGTCGTCGGGGATGGTGTGGTTGATCACGTGGGTCACATCGTCCACGTCGATTCCGCGGGCGGCCACATCGGTTGCGATCAGCACGTCCTTCTTGCCCGCCTTGAATGCGGCCATGCCGCGCTCGCGCTGCTCCTGACCGAGGTCTCCGTGCACCGCGGTCGCGTTGAAGCCGCGGTCGTTGAGCTCGTCCATCAGGCGGGCGGCGGCACGCTTGGTGCGGGTGAAGATTACGGTCTTGCCACGGCCCTCGGCCTGCAGGATGCGGGCGATGACCTCGTCCTTATCCAGCGAGTGCGCACGGTAGATGACGTGCTTAATGTTGGCCTGGGTCAGACCCTCATCCGGGTCGCTTGCGCGAATGTGGATGGGCTTGGTCATGAACCGGCGCGACAGGGCGACGATCGGACCCGGCATGGTGGCCGAGAAAAGCATGGTGTGGCGCTCGGCGGGGGTCTTGGAGAAGAGGCGCTCGATGTCGGCGAGGAAGCCCAGGTCGAGCATCTTGTCGGCCTCGTCCAGCACCATTTCCTGGATCTTGGAGAAGTCGAGCAGGCGCTGGTTGTTGAGGTCGATCAGTCGTCCCGGGGTACCCACGATGACCTGGGCACCGGCCTTGATCTCCTCGATCTGACCCTCATAGGCCTTGCCGCCGTAGATGGCGGCGATCTTGGTGGGACGGTTGCCGGCGGCCAGCACCAGGTCCTCATACACCTGAACGGCCAGCTCGCGGGTGGGAACCACGATCAGCGCCTTGACGCCGGGCTCGGGGTTGTCGCCGAGGCGCTGCAGTACCGGGAGACCAAAACCGAAGGTCTTACCGGTGCCGGTCTTGGCCTGGCCGATGATGTCCTGGCCGGCGATGGCCAGCGGGATGGTCTGTTCCTGGATCGGGAACGGCGCGGTAATTCCCTTACCGGCGAGGGCGTCCACCATGTCCTGGGCGACGCCGAGTTCAAGAAAAGTCACGATATTTAATGCCTGTCATGCAGTGATGTGGTCTACGCCAACGGATTCTGCGTGCGGGCGTAGGGTCCCATTCCAACGATGAGACACTCCCAGCTTACCGGGACGCGTAGACTGAGCGTGTGATTTCCTGGTTTCGGCGGCGTGGCCCCTCCTCAAACGAATCCCAAGTGGTACTGCGCGAGAGCACGGTTCCCACTACCCGGGTGGACTTTGCCGAGCTTGCCTCCGACACCTCCGACTTCCTTGGACAGTCGGCGTATCTGCAGCTGGCCGTGTTTCAGCAGTACTCGGCGATCAGCCGCGACAGTGGTCGCCTACTGACCACCGAACTGATCGCCGGGCCCGCCGGGCTCGCGCTGCGCAAGCACCACGAGCTGGTGGGGGAGATTCGCCGTCGCGGCGAGGATCCGCAGGTGCTGATGGCCCCCTACGTGCCGGCGATTGATCGCCTGCTGGGCATCGCCCGCGGCGACTCGATCAACGAGGGACTGCTGGGCCTCTACATCACCCAGGGCTTCCTGGACGACTTCTTCCGCGGCCTGGCCGCGCGCCTGCCCGCCGATCTGGCCCCCCGGATGGAACGCGTCCTCGGTGCCGATAACGGCTCCTCGGTGGTGGTGGGAATTCTACGTGACGCGATCATCGAGGATCCCCGCCGCGCCCACCGCCTGGCCCTGAGCGGACGCCGCCTGGTGGGCGACATCATGCTGGTGTGCCATGCGGCGCTGCGCCTCGAACCGGTGGGCACCGACACCACCGATCGCGCACCGGGAAACACCCCCGAGCGGGTCGAGCCGGTGTTCACCGAGCTGATCGGCCGGCACACCCAGCGCATGGATGCGCTGGGCCTGACCGCCTAGCCCGCCTCGCCGGTTAGCGCTGCACGAGGCAGAACTCGTTGCCCAGTGGGTCCGTGAGCACGGCGGTGCGGTAGCCACCCTCGTCGTTGTGCCGGGTCGACACCCGGGCACCAATGCTCTCCAGGCGATCGATCTCTTCGTCGAGATTATCGGTCAGGATATCCAGGTGGGCGCGGTTCTTGACGGTCTTGGGCTCGGGCACAAGCTGGAACGTGAGGTGGTGGAGTCCGTCTCCGGGGGAGCGCAGGCCGTGAAACTGGCTTCCCTCCACATAGGGGTACGGCTCCTCGTATCCCAGGGCTTCTTTCCAAAATGCGGCGGCCGTCCGTACGTCGACGCAGTCAAGCGTCACTCCAATGGTGTTCCGAGTCATCATGGCTAAACCTTACACCGTTAAATAATTTGTCGGTGTAAGGTAATTTTCTATGGAGACAACGGGAGGGTCGCGCAGACTCAGGCAGCGCCGCGAGCTGGAACGCGGCATCGTTGATGAGGCGATGCGGCTCCTCCGCGCGGGCGGGGTCCCGGCGGTCAGCCTGCGCGGGATCGCACGAGCCCTGGGCATGAGCGCGCCGGCGATCTACACCTATTTCCCCAGCCTCACCGAGCTGATCACCGAGTTGATTGTGCGCTGCACCGATTCGCTGACGGAGGCCCTGCGGGGTGCGATGCCCGAGCAGGATGCGCGCCCGCTCGACCAACGGCTTCTGGCTGGTCCGCTGGCCTACCGCGAGTGGGCGCTGACCCATCGCAGTGAGTTCAACCTCATCTTTTTTGACCAGGTCATCGGATATGCGGCCCCGGAGGGAGGCGTGACCGTCGCGGCTCAATCCCGGATGCTGCACGTGCTCGCGGGTCCGTTCGCGGCGCTTCGCGGGGTTGAAGCCGATGCGCTGGAGGCTCGGGAGGATTTCCTGGATGAGTTTCTCGGGTGGTGGGGATCCTTCCACGGCTTGGTGGCCCTGGAGGTCAATCATCATCTCGACTGGCGCGATCCGCAGCGCATCTTCCTCGCCCAGGTGAAGGCCGGACTAACGCTTCTCGGACGAGTGCCGAAGCGGCGTTAACGGCGCAGCGCCCCACCGAAAGGGCGGGGCGCTGCGCGGTACGGCGGAAGTAGGCTACCTAGCCCACAAAACCGATGCGACGGGTCTCTTCGCTGCCGATCTCGACGTAAGCTACCGAACCGGTGGCCACGATGTAGCGCTTGCCCTTGTCGTCGGTGAGGGTGAAGTGCGGGGTGCCGGAGCTGATTGCGTCGCCGACAATCTTCTCGACGTCGGCCGCGCTCTGGCTGGATTCGAAGCCGAGTTCGCGGGGGCTGTTGATGATGCCGATACGGATATCCACGTTGGTGCCTTTCGGTTGCCGGGGAACGGATCCTGGGTTGATTCCAGCGTACGACACCGCCACCCACCGAAACCCGTTATCCGCGCGTGCCCAGAGCGAACACGCGTCCTCGCCGGGCCGGTGATCCCCGCATCGGCGGTGTCTTCCGGGGGATATCGGTGGCTCACGCTAGCGTGGGAGCGTGAGCGAATCCGAACCCCTCGATCAAGACCGGTTGTCCGCGAGCCTGGATAACAGCCAGCGTGCCGTGCGGGATCTCCGCGATGGTGCCCACGCGGCGGTGCACGGTGCGCCCGGATCGGGGAAGACGCACACGCTGACCGAGGTGGTGGCCGATCGGATCATCACCCGCGGCTATCCCACCGACGATGTGGTCGTGCTGGCCGCCGACCGCCGCTCGGCCACCGCGCTGCGGGACACCCTGGCGCTGCGCATCGACCGTCCCACCCGGGGCCCGCTGGCGCGCACCCTGGGCTCACTGGCCTTCAGCTTTGTGACGGCCGCCGCGGTGGCCGACGGGGTGACCGTTCCGCGGCTGCTGACCGGCGCCGATCAGGATACGATCCTCGCCGACCTGCTGGCCGGAGAGGTGGAGGACGAGGGTGCCGCCTGGCCCGAAAGCCTGGGACCCGATGTGCGGGCGCTCGGCGGTTTCCGCACCGAACTGCGGGAGCTGATGATGCGGCTCGTGGAAACCCGCACCCGCCCCGCCGAGCTGGCCCGCCTGGGGCACCGGCACGAGCGTCCCGAGTGGGTGGCCGCGGCCGCATTCATCGCCCGCTATGAGCACGTGATGGACCAGTATTCGCAGCCCCGGCTGGATGCCGCCGAGGTGATCGCCGAGGCGACCACGCTGCTGCGTGAGGGCCGCGTTTCGGCCCCACGCCTGATCCTCGTGGACGACTTCCAGGAGCAGGGACCGGGCACGCTGGGATTCCTGGCGGCCGCGGCTGCCGCCGGCTCCACGATCCTGGCGTTCGGGGATCCCGATGTGGCCAGCGCGACCTTCCGCGGCTCCGATCCCGCGGCGCTCAGCGGGCTCAACCTGATCCTGGGTGCCCCGGTGGAGACGTTCACGCTGACGCAGGTGCACCGGCATGGTCCCGAGCTGCGCGCGGTGATCACCGAGCTGAGCGATCGGGTGGGGGCTGCCGGGCAGGTTGAGCATCGTCGCGCGGCCTCGGTGCTGCCCGCCCAGCCCGAGCAGGCTCCCGTCAACTCCACCGACGAGTCCGAACAGGAACGCTGGGAGATTCCGCCCACGCTCCCGGTGGTGCGCATTCGTGCGTCCTCCCCGGCGGCCGAGCAGCAGGCGATCGCCCGGATGCTGCGCGAGCGCCACGTGTATCACGGGGTGCCCTGGTCACAGATGGCGATCGTGGTGCGCTCCTCGGCGTCCATTCCCGTGCTGGCTCGGGCGCTGGCCATGGCCGACGTTCCCACCTCGGCGGAGACCGCCGGCGAAGCCCTGCGCGACCGCTATGCGGCGCGGGCGCTGATCCTGGCGCTCGCGGTGGCCCTCGAACGCATCCCGGTGACCGCCGCCCGCTACACCGAGCTGCTGCTGGGACCGCTGGGCGGTTTCGACGGGATCGGTCTGCGCCGACTGCGCCGCGCGCTGCGCCACGAGGAGCTGCTGGGCGGCGGACACCGAGGATCGGATGAGCTTCTGATCGAGGCCCTCGCTGCCCCCGGAAGATTCGCGACCCTCGACACCCCCGGTGCCCGCCGCGCGCTGCGCTTCGCCGAAACCCTGGCGCAGGTGCGGGCGGGGTATGCGGCGGGCAACAGCGCCGAGGAGCTGGCCTGGATCGTCTGGGATCGCAGCGGCCTGGAAAAAACCTGGACCACTCAGCTGGGCCAGGGCGGCCTGCTCGCCGAGGAGGCCAACACCAACCTGGATGCGGCGGTTGCCCTGTTCACCGCGGCCAAGCGTGCGGCCGAACGCGATCCCGATGCCGACGCCGGTATCTTCATCGACTCGCTCCTCGAGGCCGACCTGGGGGAGGACTCGCTGGCGCCGCGGGCGCGGGGGGAGGCCGTCTGGATCGGCACCCCGAGCGCGGTGGTGGGCCGCGAGTTCGACGTGGTGGTTGCCGCTCGGGTGCAGGCCGGCGCCTGGCCTAACCTGCAGCTGCGCGGCGCGCTGTTGTATCCGCAGCTCTTCAGCCAGGTGGTCGCGGGCCTGCCCACGACCCTGCTGGATGCGCGGGCCGAACTCCTCTCCGACGAGCTGCGCCTCTTTGTTCTCGCCTGTTCGCGGGCGCGCACCCAGCTGGTGGTATCCACCACCGATGGCGATGACGAACAGCCCTCGCCCTTCCTTCGGTTCCCGACCCTCGATGATGCGCCCGTGCGTACCGGGACCGGTGAGTATCCGCTGACCCTGCGGGGCATGGTGGGCGCGCTGCGCCGCCGCCTGGTGCGCGCTCACGAGGCTGGGCGTCCCGAGGAGGCGGCCGAGGCGGCAAGCCTGCTGGCCCGGCTGTCGGACGAGGGGATCGCCGGGGCCTCCCCGGACTCCTGGTACGGCCTGGCAGAGCCCTCCACCACCGAACCGCTGGTGGACCTGAAGGATCCCGACGCACGCGTGCGGGTCTCGCCCTCGCGGATGGAGGCGTTCGAGAAGTCGCCGCTGAACTGGTTTATCGAGGACGTGGCGCGCCCGCCGAGCACCGTGGCGGCCGGCATCGGCACGATCATCCACGAGGCGTTTGAGCGCGCGGGGATGATCCCCGCCGAGCAGATCACCCCCGCCGATATCGCCCCCGAACGGCTGTGGGAGCATGTCTCCGAGCGCTGGGGCGAGCTGAGATTTGAGGCACCCTGGCTGGCTCAGCGGGAGCGCGCCGGGGTGGACGAAGCCCTGGTGGGTGTGGCCGCCTATCTCTCCGACGCCCTGCGCGCGGGCAACGTGGTGCTGAGTACCGAGGGCGGGTTCCGCCTCGAGGTGGGCCAGATCATCATCGGCGGCTCGATCGACCGGATCGAGCGACGTCCGGCCACCGGCGAGGACACCGAACCGGTGATAGTGATCATCGACCTCAAGACCGGGCGCAGCATCCCCACCCAGAAGTCGATGCTGACCCACGCCCAGCTCTCCGCTTATCAGCTCGCGCTGACCCGCGGGGCCGTGTATACCGAGGTTCCGGATGAGGCTGCCGCGCCGGTCGAGGCTCACGTTGCTCCACTGGCCGACTCGCCAGCCGACGCGACCGCCGAGGCACCCGTTGTCGCGGTCGCCGTCCCGCACGCCGAGCCCGCGACCCCCGCCGAACCCGCGGTCCGCCGCCACCCGATCACCGGACGCTCGGGCGGCGCGATGCTGCTCTACGTGCGCACCCCCACGGTCAAGGCCTACGCCGAGCGCGTCCAGGAGGTCCAGACCGAGGAGGAACTGGCGGCCTTCGAGGAACGCGTGGAAACCGTGGGCACCGGCATGGCCGCCGCGACCTTCGTCGGCGTCTTCGGCGAGGGCGAGCACGACCCACTCACCCGCCTGACCTACCGTATCCACCTCATCGCGGCCGTCTCGGAGTAATCATGACCCAGTCGAATCAGACCCCCGCCCTGAGCGCGCTCGACATCGCCGCGCTGCTGGGGCTGCCCGCCCCCACCGCCGAGCAGATCGCGGTGATCGAGGCCCCGCTGGAACCCGCCCTGGTGGTAGCCGGTGCCGGCAGCGGGAAAACCGAGACCATGTCGAATCGGATCGTCTGGCTGCTCGCCAACGGCCACGTCCGGGTGTCCGAGATCCTCGGGCTCACCTTCACCCGCAAGGCCGCCGGTGAGCTGGCCGAGCGGGTCCATCAGCGCATTACCCAGCTGCGTCAGGCGCTCGCGGATCGCGGCGGTCAGGGTGTCGAGATCGACGTGCTCGAAGCCCCCACCATCGCGACCTATAACGCGTTTGCCAGCGGCCTGTTCCGGGAGTATGCGGCGCTGATCGGTCGGGAGGCCGACGCTACGGTGATCGGTGAGGCATCGGCCTGGGCGCTCGCGCGACGGGTGCTGATCGAGAGTAAGGATCCGCGGCTGGTCGAATCCTCCCGCCCGCTGCCCGCGCTCGTGCAGGGCGTGCTGCGGGTCTCCCGCGGGATCAGCGATAACGATGCGCGCGAGCACACCGCGAAGATCGTCGCCCTGGCCGAGGAGTTCCAAACCCTCACCGAGCTGCCAATCAACGACGAGACCACCGGCAAGCGTAAGCGCAGCCCGAATAACGACCTGGTGGCCGCGGCCGCCGATCTGGCCGAGCTGCCGATGCTGATCGAGCTGGCCGAGGAGTATGCGGCCCGCAAGCGTACCCGTGGGTTTATCGAGTTCTCCGATCAGGTCGCGCTGGCCCTGGAGATCGTGCGCACCCTGGAGCGGGTATCGGTCGAGTATCGGGCCCGCTATCGGGTGGTGATCCTGGATGAGTATCAGGACACCTCGGTCGTGCAGACCGAGCTGCTGTCGCGCCTCTTCGGTGGGCACGGGGTCATGGCCGTGGGCGATCCCAACCAGTCGATCTACGGCTGGCGCGGGGCCTCGGCGGCCAACCTCGCCCGCTTCTCCCGCGACTTCTCGGTGGCCCGGACCCCGGGATATCGCCCCGCCGACACCGCCGCGCGCTTCACCCTGTCCACCTCCTGGCGAAACCCGGGCCTGGTCCTGGACGCGGCCAACGCCCTGGTTGCCGCCCTGCCGGTGGCCGAGGGCGTCCCGGTCAAGACCCTGGCCCCGGCAACCTTCGCCGGTCCCGGTGGTGTGCGCATCGCCTTTGAGCAGACCGTCGAGGATGAGGCGGAGGCGGTGGCCGAGTGGTTCGCCGCCGAGCTGGAGCGTCCGCGTGGAGACACGAAGCGTGGCGAGAAGGAGCGCTCGGCCGCGCTGCTGTGCCGCTCGCTCAAAAAGGTCGATCCCTTCCTCCGCGCCCTCGAAGCCCGCGGGGTTCCCTACCACGTCCTCGGACTGGCCGGACTGCTGGATCAACCGGTAATCGTGGACCTGGTGTGCGCGCTGCGGGTGCTGCACGATCCGAGTGCCGGATCCGAGCTGATCCGTCTGCTGGCCGGCGGCCGCTTCCGCATCGGCCCCCGCGATCTGCGCGCGCTGGGCAACCTGGCTCGCTGGCTCGGGGAGCGCGATCACCGGCTCGCCCAGGTCCCCAAAGAGGTACGCGATAAGCGCTTCGGATCCGCCGATGCCGAGGACAACCCCTCGCTCGTGGACGCCCTCGACTTCCTGGAAAACGCGCCCGCCGATCACAAGGCGCTGGCGGATTTCACCCCGATCGCGCTGGAGCGCATGCGCGAGGCGGCAACCCTGCTGACCGGACTGCGTCGCCGGGTGGGCCTCGGCCTGCACGAGTACGTGGGCCTGGTTGCCCGGGAGCTGGGCCTCGACCTCGAGGCTGCGGCGAATGAGCACCAGGTGCTGGCCGGGCCGAGTCTTGAGGCGTTCGCCGAGCAGATTACCGCGTTTTTGCAGGTGGACGAGACCGGCACCATCGGGGCGTTCCTGGAGTGGCTGGAACAGGCCGAGCAGCATGAAAATCTCAGCCCACGCGGCGAGGAGCCCGAGCCGGGGACCGTTCAGGTACTGACGATCCACGGGGCCAAGGGCCTGGAGTGGGACAGCGTCGCGGTGCCGCGCATGGTGTCCGGGGAACTCCCGGGAACCCCGCGCAGCCGCCGCGGCTGGACCGCGTTTGGCGAGCTGCCCTATGCGTTCCGCGGTGATGCTGCCGAGCTGCCCGAGCTCGCCTGGCGGGGGCTTGAGAGCCAGCCCGCGTTCGAGCTGGCGTATGCGAGCTTTGGCGATCAGATCGACACCCAGCACGCGCACGAGCAGCGCCGCCTGGCCTATGTGGCGGTCACCCGGGCCAAGGACACGCTGCTGCTCTCGGGATCGTTCTGGACCAATGCGGTCAAGCCGCGCGAGCCCGGGGTGTACCTCTATGAGGTCGCCCGGGCGGTACCCGTGGCCTGGGGCGGGGATGCACGCTACGAGGATCCGAGCCTGCCCTCCTCGCCGCTGGAGGAGGAGAACCCGCGCACCGACCAGATCCGCAGCCTGGTGTGGCCGCGGGATCCGCTGGGGGAGCGACGCCGGGCCGTGACCGCGGCTGCCGCGGCGATCCGGAGTGCCGATCCGCGTCCGCTCGATCCCCAGAACCCGAGCGAGGACGCCAGCAACGTGGACCTGCTGCTGGCCGAACGTCACCACATCCTCACCGGCGGCCCGGCCCGGGTCGACCTACCCGCGCGCATCCCCGCATCCAGGTTCAAGGACTTCGTGGTGGACCCGATTCAGGTGGCCGCGCGCATCGCCCGTCCGGTGCCCGAACGTCCCTACCGCCAGACCCGCCTGGGAACCCTGTTCCACGACTGGGTGGAGAATCGCGCGGGGCTGATGGGATCGCGGGAAACCATCGACGCCCAGATGTGGGAGATCGACGATGAGGAGCTCGGCGGAACCCTGGCCCCCGTCGCCGAGGCCGAGCGGGAACGCCTCGAGGAGCTGCAGGCCACGTTCCTGCGCTCGGAGTGGGCGGACCTGGCACCGATCGCGGTGGAAATCGAGATCAACTATCGCCTGGCGGACAAGCTGATCATCTGCAAGCTCGACGCCGTCTATGAGCGCGAGGGGCGCATCCAGATCGTCGACTGGAAAACCGGCAAGGCACCGCGGTCGGATGAGGAGCTGCGCGAGCGTCAGTATCAGCTGGCCCTCTATCGCGAGGGTTACGCGCGCTGGACCGGAACCGACCCGCGCCTGATCGACGCGGTGTTCTACTACGTGGCCGATGACCGGGTGCTGCGACCGGAAAAACTCTCCGATGCCCACGAGCTGGTCCGGGCCTGGGAGAGGGCGGTGGCGACCCACGCGATGTAACCTGCGTATGGCCCCCAAACGGGGCCTATCGCGGGTCGATTTGGACCCCTATTCTGGGCACAGATGACCGGTCCAACCGGTACCGGCCGCAACCTGGTCAGGGGGACCAATGAGCGAACAGCGTCGAGAAGTAATTATTTTAGCCGCGGGCAACATGATCGCGGAGTCCGGCCTCGCCGGCCTCAGCATCGCCGCGGTTGCACGGAACGCGGGATTTGGGCCCGCCACCGTGTACTCACTATTTCCTGCCAAAAATAATCTGATCGCCGCGGTGACGGTGAATGCGTATTCGGTGATGGCCGCGCGGATTCGCCAGGCGATCGGCCACGATGATCCCTTCCGCAGCCAGCGGTCGGCGGCCGAACGGCTGGACACCGTGGTACGTGAGTTTGCCCGGGTTGTGCTGGGTGAGCGCGCGTTTGCCACCGCCCTGATTCATGAGCCGGCGGGGCCCGAGGTGGTGCGCGAGCGCGTGTACTGCCGCCGGGATGCCGCCAACCTGGTCGAGGAGATCCTGCGCGACGGCGTCGAGAGTGGGGAGCTTCCCGAGCAGCCCACCGCGCTGATTGCCGGGGCGATTGTGGGCGCCCTGATCGAGGGACTGGTGGGTGGGAACTCGCCCAGCTCCGCCGAACTCGCCGGAAGTCCCGCGGGGGAGGGTGCGTGTGTGGACGCGCTGTCCCGCTTTATCCGCGGTGCCAGCGGCATCCCCGGGGAGCTGCTGGCGGCCTAGCGCGAGACGCGTCCCTCGACGGTGACCCTCCGCGAGGCGCCGGTATTTCGGCGCGGAGCATCGGCAACCGTCCGTGGAGTACCGGCGGCGTTCCCGGGCACCGTCGGCGACCTGACACAGGCGTAAACATCAACGCCGCGGTCCGAGAGCATCGGACCGCGGCGTGTGTGCGTCGACTCGCGGGGCATTCGCGGTTTGCGCCCGCCACGGCGTCTGGCGGTCTGCGTCGCCTGTGTACTCTGGCGGCGTGCGCCGCCCGTATACCCTAGCGGTCGGCGTCGCCTGTTTACTCTGGCGGCGTGCCCCGCCGGGGAGAGCTAGCGGCCCGAACCGCCCGCGTCGCCCGAGGGAATCTCGCGGGTTTCCTCCTGATCGGGATGACCGGTTCCCGAGGCCCCCTCGGCGTTGGCCGCGGATTCGGGGGCGTCCTCACCCAGCACATCCTCGGGGAGCGCAATCGGGCCGGTCTCGTTGGAGACGGCCGATTCCTCCTCGAAGTCGTAGGTGTCGGTCTCCATGCCGATCTGCGCGGTGGAGGGCGTGGTTTTGGGGGTGCTCTTGAGCAGGGTTTCGACGTCACCCACGGCGAGCACCGGGTCCGCCTCGGGATTGATCGGCTCGGACAGGTTGCCCAGCACGCTGTCCACGAGACCGTCGAGCAGCCCCACGGCATCCTCGATAACCTCCTGGTTGCGGGTGTCCAGCCCGTGCAGGAGCCAGCGGGCCAGCTCCAGCTCGGCGTGCAGCAGCGCCCGCTGACGGATGAACCGGTCGGGGGTGCGCGTGCAGGACATCCGGTAGGAGGCGAAGACGTCGTCGGCGGCGTCGGGGGCGGCGCTGAGCCAGTGCAGATCGCGCGCCGGGTCGCTCACCCGCAGACCGCTCCAGCCGACCAGTCCGCTCACCACCGGTCCGACCTCGTGATCGGTGATCAGGAAGGATTCGGCGCTCAGGGTTCCGTTGACCACCACGGGCTGGAACTGCCACAGGCTGTCGTCGTTGGCCGCATCACTCCAGCGCTGGCGGATCGCCGCGGGCAGGCGTCGGGTGGACGCTGCGCGCTCGATCACGTTCAGGGCCTCGTTTCGGCACTGCGCGGCGGTCAGGGCCGGCAGCCCGATCTCGGTCACGAAGGATGCGGGGAGGGTGTGAATCGCGGCGATGGCCCCGCCGATCGAGGTGGCGACCCCGTCCCCCGGGGGAATGTATGCGGCGGGTACATGGAAGCCGGGCAGGAATTTGGAGACCACGATCCGGCCGGGGCTGGCCGGCGCCTGGCCGATTACGGTGGGGACCTCGAACGGCAGACGGCTGCGAATGCCCGCGGTCATGGCCTGGAGGGCGATGAGTTCGATGGCCTGTTCGCCGGCCGCACGCTCGTTGCTGGGGATACGCACTACGACGTCCTCGTCGGTGCCGGTGCGCAGCAGCGCCGAGTCGAAATCTCCGGATCCATCAAGTGCCAGGGTCCCGCTTGCACGCACCTCGAGTCCGGGCACCGCAGCGGTCGCCAACGCGGCTAGAGTTAAATGCGATCTGACCATGTTCTCTAGGTTAGATCGCGACGACCCGTGAAGCGGGCCGCCACGCCCGTTCACAGAGGGAGCCCATGTCCAATCATCTTCAGGCCGCAGCCGACAATTCGGACCGTTTCGGCATCCTCGCCGACCTTCCACTCTCCCGCAGCGAGATCGACCGCGACTACACAACCCGCGAGAATCCGGACCTGGCAATCGACTTGCTCGCCGATGCCGATGCCCGCTACCTGCTGATGCGCGCGGGCACCACGGCGGTGGAACACGGTCGTTTACGCCTGTTCCGGGCGAGTGAACTGCCCGCCGATATCGCGACCCTTCCGCCGACCTACCTGGGCCGCGCCCTCCGGGATGAGGCGGGTACCCCCGCCGGAGCCCGCATCGTGAGCCTGGATCTGGACGTGCTGAACGCCGGCGATGCCGCCGGTAGCGAAGCCGATGACGCGGCCGCCCGGGTACACCCGGCCGGTGAGTGGGGGAGCCTGCGGGACTTCGGGGCGGTGTTTGAGGCGCGCGATGCCGGCCTGCTGACCGAGGCCCTGGCCCTGGTGAACTGGCACCGGTCGAGCACCTTCTGCTCCCGCTGCGGTCACCCGACCGAGGTGCGTCAGTCCGGATGGTCGCGACACTGCCCGAGCTGTGGGGCCGAACACTTCCCGCGCACCGACCCGGCGATCATCGTGCTGGTCACCGACGCCGAGGACCGGGTGCTGCTGGGGTCCAATGCGCTCTGGCGGGCGGGGCAGTACTCGCTGCTGGCAGGGTTCGTCGAGGCGGGGGAGTCGCTGGAGCAGGCTGTGGTCCGGGAAATCTTCGAGGAGGCCGGGGTTCGGGTTGTCGACCCGCGCTATCGAGGATCCCAGCCCTGGCCGCTGCCGCGCTCGCTGATGCTCGGTTACACCGCCCGGGTGGCCGCGGATCAGGATCCGCTTGCGGTCACCCCCGACGGGGAGGAGATCCTGGATCTGCGCTGGTTCTCCCGCGACACTCTGCGCGCCGAGGCGGGCACCCTGATCCTGCCCGGAACCACCTCGATCGCCCGCGCCCTGCTGGATGATTGGCTGAGTGCCGACGGCGGCGGAGACATCGCCGCCGCCCAGGCCGACCGCTCGGGACCCGCCTGGGCATGAGTATGAATCTTCAGCCGGTCTCCACCGATCCCGAGGCACTGCTGGCGGGGCTGGATCCCGAACAGCGTGTGGTGGCCGAGTCCCTCGGTGGCCCGGTGTGTGTGCTCGCGGGTGCCGGTACCGGTAAGACCCGTGCGATCACCCACCGGATCGCCTACGGGGTCGCGACCGGCACCTTTGCGGCGAACCGGGTGCTGGCCCTGACCTTCACCACCCGGGCCGCGGCCGAGCTGCGCTCCCGGCTTCGGGTGCTCGGCGCACACGGGGTGTCCGCGCGGACGTTCCACTCGGCGGCGCTGAGCCAGCTGAATTACTTCTGGCCGCACACCGTGGGCGGAGCCTTCCCGACCCTGATCAGCGGGAAGGGCAAGCTGCTGGGCCAGCTCGCCGAGGCTCGCCGACTGCGTTTGGATACCGCCGCGCTGCGAGACCTGGCCGCCGAGATCGAGTGGCGCAAGGTTAGCGGGCTGAGCATCGAACAGTATGCGGCATCGGACCGCCCGGGCATCGGCTCGATCTCCCTCGAGCAGGTGGCGACCCTGCAACAGGGATACGAGGACCTCAAGGACGAGCGCAAGCAGCTCGATTTTGAGGACGTCCTGCTCACCTGCGTGGGCATGATCCACTCCGAGGCCTCGGTGGCGATGCAGGTGCGCGAACAGTTCCGACACTTCGTGGTGGATGAGTACCAGGACGTTTCCCCGCTGCAGCAGCAGCTGCTGGACGCGTGGCTGGGACCACGCAATGATCTGTGTGTGGTGGGTGATGCCAGCCAGACGATCTACACCTTCGCCGGGGCACGGAGCTCCTATCTGTTGGATTTTGAACGTCACTATCACGACGCGACCATCGTGCGTCTGGAGCGCAACTATCGCTCCACCGCCCCCATCATCAAGGACGCCAATGCGCTGATGCGCGGGCGTGCGGGGGCACTGGAACTGCGCGCGGCGGATGCCGCCTCCTCGACCGAGAGCCCTGGTCGTCCGGCCGCGATGCCCGCACCGATCACCGCCCGCTTCCGTGATGATCTCGCCGAGGCGCGCGGGGTTGTGTCCCGAATCATCGAGCTGCATGAGTCGGGCACCGACCTCGCCGACATCGCCATTCTGTTTCGGGTCAACGTGCAGTCCTCGGTGTTTGAACAGGCCCTCAACGAGGCCGGCCTGGCCTTCCGCATGCACGGGGGTACTCGCTTCTTTGACCGCCCCGAGATCCGCCAGGCGCTGATGGAGCTTCGGGGGGCGTCGGTTTCGATCGTGGGGGAGCCGCTGTTCAAATCGGTGAGCGACGTGCTGCGCGCCCACGGCTGGACCGTGGACCCGCCCGAACAACCCGGCGCCCTCCGCGAACGCTGGGAGGCGCTGAATACCCTGATGGACCTGGTGGATCGTGCGGCCCCGGGCACCACCCTGCGCGTATTCACCGACGAACTTCTGGAGCGCCAGGCCGCGGGGGCCGAGCCCACCCAGCAGGCGGTCACCCTGGCCACGATGCACTCGGCCAAAGGCCTGGAATGGGAGACGGTGTTCCTGGTGGGGCTCAGTGAGGGCCTGGTTCCGATCAGCTACGCCACCACCGAAACGATGGTGGATGAGGAGCGTCGACTCATGTACGTGGGCATCACCCGGGCACGCTCGCGCCTGATGCTGTCCTGGGCGGAGGGCGCGCCGCGCGGCGGCGGAAGCCGGATGCCGTCCCGCTTCCTCACGGAAATGGGGCACCCGACGCGCTAGTGGGGCACACCGAATCCGCGGGGCCGCCTGCGGGGCTGCCCGCCGGTTCGCCTACAGAGACGCCTGCAGAGCCGCCTACGGAGCCGCCTGCGGGACCGCCGGCCCCGCACGCGCACTCGGGGTGCGGGAACACCTGCTCCCGACGCCCAAGTACCGAGGTCCCATCCACCACCAGGACGCCCGCGCGGAGCTCGCGGCTCTCGGAGCGCAGCCGGGCATGGACCGCGGCGAGCACCGGCCCCACGGCCAGGGCCGAGAGCGGAGGACCGGCGCTGGTGGCGAGGGCGCGATGCGCCTGGATCGCCAGGGACGCCCAGGTGGGATCCCGCGCCGCCGCCGACCGCTGCACACACCCGATGCAGGGCCCGCGGCCCGGCTCGACCAGCGGGCCGATCCGTATCTGTCGATCCCAGCAGACGACGGCCAGGTGCGGTACTTCCTCGGAGAGCCAGGGGGCATAGCGGTGCGGCGGGATCACATAGTTATCAACCAACACCACGAGTGCCGGGCGTCGGGTGGTGGCCAGCGTGGTGCGTGGTGGGTCCAGGCGCGTGGCGTCGGCGGTCTGGGCAATGGCGCGCACGAGCGGATGCGGGTGCCCGCGAACCTGCCCCAGCACCGCCCAGCGCGGAACCCGTGGGCGTCGGCGTCGAGATGTCTCCGGGCGTGGGTGGTCCTCCAGCGCCGGACCAAGTGCGCCGAGCAGCGCGTGGACCTCCGACGAGCCGAGCCCGCTCTTCGCCCCGAGCTCTTCCAAGACGGAGACGGTAGCCCCGGCACCGAGGGCACCCAACAGGTGTTCCTGGGCGGGGGTGACCCCGGTCAGGGTCACGGCGGCGGGCGGGTCAAAACCGATCTGAAATTCTGTGGGAGTGCGCCAGAGCAGCGGAAGGGTGGGGTTCAATTTGATCATCATGAACCAAGTGTGCGCCCGTGCACTCCGGATCACCCGAACACGCGCTGTGTGAACGAGGCGCACCCGGAGCACAGGTCCCGCCGCCTGACGTGTCTGGCACCAACGTGCCTGCCCGTGCGACTGGGCGCGCCCGCGCCCGCCGCCCCGAAACCGAGCACCGGGCGAACAAACCACACGCGCGGGCCCCGAGGGGACCCGCGCGTGTGTCGGAAATCAGCGAAACTAGGCCGTGGGAGCGTCCGGCTCCGGATCGGTGGGTGCCTTCGAGCTTCCGTCCACGCCGTCGCTCTCGGTACCACCATCGGTGGCATCGGCATCGGCACTGTTGGTCCCGTCGGTGCTGCCAAACTCTCCACGCAGCAGCGCATCCAGCGCATCGTCCATCTCGTCACGCTCGGGTGCCTCGCCGCGGGCCAGCGCGGTGAGGCGGGCAATGAAGCCCGCGGGATCGTCGATGTCTTCGGCGGTCGGCACCAGGTCGGGGTGCGCCCAGAGCGCGTCGCGCGCCTCGGTGCCCACGGCCTCGGTGACGGCTTGCCACAGCGCTGCGGCCTCGCGCAGACGACGCGGACGCAGTTCCAGACCCACCAGCGCGGCGAAGGCCGATTCGGCGGGTCCTCCGGTGGCGCGACGCCGACGCACGGTCTCGGCGATGGCCTGGGCCCGCGGCAGACGCACGGTCGCTTGCGCGGTTACCACGTCCACCCAGCCCTCGATCAGGGCCAGCGTCGTTTCCAGGGATGCCAGCGAGGCAAGCTGTGCCTCGGTCTTCGGCGGAATCAGCGAGCCGTTGCTCAGCGCGCTGCGCAGCTGCTCGGGGTTGCTCGGGTCGAAGTCCTCGGCCAGGGATTCCATCGCGTCGATGTCGATCGAGATACCGCGGGCAAACGCGGTAATCGCGGAAATCAGGTGCAGTCGCAGCCAGCGGGCATTGCGGAACAGGCGGGCATGCGCGAGTTCGCGTACGGCCAGGTAGAGCTGGACCTGATCGGTGGGGATGTCGAGGCCCTCGCCGAAGGCGGCGATGTTCTGGGGGACCAGGACCGCGTGGTTATCCTCCATCAGCGGGATGCCGATGTCGCCACCGGACACCACCTCGCTGGAGAGCTGGCCCACAACCTGTCCCAGCTGCATCGCGAACAGGGCACCGCCCACGCTGCGCAGCATCTGACTGGCGCCGGCGATCATCCCGCGCAGCTCCTCGGGTGCCTGCTCCTGCAGGACCGTGGCCAGGGCATCGGAGATGCTGCTGGCGACCGGCTCGGCCACCTCGGTCCAGACCGGCATGCTCAGTCGCGCCCACTCGGCACGGCTCACCAGGGTCGGGGAGGCGCTCAGCTCGGAGAAGGTGGTTGCGTCGGCGAGCCAGAGCGAGGCCACATTGAGGGCCTGCTCGAGGGCGTGACGCTGATCTTCGGGGGTATCCACGCTCTGGGCGTTGGCGATCTGGCGAGCCTGGTCTCCGGCCACACCCCAGTTCACGCCACCATCGGTGGAACCGCGCATCGCGTTTTGTAGCTGGCTCAGCATGGCCGACAGCGCGGCGGGATCGGCGGGCAAACCGGCGGCACCGGCGAGCTGGGACGGATCGATCCCGCCCTGTCCGGAGATGAACCGGTTCAGCATTTCGCGGAACTCGTCCTCGGGGTTGCCTGCGTTTTCGTCTGGCACGTGTGCCACCTTTCCGAATGCTCCAAGTAGCCCTTTCTACGCTACAGGTAGGTCCCGAAGCGTCACCGGTTTTTTGGGCAATTATCGTCCGCCCGCCGCGAACAGTGCCGGTACCGCGCCCAAAACCCGGGCCGGCGTGAATTCGTGGTTGGATGGAGGGGTACCGCTTCCTAGGGAATGGACCCGATTATCAGCCCGCACACCCCGGATCGCCCGGCCGACGACCCGTCGGTCGGATCGTCGCGCGATGCGGACGCGGTGGATCCGGCCCAGGCTCTCCCCAGCTTTCCGGCACCCCCGGACCGAGCGAGCACGAGTACCCCCGAGCCCGAGACTTCGCTGCTTCCCGAGTCCGAGATCGTGCCGCTGCGCCCCAACCTGGCCCTGGCGATCATCGGGACGATCCTGTTTCTCCCGGTGGGGATCTTCGGACTCTGGCAGACCATTCTGGCCCGACGCGGGCTGGCCTCGGGGGCCGGGGCGGTGGCGATTCAGCGTGCCGGTCGGGGACGCACCCTCTCGATCGTGGCCGTCTGCGTGGGTGCCCTGGGCTGGTTGATGCTGGTTCCGCTCTGCATCCTGCTGGGATTCGGGGTCGCGGTGAATAGCGGTGGACTCGCCGGCACCCGCATCGTCGATGTGAGTCCCGCCGAGGGGGCTCGCACCGTGAGCATCGAGCTGCAGGCAACCTCCCCCGAACCAGCCCGCTATACCGTGCTGCGCCCCGATGGTTCGGAATACTCGGACACCCTGACCGCGCTGGAACCCATCCGCCTGGACATAGCGGTGGGCGACTATGCGGAGATTCGGGTGATCAGCGATCGCTCCGAGGGAGAGGTCTCCTGCACGGTGCGTGATGAGGACGATGAACTCACCACCCAGCACGGATCGGGGTTCGCACTGTGCGGCGTCGCCGGTGTGGAGTGAGTGGATCTCAGTGAACTTGAGGTTTCCAGGCCCTAGTCTGGATATCTACGGCCCATCACGGATCCTGTGGTGCGGCTTTGTCTTGAAGAAAGGCCCCCGTGTCGCTATTTGAACAGACCCTTGCCGCACAGCAGCCCGACCCGCGTGCGCGTCGTCGCCGCACCGGTTGGGTGTTTCTGCTGGTGGCGATGGGCCTCCTGCTGATCCTGGCCTTCGCCCCGAGTACCTACCTGGTGCAGCAGCCCGGCCCGGTGGAAAACACCCTGGGGACCACGACAATCAAGGACAAAGAGGTCCCGATTATCGAGATCAACGGCGAGCAGACCCATAAAACCACCGGTAACCTCGACCTGCTGACGGTTCAGCTGCTCGGCGACCGTGAGCGTCCGGCCACCTGGCTCAGCGTGATCGGCTCCTGGTTTGACCGGGAGCGCACGGTGGTCCCCATCGACGAGATTTACCCGGCGGGCGTCACCACGGATCAGCGCAACGAACAGAATCAGCAGCTGATGGTGAGTTCGCAGCAGGATGCCATCGCCGCGGCGCTGAAGCACCAGGGATACGCGGTGCCCTCGCACCTGCGGGTCACGATGATTCAGGGTGGCGCCCCCGCCGACGGCAAACTGCGGGTGGGCGACGAGGTGATTTCGGTCAACGGAACTCCGGTGGAAGACCTCGAGGGCGTGCAGAAGCTGGTCAAGGAGAACGGGACCAAGAAGGCCCTGACGATGGAGGTCACCCGCGATGGTGCCCCGCTGAAGATCGACATGACGCCGACCCTGGCCACCGCGAGCGACGGATCCAAGCGCGCTGTGATCGGCGTGGGAACGGGCGAGGTGTTCGACTTCCCGTTTGAGGTCAAGATCAACCTGGCCGATATCGGTGGACCCAGCGCCGGCATGATGTTTGCCCTGGGGATCATCGACAAGCTCTCCGGCGATGACCTGACCGGTGGCGCCCACGTCGCCGGTACCGGAACCATCGATGCAGCCGGAAACGTGGGCCCGATCGGCGGTATCCGGCAGAAGCTGTACGGTGCCAAGAACGCCGGGGCCACCTACTTCCTGGCCCCCGCCTCGAACTGTAACGAGGTGGCGGGTCACGTCCCCGACGGGCTGCGGGTGTTCTCCACGGAGAAGCTGACCGACTCGCTGAAGGTCCTGGACACGATCAAGAATAAGGGCGACCTCGACGCCCTGCCCACCTGCAAATAACGGGTGCCGCGATGCCGACCGGGATGACCCCGGTCGGCATCGTTGTGTGGCGGGATGTTGCCACAATCAGCGCGTGCGCACCTCCCGCTCGATCCAGTCGGCGAAGGACGTGGCCTCGCGTCCCAGGACCGCGAGGACCCCGGTGCTGAGGTGGGCATCCTCGCCGTCGCGGATGCCGCGAAGCATCGCGAGCCGCCAGCGAATGTACTCCTCTGGGACCCCCGCGGCGCGCATCGATTCGCGGTGGGTGTCCTCATCCTCGTTGTCAAAGCGCGCGGGAATGCCGGTGGCCGCGGCGATCATCTCCAGCGCCCGGGTCATCGAGAACGCCCCCGGGCCCGAGAGTTCGATGACCCCGGTATGGATGGTGCCCGCGGCGGATGCGGACTCGACCAGCACGGTAGCCGCAACCTCGACGATGTCGCGCACGTCGATAAAGGGCTCCAACCCCTCGCCCAGCGGTGCCCGCACCCGGCCGTCGCGGGGCACAAACATGGCCTCGGTGAAGTTCTGCGCGAAGTGGGTGGGCCGCAGAATGGTCTGCGGGATCGGTGACCGGGCGATCGCGGCCTCGGCACGGGCCACGTTGCCGTCGGGCAGAAACTCCACCCCGCGAGCCGAGAGCAGCACCGCGTGGGTGACCCCGGCATCGAGGGCCCGGTCGAGGAACGCGGTGAGCGCCGGGGACCAGTCCCGGGCCGAACCGGGACCCACGATGAATACGCCGGTGATGTCCTCAAGCGCGGCGCCCCAGGTTGTGGGATCTTCCCAGTCAAAGGGGATGGCGGTCTGGCGGCCGACGGCGCGGACGCGCATGCCCGCGGATTCGAGGTGGGTGGCGAGTCGGCGGCCCACCTTACCGGTGCCGCCGAGAATCAAAAATGCTGTCATGGGCCCAGACTAGAAACACCCAAAGCTCCAAACAATGCCTGTTTGGCTCAAAAACATTCGTCTGCGTCTACGATGGGGACGTGGATGTTCTCTCGGAGGAGCTGAGTCAGGCGCGGGCTCGCGGTGCGGTGTTTTCGATTCTGGATCGCCGCGCCCCCTGGGGCCTGGGCTTTTCGGGCGGTCGCGCGCTGACGGCGCACGTCCTGTTGCGGGGCACGGGCCTGATCGAGATCCCGGGAATTCCGGCGCTGGATCTGGCCGCGGGGGACGTGGTGCTGGTCACCGCCGGCACGCCCTACGCGCTGGTGAGTGCCCCCGGGGCCTCGGTGGAGCCCATCGGCGAGGCGCGGATGCGGGGATCGGACGAGTCCGTGATCCCCGATGCGCGCATACTCTGCGGGGCATACCGGATGGAGGGCGGGTTGAGCGAGGCCTTCCTGGCCACGCTGCCCCGGGTCGTGGTGCTGCGGTCGGGGGAGCTGGAGCCCGCCCATCGTGCGCTGGTGGAGGTGATGGCCGTCGAGGCCGATTCGGGGGAGGACGGCCGTCAGTCCATCCTGGATCGGATTCTTGATCTGATCCTCGTCTACTCGCTGCGCATCTGGTGGAGCCGGCCGGACAGCGACGGCCCCGGGTGGTACCGCGGCCTGGCCGATCCGCTGCTCGCCCCGGCCCTGCGCGCGATTCATCGGGATCCCGGCGCCGCCCACTCGGTGGATGCGCTGGCCGGGATCGTGGGTCTGTCCCGCGCCGCCTTTGCCGCGCGGTTCCGAACGGTGGTGGGGGAGCCGCCCGGACGTTACCTGACGGTGCTGCGGATGCGACGAGCGGCCGATGCGCTCACCCGCGGCGAGGCGTCGCTCGCCACGATTGCCGCCGGGGTGGGGTATGCCAACGAGTATGCGTTCTCCACCGCGTTTCGGCGGACCTATGGAGTCTCGCCCGGTCGCTGGCGTCACCGGCGGGGGATCGAGCCGGAGTAGTCACCCGGTATCGCGCTCGGGGCGTGGGCCCCGCCCCGAGCGCGACCGCTTCCGTTAGCTCGGCAGCGTCGGCCGCACCGAGACGTGGTAGTGCTCGATCAGCCACTCGTCTTCGATCCGGGTGAGCAGGACCGTGAGGTGCGTGGCCACCACCGGCCGCCCCGGGGCTGCGAAGTCCACGGCGAGGAAGGCGAGAATCTCGTTCTCACCCAGCGCCCGCACCTCGATCGGGGTGATCGTCGGGGTCAACCCGATGGGCTGGTGGGCGTAGTAGTCGGCGACGCCCGCACGATCCCGCTCGGGGCCGGGCCGCAGTCCCTGAAAGACCGGGGCCTCCGTATAGAGGTCGGCGACGCGGGCGGTATCACCGGTCGCCACCGCGGTGCCCCAACGGCTCAGCACCGTGGTGAGGATGTCCCGGGCCTCGGATTCCGTTGCGCTCATATTCGACTCGTTCGAGGTCACTAGTGGCCGGCGCTCTGGCCGCCGTCGACGTGCAGGATTTCGCCGGTCACGAATCCCGCATCCTCGAGGTAGAGCACGCCGCGCACGATGTCCTGAATGTCACCCATGCGTCCCAGCGGGTGCATGCTCGCATAGGTGGCGTGATATTCATCGGGGTGCATCGGGGTGCGGATGATGCCGGGGGAGACCGCGTTAACGCGCACGCCGCGGTCGGCGTATTCGATCGCCAGGCCGCGAGTGGCCGCGGTGATCCCGCCCTTGGTGAGTGCGGCCAGGGCCGCGGGAACCCGAGCGTCGGCGTGCTCGACCAGCGTGGTTGTCACGCTCACCACGTGTCCGGTCCCGGACTCGATCAGCGCGGGCATCGCCGCCTGGGTCAGGTGGAAGAAGCCGCCGATATTGGTGCGGATGGTGGCCTCGTAGTCCTCGGCGGTGAAATCGGTCAGGGGCCGGGAGTCGAAGAGTCCGGCGTTGTTGATGACGGTGTCGATGCGGCCGAAGCGTTCGATGGCTGCCCGGACCGCGCGCTCGGCGGTCGCGGGGTCCCCGATGTCTCCGGATACGGCCACGACATCCGGGTCGGTGCCCTGTTCGATCGAACGCGAGGTCGCGATGACCCCGTATCCACGCTCGCGGTAGGCGGCAACCAGGCCGGCACCGATGCCCTGGGATGCGCCCGAGATGATGACTACGCGCTGCTGATTATTCATGATGAGGTCTCCTATAGACGGTCGGTCAACTAATGACATTTCCATTAATAGATGACCGGTCGTAAAATAGCAATATGGGACGAACCTCGGATGGCCGCGAACGACTCCTCGCGGCGGCCGCCCGCCTTCTCGGGCAGCGGCCCTATAACGCGATCGGAGTCGCCGAAATCTGTGCGGAAGCGGGGGTCCAGAAGGGCAGCTTCTACTACTACTTCGAGTCCAAGCAGGCGCTCGCGCTGGCGGTGGTTGATGCGCACTGGGAGGTGCAGGGCGCGCAGTGGGCGCAGATCCTGAGTGCACCGGCGGGCATTCGCGAGCGTCTGCAGAATCTGTTTACGCTGACCGCTGAAGTCCAAACCGACTCCCTGCGCGACACCGGGGCGATCACCGGATGCCTCTTCGGGAACCTGGCGCTGGAAATGCGCGGGCAGGATGAGATCATTCGAGACCGGCTGCAGGTCATCTTTGAGGAGCAGCTGGATCTGATCGAGGCCGCACTCACCCAGGCCGTCGAGACCGGAGATCTCGCACCCTCGCTGGTGCCGGCGCGGGACACCGCCCGTGCGCTGGTCGCTCAGCTGGAGGGGTTGGTGCTGTTTGCCAAGGTGTTCAATGATCCCGCACAACTGGATCGTCTCTGGATCACCAGCCTGAACATTCTGGGAACAACCGGCGCCGCACCGGTTACACCGGCCACCCCCGAAGTGGGTACAGTCGCCTCCTAGGGGAGTGCCGAATGCGACATGAAATTGCGCCGCCGGGCGGGCCACGCCCGGCGTTTCCCGCGTAGACTGGGGTAACGACCCCGAATACCAACGAAGGCCTACTGTGACGTCAGCATCAAATACTGCATCAACTTCAGCCCCCAGAAAAAAGAGGTCTCCCCTAGCCCTGACCGTGATTATCGTCGGCGTGCTCGTCGTCGCATTCTTCGCGTTCTCCGGCTTCTACACGGACTTCCTCTGGTATGACCAGCTGGGATTCACCGAGGTGCTTGCCACCCAGTGGATCGGGACCAGCGTCATGTTCCTGATCGGATTTATCGGCATGGCGGTGCCGGTGTGGCTCAGCATTCAGCTGGCCTACCGCCTGCGGCCGGTCTACGCCAAGCTCTCCAGCCAGCTGGATCGCTACCAGGAACTGATCGAGCCGCTGCGTCGCCTGGCGACCTACGGCATTCCGGTAGTGCTGGGCCTCTTCGCGGGTCTTTCGGTGGCCGGACGCTGGAAGGAGGTTCTGCTGTGGTTCAACTCGACCCCCACCGGAACCACCGACCCGCAGTTTGGTCTGGACGCGTCGTTCTACATGTTCGACCTCCCCTTCTTCCGCGGCGTGGTGGCCTTCGCCTCCGCCGTGATCCTGCTCAGCCTGATCCTCACCGCCGTGGTGTCCTACCTCTACGGTTCGATTCACCTGAGCGGTCGCGAGCTGCGCATCTCCAAGCACGCCCGCGTACAGATCGCCGTTCTCGCCGGCGTCTACCTGCTGCTGCAGGCGGTCTCGATCTGGCTTGACCAGTATGCGACCCTGACCACCGTGTCCAGCCGGTTCACCGGTGTGAACTACGCCGATGCCAACGCCACGATCCCCGGCAAGATGATCCTCGCCGGGATCGCCGCCCTGGTGGCCATCCTGTTCTTCGTGACCGCATTTGTCGGCCGCTGGCGTCTGCCCGTGGTGGGTACCGCGCTGCTGCTGGTGTCCGCGCTGGTTCTGGGCCTCGCCTATCCGGCGCTGGTGCAGCGCTTCCAGGTTCAGCCGAACGAGAAGGCCCTGGAAACCCCCTATCTGCAGAAGAATATCGACCTGACTCGGGCGGCCTATGGGCTGAGCGATGTCCAGGAGATTCCGTATGCCGCGACCACCGACGCCGAGCCGGGCGCGCTGCGTCAGGACGCCGAGACCACCGCTAACATCCGGATCATCGACCCGGCCGTGGTGACCAAGTCGTTCCAGCAGCTCGAGCAGTTCAAGCAGTACTACAGCTTTCCCAAGGTGCTGGATGTGGACCGCTATGAGATCGATGGCCGCAGCCAGGACGCCGTGGTCGCCGTGCGTGAGCTCAACCAGGCAGGCCTGGACGCCAACTGGGTGAACTCCTCGCTGGTCTACACCCATGGCTACGGCCTGGTTGCCGCCTACGGTAACAAGCGCTCCTCCGATGGTCAGCCCGTCTTCATGCAGTCGGGAATCCCCTCCACCGGTGAGCTGGGCAACTTCGAGCCGCGGGTGTACTTCGGCGAGCAGTCGCCGCGCTACTCGATCGTGGGCGCTCCCAAGGGAACCGACCCGATCGAGCTGGACTACCCGGCCAGCCGCGAGGGTGACCAGCAGGCCTACTACACGTTCACCGGTGATGGTGGACCCAAGCTCGACAACATCTTCAAGAAGCTGGTGTACGCGCTGAAGTTCCAGTCCGAGCAGATCTTCCTGTCCTCGGATGTGACCAACGACTCGCAGATCCTCTATGACCGCGACCCGGCGGCCCGCGTGAAGAAGGCCGCCCCGTACCTCGACCTGGATTCGGACCCGTACCCCTCGGTGGTGGACGGTCGGATCGTCTGGATCGTGGATGGATACACCACCTCGGCCGACTTCCCCTACTCGAAGACCGTGAGCCTGTCGAACTCGATTCAGGACTCCGAGGGTGGACAGTCCTTCGCGCTGGATGACATCAACTACATGCGCAACTCGGTCAAGGCGACCGTGGACGCGTATGACGGTTCGGTGAAGCTCTACGCCTGGGACACCGATGACGCGATCCTGAAGACCTGGCAGAAGATCTACCCCAACACGATCCGCCCGATCTCCGAGATGAGTGGTGACCTGCTGAGCCACGTGCGCTACCCGAGCGACATGTTCAAGGTGCAGCGCAAGATCCTCGGTGACTACCACGTCACCAACGCCGGACAGTTCTTCTCGGAGACCGACAAGTGGATCACCCCGTCCGACCCGCAGTCCAAGAAGGATGACCCGCGCCTGCAGCCGCCGTACTACCTGACGATGCAGATGCCGGGTCAGGACAAGCCGAGCTTCTCGCTCTACTCGTCCTTCATTCCGCCGGGCAAGGGTGAGGACAGCCGTAACGTGCTGACCGGCTACCTGGCCGCCGATGCGAATGCCGGAAACGAGAAGGGTAAAAAGAGCGCCGACTACGGCAAGCTCCGATTGCTCACGTTGACCTCGGGGGATGCGATCCCCGGACCGGGTCAGGTGCAGAACACGTTCAACGCGAACCAGGAAGTCTCGAAGGAGATCAACCTGCTGAAGCAGGGTCAGACCGAGGTGATCAACGGTAACCTGCTGACGGTTCCCGTCGGTGGCGGTCTGCTCTACGTCCAGCCCGTGTACGTGCAGTCCAGCGGTACCACCAAGTTCCCGCTGCTCCAGCGAGTGCTGGTGGCCTTCGGTGACAAGATCGCGTTCAAGTCCACCCTGGATGAGGCGCTGGATGAGCTCTTCGGTGGTGACTCGGGTGCGAGCGCCGGAGACGGTGGCATCGTGCCGACCGAGCCGGGTGGGACTGAAAACCCGGGAACCGAAACACCGGATCCCGGAACCGAAACCCCGAGCACCAACGCCCCGGTAGACCCGGCCAAGGCCGAGGCCCTCCGCACCGCCCTGAATGATGCCGCCCAGGCCATGAAGGACAAGCAGAAGGCGCTCGAGTCGGGAGACTGGGCCGCCTATGGCACCGCCGACAAGGCGCTGAGTGACGCGGTTGACCGCGCCAACGCCGCGCTGAAGTAACCGGCACCAACACGAATGGCGTCATCCCTCGGGATGGCGCCATTCGTGTTTTGGAGCGGGGGAGGGCTCGCGCCACGCCGAGGGAAACGCTCGATTGGCGCTTCGGGGATCTACTGGGTAGAGTAATAAACGTAACGCGGGATGGAGCAGCTCGGTAGCTCGCTGGGCTCATAACCCAGAGGTCGTAGGTTCAAATCCTGCTCCCGCAACCATGTGGTAACACCAAAATCCCCGGATCGGAAGATCCGGGGATTTTTGCTGTGCCGCGTTGGTTGTGCCGAGCAGGCCGTGTCTGCTGCGGTTCCGGTTCCGGTTCCGGTGCCCGTTGTGGTTGTTGCGGTTGTCTCGGTTGTTTCTGTCGCTTCAATCACCTCGGTTGGCGAAGGGGCCGGGGGACGCGCCGACTCCGGGCCTCGAATTGGCTCGCGTGCGGGGCCGTGATAAGCTGACATACGTAACGCGGGGTGGAGCAGCTCGGTAGCTCGCTGGGCTCATAACCCAGAGGTCGTAGGTTCAAATCCTGCCCCCGCAACCATCGCGACAAGATCGCAAGAAAAGGCCCCCGGTTTCCGGGGGCCTTTTGCTTTGCCTCGTCGATGCGATGTCTCAGCCGATGTGATGTCTTAGCCGATGCCGAGCCTCGGCTAGCGTCATGTCCTGGCCGCGTGCGGCGACGGATCACATGACTCGCTATTTCACCTGCGGACAGAGTGCCGTCAGTTTGCCCACCTGCGTGGTGAGGTCGGAGAACACAGTCTTAGCCTCCGCGGCTAGGTCTGCCGCCTGTTGGGCCCGCTCGATCAGCTGTGCCGGGTTGAGTCCCGAGGTGTCGCCGAGCGCGGCGAGCCGGGTTGTGACATCTGAGGCACGCGTGATCTGCTCGTTGATTCCCGTGAGCGTGGCGGAAATCTCGCCATTTGTGCTGGCATTCAGTGCCATGGTCACGGAGTTTGCATACTCGGTGAAATAGTCCGCGGCAGTCCCATCCAGCTGCAACGCGGGCAGCTTGCCGAGAATCGGCACGATCGCCGCACAGTCCTGCGCCGGTGCGGTGCTGGCCGTGGACGCGGGGGTCTCGGAGGACTGCTCGCTTTCGGAGAAACCGGGTAGGGCCGAGCACCCGGATAGGACGAGTAGCCCGGCGGTGGCGGACGTCACCAGTGCCCCGGGGCGCAGGCGTGGGCGTGAGTGTGTGCTGGTCATGATTCCCCCGAGGAGTAGTGAGAGCCGACGCGACCGCGTTGGTAGAGGAACGCTACCAGGGGTTCCCGCGTGTTTCGTGGGACGCCGGGACGTCATCGGTGTGATGCTCGCCCATGAGCTCTGCCGGGGCGCCGTTCATGCCGGCAGTCGAGCCGCGACATATCGGCATACGGTATGCGACACGGGCCCGGGTAAGAACTGTCGCCCGCCATAGTGTGGATCTAGTGATTCACCCGGTTTGGAGATTCGGGTTCAAAGAGCCGGCACCCCAGAAATGTGGTGTGGGATACGCGGTCGGGGGACCTCGTATCACGTGGATCATTCGGGTCGGCCGTTACCTTGGGGGGACACGGCCGACCATTAGCCTGAAACGATCCGCACCGGCACCGACCGCACGCTCCGGTCCCGGTGCGGATCGAATTGGTTGAGCAGGTCCAGCCTCCCAGAAGGCTCGCACCACGCGGTTCCTGGCCTGGCGCGCTGCACGTCCGTGCACCACGCCGCACGGTCTGCCATCGCCGCGTTCCCGCGGCTAGGGTGGAATTTATGACCGTCGAGACCCAGGACTCAGCCATCGTACGCGTGGCCGTCGGACAGTTCGCCCCCGATGACCAGCCCGACCACAATCACACCGAGATGCTTCGCCTCGCCCGCGCCGCGCGCGACCGCGGTGCCGAACTGATCGTGTTCCCCGAGTATTCAGCCTGGTTCCGCCCGCCCTTCGGCCCGGAGGTTCGTGAGTTCGCCGAACCCCTGGACGGACCCTTCGTTCGACGCGTCTCGGCAACCGCGCGCGAGCTCGGCCTCTGGATCGTATTTGGGATGTTTGAATCCCTCGGCACGGACCATGTTTCCAACACTGTCGTGGCCATCGACCCGAGCGGGCGCATTCAGGCACGCTACCGCAAGCGTCACCTCTATGACGCGTTTGGCACCCGGGAAAGCGACTGGATCGCCCCGGGGGACACCTCCGGCCCCGACGAGCTCTTCCGGATCGGCGGGCTGACCTTCGGGCTGCAGACCTGCTACGACCTGCGTTTCCCCGAATCCTCGCGCGTTCTGGTGGACGCCGGCGCCGATGTCATCCTGGTGCCCTCGGAATGGGTTCCCGGCCGGCATAAGGAGCACCACTGGATGACGCTCACCGCGGCGCGCGCCATCGAGAACACCGCCTATGTGGTGGCCGCCGATCAGAGCGCCCCCGGTGGCATCGGTGCCAGCGTGATTGTGGACCCGGCGGGTATCGCCGTGGCCACCCTCGGCGCCGAAACCGGGCTCGCCCTGGGTGACCTCGATCCGGCCCACATCGAGGCCGTGCGTGAAACCAACCCCGCGCTCTCGCTGCGGCGTTACCGTGTGCTTCCGCGGGCTGGGGCTCCGGTACCGGTAAAAACCGACTAGAACCGCGGAATTACGCGAAATTTCGCTACCAATCGTCGTTCCTCGTCGCGAATATGCCCCCCAACTGGGGCCGCATTACCGGCCCTAATCTGGGGAAAAACCTCGGAAATGCGGGTGAATTGCGGTAATCTCGGTGGCACATGAGCAAACGAAAAATGCCTTGGGGAGGGCAACGTGCGAGTATATGGAGCAACGCTGGACGAGGAGACTCGTTGCGTTCACTTTTCCGGTGAACGCGACATAGTCGCCATCCTCGTTCCGTGCTGCTCTCGCTATTACCCGTGCTTCCGCTGCCATGATGAAGACGCCGATCACCGGCTCGAGCGTTGGCCGCGCTCGGCCTGGGGTGAACCGGCGATTCTGTGTGGGGCGTGCTCAGCCACGCTGACAATCGCGACCTACCTTGAGGTGAACCGCTGCCCCGACTGTGCGGCAGGGTTTAGCTCGGATTTCGCGGTGCACGCCCCACACTACTTCGACACTGTAAGCGCGAACCTGCGCGCAGCTGCCTAACGATGCACGCCACGGTGTTCTGGGGCTACTTCGACACCGTAAGCGCCAGCATGCGCGCAGCTGCCTAGCAACGCACACCGCGGCCGCCTCTATAGCGCGAGGGATTCCAGGCGGGCGAGGGCGTCGGTGAGGACCGCGTCGCGCTTGCAGAAGGCAAAGCGCAGCAGGCTCCTGGTGTCTTCGCGGTGCTCGGGCCGCACGAACGCCGAGACCGGAATTGCCGCGATCCCGATCCTGGCGGGAAGCTCGCGAGCAAGCTCGGTCGCGTCGGCGAAACCCAGCGGCGACGTATCGGCGACGATGAAGTATCCGGCATCGGGTAGGGACACCCCGAAACCGGCCGCCGACAGTCCGGCTGCCAGGCGGTCCCGTTTTCCCTGGAGGGTTTTCGCCACCCCGGTGAAGTAGGCATCGGGCAGGCGCAGGCCCACCGCGATGGCCGGCTGGAACGGTGCTCCGTTCACGTAGGAGAGGAACTGTTTCACCGTGGTGACCCGGGTGATCAGATCCGCCGGACCGCTGATCCAGCCGATCTTCCATCCGGTGGTCGCAAACGTCTTTCCACCCGAGGAGATCGTCAGCGTGCGCTCGGTGGCTCCGGGACGCGTGACCACGGGCACGTGGGTGCGCTCAAAGGTGAGGTGTTCATAAACCTCATCGGTCACGATGATCGCATCGTGGCGGTGGGCGAGCTCCACCAGCAGGTCCAGGATCTCGGTGGACAGCATCACGCCGGTGGGGTTGTGCGGGGTGTTCACGATGATCAGTCGGGTGCGGTCGGTGATGACCCGGCGCAGCTCGTCGGGATCGGGGGTGAATGTGGGGGCGTGGAGGGTCGCGGTGACGTGGGTGGCTCCGGCCAGGGCGATCAGGCCGCCATAGGCGTCATAGAAGGGCTCGAAGGTCACGACCTCGTCGCCGGGTTCGGTCAGGCCCAGGATCGTCGCCGCGAGGGCCTCGGTGGCCCCGGCAGTGACCAGGATCTCGGTTTCGGGATCGGGGCTGTCACCCCAGAATCGGTTTCGGTGCTCGGCGATGGCCAGGCGCAGGTCCGCGGTTCCTCGTCCGGGCGGGTACTGGTTGACCCCGGACGCAATCGCCTCCCGGGCGGCCTCCAGGACCTCGATCGGGCCATCCTCGTCGGGAAAGCCCTGCCCCAGGTTAATGGCCCCGGTGGCACCGGCCAGGGCGCTCATCTCCGAGAAGATCGAGGCGGCCGGGGTGCCGCCGGGGGAGAGCAGCCCCGCACCCCGTGCGGCTCGAGACCAACCAGCGAGAGCGTTCATGCCCAGTCCTTTTGCTAAAGAATGTGTAAGGGTCGGCGTCATTTCCGGCCCGCTCCAGCCTAGTGGCGGCTACGATGAAGAAGTCGTATCGTTACGGAACCCCGGAAATCCGGGGCAAAACGGGGCGCTGGATACTCCACAGCTGGTGCTTAAGAAACGTTCAGGTTCGCACGACAAGCTGGCTGTGCTTGGAAGGAGCAATCATGACTCACAACCCTCACGAGGTCGATCCGACTACCGGGGCCGACGGCACCGGCGAGACGTCCGCCAATTCTCACGACACCGCCAACACCCAGGAGTCCACCGACACCCAGGCCGAGACCCGGGTACTGCCCGAGGTATCGGCAGACCAGACCGAGACCGCGGTGCAGCCGTCGGTTCCGGCCCCCGCTGCCACCCCGGCCGCCCACCAGGCCGCCGAGCCGCGTCCGGCACCGCCGCTGCCCACCCACGGTGGATACACCGCGGCCGGTCCGGCTCCGACCGCCCCGCAGTCCGCCACCCCCGGCTACCCGTCGGCACAGCAGCCGACCAACGCCTACAGTGCGGCTCAGCAGACGGGTCAGCAGCCCACCGCCCAGCAGCCCACCGCGCCGTCCCACGCCGCGCAGCCGGCCGCTCCGGCGCAGTCCGCCGGTCAGGCCCAGCACACGGCACCGACTCAGCCCGTGCAGCCCACCCACTCGGCTCCGGCCCCGTCCACCGCCCCGACTCAGCCGACCCACTCGGCTCAGGCCCCGTCCACCGCCCCGACTCAGCCCGCGTACTCTGCTCAGGCCCCGTCCGCGCACTCGGCCCCGTCTTCGTCCGCGCACTCGGCTCAGGCAACCGCGGCCACCACCCCGATCGCTCCGGCCGGCCACGCTGCCGCCCAGACCGCGGCCACGACCCCGATTGCTCCGGCCGCACAGGCCTCCGCTCCGGGTTCCTATGGCGCGGCCCCCGCGTACCCCGGGTCCGCCCCGGCCTACCCCGGTTCGGACGCCCAGCATCCCGGTGCGCACGCCGCCGGTGGTTCCGGCTTTGGGGGCACACCTCCGAACTCGGGGAACGCCTTCGCCGCCCCCGGCCCCAGGAAGCGTCGCGCCCCCGTTCTGGTGGTGGCGGGCTTCGCCGTCGGAGCGCTGCTCGGCGGAGGAATCGGCGCGGCCACCTATGCGCTGATCTCCCCGAACCAGTCCCACATCTCCTCGACCGGAAACGTCGGGGCGGGCACCGTGTCTGTCAACGATGAGACCAAGGTGGACCAGATTGCCGCCGCCGCCCACCGCGCACTCGCCAGCACCTTCACCATCTCGGTGCAGTCGCAGGGTGGCAGCGCGACCGGTTCCGGTGCCGCGCTCACCAAGGACGGGTACATCGTCACCAACAACCACGTGGTCACCCTGGACGGTGCCACCACCGACGTGGCGATCAAGGTGCAGGACAGCAACGGTCGTCGCTATGACGCCAAGGTGGTGGGAAGCGACCCGCTGAACGACCTCGCCGTGATCAAGGTGGACGGTGTGAACGACTTCACCCCGATCAACTTCGCCGACTCCGACAAGCTCAACGTCGGCCAGGCAGCGGTCGCCGTGGGTGCCCCGCTGGATCTGCCCAACTCGGTCACCAACGGTATCGTCAGCGCGCTCAACCGCTCGCTGAGCCTGCCGTCCACCGCGGTGCCGAAGAACGATTCAAGCGCCGGTGGAAACGACCAGAACGGCGACTCGGGTAACTCCGATGGCCACAACTGGGGCTTCGACCTGCGCGGCCAGAACCAGCAGGGTCAGCAGCCGAGCCAGCAGAAGGCTCAGGTGCCGATCGGCGTGATCCAGACCGACGCCCCGATCAACCCGGGTAACTCCGGTGGACCGCTGGTGGATTCCAGTGGCTCGCTGATCGGAATCAACGTGGCCATCGTCGACCCGGGTAAGAGCGACAACAGCACCCAGGGTGCCAGCGCCGGCCTGGGCTTCGCGATCCCCTCGAACACCGTCAAGCGGATCACCGACGAGATCATCAAGACCGGAACCGCAACCCACGGTCTGCTGGGTGCCTCCGTTCAGGATGCCTCGACCGTGGCCGACGCCACCACCGCCGGTGCCCTGATCAAGGAGGTCACCGCGGGTGGACCCGCCGAGGCCGGCGGACTGCGTGCCGGTGACATCGTGACCGCGGTGAACGGCAAGCCCGTCTCCAGCGCCAACGATCTGACCGCCCAGGTTCGCTCCTACGCCCCGGATACCAAGGTGGAGATCACCTACGTGCGGGGCACCAACCAGGGCACCGCCAACGTGACCCTGGCCACCCTCTCGGTGAAGTAGGCCCGATTTACCGGCTTCCTTCCAGAGCCACCGCGCGCCCGTCGTGTTGAACAACACGGCGGGCGCCGCCGTGTATCCGAGGCTCGAACACCCGCCTGCGGCGTTCCCGCAGCATGATCCCGAAAGAGACTGATACGCTCTAGTTCGGACAATACCGCGAGCGGAGACCATGTCGGAGCATTCTTCTGCCCCTTCCCAGACCACGTTACCCGGCGTCTCATACGTTATGCCGGTGCTCAACGATGTCACCCACGTACGTGCGGCCGTTGACTCACTGCTGGCTCAGGACTACACCGGCCCCTTTGAAGTGGCGATCGCCGTGGGGCCCAGTATCGATGGCACCAATGAACTCGTGGCCGAGCTCTCGGCCGAGGATCCCCGGATTCGGGTGATCGACAACCCGGTGGGCTCGACCCCGGCCGGACTCAACATCGCCATTCGCGCCACCACCCTGCCCATCGTGGTGCGGGTGGACGCCCACTCGGTGTTGCCTCCCAACTACACCTCCGTCGCGGTCGAGACGATCCTGCGCACCGGCGCCGCCAACGTGGGCGGCATCATGGACGCCCGGGGCACCACCCCGTTCGAGCAGGCGGTGGCCCGCGCCTATGGCAGCCGGGTGGGTCTCGGCGGCAGCCCCCACCACGTGGGTGGCACCCAGGGACCGGCCGAAACTGTGTACCTCGGCGTGTTCCGCCGGGATGCGCTGGAGGCCGCGGGCCTGTTTGATGAGCGCATCAAGCGCGGCCAGGACTGGGAGCTCAACCACCGCCTGGCCAAGGGTGGGGAAACCGTCTGGTTCACCCCCGAAATGCGCGTGGTGTACCGGCCGCGGCCGAGTCTGAACCGCCTGATTCGCCAGTTCTTCTCCACCGGCCTGTGGCGCGGGGAGCTCAGCCGCACCTTCCCCAGCCGGGGGATCATCCGCTACTTTGCGCCGCCGCTGATGGTTCTGGCCGTCACCGTGGGTATTATTTTGGGCATCATCGGGACCGTGGAGGCCGCGCTGGGTACCCCGAACCCGCTGGTGTGGGGATGGATCATCCCGGCCGGCTACGTGCTGCTGGTCCTACTGGCCACCCTCACCGTCGGGTCGAAGGATTCCCCGCGGGCGATGGCCTGGTTCCTGATCGTCATCCCGTGTATTCACTTCTGCTGGGGCATCGGGTTTATCCTGGGATATCTCTCCCTTGCCGGGTCCACCTCGGCGCTGAAAAACGAAGGTAAGAACCGCCGATGACCGACTCCCAGCCTCGCTACACCCGACCCGGCTCGCTGGCCGAGCTGCGCGCCGTGGCCCAGCCGCCGGAGGTTCGATCCCGCCGCAACGCCGAGCACTGGGTGGCCTCGCTGTACCTGCGTGACCTGTCCCCGTACCTGACCATGGCGCTGCTGCGCACCCGGATCAGCGCCAACGGTGTGACCGGCATCATGATCCTCACCGGATGGTGTGTGGCCGGGGTCCTGCTGATCCCCGGGATCTGGGGCGCGGTTCTCGGTCTGATCTTTGGTCAGCTGCAGATGCTTGTGGACTGCTCGGATGGTGAGGTGGCGCGCTGGCGCAAGACCTCGTCCCCGGCGGGCACGTTCCTCGACTCGGTGGGGCACTACTCCACCGAGACGCTGATCCCCATCGCGCTGGCCATTCGCGCCGCCGGTTACCCGTTTGAGGCGCCCGAGGACTACCTCTGGACGACCCTGGGCATGGGCCTGGCGATCGTGATCATCCTGAACAAGGCCCTCAACGATATGGTGCGCAACGCCCGTGCCGCCTATGGGGCCCCCAAGCTCACCTATAGCGTGAGCGAGTCGGCACCGCAGCCGGGTCTGCTGCAGGCGGCCCGTCGGATCGCCCGCTTCCTGCCCTTCCACCGCCTGTTCCACTCGGTGGAACTCACCATGGTGATCTTTGTGGGAGCCGTGGTGGGACTGTTCATCGGTGGCGAGCTGGCGATGCGTGGCACCCTGGTGTTCCTGCTGGTCTTTGGCATCATCACCCTGTTTGGGCACTTTGTGGCCATCATGACCTCGAAGCGGCTGCGTGCCTAGCGCCGCAGTGCCCGGCGCGGGCCTGCCGAGCGTGGGCGTCGCGATCCTCACCCAGGGGCGTCGACCCGAGGAGCTGCGCCGCGCGATCGACAGCGTGCTTGCCCAGACTGGCGTTCGCCTCGACATGGTGGTGGTGGGTAACGGCTACCAGCCGGTGGGCCTCCCCGCGGGCGTTCGCGCCCACGCCCTGGCCACCAACGAGGGCATTCCCGCCGGGCGTAACCGCGGGGCCGCGCAGGTGGCGGGGGAGTATATTTACTTCCTCGATGACGATGCCTGGCTGCCCGATACCGATTATCTGGCCCGGGCGATCGGGCTGATCCGGGCCGACCCCAGCATCGGTCTGGTGCAGCCGCGGATGATGGATCCCGAGTCCGGGGAAACCCTGCGCCACTGGATCCCCCGCGCCGGCAGCCCCGACCCGAGCGAATCCGGCCCCGCGTTTTCCTGCATGGAGGCCTCGATCCTGATGCCCCGTGCGGTGTTTGACCGCACCGGCGGCTGGGCGGAACCCTTCTTCTATGCGCACGAGGGGATCGAACTGGCCTGGCGGGTCTGGGACCAGGACTTGCGGGCCTGGTACGCCGGAGACCTGCGGGCATTCCACCCCGTCGTGCAGCAGACCCGGCACAGCCAGTATTATCGATTGACGGCGCGAAACCGCGTCTGGATCGCCCGGCGTAACCTGCCCTTCCCGCTGGGGATTGCCTACGTGGGGGTCTGGACCCTCGCGACGATCGCCCGCTGGTGGCGCAAGCCCGAGGCCCTCAAACCCTGGTTTGGTGGCTGGCGCGAGGGCATCCGCACCGCACCGGGTGGACGCACGCGTCTGCGCTGGCGCACCATCTGGCGGATGACCCGGGCCGGGCGTCCACCGATCTACTAATCTGCAACGAACACAACGTAAACGACTGGATACGAAACGTACATGGGTGTCATCTCCGACGGCCGTAAGGCTCTCACTCTCCTCGGCGAGGCGATTGCGAATCGCCGCGCGCGGACCGATCTTGCCCATCGGCTGGCGGCCCTGACACCGTTGACCCCCGGTCACTTCAAAATCGCCGTGTACTTTGCCGATGGCAAGGTCAACATGTACCAGATGCGCCAGTGGTATCAGCCGCTCGCGGGCCTGGCCGAAAAATGGCCCGTGGTGGTGCTGACCCGCACCGCGACCGCGGCCGCGCAGCTGCTGGAGGAATCCCCGCTGGACGTGGCCTATGTGCGCACCGTTCGCGAACTTGAGGACACCCTCGAGGAGCAGGACATCCGCATCGTGTTCTACGTCAATCAGAACGCCAAGAACTTCCAGATGTTCCGTTACGGACGTCGCTGGCACGTGTTTATCAATCACGGTGAGAGCGACAAGATGTACATGACCACCAACCAGTTCAAGGCCTACGATTACGCCTTCATCGCCGGGGAGGCCGCCCGCGAGCGGCTCACCCAGGCACTCTGGGACTACGATCTGGATCGGCGCACGTTCGCGATTGGGCGTCCCCAGGCCGATCACTTCGCCGGGCGGTTGCCGTTCGTCCCCGATGAGCGCACCGTGGTGCTCTACGCCCCCACCTGGGAGGGGGACCGGGCCTCGGCGGCCTATGGATCCATCGCGACCCACGGCGTGAGCCTGGTCAAGAGTCTCCTGGCCTCGGGTCAGCACCGGGTGATCTACCGTCCGCATCCGCGCTCGGGTGTGAGCGATCACGGCTATGCGCAGGCCAACCGCGAGATCATCTCGATGATTCAACACGCCAACCACGCCGATCCGCGGGCTCAGCACGTCTATGACCAGGGCATCGAGCTCGGCTGGCAGCTTGCGGCCTCGGATGTGGCCATTGTCGATATCTCGGCGATGATCTATGACCGTCTGGCCGTGGGGAAGCCCGTGCTGGTGACCCGGCCGGTCAATCCCGCCGCCGAGATCGACGCCGGAGGCTACCTGCAGGAGTGCGAGTGGCTGACCGTCGAGGGCGCCGCCCACATCGTCACCGAGGTTGAGCGCGTGCGGGATGATGCCGAGGCCACCGCGCGCCTGCGACGCTGGTCCCGCCACTACTTCGGCAACACCACCCCGGGGGAGGCTACCGCACGCTTCCACGCGGCCGTGGACACCCTGATGGAGCGGTGGGAAGATTTCGCCGCGCAGGAGGGCAGGAACGCCTAGGCGCGCCTCCACGCGGCGGTGGGACGAATACGCCGCCCGGGAGAATGCCTAGGCGAGATTCTGGGGATCCTCGGGACGCGGTGTGCGGTTCTTCCCCGGTGCCTCGGGTGTTCCGGGGCGACGGCGTCCGGGAAGTGCCCGCGGGATCTTTTCCCCGAGGCCACGAATGCCCGAGCGGACCCGTCCCACCAGCGGCTCGGCGCGTTCCAGCGGTTCAAGTTCGAGCGGAAGGCGCACCGGGGCAGGCCCGAAGGCCGTGCGCGCGCTGGTGACCACCCCGCGGCCGGCCACGTGGTTTCCCACCCCGCCGATGGCCGCGCCGATGCCGAAGGGGACGGCCTTGCCCACCAGGGTGGTGCCCTGGGTCGCCACAAAGTGCTTCATGAAGCGCGACTTCACCTGGTCGGCAAAGGGACCCATGACCATCTGCGGCATCGAGGACGCGATCGTGCGACCCCAGTGTGCGCGGCGGCTGTTGCCCTGGCCGAGCACGTCGCCGGTGAAGTTTTTCACCAGGTCGCTGCCGGCGTTGCCCAGCATCAGGGTCATCACCAGGGCGCGCGCCCGCAGCGGATCGTTCACGGCGATCCCGTGAACCTCGGCCACCGACTGGGCAAACAGGGCGGTAGCCTCCAGGAACCCGGCGGTTTCCACGCCGGAGAGGGCGATGGTGATGCCCGTGCCGATCGCCGGAACCATCGCGGTGGCCCCGACCGCGGCACCGCCGGAGGTCACGGCGGTCAGATAGCGGCGTTCGAGAATGCGCACCATCTGGTCACCGGTGGCATGTGGATGGCGGCGGCGAATCGAGCGAATATGCGCGAGGACCAGCGGCCGCTGAACCGAGAGCAGACGGTCGATCCCGCGGACCCAGGCCGGATCGGTGGCCGAGCCGACGGGGCCTGCCTTGGCTGGCCGAGGCGAACCGCCCCGGGCCGCCGACGTGGTGGTGCCGGGGAGCAGGATCGCGTCGATGCTGGCGGGATCGGCGGGGGAGCGTTCGGGCTCGGGAACCCCCGTTACCACGTACACCGGTGGTTTCTTAGCCATGCGTGCCCCTTCCCCCTGTCCGGACGGGTCCGCCCGGATTAGGACGTGGGATTATTATAATCCTCGTTATAGCGATCAAGAACCTCGCCAATGGGCCCATCCAGGACCAGTTTTCCCTTGTCAAGATACAGGCCGCGGCTGCAAAAACGCCGAAGGTCGCGCTCGTTATGCGAGACAAAGAACAGCGTTCTCCCGGCCGAAAGAAGCTCGTCGATGCGGCGGTAGCACTTCTCGCGGAAGGACTTATCGCCCACAGCCAGCACCTCATCCACCAGGATCACCGGTTCATCCAGCTGCGCGATCACCGAGAACGCGATGCGCACCTTCATCCCGCTGGAGAGGTGCTTATACGGGGTGTCCACGAAGTCCTGGATCTCGGCAAAGTCGATGATCTCGTCGAACCGTGCGGCCACCTCGGCCTTGGACATGCCGTGCAGACCGGCGGTCAGATATACGTTATCGCGCACCGACAGGTCGCTAACAAAGCCGCCGGTGATCTCGATCAGCGGTGCGACTCCGGCCCCGACTCGCACGCGTCCCTCATCGGGCAGGATGACCCCGGCCACCAGCTTCAGCAGCGTGGACTTGCCCTGGCCGTTGCGTCCCACGACGCCGATGGCCTCGCCCGGCGCCACGTCGAAGGTGAGGTTGCGAAACGCCCAGAACTGGTTCGGGCGGGCCCGGCGCTTGCGCCCGGCAAACAGGTCCTTGAAGCTGCGGCGACGGGCCTTATTGCGGCGGAACTGGATGCCCAGGTCGGTCACCGAGATGATCGGTTCGGTCATTAGATCTCCTTGAGAACCGCGCGCTCACAGCGGCGGAAGACGAGCAGGCCGATGCCCAGAACCACCACCGAGATGATGACGGACATGATCACCGGGAACGCGACCAGCTGCTCGGGGTACAGGCCCGAACGGTACAGCGAGAAGATGCCGCTGAGCGGGTTCAGCGCGGCCCAGGACTGGATGTCCTTGGGCATGTCCAGGGTCGAGTAGACGATCGGGGAGGCGTAGAACATGAAGCGCAGGATGAGCTTCACCGCGCGCTCCAGATCACGGAAGAACACAACCAGCGGGGCCACGATCAGGCCGATGCCCAGTACCAGGGTTGCCTGCAGGATGATCGCCAGCGGATACGTCCACACCAGCGACCAGTTGGCGTGCGCCCCAAAAATCACCGCGAAGATGATGAGCACGGGGATCGATGCCAGGAATTCCAGGCCCTTGGAGAGCACCAGACGGGCAACCCAGATGGTGCGCGGAATGGACGTGGAGCGCACCAGCTTGGCCTCCCGCAGGAACGCCCGAGTGCTGTCGGAGATGGTTCCAGTGAACCACATCCAGGGCAGCAGGCCGGCGATCAGGAAGACGATATACGGGTCCTCGCCGATGGTGCCGTCACGCTTAAACACCACCACAAAGACGAACCAGTAGATGCCGGCCATGACCAGCGGATCCAGAATCGACCAGAAATACCCCAGGGCACTGGTGGAATAGCGCACCCGCAGGTCCCGTTTGGTGAGCAGCCAGAGCGCGCTGCGATAGCGCTCGGCGCGGGAACGGCGCGGCCGGGGTGGGGTGGTCGTACTCATCACAGCCTCAATCTACCGGCAAAAACACAACACCCCGTGACGCCGACCCGCAGGCGGGCCGAAGACACGGGGTGTTCAAAGCGTGGGAAGCCGGGGAGCGGCGGCCCGAAATCGATTTAGACGAAGAGGTTCGCGCGCTCGAGATCCTCGGCGAAGTCGACCTCTACCGCGTAGAAGTCGGAGATGTTCATCGGCTCAACCAGCATGCCGTCCTGCTCGATGGCGAGCTCGATGCCGCGCTCGAAGTAGTCCTGGTCGTCCACGCGGCCGAGCTGACGCAGCAGCGCCGCCTTATCGCTCGAGGAGACGTAGTTGATGCCCACGGCCTCGCCGAGACCGCCCTTGACGGTCTTGGAAAGTTCCTTGATGTAGCCCTCGGCACCCACCGTGTACTTGACCTCCTCATCGGAGACCTTGTCGGTGTTGACGGTGACAAAGGAGGAGTCGGTGGCGACAACCTTGGCCGCGCGAACCAGAACCTCGGGGTCAAAGACCACGTCACCGTTCATCCACAGCACGCCACCGTTGGAGGAGGCTGCCAGGGCGCGCATCAGCGACTTGGAGGTGTTGGTCTGGTCGTACTGCTCGTTGAATACGAAGTCGGCGTCCGGGAACGCCTCGATGATGTGCTCCAGCTTGTAGCCCACCACCACGGTGATCTTGACCTTCTTGCCGAAGGCGTGGTGGATGTTGTCGAACTGCTGCTGCATGATGGTGCGGCCGTCGTTCAGTTCGGTCAGCGATTTGGGGAGCGAGCGCCCGAGACGCGTGCCCATGCCCGCGGCGAGGATTACTACCTGTGTCGTCAATGTAACTCCCTATCAGAGCGGTGTTGCATCCGGAGTGGGCGGGTTTGCCAGTTGTTCACCGGACAGATGTTGTACGCGCACTCCGTCATGCACCTGATCTACGTTAGCTGCCAATTGCCCAGTTCGGGGCACAGGGCGGAGGGTCGTTGTCGTTTCGTAACACGACGCTCGGAATTTTCTCAGGTTAGAGTTTTGCCACGCGGCCGGGCTTAACGAGGAACTCATATATCGGTTGGTAGTTTGGGAAAGCAGCAGAAAACCGCGCGAATCCGAGCCGCGGACGTGTCTCGGACACACTCCAAACTCCGAAAACGAAGACGTAAAAATGATGGGGGCATCAACTGTGGGAACCACAGAAGCAGGGTCACAGCCGGAGTCGAACTCCGCCCGAGACGCGGAGAGCTCGACCACACCGAGTGCGGGCGCGAGCGAATCGGTGACGCCCTCCGCCGGGCGCAAGCCTGCCGTTGACGCCGCGGCCTCTGGAACCGCTGACTCTGCGGCCTCTGGCGGTGCCGACTCCTCCGCTTCCTCCGCTGGAACCTCCGCCTCGGGCACGCCCGTGGCGCCGAAAAAGGCACCGGCAAAGCCGCGAACGCCGCGTGCCTCCGCGGCGAAGAGCACCGCGGCAAAGAGCCCTGCGGCGAAGAGCAGCGCGTCGAAGTCGACCGCCGCTCAGAGCACTGCTGCCAAGACGACTTCTGCCAAGACGACCGCCGCCAAGACGAACGCTGCCAAGACAACTTCTACCAGTACTTCCGCAGGCAAGACTGCTGCCGCGAAGTCCACGGCCGCCAAGACCGCCGCCCCGAAGACGAGCGCGAACGGTGCACCCGCCGCGACCTCCACGAGCAAGACCGCCGCGGCGAAAACCGCGGCCGCGCAGGCGGCTCCGGTGCGTCCACAACCCGTCAGCGAACCGGTCGATTCGGTCACCCCATCACCGGAACCGGATAGCGCCGCCTCCAAGACCTCGGCCGCGAAGAAGGCCCCCGCGTCGAAGTCTCCGACAGCCAAGAAGGCACCGACCAAGCGGGCACCAGTTCGGCGCACTCCCGTGAAGCCCGCCACAGCACAGCCCGAGGTGACCGACCCCTCGGCGAACCGGCGGGAAGCGTCCGAGTCCGTTGCAACGAAGCCTGCCGCGGAAAACTCGGCGGCACAAGTATCCGCCGCGGCGCAGCCCGTGGCCGAGACCGTAGTCGAGACGATTGATCATTCCGAGTCCAGCGACGCCGTCGAGGACGTCCTGGTGGTGCGCGGCCTAACCCGTCACTACGGAGGCACCCACGCGGTGGACAACCTGGACCTGCGCGTGCCCACCGGCACGTTCTCGGCCATCGTGGGGCCCAATGGCGCGGGCAAAACCACCGCCCTGTCGATGATCACCGGGCTACTGCGTCCCGATGCCGGGGAAATCCTGGTGAACGGCGTCAACGTGTGGGAGGACCCCGACCGGGCCAAGCGCACCATCGGCGCGCTGCCCGACCGCATGCGCCTGTTCGAGCGTCTCACCGGTGCCCAGTTCCTGCACTACTCGGGCACCCTGCGCGGGTTGAGCGCGGCCACCGTGCGCACGCGGATCGCCGATCTGGCCGCCGCGATCGGGCTCAGCGATGCGCTGGGCCGCCTGGTTTCGGACTACTCGGTCGGTATGCGGAAGAAGGTCGCCCTGGCCGCGGCGCTGATCCACTCGCCCCGTCTGCTGGTGCTGGATGAACCGTTTGAGTCGGTGGACCCGGTCTCGGTGGATCGCCTCCTCACCCTGCTGCGCAACTATGTGGACCACGGGGGCACGGTGGTGCTCTCCAGCCACGGCATGGAGCTGATCGAACGGGTGTGTGACCACGTCTCGATCATCGTCAGCGGCACCGTGCTCGCACAGGGCACCGTGGCCGAGGTCCGTGGCAACGGCACCCTGGCCGAACGCTTCGCCGAACTGTCCCTGCCCGCCGATCCCGCGGAGGGCCTGGAATGGTTGCACAGCTTCTCCGACTAAGAATTCAGACCCTCCTCAACGCCTTTCGTGGTGAACCGCGGGCCGTGGCCGGCCGAGTTCTCCTCCTGATCCTGGCCGCAGCCGCCTGCTACCTGTTTGCCACGCTGTTCCAGGAACCCACCGAGGTGGATCCGGCACTGCTGCGTGCGCTGATCGGCGCGGGTGGCAGCGTGATCCTGCTGGGCTGCTTCCTGGTGCCCCTGGTGTCGCGCGTGTCCAGCACGCTGGATCCGCGCGGATACGCGGGCTTCGGCATCCCTCCGCGCACCCTCGCCGGTGGGCTCATTCTTTCGGGCCTGCTGAGCCTGCCGACCCTCGTGCTCCTGCTACTCGGCGGTATCGCGGGATTCGGGTTAGCGTCCATGCAGACCGATGCGGTCGGTCCGGCGCTGGCGACCACCGTCCTGGTCCCGCTGACCGGGTCGCTCCTGATCCGATTAGGATCGGCCCTCGGCGGACAGCTGCGCGAGCCCGCCCGCCGCGGACTGCGGGGTCTGGTGAGCGTGGTGCTGGCCCTGCTCGCCATCGGCACCGGCGTCCTGGCGCTGGGGGATTCAGACCGGCTCGCGGCGGTGGCCGGGTTTGCCGGCTGGACGCCGCTTGGTGCCCCCTGGCTACTGACCGAACCGGGCAGCGGTGGGGCGCTGGCCGGGCGACTGGCGATTGCCGTCCTCACGGTGATTGTGCTGTTTGCCGCCTGGGGTGTGTTGTGCACGTATCTGGTGCGTTCGGTGAGTCGGCCCGAGGTTCCCGCCGGCATTCACCTGGGCTGGTTCGCCCGGGTTCCCGCCGGAGCCACCGCGGCCGTGGCCGCGCGCTCGCTGACCTACTGGCTGCGCGATCCGCGCTACATCACCTCGCTGCTGATCGTTCCGGTGGTTCCCATCGTGGCCGTGTTTGCGCTGAATATCGCCGGGGTGTCCTGGCCGGCTCTCAGCCTGCTGCCGCTGCCGATTATTTTGCTTTTTATCGCCTGGGCGCCGCATAACGACCTGGCCCTGGACTCCTCGGCACTCTGGCTGCACGTGACCTCCGGGGTTTCGGGCCGCGCGGACCGGATCGGTCGAATCCTGCCGGTCTTTCTCCTGGGTGTCCTGGTGATCGCGATCGGCGCCCCGATCTCGGTGGGCCTGGGCGGAGTCCCCGAGATGCTGCCGGTCCTGATCGGCGTGTGTGGGGGAATCCTGCTCACCGGTCTCGGGCTGGCCTCGTACTTCTCGGCGCGGACCCCGTATCCGGCGGTTCAGCCCGGCGATAGCCCCTTCCAGCAGCCCCAGGCGGGCGGCGGATACTCGGCTCGGGTGCAGGCGCTGAGCCTGATCGGGACCGTGGTACTGAGCCTCCCGGTGCTCTACCTGGCGACTCGGGCGTATGGCGGCGAGTCCTCGATGATCGGGCTTACCCTCGCGGTGGGTCTCGGGGTCGGGGTGCTGGTGCTGATCCTCGGGGTTGCGGCCGGGGCTCGCTATTACACCCGGCACACGGCGGAGCTGATGGAGTTTGCGACCTCGCACTAGGGGCGCGCATTATCCGGGCAAACGGCCTAAACTGAACCCATGAGCGACGTGAACCTGAGTATCTCCGACCCGAACGGTACGCCGGACGGCGGCGGCACCGCCCTGCTTGACCGCGAGCTGGAAAAGCTCCTCAACGAGGAGGCCATCGAGCCCGGCGATCACGAACGCTTCTCGCACTACGTGAAGAAGGAAAAGATCCTAGAGTCCGCGATGACCGGTAAGCCGGTGCGCGCGCTCTGTGGCAAGAAGTGGACCCCGGGTCGCGACCCGGAAAAGTTCCCGGTCTGCCCGGCCTGCAAGGAAGTGTACGCGCGTCTGCGCGATAGCTAAACCCACCCACTAACGCCCCGCTGCCCGGCGGATTCTCGCGGTTGTTGCCCCACCCCACACGGTGGGGGTCGCAACGGCCGCGCGGACCGGACCTCGCAGGCGGGGCGTTTTGTGTGTGCCCCGAGGGGGTAAGCCCGGGCGACGAGTGGGTGAACAGTGGGTGTTTTGCGGCCACGGGGCTTGTCAACCATCGCGGGTGCTGCTTACCGTAAGCAGGTGTTCTACCCGCGTAGATTTTGCGCAGACTCTACGCGGGTAGACCCTTCTCCCCACTCACAGCCGCGGCATCAGACCGCGTGAAAGGAAACCCCCGTGGAACCCACCCAGTCCGCCCCCGTTCTCGTAACGGAAGATGCGCTTTCCACCCCCGAGGGAAAAAAGAGCTTTCGGACGGCAACGCTCTCCTCGTGGCTTGGCACCACGATGGAGTACGTCGACTTCGCGCTGTACGGCCTCGCCACCGCACTCGTGTTCAACACCCTGTTTTTCCCCGAGTCCTCGCCCACGATCGCGCTGCTGGCGAGCTTCTCCACCTACGCGGTCGGCTTCTTTGCCCGTCCGGTGGGTGCCTGGTTCTTCGGCCGGATCGGCGACCGGCACGGCCGCAAAACGGTCATGGTCATCACCATCGCGCTGATGGGAGGGGCCACCACCCTGATCGGACTGCTCCCGACCTATGACCAGGTGGGCGCGCTCGCCCCGATCCTGCTGCTGATCCTGCGGGTGCTGCAGGGCTTCGGGGCCGGCGCAGAGCTCTCCGGCGCCGCGATCGTGCTGACCGAGTTTGCCCCGGTCAAGCGCCGCGGTCTGGTGGCCTCGATCGTCGCCCTCGGGTCTAACAGCGGGACGCTGCTCGCCTCGACCGCCTGGCTGCTGGTGGTTCAGCTGCCCAAGGAGGACCTCACCACCTGGGGGTGGCGGATCCCATTCCTGGCCAGCATCCTAATCGCCGGCTTCGCCCTGGTCCTGCGTCGCACCATGAAGGAGACCCCGGTCTTCGCCAAGCAGCGCGAGCAGATCGCCGCCCGCACCGAGGCCATTCGCGCGGTGGACACCCGCTCGTTCTGGCGTCGCAACCGCGCGTTCTTTGTGATGCTGGGACTGCGCATCGGCGAGAACGGTCCCTCCTATATGGCCCAGGGGTTCCTGATCGGCTACGTGGCCACCGTGCTGATGGTGGATAAGTCGGTGCCCACCGCCGCGGTGCTGATCGCCTCGCTGATCGGCTTTGCGGTGATCCCGTTTGCCGGCTGGCTCTCCGACCGTTTCGGACGTCGGATCACCTACCGGTGGTTCTGCATCCTGCTGGTGGCCTACGCGTTCCCCGCATTTGCGCTGATCCAGTCCCGCAACACCGCCGTGGTGATGGCGATCATTATCGTGGGGATGAGCATCGCCTCGCTGGGGATCTTCGGCGTGCAGGCCGCCTACGGCGTGGAGCTGTTTGGCGCCCGCAACCGCTTCACCAAGATGGCGCTGGCCAAGGAGATCGGATCGATCCTCTCCGGCGGCACTGCACCCGCCGTGGCGGCCGGCTTGCTGGCCGCGTTTGGTGCCTGGTGGCCGCTAGCATTGTACTGGGTGGTCATGGCGGCGATCGGGCTGTTCACCACCTTCAAGGCCCCGGAAACCCGGGGTCGAGATCTCAACCTGATTCACGATGCCACCGATGATGCCGAGGCTCGGATGGGAACCGTGTGAGTAGGGAAAAAGTAACCCGCACCGACGTGGCCCGGGTGGCCGGAACCTCGGTCGCTGTGGTCAGCTACGTGGTCAATAATGGTCCGCGCCCGGTCGCCGAGGCGACCCGGGCGCGGGTTCTGGCGGCGATCGAATCCACCGGGTATCGTCCGGACGGGATCGCCCGGGCCCTGGCCTCGGGATCTACCCGCACCTTCGGGCTCATCGTGCCTAACATTGCCAACCCATTTGTGGCCGCCCTCGCGCATGCGATCGAGGGGGCCGCCTACCGGCGCGGCTTCACCCTGCTGCTCGGCGACTCCGCGGATGATCCGGCCCGCGAGGCCGATCTGGTGGGTACCTTCCTCCAGCACCGCATCGACGGACTGCTGTTTTACGGGGTGGACCGGGATCATCCATGGCTCGACCAGGCCGTGGGGAAGGTCCCGGTGGTGGTCCTGGACGAGCCGCCCGCGGGTCCCGGGATCATCGGCGTGCGGGTGGATGAGCGGGCGGCCTCGGCCACGGCCACCCGGCACCTGATCGAGCACGGTCGGGACGCGGTGGCGATCATCACCGGGCCGCTGGCGCAGCAAAATGCCCGCGACCGACGCGACGGCTGGCTGGACGCCCTCGGCGACGCGGCGCGCGCCGATCTTCAGATCGAGGGCACCTACACCCGGGGCGGCGGATACCTCGCCGGGCGGGCGCTGCTGGAGCGCGACACCCGTCCCGATGCGGTGTTCGCCTCCAACGAGCAGCAGGCCCTGGGCCTACTGGCGGCGGCGGCGGAGCTTGAGGTGCGGGTCCCCGAGGACCTGGCGGTGATCTGCTTCAACGGCACCACCAACGCCGAGTATTCGATTCCGGCCCTGTCCACCATCGAGCAGCCGATCGAGGAAATCGCGGCCCTGGCCATCGACCTGTTGACCCGGAGCGACCGGGCCGAGTATCCGGTGACCGTCTGCGATGTCGAGCTTGTCCGCCGACGCTCCTGCGGGTGCGAGTATCGGCGCACCCCGTCGGCCCGGGCGCTGCTCGGGGCGGCGGGCTCGGCAGGCTCGGCGGGGGAGCATCGGGTAGCGGAGCAACCGGCGGCGGAACGGCCGACAACGGAGCAAGTGACGGTGGGAAGAACCGCGGCCGAACGGCCCGGGTCCCGGACGGGGACTTCCGCGTGAGGATCGTGATCGACTGCGATCCCGGCAACGGGGTGCCCGGGGCCAACGTGGATGACGGGCTGGCCCTGGCGCTCGCCGTGGCCGCCCATCCCGAGCTGACCCTCGAGGCGATTACCACGGTCTCTGGCAACACCTCGAGCGCGCTGGGTTTTGCCTCGGCGCAAACCCTGATCGAGAACCTGGGAACCGAGGTGCCGATCTATCTGGGGGCCGAACGCGCGCTGGTGGAACCGCCCGAGCGCTGGCGCACCCACCTGGATCGGGAGGATGCCGACGCGACGGTGGCGGGAACCTGGGGATCCACCCCGCGTCCCCGTGCCGCCCACGACGTGCCGAGGACGCCCGCGGCCCAGGTGCTCGGCGAGCTGGTCCGGGCCCATCCCGGAGCCATCACGATCGTGGCGATCGGTCCGCTCACCAACCTGGCGTTGGCCACTCGACTCTTCCCGGACTTCGCCCGGAACGTGGCGCGCATCATCATCATGGGTGGCGTGTTCGAGGTGGACGGCTATCCGGTGGATACCAACTTCGGGGTGGACCCGGATGCGGCGGCGATTGTGCTCTCCAGCGGTGCCCAAATCACCCTGGTCCCGATGGACGCCACCACCACGACGCTGATGACCCACCCGGACCTGGATCGGATCGAGCAGCTGGATACTCGGCTCACCCGCGCGCTGGTCCCCACCCTGCGACCCTGGATCACCTATTCGGCCCGGACCCGGGGCATCGGGGGCATGTGGATTCACGACGTGGTCACCGTGGCGCTGCTGCTGGATCCGGGCATCGTGGAAACCCGAAACCTGGCGATAAGCGTGGACCTGCTGCCGGGAACGACCCGCGGTCGCACGGTGCGCTGGGCCCCGGATGCGCTGCCCGCACTGGGGGCCGCGCCCGCACCGATCGAGGTGGTGACGGGCATCGATAATGCGCGCCTACTCGACCTGCTGACCGACACCCTCGCCGCCCACGGCTAACGGGAGAGGGGCCCGCCAGCCGGCGAACCCCTCTCCTTTTATTCGCGTTCGCGACTAGTTACCGATGAAAACCGTGGGGATCGCCGCGTCGCCGCGTCCCAGGCGGAAGGCTCCGGCCGGCAGCTCGCTCACCGCGGTGGCACGGTGCTCGCGGGCCAGCGCGGTTCCGGCGGCGCCGAGGTAGCGCTCCTCGATCACGCCGTCCACGATCAGCGGCACGTTCAGTGCGCGCTCGGCGGCGTCCGCCTCGGGGGCGGTGTCGCCGATGTAGATGCGCTCCTGGTTGGCGCGGCCCGAGGCCGAGAGGCGACGCATCGGGGTCTTCTTGCCGCCGATCGAGGCCTTGCCCTCGGAGTTTTTGGCCAGCGGAATCCAGGATCCATCCTCGCCGCGACGGGCCACCAGCTTATAAACCATGCTCGCGGCGGGGGAGCCCGACCCGGTGACCACCGAGGTGCCCACGCCGTAGGAGTCCACGGGGGAGGCGGCGAGGGTCGCGATCGCGTGCTCGTCCAGGTCGTTGGTCACGGTGATCTTGGTGCCGGTGGCGCCCAGGGAGTCGAGCTGGGCCCGCACCTCGGTGACCAGGGTGGGCAGATCGCCCGAGTCCAGACGGATCGCGCCGAGCTCGGGTCCGGCCACCCGAATGGCCGTTTCCACACCCTGGTGTACATCGTAGGTGTCCACCAGCAGCGTGGTCTTGGTCCCGAGCTTGTCGATCTGCGCCCGGAAGGCCTCCTCCTCGCTCGCGTGCAGCAGCGTGAAGGCGTGGGCGGCGGTGCCCATCGTGGGGATCCCCCAGCGGCGTCCGGCCTCGAGGTTGCTGGTCGCGCCGAAGCCGGCGATATAGGCGGCGCGGGCGGCGGCCACGGCGGCCTCCTCGTTGGCCCGGCGCGAACCCATCTCCGAGAGCGGGCGGCCGATCGCCGCGGTGACCATGCGGGTGGCGGCGTTGGCCACCGCGCTGTCATAGTTCAGGACGCTGAGCGCCAGGGTCTCCAGGATGACACCCTCGGCGAAGCTGGCCTCGACGGTCAGGATGGGGGAGTTGGGGAAGTAGACCTCGCCCTCCTGATAGCCCCAGATGTTGCCGCGGAAGCGGTAGTTGGCGAGCCAGTCGAGGGTCTCGGTGCCGACCACGTTGTTGTCGCTGAGCCACTGCAGCTCGGACTCCCCGAAGCGGAAGTCGCGGATCAGTTCGAGCAGGCGGCCGGTGCCGGCCACGACGCCGTAGCGACGCGCGCCGGGGAGGCGGCGGGCGAAAACCTCGAAGAGACAGTGCTCGGTGGCGGTACCGCGGGCGAACGCGGCATCGATCATCGTGAGCTCGTAGCGGTCGGTGTGAAGTGCGGTTGAAGTGTTCACAACATCAGCCTAGCCAGTTCGTGAACCTTTCCGCATCCGAGGTGCACGAATACGCGCCCGGGTCCGAGTCGAAAGCTCGAATCGATGCAGAGGATTGGACAAATCCGCACCATCCGACAGGTGCCCCATACTGGGGGCGTCATCACCGAAACGGAATGGCTAACACACGGTTAGCATGCAATTACTCGCACCGTGAGCATCGCAGTTCCCGGGCAAGTTCCGGGGGCGATTGTTGGTCGAAAGACCACGTCGGGATCGCGTCATAAACGCGATCTCCCAACTACAAGGAGCAGTTATGTCCGAAACCACAGCACCCCTCACCCTGAGCATCACCCCCGGCAAGGCCCTCGCGCTGCGCTGGGCGGGGTTCATCGCCCTGCTGGCCGCCGCCGTCATGATCATCGCCGGAGGAACCGTCTGGGGTGTGGTGACCAGCCAGCTGCATGCCGAGAAGATCACCGTGAGCGAGGATGCGGCATTCCTCGGCGGCGCCGACGTGGCCGGCCCCTTCTCCGCGTTTACTCAGGCCGACATCATCAGCACCCACGCCAAGAACATGACCGACGGTAAGACCTACGCCGAGCTGGACAAGGACGACCCGCTGCGGGCCACCGTCATGAACGCCTCGTTCCTGCGCACCTCGCTGTTCACCTCGGTGGTGTCCTACGGGGTCTCGGCATTCGTGATCGGGGTCGGCATTCTCTTTGGCATCATCGGCTGGGTCATCCTGACCATCACACCGCGTCGTCGCGCGGCGGTGGCCACGGTGCCCGTTACCCCCGCGGAGTAGTTCCCCGGCAGTTACCGCACCCCGGCTCACGAGGCCGCCGGGTGTTGGTTCGGGGTGTCCCGATGACGTCCCCGCCTCCCGCGCACCAGCCCGGGAGACGGGGACGTTTCTGCGTGCTCTCACACCCCGGCCCCGTGTTTTTCGGTCCGACAACCGGCACCGGAACGGGGGCGTTTCTGCTCCCCGCGCCGACCCGGTGCGCGAGGGTGACGGGGGCTCGGTAGTAGGGTTGGGGGTGTGAATGATGCACCAATTGGGATCTTTGACTCCGGCGTTGGGGGACTCACCGTCGCCCGCGCTATTCAGGATCAGCTGCCGCGGGAACAGATCCTCTACGTCGGGGATACCGCCCACTCTCCCTACGGCCCCAAGTCCATCGCGGATGTGCGTCGCTACTCGCTTGAGGTGATGGACGACCTGGTGGCCAAGGGTGTCAAGATGCTGGTGATCGCCTGCAACACCGCCTCCTCGGCGGTCCTGCGGGATGCGCGTGAGCGCTACTCGGTCCCGGTCATCGAGGTCATCCAACCCGCCGTGCGCAGCGCCGTGCGGGTCACCCGCACCAACCGTGTGGGCGTGATCGGCACCGCCGGGACCATCCGCTCCCGCGCCTATCAGGACGCGTTTGCCGCGGCCCCCGAGCTCGAGCTGTTCACCCAGGCGTGCCCGAAGTTTGTGGAGTTTGTCGAAAACGGCATCACGACCGGACCCGAGGTGCTGGCGGTCGCCGAGGAGTATCTGGGACCGCTGCGTGAGGCGGGCGTGGACACCCTGGTGCTCGGCTGCACCCACTACCCCTTCCTCAAGGGCGCGATCAGCTACGTGATGGGTCCGGATGTGACCCTGGTCTCCAGCGACTCGGAAACCGCCAACGACGTCTACCGCCAGCTGGTGTCGATGGGGCAGGAGCGCACCGCGATCACCCCGCCCCAGCACCACTACGAGGCCACCGGCCAGAGCGAGAGCGAGTTCCTGGAACTTGCCACCCGCCTGGTGGGACGCGAGATCTCGCACGTGGACCTCGTGCAGACCGGCGTCATCGACCTCGGCGATCTGCGTACCCTGCAGCGCGAAACCACCACCCAGAACCCCGCCGCGAGCTAGGCTCGCCCCAACCCGAAGGAGCTCCGCGTGAGCAACACGACCCGTGCCGATGGCCGGACCCCCGATCAGCTGCGTACCATCACCATCGAGCCCGGCTGGAGCGCCCAGGCCGAGGGGTCGGCACTGATCAGCTACGGCAACACCAAGGTGCTGTGCACCGCCTCCTTCACCCCGGGTGTGCCGCGCTGGCTCACCGGGAAGGGCAAGGGCTGGGTCACCGCCGAGTACGCGATGCTGCCCCGGGCCACCAACTCCCGCAACGACCGCGAGGCCGTCAAGGGCAAGATTGGTGGACGCACCCACGAGATTTCCCGTCTGATCGGTCGCAGCCTGCGCGCGGTGATCAACACCAAGGCGCTGGGCGAGAACACCATCGTGATCGACTGTGACGTGCTGCAGGCCGACGGTGGTACCCGCACCGCCGCGATCACCGGCGCCTATGTGGCGCTGGCCCAGGCGATCGAGTGGGCGCGTGAGCGCAAGCACATCGGTCCCAAGGCTCAGCCGCTCACCGACTCGGTGGCCGCGGTCTCGGTGGGCATCATCGACGGCGTGCCGATGCTGGATCTGGCCTACGTCGAGGACGTCCGCGCCGAGACCGACATGAACGTGGTGCTGACCGGCGATGGCCGCTTCGTCGAGGTGCAGGGCACCGCCGAGGGCGCGCCGTTTGACCGCGACGAGCTGAACAAGCTGCTGGATCTGGCCGTGGCCTCCTCCGCCGAGCTCAAGGAGCTGCAGTTCGCCGCCCTCGAGGGTGGCGCGCGATGAGCATCGAGGTGGTCCTGGCGACCCACAACCAGCACAAGGTGGAGGAGTTCCAGAAGATCCTCGGCGGCGCGCTGCCGGGACTGAACATCGTCGCCTATGACGGACCCGACCCGGTGGAGGACGGCACCAGCTTTGCCGAGAACGCGCTGATCAAGGCCCGCGTGGCCGCCGCGCACACCGGCAAGATCGCGCTCGCCGATGACAGCGGCATCGCGGTGGACCTGCTGGGCGGTGCCCCGGGCATCTTCTCGGCACGCTGGGCGGGTCCGGGCAAGAACGATCGGGCGAACCTCGAACTGCTGCTCGCACAGCTCTCCGATATCGCCCCCGAGCACCGCGGCGCGCAGTTTGTCTGCAACATCGCGATCGTGAACCCCGGCGTGGATGGCTCGGAGCCCAGCGAGGACGTGGTGGTGGGCATCTGGACCGGTGCCCTCGCCCGCGAGCCCCAGGGCGAAAACGGCTTCGGCTATGACCCGGTGTTCCTGCCCGCCGAGTTCGAGGTGTCCGCCGCCGAGCTGACCCCCGAGCAGAAGAACCAGGCGAGCCACCGGGCCCGCGCGTTCGAGCGCGCGATTCCGGTGCTGAACGGCCTGATCGGGGCCTAGAAACTCCCGGTCAGCCGGATATTGATAACTGCTATCATTCCTATCTACGGTGTCGGCCTAGCCCTTTCGGAACGGGCTTTGTAGCGTGGAAGCATGGCACACGATCACGCACCCACAACCACGTCCAAAAAACGACTCCTGATTGTCATCGGCATCGTTTCGACGGTGTTTGTGGCCGAGGTCATCGGTGGCCTGCTCACCGGCTCGCTGGCCCTGCTGGCCGACGCCGGGCACATGCTCAGCGACCTGATCGGCCTGATCGTGGCCCTCACCGCGATGACCCTCGCGGCCCGCCCCGCCTCCGCCCGTGCGACCTACGGATATCGCCGGACGGAGGTGTTTGGCGCGCTCATCAACGGTCTGATTCTCTGCGGCGTCTCGATCAGCATCGCCCTCGAGGCGATTCAGCGGCTAACATCCCCCACCGAGGCGGAGATTCTGCCGGTGCCGATGCTCCTGGTGGCCATCGTGGGACTCGCCGCCAACATCGTGTCGATGCTGATCCTGCGGGCCGGGGCGAAGTCCTCGATCAACCTGCGTGGCGCCTACCTCGAGGTCTTTGGCGACATGCTGGGATCGGTGGCGGTGATCGTGGCCGCGATCATCATCATGCTCACCGGCTGGGCCCCCGCCGACGCGATCGTGTCGCTGGCGATTGCCGCGTTCATCCTGCCGCGCGCCTACCTGCTGCTGCGCGATGTGTGGCGTGTGCTCAACGAGTCCACCCCGGTGGACACCTCGGTTGAGGACGTGCGTGCCCACATCGCCCGGGCGGACGGGGTACGCGAGGTTCACGATGTGCACCTGTGGTCGATCACCTCGGGGGAGCACGTCTTCACCGCCCACGTGGTGGCCGAGGACGAGGTCTTCGAACGCGGGGAGGTGGGGGCACTGCTGGACAGGCTCTCCGACTGCCTGCACGACCACTTCGACGTGGAGCACTCGACCTTCCAGATCGAACCACCCAAGCACGCCGAGCACGAGCGTGAGGTGCACGTCTAGGGGAACTGATGGGAACGGGGCTTGCCCGCGAGCGATCGTGGGTAGGCCCCGGTTTTTAACGGGCGACCGATCGCGGACAGGCCTCATTCCGTGGGGCGACCCGTTCCGGGTAGGCCCCGGTTTCTGCGTCTGGCCACCCACCGAACGGGGTGTGAATTTTCCCGTGCGGGCGCGCGATCGGGCGTGCCACACCCGATACACTGAGGGGGAGCGCCGGGTTCCTGTGGCGTTCCCCCTCTCCCACGATTCCCCCGATCCGTTCCCCGGCGTGTACCCCCTGCCCCGCCGGCCCGATGGGGAGTTCCGGTCGGATCCGAAAGCACCCCGAAATGCCCAAACACGCCCGCCTGCCCGCGACCCGTCCCGCGCGGGGACGCCTCGCGCTTCGTACCCTGGGGATTCTGGGATTCGCGACCCTGGCGGGGCTCATGATCGGGTCGCAGGCGTCGGCGCAGCAGGGGACGGCACCGACCGGTCCCGCACGGGCACTGTCGGTGGCCGCACCCGGGGCTCCCGCTGATACGTCCTCGGTGACCCCTGGCTCGGCGACCACAGCCTCGACACCCGCGCCCCGGGCATCCGCGGGCACCGGCCTGGCCACGCTGAGACTCCCCGACCTCACCGGCGCGGCCCAGGCCCGCCCCACGTTCACCGAGACCGCGATGCCCGAATCCGCGGCACCCGAAACGACCTCGGCGGCCGCAGCTCGGTCACTGGCGGCCGCGCCGGCCGACTGGGATCTGGGTGTGACGATCGCGGCGGCCAAGACCCCGAACCCGACCGCGGCGCTGCGTCCGGGGGACCAGGTGACCTACACCGTCACGGTTACCAACACCGGCGTCAACGCGTGGACCCGGGCGAACCCCGCGAAGGTCAGCCTCGACATCGCCGACCTCCTCGATGACGCCCGCATCACCAATTTCGGGCTGTTTGCCCGGGCCGGCAACGCGCCCACACTGACGTGGTCGGGTGAGCTGGCCGCCGGGAAGTCCCAGGTGCTCACCCTGATCGCGCAGGTGGATGACTTCCGCCGCGGGGACGATCGGGTCCGCGTGAGCGGATGCGTGAGTGGTGCCCCCGCCGGCGCGGGGATCGACCCGATCGAGCGCTGCGCCGAGAACACCGCGACCCTGATCCACTCCGCCGCCGACCTCGAGGTGACCCAGAGCTGGGCCAAGGTGAGTGGGAGCAGCGGCGGCGACCTGGTGCCCGGGGACGTGATTCAGTTCTTCGTGACCGTAAAAAACACCGGCGACCTCAACCTGATCGGCCCGAATTCCTGGTCCCCGGATCGCCGCGCCAACGTGGCCCTGGACCTCTCCGGCGTGCTCGATGATGCGGCCTTCGGTGGGGCGATCTCGGGGGTGTCCAGCCTGTGCAGCACCAACACCTCCTGGAACCCGGCCTACTGCCCCTCGGTGGGAAACCCCAGCGCCGGCGGGATGATCAACGTCCCGATGACCCTGGCCCCCGGCGGGATTCAATATCTCAGCGCCCGCGCGGTTTTGCGCAACGATTTCACCGGCGACCTCACGCTGAATTCCCGGGTGGAGGTGAGCGTGGATACCGGCGATACCACCCGTCCCGACGGCGCGGTGCTGACCCGCGGTGCCGCGGTCTCCCCGGAGGTGACCCCGCTGTATCCCGAGCTGACCATGACCCAGGTCATCACCAAGGTCGCCGGGTCGAGTGGATCGGGGATTCTCCCCGGTGACATCATCCAGATCGCCGTTCGTGCCACCAACACCGGCAAGACCGGGTGGACGGCCCCCACGTCCACCACCGCCGACAAGCTGCTGAGCTACAGCCAGGACCTCTCCGGGTTCCTCGACGACGTGACCTTCGGTGGGGCGAACCAGGGGACCTCGGGGAACTGTCAGCCGATCAATGCCTGGGACGGCAACTACTGCGCCAACGCCGGCCTGCCGAGCGCCGACGGAAAGCTGAGCATGAAGTTCTCGCTGCCCGCGGGCGCGACCCAGGCGTTCAACATCCGCGGGGTGGTGCGCAACGATTTCGCCGGGGATCAGCGCATGCGCACGGCCGTGCAGATCTCCGGGGAGTCGGGAAACCAGAAGCTGGAAAACGGCGGACGGATTGTGCTCACCAAGGAGGACACGCTCGGGTTTGATCGGGTATACCCCGAGGCCGAAATGACCCAAACGATGACCAAGGTTGCCGGATCCACCGGCACCGACCTGCTGCCCGGCGACGTGGTCCAGATCGCGGTCCGCGTGAAAAACCCGGCCAAGACCGGCTGGACCGATGCAACCTCCTGGTCGGTGGATAAGCGCCTGACCTACGTGCAGGACCTCTCCGGATTCCTCGACGACGTGACCTACGGCGGGGCGAACCAGGGCACCTCGGGGAACTGCCAGCCGATCAACGCCTGGGACGGCAACTACTGTGCCAACGCGGGGCTCCCCGGCCCCGACGGCAAGCTGAGCATGACGTTCTCGCTACCCGCGGGGACCACCCAGGCCTTCAACATCCGCGGGGTGGTGCGCAACGACTATCCGGGGGATCAGCGGATCGTGACCTCGGCCCTGCTTACCGGAAACCCGCGCGACGTGGGCAGCGAGAACGACGGTCGGATCACCCGAACCGCGCAGAGCGAGCTGAGTTTCGCCCGCACCTTCCCCGAGCTGGAAATGACCCAGACCATGGCCAAGGTGACCGGATCCCCGGGATCCGAGATCCTGCCCGGGGACACCGTGCAGATCGCGGTGCGGGTCAAGAACCCCTCGAAGACCGCATGGACCGGACCCTCCAGCTGGTCCTCGGATAAGCGGCTCACCTATACCCAGGACCTCGGCGGCTTCCTCGACGATGTGTCCCTCGTGGGTGCCCTCCAGGGCACCTCGGGCAACTGCCAACCGCCGGCCAGCTGGGACTACAACTACTGCCCGGTGATGGGGGCCGTGGGGGCAGACGGAAAACTCACCTCGACCTTTTCCCTGGCGGCCGGCACCACCCAGGCGATCAACATCCGGGGTGTGATCCGCAATGATTTCCCCGGCGACCAGAACCTGCGCACCACCGCGACGGTGACCGGGAATCCCGGGGACGCGACCCAGGCCGACGGCGGCGTGCTCACGCGCACCGCGCAGGCCACGCTGGGCTTCGACCGGACCTATCCCGAGGCCGAGCTGACCCAGACGCTGACCAAGGTGAGCGGTTCCGGCGGCACCGACCTCCTGCCCGGGGACGTGGTCCAGGTGGCCGTCCGGGTGAAAAACCCCGGCAAGACCGGCTGGACCGGCCCCTCGAGTTGGTCGGTGGACAAGCGACTGACCTACACCCAGGACCTCTCCGGCTTCCTCGACGATGTGACCTACGGTGGCGCGCAGCAGGGCGTCTCGGGGAACTGTATGGCCCCCAACGCCTGGGATCCGAACTACTGCCCCGGTTTTGGCAGCGACACCAGCAGCGGAAAGGTGACCCAGACCTTTGCCCTGGCCGCGGGCACCACCCAGGCCTTCAACATTCGCGGCGTGGTCCACAACGGCTTCACCGGGGACCAGCTGATCCGCACGGCCTCGGTGGTCACAGGCAATACCGGCGACACCACCCGGGCCGACGCCGGGGTCATCACCCGCGCCGCGCAGAGCCAGCTGGCCTTCCAGCGCACCTATCCCGAGCTTACGGCGACCCAGAAGATCGTCAAGGTTTCAGGTTCCCCGGGCACCGAACTGCGCACCGGCGACAGCGTGCAGATTTCGCTGCGCATCTCCAACCCGGGCAAGACCGGGTGGACGGGGGCATCGTCCTGGTCGGTGGATAAGCGCCTCCGGCTGAGTCAGGATCTCTCCGGTTTCCTCGACGATGCGAGCTGGTTTGGCTCGCAAACCGGGATCGCCGGGCCCTGTCAGCCGGACAACGCGTGGCAACCCGTCTACTGCACCTCCTACGGCGACCCCACAGAGGCTGGCAAGATCGACGTCACCTTCCCGCTGGGGGCGGGCACCACCCAGGCATTCACCATCCGCGGAACCATCAGGAACGATGTGCCGGGGGATCAGATCCTCGCGGCCCTCAGCGTGATCACCGGGGAAACCGGAAACCCGGATCTGCCCGAGGGCGGACGCCTGGTGCGCGAGCTGCGCACCGAGACCCCGTTCACCGCGGTGTTCCCCGAGATGAAGCTGGGCAAGCAGTGGGCCAAGGTCTCGGGCAGTCCGGGAACCGAGATTCGCCCGGGCGACGTGCTGCAGTACGGCGTGGCCATCACCAACCCGTCCAATTCGGCGTGGACGGCCCCGAGCAGCTGGGCGGCGGATCGCCGGATCACCGTGACCCAGGATCTCTCCGGAGTCCTGGACGATGCGGTGTTCCTCGGCTCCCGGGTGGGCGCCTCGGCCGCGTGTGCGAACCCCACCTCCTGGAACTCGGACTGCGCCGTCGTGGATCCCAAGATCGAGGGAACCACGCTGACCCACACGTTCCCGCTGCCGGCCGGGGCCACGATGTATGTGGCCTACCGGGTGCAGGTGAGCGACCGCTATGCCGGCGACCTACACCTCACCGCGCACTCCTGCGCGAGCGGCGACTCGGGCAATAAGGCGCTGCCCGATGGTCCGCGGATCACCCAGTGCGCCGACTGGGATAACACCATCAGCAGGGTCTACCCCGAGCTGGGGATCACCCAGGGCTTCACCAAGGCACCCAACTCGAGCCGTCCGCTGCGTGCGGGGGACGTGGGCGAGTACACGATCACGATCAAGAACCCCGGCCAGGGCGGCTGGAACGCTGCCTCCAACTGGGCCGCCGGCAATCAGGTGACCCTGAGCGAGGACCTCGGCGACATCCTCGACGATGGTGCCCTGGTGGGTGCACCGACCGGCGGGGCCACGGTGGTGGATAACCGCCTGAGCTGGAGCGGCCCGCTCGCGGCCGGTGGCACCAAGGTCATCACGTTCAGGGTTCAGATCATGCAGCAGCCTGCCGCCGGGGGCACCACCCCCAAGATGCTGGACGGTGAGGCCTGCGTGAGCGGCGATAGTCGCAACCCCGGCGTGATCGACCCGATCCTCAGCGCCTGCGACCGGCTGAAGATCGGCGTGGGCGAAAACTGGCGGATGAACCTCAGCGTGACCGATCAGCACGGTGCCGAGCTCACCAGCGGCTCCCCGGTGCGCCCGGGCGACCGGCTGACCTATCGGATTCGCGCCGAGGCCATCGGCGGCTGGCCCGTGGAGGGTGTGCAGATTCAGGCGAATCCGTCGCAGACCCTCGGCGTGGCCGAGCTTACGGGCGATCCCACCCTGACCGTGGGATCCGACGCCCCAACCACCCTGAAGCTGGCCTCCGGCCGGGTGACCACCCCGCGCTTTGAGCTGCCCGGGGATCAGCCCGCGGTCCTCGCCTACACGGTGACCGTGCCCGAGGATCTGCGCCGAGGTACCCTGCGGGATGAGGCGATCGGTACCGCCGAGATCCCCGGAATCGGCACCATCGCCCCGGCCACCTGCGGCCCGGCGACCCAGCCCTGTGCGGTGCAGCTGCAGCTCGCCCCGGCGGCCCCGTGGGTAAGCGGTGAACTGCTGCGCGACGGCGAGGCCTTCGCCGGTACCGCCCTGCGTGGCGAGCGCCTGGACTACCGGCTGACCGTCGAGAACCCCGGTCCCGGTGCCTGGTCCGAGCGTGCCCCGCTCGCGGTGGATAACACCCTGGCCGGCGTCCTGGATGATGCCACCCCGGTGGGCGAGGTGGCGACCGCTCGCATCGGCGACGGCCCCGAGTTTGAGGTTCCGATGGTGGATGGCCACGTGCGCTGGAGCGGTGCCCTGGCCGCCGGGGAGAAGCTGACCCTGACCTATCCGGTGACCGTGAACGCTCGCACCGGCAGCGGCGACCGCTCGCTGCTGAACCGAATCTGCGCCGGGGAGTCCGGCGAGAATGCCCCCAGGGTGTGTGCCGAGGTGACCACCCCGATCCTGAGCGCCTGGACCCTGTCCAAGGTGGCCCTGGACGCCGACGGTCACCCGCTGACCGCCGGTGCCGTGGTCACCGGCGGCGACATTGTCCGGTACGAGATCACCGCGCGCTGGCTCTCGGGCAACACTGCCGAGGACGTGGTGCTGCACGACAGCCTGGCCGGTGTGCTCGCCTCGGCCGAGCTGGTTTCGCCCCCAACCCTGCGTGTGGGGGAGGGCTCGCCAATCACGGTGAACCCGTCCGCGGCACGGCAGCTCGTCACCCCGGCATTCGACCTGGCCCGCGATCGGAGCGCGGTCCTGAGCTATGCGGTCCGCGTCGCCGAGGGGCAGCACGGCGGGACCCTGCGCAACGACGCGCGCGGCAGCGGCGTGAACGCGCCCGCGCGCTGCGCCGTGGGCGACACCGATGCCGGGCTGAACGCCGCGTGCCGCACCGAACTGGTCATCGTGGATGATCGAGTCTCGCTCGCCGACCCGATCATCACCCAGGCGATCTGCCTGCCCGAGGGTGGCGTCTCGGTGCCCGATGTACGCCTGCCGGTATCCGACGGTGTGCGCTATGAGATGAGCGGCGACCTGGTTGCCGGGGGCAGCGTGACCGTGACTGCGACCTCGCTGGATGGGCGCGCGCTGCGCCCGGCGAACGGCTGGACCCTGGCGGCGGATAAAACCAGCGCGTTCCGGGTCATCACCCTGAGCCTGCCCGACTGCACCCCGACCACCCCGGATCCGGGACCCGGAACGGACACCCCGGCCACGCCCGAGGATCCCTCCTGGCCCACCGCCCCGGTCTGCACCGACGGGGAACCCGAGGCTCCGTGGATCAACGTGCCGGTTACCCCCGGAATCTTCTATACGATCGCCGGCGAGGTGGCCTTCGGACACACGGTGACCATCACCGCTCACGCGCGCGAGGGATTTGCCCTGGTGGTTCCGCCCGGATGGGTGCCCGCCGAGGACGGGAAAACCGCACACCTCTCGGTGAGCTTCCCCGATGCCCCCGACTGCGGATCCGGCGGCCCCGAGACCCCGGGTACCGGCGGGGGAAATGACGGGGGTACCGGTCCCGGCGGCGGCACCACGCCCGCCCAGTGGTCGATCGGCAAGCACGCGGAAAACTCCTCCGGCGCTCCGATCGGCGCGGGCACCAGCCTCGCCGTGGGCGACGCCATCACCTACGAGGTGCGCGCCAGCGCGCGAGCCGAGAACCGGAGCCCGGTGACCGGCATCGTGCTGACCGATGACCTGAGCCAGGTGCTCGGTGCCGCACGCCTCGACGGCGACATTACCCTGAAAATTGGTGATCGCGAGCCGATTCGGGTGGAACCGCCTCAGCCCGGCAGCTCCTGGCTGCGTACCCCGGCGTTCGACCTGTCACCGGGGGAGAGCGCCGTGCTGCGCTATCGCGTGGTGATCACCACGACCAGCGCCCAGATCCACGAGGTGGGCCTGATCAACCGCGTGTGGGGCACCGGATCCTCGGCTCCCGCGTCCTGCACGTCGCCCACCGACGAGACCGAGGGGTGCGCCACAACAACCCCGATCGATCCGCCCGGGGATGGCGGCGGCACCGGAAACCCCGGGACCGGGGGCGGCGACAGCCCCGATCCCGAGCACCCGGGAACCGGGACCGGTCCGGGGACCGGCCCCGGCGAGGGCACCGGAACCATTCCCGCAGCCCCGCGCGATCCGGCGATCACCGAGCCCGGATGCGTGGCCGGCGTGTACGTGCGTCCGACCCTCAGCGTGCTGCTGACCCCGGGCATCTGGTACGAGGTGACGGGTGAGTTTGCGCCGGGGAAGTCGGTGGTCATCACCGCTCATGCCGAGGCCGGGTACCGGGTGGAACCGCGGGCCGGCTGGGTGAGCGCCGCCGACCGGCTTACGGCCACCAAAACCGTAACCTTCCCCGCATCGGACTGCCCGATTATCCCCGAGGACCCGCGGAACCCCACCACCCCGGGCACGCCCACGACGCCCACGATTCCGACGCTTCCCGCGGAACCGGGGCTGCCGAGTGTCCCGCACGGTCCCGGCGATCCGCTGACCCCGGCACCCGTCGTGGCCGAAACCCGGCTGAGCAGCACCGGCGGCGGCGACGCCTCGGGCTCGCTGGTACTGCTGGCGACGGGACTACTGGCCGCGGGACTCCTCCTGCTGCGCCGCCGAGGCCGGGCGTAGCCCTCGCACTGCGGGGCTCCTGCTGCGTCGCCCAGCAGTGCGAGCCTAGCTTGCGGGCCGCGGGACGGTGTTTCGGAGCGCCCTCCGACGACGCTTCGGAACCGAGCCCCACGCCCACACAAAAACGGTGCCCGCCGGATCTGGAAGGATCCGGCGGGCACCGTTTTTGTGTGTAGAGACTAGGCCGAGGGGGCCTCGTCCTCGGGGGCGTGAGCGGGCTTGCCGGCCGCCTCTTCGGCGGCCAGGTTCTCGGCAGCCTGGCGCTCGGCGGCCAGACGCTTGCTCTTGCGGAACGCCATGAAGTAGTGCACGGCGGCGGGGCCGACCGACAGGGCCACGGCGGCCAGCAGGATCACGTCGATGTAGGAGCTCACGAAGTTTGCCACCGGCGGGATGTAGCCGATCAGGTAGCCGAAGTAGGTGAGGCCGGTTCCCCAGATCAGCGCGCCGATCAGGTTGTACAGGCTGTACTTGCGGTAGTTCATGTGCGAGGCACCGGCCGCGACCGGGGCGAAGGTGCGAACGACGGGCACAAAGCGGGCGATGATGATCGCCAGCGCGCCCCACTTTTCGAAGAACTTATTGGTCCGGTTGACGTTCTCGATGCTGAACAGACCGGTCTCTTTGCGCTCAAAGATCTTGGGGCCGGCGCGATGCCCAATCAGGTATCCCACCTCACCGCCGATAAACGCGGCGATTCCAATCAGGATCGCGACCCACCAGATCGGCATGCCGAGACCATCGCTCGTGCCGTTGTTGCTGGTGAGGCCGGTGATGACCAGGAGGGTGTCGCCGGGGAGCATGAATCCCACCAGCAGGCCGGTTTCGGCAAACACGATGAGACACACGACCAGAACGGCCCAGGGGCCGGCCGCCTGCAGGATTTCGTTGGAGTCAAGCCAGGGAATGAGAGCTGTATGCATCGATGAAAGGCTCCGAATTGTTGGTGGCACACCCGCAGACGTACCGTGAAGGGACATGACCGAGTCTACTGCCCACAGGGTAGCGCAACGGGCGGGAGACGCAAGATCATTCCATCGGATGATGGATGGGTGCCCCGGACGCGATGAGCCTGGGAATGCCGTAACGATTTCGGCACCGTCCGGGCTGCGCGCCGTGACGGTGAGTCGCCGCGCGGGGGATTAGGATACTGACTCGGAAGGGAGTTCCCGATCATGAAGCACAGGTTCGCAGTCGCGGCGACCATTCTGGCGGTGGCACTGCTCAGCGGGTGCGCCCAGGGACCGGCCCCGATCAATAACGGGGAGTTTTCGGCACGGGCCCAGTCGCTCAAGAGTTACTCCACCCTGTCCACCGGCCGACTGATCGAGTTCGCCCAGGACTACTGCTCGCGCCTGGACAAGGAACGCGATAACGCGTCGGGCCTGCGCAAGGTGGCCGACGAGTATAAGCAGAACTCCCTCGCGGACGGTCGCACGGCCGAGGACGTCGATTCCTTCATGGACACCGCGACCGCCCGCTACTGCCCCGACCTGGGCGAGGCGCTCACCAAGTAGGTCCGCTGGGTGGAGAGCCCTCCTCCGAGCGAGCGATATTGCCGCCGCCAACATCGGCGCGGCGACCGAAGCGCCGGGTGTCTGTGCCTCGATAGCGTGATGTTCAGACGTTGAACACACGGAGGAAACATGATGAAGACCGCAGGAATTTGGGCAAAAACCGGCATCGCCCTGGGGGCCGCGACCCTCGTGGGTGTGGGACTGAGCGGGTGCGGCCTGGTCGACTCGATCAAGAACTCCACCGCCGATGCCTGGTCGGTGACCTACGCGGTCACGGTCACGGGGGAGGGAACCCCGAGCCTGCCCGCGGTGACATTTGGTGAGGCCAAAACGCGCGGCGAGGACACGGTCACCAAGGACCTGCCGAACCTGCCGCTGGTGGCCGACCCCGCGACCCCGGGAAGCTCGCGCTGGGAGAAGACGGTGATGGTGACCGCGACCCGGCCCGCCTCGATCGTGGCGACCCCGGGGGAGGGCCAGCGGGCCACCTGTCAGATCCTGCTGGATGGCAAGCGGCAGATCGCGGCGGTCGCCGGGGAGCCGGGCAAGCCGGTGACCTGCGAGGCGACCACCCCGAAGTTTGACTAGGGGTTGATGCCCGGCGGTATGCTCCACGCTCCGCCGGGCACTCCTGCGAGAAAAGCGCCCCTCATCTGGGGGTCATTCGCTCGCCATGCGTCAAATTCGGTTGTTTATCCCGAATCACGACTCCTATGCTGGGACCAGACTGTGCGTCTTACCAATAGGACAGGGGAGTTCGGTGGCACCGATCAGGGGACAAAAACGCTCGCGTATGCGGGGCGTGGCAATGGGATTAGGTGCGCTTCTCGCACTGGGATTTGTGTGGACACCCAGCTCCACCTTCGCGGCCGAGGCACCCACCGCGGTGCTCGATGTGAAGAAGACCGCATCCGCCGAGCAGGTCAAGCCCGGCGAGACGCTGACCTATACGATCGAGGTCGCCTGTTCGACCCTGACCGATGTGGGCTGTAATAACGCCGTCTTTGCCGACGCGATCCCGCCCGAGTTTGAGATCCAAAACGTGGTGGTGGCCAACGCGCCCTTCCAGACCCCGATCATCGACGGGCAGAACGTCAGCGTGGTCTTCAATGAGCAGCTGAGCGAGGGTGTCATCGGTCTGATCGACAACGCCAACGCCACGATCACGATCACCGTGAAGCTGCGCGAGGATGTGCCGTTTGAGAAGAACGGCGTGAACATCCCCAACACCGCCCAGGTCACCGCGGATAACGCAACCAAGGTCACCTCGACCGCCAACGTGAAGCCCGTGCTGGAAAAGCACCTGGCCACCGACGCCACCAAGTCCTTCAACCCCACCGCGGGGCAGGCAAAGCCCGGCACCGAGACCACGCTGACCCTCTCGGGGGCCAATAAGTCCAACGCCGGCGCGGACACGCTGACCCTGACCGACCCGGCCGATCCGAGTGCCGCCGGTAACCCCTTTGGCTACCTGGCCATCACCGGGATCGACTCGGTGCAGTGGCCCGAGGGGGCCACCACCGCCACGGTGGAGTACTGGGACGGAACCGCCTGGGTCCAGGGATCGGTAGCCACCAAGCCCGGTGCCCCGAATGCGCCGCCGGCCTCGGCCACCGGAATCCGGGTGACCTTCACCGGCCCGAACGGAACCACGATTCCCGCGGGGGCCACCGGCGGACTGACCCTGAAGCTCGAGCAGCGGGAGAACGTCGCCGATCTCGAGGAGAGCATCACCCTCAAAAACACCGTCGAGTCCGCCGTCACCAACGGAGGCGACCGCGCGACCGACACCGATGACGCCACCTATAAGGTTGTCACCGAGCCGCTGAGTGTGGCGGCCAAGAAGTCTTTCGACCCGGATGTGGTGCTGCCCGGCGGCGCCTCCACCGTGTCCCTGTCCGGCTCGAACGCCGGAGACACCCCGCTGTCCACGCTGACCATTCGCGAGCCGGCCAGCGGCGACTTCGATTCCCGCCTGGACTTCACCGGGTTCACCTCGTCGGTCGAGTTCCCCCAGGGCGCCGACACCGGCGAGATCACCCTGGTCTACCTGGACCGCGCCGGTGTCGAGCAGAGCGTCACCGTGACCCTGACCAACGGCGGCCAGTTCCCGGCCCTGCCGGTAGACTTCGGCTCGCTGAAGCACTTCGAGATTACCTTTACCGACACCACCGGCGAGCCGATTATCGCCGGTGCCGAGTCGAACCTGACCTTCGGGGTCACCGCCGCCGAGGGCCTGGCCAAGGACACCACCATCGACAACGTGGTGGGTGTGACCGGCACCGCCGGCGACCAGAGCGCCGATGCTACCGCGACCGACACCCTGACCCTGGACGAGCACCGGATCGAGCTGGAAACCCAGAAGAAGATCAGCCCCGGACAGATCTGGGGTACCGAGGGGGAGACGGCCACGATCCAGCTCCCCACCACCGTGGGCAAGGGTTCCACCGCCAACGCGACGCAGATCCTGGTTAACGATCCCGAGCTCAAGGCCGACGGAACCCCCAAGGACTCGGACTGGTGGGATCACTTCCGCCCGACCGCGATCACCAAGACCGATGTGCCCCCGGGTGCCATCTTGACCGTGCGCTACTTCGACACCGTCAGCAACACCTGGGTGGTCCTGGCCGAGAACGTCGTGGGTGCCACCTCGTTCTCGATGGAGATTCCCGAGGCGATTCGCGACCAGATCGGCGGCCTGCAGTTCGAGTTCACCAGCGATGAGCCGGGCTTCGCGCCCGGGGCCACGGTGCAGCCGAACATCACCACCGAGCTCAAGGAGAGCCTGGCTCCCAAGCCCGCGGGCAGCGACATCACCGTCGAGAACTGCTCGAGTGCCTCGGCCACCGCGCCGGGAGCCACCGCGGGGGCCGCGACGCTGAACCCGTGCCCCTCGATCGAGATTCTGGCACCGACCCCGGGGGAGTACAACTTCCTCACCAAGCGTTGGATCGCCCCGGCCGACCAGATCGTGGTCGCCCGCTCGGGAGACCACGCAACCTCGCGCCTGAGCTGGTCCACCGGTGGACACGGCGGCTACGAGCAGATGGTCATCGCCGATACCCGCGTGGGCCAGACCCCGAACGCCGGCCCGGCCGACCCGGTGGAGAAGACCACCTATCAGGCCTTCAACCTGGTGAAGATCAAGGCGATCACCCCGGCCATGGATCCGCTGCTGGCCTATGACCAGATCACCGCGGTGGAGCTGTGGAACGGGAGTGCCTGGGTGCCCGCCTCCGGCGCGACCGCGCTGCCCTACACCGGATCGCTGCCCGAGATTGCGCTGAGCGCCGCCGAGCAGTCCTCGACCCAGGGTGTGCGCCTGATCTTCGCCGAGAATACCGCCGCCCGCCAGGCCGCGACCGACGTGGATGCGCCGGCCGTCGGCTCGGGGGTTGCCCGTTCGAACGGAAACACCCGCCAGATCGACCTGGAGTGGGAGCTGCGTGACACCAAGCGGGTTCCGGCCTCTCCGGCCGTGCCCGTGCTGGGTAGCGAGCTTTACAACACCGCCGACACCGGCGACGTGAACAACATCGCCAGTGCCAGCGGCATCATCGGCGGGGCCGTGGCCGCGCACGATGAGGATTCGGATCTGATCTCGATCCTCGACCGTCCGCTCAACGTCTCCGTGAGCAAGGGCTGGAGCGGCGGACCGATCGGCATCCCGCCGGCCGGAACCCCGGAGAGCGCGTACCCCAGCGGTCGGGTGACCATCACCGCGACCAACGCAACCGTGGCCAAGGTGGACACGCTGAAGATCGTGGATCCGGCACCGGGCAGCGCGACCCGGCCCTTTGACACCTTCAACCTGGCCAAGATTGTGGGCATCACCGTGCCCGACGGGGCGATTGCCGCCGAATCCCTGGTGCAGCTCACGCGCGCCGGGGGCGGCATCGACGCCTTCTCGATCGATCAGGCCAAGGCCCTGAGTGCGGCAAACCTGGCCGACGTGGTCGGGATCGAGGTGTCGCATCACGGACGCATCGTCTCGGCCGGCAAGTCCACCCTGACGATGGATCTGCGTCTGCGGGCCACCCATCGCGACGGTGGTGCCCCGGTCACCGTGGTGAATTCGCCGGTGCGCAACGAGGCCTCGGCCACCGTGCTCGATCCCGGCGGGGTCAACGGGGTGCACGAGGTCAGCGCCAAGGACACCGCCCAGATCGCGCTGGCCGAGCTGAACATCGGCATCACCACCACCAAGTCATTCGACCCGAAGATTCAGTACGCGCAGATTCTGCCCGGTGAGCCCGGCTATGCGGATGAGCCCTGGGATTCGATCACGATGACCCTCTCGGCCCGCCCGACCGGTTCGGCGCGTCCGGCCAAGATGGTGGTCACCGATGACACCACCACGTTCTGGAACGCCTACCGGTTTGTGGACTTCGCGCCGGGCTTCAAGCTCACCGCCCCCATCCTGCGGGTGCAGGTGGATGCGCTGGTCGGCGGTACCTATGACACCACCGGCGGCGGTAACCCGCTGAGCCTGAACGGCGCCACCTGGACGCTCGGCACCCCGGCGGCTACCCCGGCCCTGCCCGCGGGTGTCGCCGCGGCCGACGTGCGCGGACTGCGCTTCACCTTCACCCGGACCGACGGCTCCCAGTGGGAGAACCCGTCGAGCCCGCGTCAGGAGATCCCGCTGACCGTGCACCGTCGCGCCTACCTGGCCTCCAACCCGGATGTTCCGGTTCCCGATGATTCCCAGCCCGCGGCGCCGGGCGAGAAGCTCAAGCCGTTCGGCGGCGGTGGCGTGTTCACCAACTCCGTGCAGGGTGAGGTCACCAGCTCGGTCAACGGTCCGGGATCGATCCCGCTGACCGCGACCCATGAGACCACCGCGCAGGCCTTCTATGAGGCCGGGGGGACCGAGATCAGCGTCAAGAAGACGCCGATCGGGGCGCAGCTGCCGGGACAGGTCATCCCGTTCACCCTCACCGTGTCGAACCCGGCACCGGCGAATAGCGGGTTGGAACGGGCGATCCTCGACCCGAAGATCACCGACATCCTGCCCACCGACATCAACACCAACGATCCCACTGGGAAGCCCTGGCTGATCTTTGATGAGGACAGCGACGACCCGCGGTACGAGTTCGGCTACCAGCCCTCGGGGACCACGCCCGCGCCGAACCTGCCGATGCCTACCGATCCCGCGCAGATCACGATCACCGAGGGGAAAAACGCCGACGGTGAGCCCACCAGCATCGGCTTCGCCTTCCCCAAGGGCACGGTCCTGATGCCCGGGGACACCTATACGATCACGCTGAACATGATGTTCCGCCCGGGGATCTCGGCGGGGCAGCACGTGACCAACTCGGTGCTGGTCGAGGCCGCCCAGCCGTTCCAATTCTGTAACGGCGAGGAGCACGAGGTCTTCGCCTGTCTGGCGGATACCGACGTGTACCCGACCGAGATCGGGGCGCTGCGCGGTCAGAAGTTTGTGAAGGCCGACGACACCACGCTGGGTGTCACCGACGTGACCAACCCGGCCGCCGTGTGCGCGCCGACGCTGGACGACTACTACTCGGGCAACTGCGTGCCGATCACCAAGCCGCTGGGCACCGAGACCTGGCGTGAGCGGGTGCAGAACTCGGGCACCCTGGAGATGGATAAGGTGGTCACGATCGACCGCCTGCCCACCCCGGGCGACCAGGGCGCGCTCGTGCTGCTGCCCCGCGGCAGCCAGTGGGAGCCCAGCTGGACGGGCCCGGTGACCCCGGTGACCTCGGATGGTTACCGCACCCCCGAGGGTGTGGAGTACTACTACTCCTCGGCTCAGGATCCCTGTGTCGCGGACCTGTCTCCGTCGCAGACCGCGTGCCCGGATGGGGCCTGGCTGCCGCTGACCCCGGAGGTGGCTGCAACCGAGGTGAAACACATTAAGACCGTGTTCCTCTTTGGCGAAAACCACTTCCGTCCCGGCGACATCCTGGGCTACACCTTCCAGACCCGCACGCCGGCCTTCTCGCCGGTGGCAACCTCGGACACCGTCGCCTGGAACACCATCGCGATCGGTGCCGAGACGGTCACCGCCTCCGGTACCCGAATCGGCTCGGTTCTGCCAACCGAGGGACGCCGGGTGGGTGTTGCGCTCGCCACGGGTCCGCTCGCGGTGCAGAAGACGGTGACCGGAGACGCGGCGGCGTTTGCCCCGGCGACCTTCGAGCTGCAGGTGCTGTGCACCGTGGGGAAGGGCACCCCACTGGAAACGGTGTTGCCCCCGGTCACGGTGACCGTGGAGGGCGGCAAGCCGGTGACCCTCGAGGAGCAGTTCCCCTACGGGGCCGAGTGTGTGCTGGTGGATGCCCCGGGAGTCAACGGGGAAACCTCCCACACTTCGGGTCCCGCGGTGACGATCGAACGCACCCCGAGCCTGCTGCCGCTGGCCACGCTGACCAACGTCTACAGCCTCACCTCGCTCGAGGTCACCAAGACCGTGATCGGCGCATCGGATGAAAACGGTGAGCCGCTGGATTACGGATCCTTCCCGTTCGAGGTGTCCTGCACCTTCCTCGGAAAGCCCGTGGTGGCCACCGGATTCGAACTCTCCCCGATGACCTTTAGCCTGACGGATGGCAAGCGCCGCACCCTGAGCGGGCTGCCCGTGGGCAGCGTGTGTGAGATCACCGAGACCGATGCGCACGGCGCGGATGTTTCGGTGACCACGCCGGGCGTGGATGGACCGGTTACCATCGAGGGGCCGACCGTCACGGTCACCCTGACCGCCGATGAGGCCCCCTCCCGCGCGGCAGTTGTCCGCTTTGTCAACAACTTCCCGCTGGGCGCCATCGACCTGTTCAAGCGGGTTGAGGGAGACGGCGCGGCGGCCGTGGACGACGGCACCGACTTCGTGTTTGAGCTCACCTGCCGGGTGGGGTCGGACGTGGTCTACGACGGCGCGCTGCACCTGACCAAGGCCGAAGCCATCGCCGGGCGTCACATCATCGTGGACACCCTGCCCGCCGGTGCCCGCTGTGAGCTGGATGAGACCGACAGCGGCGGGGCCAGCACCACGGTCATCACCCCGGACACGAAGGCCGCGGCGGTTGCGGTGGGCACGCTGCGCGAGCCGCTGCAGTTCACCGCGATCAACACGTTTGCCGCCGGGGACCTGCGGGTGACCAAGGAGATCACCGGACCGGGTGCCGAGCTGTGGGGCACCGGGCCGTTCCAGGTTGCGCTGGCCTGCACCCTGGACGGGGCGGCGATCGCCATCCCCGACGGGGCCACCCGTGAGCTGAGCACCGAGAACGGCTTCGAGTCCGACTTCGCCGGTCTGCCGAGCGGTGCCGCGTGTGAGCTCACCGAGTCCGCGACCGGTGGCGCCACCACGAGTGAGATCGTGGACGCCGACGGGGCGGCGGTGACCGAGCCGGTGATCATCGGATCGGGCACCACCGTGGCGCTGCGCGTGATCAACACCTTCGAGGTGGGCGGTATCACCGTCACCAAGACGGTCGAGGGTGACAACGCCGCGTCCGCCGCCAACGCGCAGTTCCAGGTGGCGCTGGCCTGTACCCTCGACCGGGACGGCGTCAGCACCGCGCTGACCATCCCCGAGGGCGCGACCCGCACCCTGTCCGCCGCGACCGGGCTGACCGCCGCCTATACCCAGCTGCCCACGGGCGCCGTGTATGAGCTGCGCGAGACCGTAACGGGCGGCGCCAACGCGAGCGCGATCACCCCGAACGCCGGAGACCCGACCGTGGGTGTGGCGACCGTGGGATCGGGGACCAACGTGGCCCTGAGCGTGGTCAACACGTTCACCAAGGATCCCGGCATCACCCCGCCGGGCCCCGGCACCCCGGGCGGCGAGCTGAGCGGCACCGGCGCCAACCCGCCGTGGGGCTGGCTGATGGCCGCGCTGGGTCTGCTGCTCGGCGGCGCGCTGCTGGGCATCCGGCAGATCCGTCGCCGCGGAACCGGTGACCTCGCCTAGGTAGGACACAACACGGCGGGCGGTGGAGATAATCTCCACCGCCCGCCGTTTTATTTAGGGGCTAGAACTCCTCGTAGACCGCCGGGTCCTGGTCGCCCAGGCGGCCGTCGGGGCGGCCGAGAGCGGTGATCAGGGCGATCTCCTCGGTGGAGAGTTCGATCTGGGCGGCGGCGATGTTGAGTCGCTGGCGCTCGGGGCTCGCCGAACGGGGGATCGGGACCACCCCGCGGGCCACATGCCAGGCCAGCACAATCTCGGCCGGGGACACATCGTGTCCGGCGGCAATGCGCTCGATCACCGGGTCGGCGGTCACCCCGTTGCCGCGGCCCAGCGGGCTCCACGCCTCGGTGACGATGCCGCGCTCGCGGTGGTAGGCCACGGCCGACTCCTGCGGGAACCACGGGTGCAGCTCGATCTGATTGACCACCGGCCGCACCCCGGTCTCAGCCTCCAGCCGCTCGATGTGCTCGGGCAGGAAGTTGGATACCCCGATGTGCCGGATCAGCCCGCGCTCGCGGGCATCGATCAGGGCTTCCCAGGCCTCGACGTATTTATCCACGCGGGGGTTCGGCCAGTGGATCAGGTAGAGGTCGATGTGATCGAGGCCGGTGCGGAACAGGCTCTCCTCGATCGTGAACGTGGCCTCGGCGCGGGCATGGCGGCGGCCGGGCAACTTGCTGGTGACGATGAACTCGTCGCGGGGGATCCCCGCGGTACGCACCGCGCGCCCCACGGTGCCCTCGTTTTCATAGTTGAAGGCCGAATCCAGCAGGCGGTACCCGGCCTCAAAGGCCGAGTGCAGGGATTCGATGCCGGCGAGGCCGTGCGCACGCCCGGTACCAAATCCGATCGGGGGAAGAGAAAGCTCTGAGAAACTCAACGACGCTGTCATCCACCCATGCTACCCATCGGGCCGTGCATCGGGTCAAGAGAAAATCCCACCGGGTCCATCAAAAACTGGTGCGCAAGGCGGGACTTGAACCCGCACGCCCGAAGGCACAGGAACCTAAATCCTGCGTGTCTGCCAATTTCACCACTCGCGCTTGTTTCTCCAGTGTAGCGTGCGGGCATGCACGCGCGGTGCAGGCCCGGCTAGGATGGGTCCATATGTTAGATCTTGACCTGAGTGCCGAAATCGCCGCGCTGCGCAGCACCTTTGCGACCATCAGCGACGTGCTGGACCTTGACCGTCTGCGCGCGGAAATTGCCGAGCTCAGCGAGCAGGCCGGTGCGCCCGACCTCTGGGACAACCCCGATGAGGCACAGAAGGTGACCAGCGCGCTGAGCCACAAGCAGGCCTCGCTCGGGCGTGTCACCCGGGTGGCCAACGGGCTGGACGACCTCGAGGTCCTGATCGAACTGGCCAACGAGGAGGGTGACGAGGCCTCCGCCGCCGAGGCGCGTGCCGAGCTGGAAAAGCTGCGCACGGCGATCGGTGACCTCGAGGTGCAGACCCTGCTCAACGGCGAGTTCGACCCGCGTCCCGCGGTCATCACGATCCGCGCCGGTGCCGGGGGAGTGGACGCCGCAGACTTCGCCGAGATGCTGCTGCGGATGTATCTGCGCTGGGCCGAACAGCACAAGTACTCGGCCACGGTGCTCGACACCAGCTACGCCGAGGAGGCGGGCATCAAGTCCGCCACCATCGAGATCGACGCGCCCTACGCCTTCGGCACGCTGAGCGTCGAGGCCGGAACCCACCGCCTGGTGCGGATGAGTCCCTTTAACTCCGCCGGCAAGCGCCAGACCAGCTTCGCCGCGGTCGAGGTGGTGCCGCTGATGGAGGTCACCGAGTCCATCGACATCCCCGACAACGACATCCGCGTCGACGTCTTCCGTTCCTCGGGCCCCGGCGGCCAGTCGGTGAACACCACCGACTCCGCCGTGCGGATCACCCACCTGCCCACGGGCATCGTGGTGAGCTGCCAGAACGAGAAGTCGCAGATCCAGAACCGGGCGGCCGCGATGCGGGTGCTCCAGTCCCGACTGCTGTTGGTGCAGCGCGAGCAGGAGAATGCCAAGAAGAAGGAGCTCGCCGGCAATATCACCGCGAGCTGGGGCGACCAGATGCGCTCCTATGTCCTGGCGCCGTATCAGATGGTCAAGGACCTGCGCACCGACTACGAGGTCAACAACCCGAGCAACGTGTTTGACGGCGACCTCGACGGCTTCATCACCGCGGGCATCCGCTGGCGCAAGAGCGCCGACCGCGACTAGTCCCGACCGCGGAACAACGGCCCCCGAAACCCGAGAGTGTGACCCCTCTTGGCGTGTCAGCGCGCAAAAGCTCAGCGGCATGCTTAGGCTCGAAACGTCATGATTCGCTATGAGAACGTCACCAAAAAGTATCCCGGGTCCAAGCGACCCGCGGTCGACGGGATCGACTTCGAGGTCGAGCGCGGGGAGTTTGTGTTCCTCGTGGGCGCCTCCGGGTCGGGAAAGTCCACCTGTCTGCAGCTGATCCTCAAGGAGGAGCGGCCCACGTCCGGCACCATTCACGTGCTCGGAAACGACCTGGGTTCGATCTCGAACCGGAAGGTTCCCTACTTCCGTCGGCAGCTGGGCGTGGTGTTCCAGGACTTCCGCCTGCTGCCCAACAAGACCGTGTACCAGAATGTGGCCTTCACGCTGCAGGTCATCGGTAAGTCTCGCGGGTTCATCCAGGAGGCCGTCCCCGACGTCCTCAAGATGGTGGGCCTGGATGGCAAGGGCGAGCGTTACCCCCACGAACTCTCCGGTGGTGAGCAGCAGCGTGTGGCGATCGCCCGCGCCGTGGTCAACAAGCCCCCGGTACTCCTGGCCGATGAGCCCACCGGTAACCTCGACCCCGCGACCAGCGCCGGCATCATGCAGCTGCTGGAGCGGATCAACGCCGGCGGCACCACCGTCGTGATGGCCACCCATGAGGCGGGCATCGTGGACAAGATGCGTCGCCGCGTGATCCAGCTGCACGAGGGCAAGGTTGTCCGTGACGAGCGCTCCGGCGGATACGGCAACACCGGTATCGTGCCCGAGCTGCGTCCGCAGGAGGTCAAGGGTGAATCTGCCCTGGCCGCCCAGGCAGCCGTGGCCTCCGAGGCTGCCGCCGCCGAGCTGGAGACCCGCGCCCAGCCGATCATTCCGGCCGCGCCGGTCACGCCCGCGACCCCGACCCACACGCAGGCGATCAGCCTGCCGCAGGTGGAGACCGAGGACGCGACCGATCACCTCGGCATCGCCGAGAGCCTCGGCCTGCGCCGCGACGGTGACCAAACGGGAGAAGACGAGCAGAACGTGGGGCCGGTTAAATGAGAATGTCGCTGATTTGGGGCGAGGTTTTCACCGGCCTACGTCGCAACCTGTCGATGGTGGTCTCGATCATCCTGGTGACCTTCATCTCGCTGACCTTCGTGGGGGCCGCCGCCCTCATGCAGATGCAGATCGGTCAGATGAAGGGCTACTGGTATGACCGTGCCCAGGTGGCTATCTACCTCTGCCCACAGGACTCGCTGAGCGAATCCTGCGCCGGCGGTGCGGTGACCGATGACCAGCGCAAGGGCGTCGAGGACATGCTGAAGTCGGCCGCCCTGGCCCCGGTGATCGAGAAGTTCTACTTCGAGTCCAAGGACGAGGCGTTCAAGCGCTTCCAGGAGAAGTTCGCCGGCAACGAGATCACCAAGTACGTGACCCCGGACCAGCTGCAGGAGACCTACTGGGTCAACCTGAAGAACCCGGCCCAGTCCAACGTGATCTCCGAGGCCTTCTCGAGCACCCCCGGCGTGGAAGAGGTTACCGACCAGCGCAAGTATCTGGACACGATCTTCTCGGTCCTGAACGTGGCCTCCTACACCGCGATCGGCATCGCCGCGCTGATGCTGATGGCCGCCGTGCTGCTGATCGCCACCACCATCCGCCTGTCGGCCTACTCGCGTCGCCGTGAGATCACGATCATGCGTCTGGTGGGTGCGTCGAACAGGTTCATCCAAACACCCTTCATCCTTGAGGGGGTGATCTCCGCCTTCATTGGGTCCCTGCTCTCGGGCGGAGCGATAGTCGCGATCGTGCACTTCTTTGTGCAGGGCTACCTCAAGGACAATGTGCCGTCCTCGATGTCCAACCTGGTGGGGCTGGGAGACGCGTTTATCGTGGTTCCCGCACTGATCCTGGTGGGCATGATCCTGGCAGCGCTCTCGGCGAACTTCGCGATCAAGCGTTACCTGAAGGCATAAATACCGGTCCCAACCGGATATACTGATGGGCTGCCCGGGTTTCCCGGGCAGCCCGAGTCATTTACCGGGCCCAGCTGTGCCCAAAGAAGGAGAACACCGTGCCCAAGGAACGTGGTGAAAAAGTTGTCGCAACCAACCGCAAGGCGCGCCACGATTACCTGATCGAGGACACCTTCGAGGCGGGAATGGTCCTCACCGGCACCGAGGTGAAGTCGCTGCGGATGGGTCGCGCGTCCCTGGTGGACGGCTATGCCTTCGTGGAGGGGAACGAGATCTGGCTGGATGCCGTGCACATTCCCGAGTACTTCCAGGGCAGCTGGAACAACCACAGCGCCCGGCGTAAGCGCAAGCTGCTGCTGCACCGCCAGGAGATCAACAAGATTGCGCATAAGGTGGCCCCGGGCGGTTACACGATCATCCCGTTGAAGATCTACTTCAACAACGGCAACGCCAAGGTGGAGATCGCGATTGCCAAGGGTAAGAAGGAATACGACAAGCGTCACGCGCTGCGTGAGCGTCAGGACACCCGCGAGGCTGCCCGCGCGATGGCGACGCGAAACCGCCTGGGCGAGTAGCGCATAGATTTTGCGGCGGTCCTCGGAGACGAGGGTCGCCGCAAGACGTTAAGGGCCGGACATTGTCGGCAAAATCCTTGCACCCGCGCGGCCCGCACGCCAGGATGTTGGTATGACCGCATCCTCAGCATTGCTCGTGCCCGGTACCGTCAACTTTCGTGATCTCGGGGGCTATCCGGTCCCCGGCGGGCGCACCCGCTCCGGCGTGATCTATCGCTCCGATGCCCTGCACAACCTGGGGGAGGCTGGACGCGCGGCGCTGACCGAGCGCGGGATCCACTCGATCATCGACCTGCGTGATGAGCCCGAGCGTGCGGCGATGCCCGACGATGTGGAGGGTCTGGGCTTCCAAGACCTGCACCACGCGGTGTTTGAGGGATCGGTGGATGCCGCCGCGACTCCGGGGCTCGGGCTCGGCGACCTGTATCGGGCGATCCTCTTCCGCCACACCGACGTCGTGCGGGCGGTGTTGACCGAGCTCGTCGAGCCGGCAACCACCCCGGCGATCATCCACTGCACCGCGGGCAAGGACCGCACCGGCGTGCTCAGCGCCCTGGTGCTGCTGACCGTGGGGGCCGACCGCGAGGACGTCCTGGACGACTATGAGGCGACCCAGGCCAACCTGGCCGGGGCCTGGGCCGAGCACATGACCGAGATGGCGCGCAGTCAGGGTATCGAGGTCACGCCGCAGTTGCTGGGCATCATGACCGAGAGCCCGCGGGACGTGCTCGCATCGGTACTGGTTGACCTCTATGCGGTTCCCGGCGGGCTCGAGGGATACCTCGACTCGGCCGGCGTGGGCCCCGAGATTCGCGAGCGTCTGCGCGCGCTGCTGATCGAAAGGGACTAGCCCACGGTCGCCGTTCGCGCGCTAGGCTGATCGCCGCGCGCGAACGTGGTTCCCCACCCGGGCAATCCCGGATATACTGGGGGCATCCCTTCGGGGTTCGTGGGCTTCGGCTCCTGAAAATTCAACAGCGTGTGACATGACCCATTCTTCGTGAATGTGCATGGGGATGATCGGTTTCGACATTGCCTGTGAAACTGCGAGAAGCGGGTCGAGGATTCAGGGTTATCTCGTTAACGATCTCTGAAAAACCAATAAGTGCCAACTCTAAGCGCACTGACTTCGCCCTCGCTGCCTAAGCGAGCCCGATAGTCCGTCAGACCGGGTTTGTTTCCGCCCCGGTTCCTGGCGTCATTTAGGAAACTTGCTGTGTGCCGACGCCTGAGCGGTACGCGGGACTAATACTCTGGCTGGGCCTGTCAACCTAACCGCCTTCGGTAAAGGTTGGGGCCGAGAAAACGTTTTCGAAGGATACACCCGTAGAAGACGCAGAATTGCAGCAGTGGACCGGGGTTCAATTCCCCGCATCTCCACCATCGGTCATGTCACACGCTGTTGAAGCACTCAGCCCGGTTCCCTCTGGAACCGGGCTGTTTTGTGTTGCGGCCTGGTCGTGGCTAGGGCTCGGGAGTGGGGGCGACTCCGGGAACCTCGGGGATCACCGGATCCCGGGTCAGGATGATCTCACGTCCGCTCCACCGGCTCAGCATCACCTCGAGATTGCTGGTGACGGTCTCAAACAGGTCCATCTCGGGTTCCAGTCGCCACTGGAGTTCAACCCCGTCCAGCAGCGCGATAAACGCGCGCGCTTCGAACTCGAATTTTTCGGGACGGACGCCGGGCAAATCTCCGGCAGCATGCGCAATCTCCAGCTGCGCCACACACTTGGCCACAAACAGGCGGTAGCGCTCGACCATGAAATCGCGTGCCGGATGCGTGGGGCTTGACGCCTCTGCGGCGAGGGTGAGGAGCAGGTCGATGAATCCGGGCCGCTGAAGGTGAAACTTCATCAGCGGCGAGTACCAGGTGAAGAACTCGATGCCGACGCCGTCGTTGGGCATCGCCGCGTCGCCCTCATCGGCGAGGTGCTTGAGGATCGCGATCAGTAGCCCCTCCTTGCTCCCAAAGTGGGCGATGAGGAGGGCTGCGGTGACCCCCACTTCGTCGGCGATCTGACGCAGGGATGCACCGGCGTATCCGTACTCACCAAATACCCGGCCGGCGGTGCGGAGGATCTCTGCCCGACGTTCGATTCCCTTGCGGTAGGGGCCGCGTTTGGTGGTTGTCATCCGTCTCCTGTCGTCGTTTCAAAAAAAGTCTTGCACAAAATTGAATCTTCGTTCAATATATATGAATATTGAACAACCCTAAAACTTTCGTGTAATGGTGCACAGAGTATCGACGCGAAACAGGGCACATCGCTATCGAAGGGCACATCCCCGTGCAGGACCAACTCACGCCGTCTCATCGTTCCGACCCCCGCGCATCGACCCCCTGGGGCGTGGGCATTCTGGGTGCCGGACCGGTGACTCAGGCGATCCATCTCCCCACCCTCTCCCGTCTGCAGAAGCACTTCACCGTGCGCGCCATCATGGACGTTGACCCCGAAGTCGCCGCCTCGGTGGCCGCGCGTGTGGGCGCCCGCGTCGCCCCCACGATGGCAGATCTGCTGCAGGATCCCACCGTAGAGGTTGTGGTGATCTGTAGCCCACATCGCTTCCACGCCGAGCAGGTGATTGCCGCCTGTCGCGCCGGTAAGCGGGCGATTCTCTGCGAGAAGCCCTTCGCCATGACCCCCGAGGAGGCCCGCGGCATCGCCGAGGTTTCCGTCGAAACCGGTGTGCCGATCCTCGTGGGCGCGATGCACACCTACGATCCGGCCTGGCTTGCGGCCCGCGCCGCCTGGGGGAACTTCCCCGCCGGGGTGCACACGGTACGCTCCTCGATCGTGCTCCCGCCCAACGCCTACTTTGAAGACTCCGCCACCGAGGTTCTGGGCCGACCGGACTCGGTTCCTGCCGACTTTAGTGACCCCGAGCAGGTCGCCGAACGTGTCCTCGGCGGGGTCATGGGACTCGCCATCCACGACCTTCCGCTGGTGCGCACCTTTGTTCCCGACGGAACCCCAATCGAGGTGGTGCGCGCGGCGGCCCTGGCCCCCGGCGGCTACCATATCGTGTTGCGGGCGGGGGCCCTGGCCATCGAACTCCACGCGGCACTCACCGACAACTGGGAACCCTCCTGGTTCTTCGAGGCCATCGGCGAGGACGCCTCCATCGCCGTGGATTTTGGCCCCTCCTACATTCATGCGGGATCCGCCGTGGTCACCCTGGCACAGAACGGTCGCCGCACGGTCTTTGGCCGCGAGATCCACAACGGTTACGCGGGGGAGTGGTTACACCTCGCCGAGGTTGCCGCGGGGGCGACGCCCGCCCAGCCCGCCGACACCCTAATTGAGGATCTTCGATTTGCCCTGACCATCGCCGATACGGCCTCCAACCTCGCCCGCAACACAGTGAAGGCAGCACACGCATGAGCACTCAACTCTCCCTCAACACCGAACCCGCGGCACAAATCCCGGGCATGATCGATCAGAGCATCGCCGCGCTGCCGGTTTCCCTCCGCCCGGGACACCTCGGCGTGAAACGGCCCTCCTCAGACCAGGCCTGCGCCGGCGCGGATCTGCTGGCCATCGCCGGGGACCGAGGCTGGACCAGGCGCGCCAGCGAGGCCATCGCCGCGGGCTATCGCGGCCTGTTGATCGTGCGCCCCCGCCCCGAGGATGCCCGCGAGCTGATCGCGAGCGCCGCATCCACCCCGGTGGTCATCCTCACCGACTGGGCTAGTAACGCCGCCGTTGCTGCCCACCATGCGGCCGCCGCGGAGCTGGTTGCGGCCCGGGCATTCGTGGAAATCAGTGCCGACCTGCCACCCGATGAGGATCTGGAACTCGCCCTCGCCGACCAGCTGGCGCTGCTGCGCGCCCTCGGTGCAACGGTTGCATCACCCACGCTGCACGAGCACGGTGCGGGGGGATTCCGCGTGGTGGGATCGCTCGAGCAGGGCGGAGAATTCCAACTCTCCGGCCACCTCACCGCCTCCCGCCCCCGCGGCGCCCGGGTTCGGCTGATCGGTGCCGATACCACCGTGGTGCTGGAGCTTCCCGATCCGGTGATTGCCCTGCGGGCACGGGTGGATATCTGGACTCCGGGGCACCACGACGACCGCGCGGCCCTCTGGGAAAACGCGCCACGTACGGCACTGCGCCGCCTGGTAGCGGCCGTTCACGGCGGCACGACAACCTCCGACCTCGCCCACTATGAGCACGGCCGGCGCATCCAGATGGGCCTGTCCCCGGCCGTCTAACCACAGACTTTCTCTCCCCCTCCCCTCAATGCCGAGATAGTGGGGTGCCCAAAGGTGCGCCTCCGGAAAAGGAAAAATCATGAATAGTATCGAATCGGTTTCCCGGTTACAGATGTCCCGTCGCGGATTCCTGGGAGCACTGGGGGCCGCCGCGGCCATTCCTCTGCTTGCCGCCTGCAGCCCCGGCGGTGCGGCCGGAGGCGGAGGTGGTGCCGGAGGCGGTGGCGGTGCGGGCACCATCAAGTTCTGGGACATGCCCTGGGGCCAGGCAAACTATTCCCGCGCCGGGAAGGACCTGATCGCCAGCTACACACCCGCCGCCGGCCTCGGAGCTGCCAGTTACCAGAGCATCCAGTGGAATAACTACTACCAAACCTTCAGCTCGGCGATCGCCTCAAACACCGGCCCCGCCGTGAGTTCGGGTTCCGGGTTCCAGGCGTTCCAGTTCGCCGAGGCGGGGAAGATCGCCTACGCGGACAGGGTGGTGGATGCGCTGAAAAAGAGTGGATCCTATGACGATTTCCTACCCGGAGTGTTTGATGCGCTGCGCACCGGCCAGGGCCAGGTGGCCATTCCCTGGCAGATGGACCTGCGGGTGCTGTGGTACCGCAAGTCACTGCTGGAAAAGGCCGGGGTCGACGTCCCCACCGATTGGGCCTCATTCCTGAGCGCGGGCAAGGCGCTGAAAAAGATCGGGGTGGTGGGCTTTGCCACCGGTGCCGGGTCGGGATTCAACCTCGGGGGGCACGCGATTGTCTCGATGATGATCAATAACGGTGGCGGCATGTTTGATCCCGAGGGCAACCCGGATTTGGTGACCGACCGCAACATTGAAACCCTCGAGTTTTTCAACGAGATGGTGTCCGAGGGGATCATCGATCCGGCCGCCGTCAGCTACACCTCGGAGAACCTGCTGACCCAGTGGAAGGACCGTAAGGCCGGCATGGGCATCAATACGCCGGGCTGGAACGCCTCGGTGGGGGACACCGAAAACGACGTGCTGGTGGGGGAGCCGCTGGTTTCCCCCAACGGCACCAAAGGCTCGCTCTACTACGTCAACAACCTGATGATGTACACGGCTACCCCCAATCAGGAAGCGTCGGAGGCGTTCCTGGAGTGGTATGTGGACAACATGAAGACCTACTGGCAGCAGAAGGTCATCACCGCGATTCCCGTGCGCCGCTCGATTGCCGACCTGCCCGAGTTTCAGGAGAACGCTCAGAACGTCAAGATTGTTGATGTCTGGCAGCCGATCTCGCAGACCTACAGTGCGCGCTCTACCAGCTCGTTCGGGGCCCTCGCAGCGGTGGATGGTGGGCAGGGCATGCAGACCTTTTCGCAGACCGTGCTGGCGGGCAAGAACAACCCGAAGCAGACCCTGACCACCTTCCAGGCGGCGATCGAATCGCTGATGAAGAAGAAGTCGTAATGGTGACCTCAACGCTTCCCCCACGCACCCGAGCCCGAGCGATACCGGCGGGTACGGGTCACCGGCCCGCCGGAAAACCTCAGCGTCCTCGTCGGCGCCTCACACCGATGAACCTGACACTGGTGCTATTTGTGGTGCCCTCCGTGCTGCTGCTGATCCTGCTGAACGCGTATCCGCTGGCGTTTGGTCTCAACCAGTCTGTTCGGGATGGATCGCTGCTGGATGACGGCCAGTTTGTCGGGCTCGCCAACTACACCAACGCTCTGACCAGTACCGCGTTTTGGGAGGCCGCCCGCTTCACCCTCATTTTCACGGTGGTGGGGGTGTTTGGCAGCTGGATCGTCGGGCTCGGGCTCGCACTCCTCCTGCGAACCCGGACGCCCGCCCGGGGACTGTTCAAGGTGCTGCTCCTGTTGCCCTGGGTGGTGCCGATCGTCGTTTCCTCGACCGCCTGGAACTGGCTGGTGGCCACACCGTCCAGTCCGGTACCGCAGCTCTTTGAGGCGCTGGGTTGGGGGACCCCGCTGTTTCTCGCGGATCCCACGCTCGCGGCCATTACCGTGTGCATCTTCAAGGTGTGGGTCAGTTTCCCCTTCATGATGATGATGAGTGCGTCGGCGCTCGCCAGCGTTGACCCGGTGGTCTACGAGGCGGCCCGGATGGACGGCGCAAGCCCGCGACAGCAGTTCACCCAGATCACGCTGCCCCTGGTAGCACGCTCCACCTACATCAGCTGGATCCTGATGACAATCTTCTGCGTGAACGACTTCCCCACCATCTACCTCCTGACTGGCGGCGGTCCGGTCAACGCCACCACATCGCTGGTGGTCCTCGCATACCGATCGGTGTTCCAGAATTTTGAGACCGGGTCGGGTGTGGCAATCGCCTTCCTGATGACCGCGGTCCTGGTTGCCGTCTCGGTCATTCTTTACCGTCAGATTCGAAAGGTGGACACAGCATGAGTGTCTCCGTAACGCTGCCCGTACGGCCGGGATCGGTGCCGGTTCTTGCGCGCCCCTCCCGTGCCCCCGAGGAAAAGGGAAGGTGGTGGCGGTTTGCGCTGCTGATCCTGCTGACGGCGCTGACCCTGATCCCCATCGCGGTGGTGATCGGACTCTCGCTGCAGCCCAGCGCCGCCAGCACCACCACCGACCCCATCACCCTGGAAAACTTCGCCACCGTCCTCACCGAGACCTCGGTTCTGGTGTGGTTGCGTAACTCCCTGGTGGTGACGCTGGCCACGGTGCTGGTCTCGGTACTGGTCGCGGCCCCCGCGGGGTATGTCCTCTCCAGAGGCCGTGGAAGGGTGGTCTCTGGATACTCGCTGTTGCTGTTTGTGATCCAGTCGTTGCCGGTGATCGTCTCGGTAGTGCCGCTGTTTATCCTGTTTGCGGGCTTTGGGCTCTCGGACAGCCTGTTTGGGATCACCCTGGTTTATGTGGGCAGCACGATCGCCGTGGCCACGTGGATGATGGCCGCCTATATCGATTCGATCCCGATTGCCCTGGAGGAGGCCGCCTGGATTGACGGGGCCTCGGTGTTTGGCGGGTTTGTGCGGATCATCCTGCGCAACTCACTGCCGGGGATCCTCTCCACCGCGATCTTCGCGTTCCTGCTCGCCTGGAACGACTATCTGGTGGCGCTGGTGTTCCTGCGGTCGGAACTCAGCTTCACCCTGCCGGTCGGGGTGCAGTCCTTTGTCCAGCAAAACATGACCGACTGGGGCTCGATCATGGCGGTCTCGGTCATCATGATGATTCCGCCGATCCTGCTCTTTGCCACCCTCAACCGCTACTTCAGCGTGGGCGGTATCGGCGGATCACTCGCCGGGCGCTAAACCTCACCCAACGGATCGAAGGAGATCACCATGCTTGCAAACCTTTCGGGATGGCACATGATCGCGCTGGTTGCGATAGTCCTGCTGCTATTTGGGGCACCCAGGCTCCCCGCGCTGGCGCGCAGCCTGGGGCAGTCGGCGCGGATTCTCAAAACGGAGATTCGAGAGGCACCCGCCACGCAGAGCGACGTCGAAACGGCGGCCGAGCCTGCGGATTCTGCGCCGTTCGCGGAGCCCTCCGCGCCCGGGGAGGTGCGGCCGAAACCCACACACAACCGGTAGCTTTCACTCACGCGAATGCCTCGACCCGACGGGCCGAGGCATTCGTGTGAGCCGGGGTAGGCTTAGCGGCCGACGATGCTCAGCACCTGGTCGTGCAGCAGACCGTTGGTGGCCAGCGCGCTGCGCCCGGCGATGGTTTCGGTGCCGTCGATAGCGGTGAAGCGGCCGCCGGCCTCGGTGATGATCGCCACAAATGGGGCGATGTCGTACTCCTTGACGTCGAACTCGGCGACGATATCCACCAGACCCTCGGCCAGCAGCCCGTAGGACCACATGTCGCCGTAGGCGCGGTCGCGCCACACGGTTTCGGCGAGGGTCAGCAGCTGGGGGAGGTAGCCAGCATCGCGCCACTGACCGATGGACTGGAAGCTCAGCGAGGCATCCTCGATGCTGCGCACCCCGGAAACGTGCAGTCGGCGCGGCTCGGCGTTCCCCTCGATCAGCCAGGCACCGGCACCCGGGGCCGCGTACCAGCGCTTCTCGAATGCCGGGGCGCTGGCGACGCCGACCCGGGGGACCCCGTTTTCGGCCAGTGAGATCAGGGTGGCCCAGTTGGGAACCCCGCGAAGGAAGTTGGCGGTGCCATCGATCGGGTCGAGGATCCACTGGCGTGCGGTGCTGCCCTCGGTGCCATACTCCTCACCCAGGATGCCATCTCCCGGACGCTCGATTTCGATCATCGCGCGCAGCGTCCGCTCCACGGCCAGATCAGCGTCGGTCACGTGGGTGCGGTCGGGCTTGGTGTCTACTCGGAGGTCTCCGGCGCGGAAGCGCTCGAGCGAGATCGCATCGGCGGCATCGGCCAGACGCAGTGCCAGGGCGAGATCTTCTTCGGGGGTCCAAGAGGCATCGAGAGTCATGCGAAATAGCCTAGCGTTTCCCCCTGGGCATCCGCGCCAAACCGGGCGACACGGCGACACGCGCCCCGATTGGAAAAGAGCGTGCGGCACTGGTAAAGTCTTCTCTTGTCCGGTTATTCGGACAACGCACCTCTAGCTCAATCGGCAGAGCAACTGACTCTTAATCAGTGGGTTCTCGGTTCAAGTCCGAGGGGGTGCACCATCAGCCCCGACCGGTTTCCGGTCGGGGCTTTTTGCTGCCCGATCCCGGTGAAATGCGAGTGTCCCCGCCCACGGGATGAATCGTGGGCGCGGACACTCGGATTGGGACCCGGACGGGCCGGGATGCCTGTTATCAGGCGTTGCCGCGGCGGGCGCGGGCGCGCATCGCGATTCCGGTGATCAGGAGGAGGATCGCGGCCCCGGCCAGGGGCAGTATGCCGTCGAATCCGGTCTGGGAGAGTCGGCCGGGATCGGTCGGCTGCGGGGCAACCACCGGCGGGTCACTCGGATCCGTGCTGGTCCCGGGGCCGTCGGTCGGGGTGACCTCGGGATCCGTGCTCGGGGTGACCGAGGGGGTCGGGTCCACTGTCGGTGTGGGATCCACCGTCGGGGTTGGGTCCACCGTGGGGGTCGGGTCCACTGTCGGGGTCGGGTCAACGGTCGGCGTGGGTGTCGGGGTAACCGTGGCCACCGGGGTGGCCGTGACGATCATCGGGTCGCCCATCCCAGCCTCGCTCACGGCGCGGATCCGGAATGAGGTCTCGGTTCCGTTTTCCAGGCCCGTGATGGTGCGGGTGGTGGCGGTGCTGGCGGTACTGGCCGTGCTGGCCGCGCGGCTGGTGGCGGCGTCGGAACCGTCGGTCGCCGCGGGGGTCGGGGTCCAGGTGGCACCCCCATCGGTCGAGGTTTCGATGAAGTAGTCCAGCACCGGCACCTGGCCGTATCCCTGGGTGACGGCGGTCCAGGCCAGGTCCACCCGGGCGTCCCCCGCGGTGGCGGTGGCACCGGTAATCGGGTCCGGGGTCAGGGCGAAGGCCTGCACGATCGAGCGCTTATTGCTGGTCGAGGTGGTCTGCTGGGTGCTGGCATAGACGATGCCCGCTTCGTCCACGTCGATCCCGCGCACCACGCCCGTGCGGCCCTCGGACTGCGCGAGCCCGGAGGTGGTGCCGATGGTACCCAGGCGGGCACCGTTCGGGGAGAGCCAGCTGATGTTTCCGGTGGTCGCCGAGTAGTACACGTTTCCGGTGTTCTCATCCACGGCCAGGCCAAACACGTGGTTCTTGCCCAGGAACAGCTTGGGCAGCTCGACGTAGCCGCCGGTGCCGAAGGTGGGATCAATCTTCCAGGTCCAGCCCGCCGGGTTGTTGCCGGGGTCGACGTTGTGGTCGGTGGTCTTGTCCAATAGGAGCTTGTGGACGCGGCCGGGGCGGCCCTCGTCCTGAATGTCTCCGATGTAGACGGCACCGCGCTTGGTGTCCACGGCCACCGACTCGACGCCGGTCAGGTCCACAAAGGGCAGCTTTTCGCCGTCGGCCCAGTAGACGCTCCACCAGCTGAGGAAGGTTCCGTTGTTATCCCAGACGGTCACCGCGCTGGTGCCCTCGCTGGTCACATAGACGTTGTCCTGCTCGTCCACGTCGATGCCGACGGGCCAGTTGATCGGTCCGGGTGTATGCCCGTCGCCGAAGGAGAGCAGGAGTTCACCGGTGGGGGAGTACTTGCGCACGTTGGGAATCGCATCCGAGCTCAGCACAAACACGTTGCCCCGCGAGTCGATCGCGGTGCCACGCTGGCCACGGGGGCCCTGGGGATCGGCGGGGGTCTGCCACTTGGGCTGGACGATTCCCTGCGGGTTGGCGTCGGTTTCGTGGGTTTCCACCGCCCACTTGCCCTCGCCCAGGTAGGCCCCATTGGTGCCCAGTCCGGGCTGCAGGGTAAAGGTCTGCAGGTTGTGGCCGGCGGCCTGCTGGTTGGGTGCCTCCCAGGTGGCCAGACCCGAGTCGCCCACGGCGATCACGCCATCGCGGACCGAAACCCCGTAGGGGTAGGCAAAGTCGAGGGGCTTGGGGGTGGACTGGGTCTGGCTGATGCCAAACTGGCCGACGTAGCCGTAGGCACCGCTGCCCATGGTCCGGCCGGGGAATTCGGCGGAGGGGGTGGCGGCGAGGGCGGGGGTTCCGGGAATCAGAACCACCGAGAGGAGGAGGCCGGCGCCGAGTGTAGCCAGGGCGCCGCGGGTGTGTGTGCGTGCTGTATATCTGGACATGCCCCCAGCCTATGAAAGGATCGGCGTTCGTAAAATATCGGTTTCCGGTATTGGGTGACGCAATGTCGCATCAACGATGCGTGATTCATCACTGACGCGCCGACGTGGCCGCGTCGGTGCCGCGTCAGCCGGGCCGGGCAGTGTGTTCCCAGAGACGTTGAAAGGACACCTGTGAATACACACACCGAGTGGGCCGTTGAGGCCGACGGGCTCGTCAAAACTTTTGGAAGCAACCGTGCGGTGGACGGGGTTGACCTGCGGGTCGCCACCGGCACCGTTTACGGAGTGCTCGGCCCCAACGGGGCGGGCAAAACCACCACCATTTCGATGCTGGCCACGCTGCTGCGCCCGGATGCCGGAAGCGCGCGCATCTTTGGACACGACGTCCAGCGCGAGGCTCAGGTCGTGCGTCAGCTGATCGGCGTGACCGGTCAGTACGCCTCGGTGGATGAGGGCCTCTCGGCCACCGAGAACCTCGTGCTGTTCTCCCGCCTCCTGGGGCTGGGGCGGCGTGAGGCCAAGATCAAGGCCAACGATCTGCTGGAGGAGTTTGGGCTGACCGAGGCGGCATCGCGTCCGCTGAAGAAGTTCTCCGGGGGCATGCGCCGCCGCCTGGACCTGGCGGCGAGCCTGATCTCGCAGCCGCCGCTGATCTTCCTGGACGAGCCCACCACCGGGCTTGACCCGCGCACCCGCGCGCAGATGTGGGAGACCATCCGGCGCCTGGTTGCCGGGGGATCCACCGTGCTGCTGACCACCCAGTACCTGGACGAGGCCGACCAGCTGGCCGACCGGATCGCCGTGATCGACCGCGGCCGCGTGGTGGCTGAGGGTACCGGGGACGAGCTCAAGGCGCAGGTGGGATCCTCCTCGCTGGAGCTCCGCCTGGGCGAGCCGCAGCTGGCCCAGCGCGCGCTGGGGATTGCCGAGCGCGTCCTCGGCGTGGCCGGAACCACCTCGGCCGAGGCCGCGCGGATCACGGTGCCGCTGAGTGACCCCGAGCGGGTGACCGACCTGCTGATCGAACTGCGCGGCGAGGGCATCCGACTGGAGGAGTTCAGCGTGCACAAGCCCAGCCTGGATGATGTGTTCCTCAGCATCACCGGCAAACCCACCGAAGACGCCGAGAGCGCCGAGACCCCCGAGGGAGCCCACGCATGAGCACCACCACCGCACCCAGATCCCGCACCCATAACGCCTCGGGGGGCACCATCGTGCCCGCCCACGAGCGCACCCTGCGAAACCGGGTGAGCCTCGGCGAAAGCATCCGGCACTCACTCACGATGGCCTACCGCGGCCTGCTGAAGATCCGGCGCACCCCCGAGCAGCTCTTCGATGTGACCCTGCAGCCGATCATCTTCACCGTGATGTTCACCTACATCTTCGGCGGCGCGATCTCCGGGGATGTGGCCAGCTACCTGCCGGTGATCATCCCGGGCATCCTGGTGCAGACAGTGATTACCACCTCGGTGGTCACCGGAACCCAGCTGCGCGAGGACATGGATAAGGGCGTGTTTGACCGGTTCCGCTCGCTGCCGATTGCGCGCATCGCCCCGCTCTCGGGCGCGCTGCTGGCCGACACCGTGCGTTATGCGATCGCCACCACCCTGACCTTCGTGATGGGCTTCATCATGGGCTACCGCCCGCACGGCGGCATCTGGTCGGTCATCGGTGCCGCGCTGCTGGTGATCGTCTGCGCCTGGGCGATCAGCTGGATCTTCGCCTTCTTCGGCGTGATCGCCCGCTCGGCTTCGAGCGTTCAGGGTATCTCGATGATCATCCTGTTCCCGCTGACCTTCCTCTCCAACGCGTTCGTGCCGGTGGATACCATGCCCACCTGGCTGCAGTGGTTTGTGAACATCAACCCGGTCTCGCACCTGGTGACCTCGGTGCGCGACGTGCTGAACACCGGCGCGTTTACCAGCGAGGCGTTCCTCCCGCTGATCGGGGCCGCGGTGATCGTGGCGATCTTCGCCCCGCTCACGGTACGCGCCTACATGCGCCGCGCCTAGCGCCGACTGGTTCCGGACACCACACACCCCGTCCCTCCCACCGCGGAGGGGCGGGGTGTGTCGCGTGTGCAGGCTAGGCGCCGGCCGCACGCCAGCGGGGATCCCGCAGAATCGTGACGGCGCGCTCCACCCGGGCCTCGGCGCTCAGGGCATCGGCCGCGGCCAGCGCCCGGGTCACCGCCTCGGGGCCGGAAACCTCGGCGTGGGCGGCCTCATGGGTCGCGTAGCGCAGCGCCGGAAGCTCCTGCCGGGCGGAGAACGCCCGGCAGACCGCGAAGAGTTCGAGCGAGAGGTCGGCGAGGGCGGGGGTGCTGAGCCCCAGCGTGGAGACCGCGAGCAGGGCCGATCCCCACACGGGCATATCCGTGTGGATGCCGCCGATGCGCTGCAGCGCGAGGGCGCGGGTGCGCAGGCGTCGGAACATCGCCGGGTCCGGTTCGTGGGCCAGCCCGTGAGCGGCCAGGGATCCCGAGGCGACCATCGTGTACCAGGCGTAGGCGCGGGCCACCGGGGTGGCGAAGTTTCGCTCGGCGAGCCGATACTGTTCCAGGCCGCGGGCGCGCTCGCCGTTTTTCAGCGCGAGTTCGGCCCGGCCGGCCCAGGCGACCGAGCGGAAATCCTCCTCGGCGCTGTTCATGTGGGGGCTGGGTTCCTCGGTGAGCAGCGGTTCCAGTTCGGCCGGGGACTCGGTATAGATCGCCAGCAGCCAGAGGATATGGCGACGGTTCTCGGCGAGGCCGAGCGTGGTCAGCCCGGGGAGCGCGAGTTTTGCCCAGGCGATGGAGTCCTCGATACTGGCGACCTCGCTGGTGAGCTGGGCGAGGACCACGCGGGTCATCGTGAGCGTCCAGAGATCGCCGAGTGCGTGCGCGAGCTTTTCGGCGCGCAGCGCGAAGTCGATGGCCTCCCGTGCGCGTCCGGCATTCTCGGCCAGCTGGGCGGCCAAGAGCAGACCGTAGACGGCAACCCGGGGTTCGGGATCGCCCGCCATCGTGTGCAGCACGGTCATCATGCGGTCGGGGGCCGCGGAGCTGCGCAGCATCCGATAGAACGCCTCGATTCGGCGATCGGTGAGGGTGCCCGCATCAAGCATCGTGCGGATTCGGGTGAGCGCGGTGACCCCGGTCCGCAGATTGTCGAACAGCCCAAACACCGAGAGCACCACAAACCCGAGCCCCGCGGCGTTTGCGCGCACCCCGGTGTAGTCTCGCTCGACCCGGGGGAGGGCGAGGATGGCGTCGGCCAGCCCGTCGGCGTCGGTGTAGATGCTGAGCCGGGCCTGATAGAAGGACACCAGCCCAAAGATCGCCAGCGCCGCGTGGGCGTTGCCCCGTTCCAGGGCGACGCGCAGCGCCCACATAAACGTGTCGTGTTCGAGTCGAACCAGCGCAAAACCCTGGGTCTGTTCGGGGCCGTCGGTGCGCGGCACGAGTTCCAGCGCAAAGGCCTCGGCCCAGTCGATGATGCGATCCCGGAGGAGGTCACCGCCCCCGTGCAGGGCGAGTTCCGCGGCACCAAACTCGCGAATGGTTTCCAGCATTCGGAAGCGCATGGTCCCCGTGGCCCGGTCCTCGAAGGAGCGCACCAGGGACTGCAGCACGAGACCCTCAAGGTCCTCGGTCGCGTCGCGGCCCAGCGCCGCCGAGGCCGCGGGCACACCAAAGCCGTCGGGGAAGAGGGAGCACACCAGATAGGTTTCCCGCTCGCGTTCGCTCAGCAGATTCCAGCTCCATCCGATCACCGCGGTGAGGGTGCGGTGGCGGTCGGGGGCGATCCGGTTTCCGCCCGAGCGTGGGGGATCCAGCACCCCCAGGTTGTGTGCGAGCCCATCCAGGATCTGCGGCAGGGTCAGCACCCGGGTGCGTGCGGCGGCCAGTTCGATGGCCAACGGAAGCCCGTCCAGGCGCTCACACAGCTGCGTGACCAGGGCCGGATCAAAGCGCGCGCCGGGCCGGGCCGCGTGGGCGCGTTCGGCAAACAGCAGCAGCGCGGGGCCGGGGTGGTCGGCGTCGCCGGAGGCCAGCGGTGTCGGCTCGTGGATCCACTCCCCGGGGATCAGCAGCGGCGAGCGGGAGGTGGCGAGCAGGCGCAGATCCGGGCAGGAACCCAGGGCGTCGGCGCTCCAGCCGGCCACCGCGTCGATCAGGTGTTCGCAGTTGTCCAGGATCAGCAGGGTCGGCGTCTGGGCGAGGGTCGTGAGCACGCGCTCGCCGAGATCGAGCCGGGGAGCATCACCCACGCGAGCGTCGGCCAGGTTATCGCGCAGCCCGAGCAGCGCGGCCAGGGCGCGGGGCAGATCATCGGCGCTGCGCACACCGGCCAGCTCGGCCACCACGATCCTGGGGATCAGTCCCCGCCAGGACTGGGCCACCGCCTGGGCGAGTCGGGTTTTACCCAGGCCGCCGGGGCCCAGGATCGTGACCAGGCGGTGCTGGTGCAGGGCCTGGTGCAGGGCGCGGACGTCGGCATCGCGGCCGATCAGGGCATCGGCGAACCCGCGCAGTCCCACACACAGGGTGTCGGGGGAAAGACCGAGGGTGTCCACGGGCGCGGGGGTGCGGACCTCGACGTCGGCCGCCGCCGAGTCCGCTCGCAGGATTCGGGCGTGCTCGGCGCGCAGGTCGGGACGCGGATCGGTGCCCAGCTGTTCGGCCAGGCGTTCGCGCAGCGCGGCGTAGGTCGCCAGAGCCGCCGCGGGTTCGTGGAGCGCATCGAGCACGCGGATCAGCGCCAGGTGGTGATCCTGATTCAAGGGATCCAGTGCGCACAGCTCGGTGAGTACGTCGCGCGCGGCGGCGGGATCGGTTTCGGCGAGGAGCGTGCCGAGGGATCGAAGCAGCGCGATCCGGGTGTCCCGGGCGTGGGCGGCCAGATCGTCGGCGACGGGGAACGGATCAAGGTCGGGTCCCGGATCCCCGCTCCAGAGTCCCAGGGCGTCGCGCAGTGCATTCGGGTCCTGCGGGGTGCGCAGGGCCGCGTGGGCGCGGCCGAGGTCGGAGTCGACGCTCAGCCGATATCCGGCCGGTTCGAGCACGAGGACTCCCGCGGGGAGCAGCCTTCGTACCCGGGAAATCAGGGCCTGGAGCGCGCCGCGCTCATCCGCCGGGGGCTGCTCGGGCCACAGCTCATCGGCCAGGTATCCGGGGGAGCGGGGTTCACCGTGGGCCAGCGCCAGGACCGCCAAGAGCACGCGGGCGCGCTCGCCGGGGACGGGGGTCTCGCCTACCCGGATCGGGCCGAGAACACGCAGGATCGGGTCGGCGGAGCTCACGTGCCGATTATACGTTTGTCCGGTACCAGTGTGGCAGTCCCGGGCCGGGAACGCGCGGTTATCGGGTGCCGCGACCCGAGATTTGGTGAGGGTCGCCGGTCCGTGCGGGCTACAGGGTGCCGCGACCCGAGATTTGGTGCTGGTCGCCGGTCCGTGCGGGCTACAGGGTGCCGCGAATCGGATCGCCCACGGGGATCGGGACCAGACGGGTGACCACGGCGGGACTCTCCAGCAGTCCGGCCAGGGCGGTGTTGAGGGCGGCCACGGACGGCCCCTCTCCGTGGGCGTCGAGCTGCTCCACGGTTGACCACTTCTCGATCATCACGATGTCGCCGTTCGGGTGCTGATGGATCGCATAGAGCTCGCAGCCAGGCTCGGTCTGCACCGCCTCGATGGCCGGACGCAGCGCGTCCAGTACGGCCTCAAGCCGGCCCTCGACGGGCGTGAATATGGCGGTGACAACAACGGCAGACATGGTGCGTCCTTCGATCGGTGAGCACAAAACGGTATGCCTCGATGCTACGGGTCCGGGGACAAGACGCGCCCGGCGGTGTCACGAATAGGAGGCGTGTGGGATTGTGTGTATAGTTGTGACGTTGCCAAAACACCGCAGTGTTTAGCGCGCACCTCTAGCTCAATCGGCAGAGCAACTGACTCTTAATCAGTGGGTTCTCGGTTCAAGTCCGAGGGGGTGCACCAGCCAATTACACCCCGATTCCCCGCGGAATCGGGGTGTTTTGTTTGTCCGCGATACCGCTGTGCCATACGTCCCCCGACGCCGTGTGCTGCGCCACGCGAGTGTCGATTTTTCTTCGCCGTCTTCTCTGGGTACGGTGGAGATATCACGTCGGTTACGGCGTGGGCACCTCTAGCTCAATCGGCAGAGCAACTGACTCTTAATCAGTGGGTTCTCGGTTCAAGTCCGAGGGGGTGCACCAACAAGGTCCCGGCGGGACCTTTGGTTTGGGGGCCGCCGGCCGGGCGAACCTAGCCGAGCGGATCGATCTCGGCGAAGCGGTGCACCACCGCCAGGTCCTCCTCACCGAGGCCCGCGTCCACCAGGTCCGTGAAGACGCCGAGGTTGGTGCGTAGCTGGCGGGCGGCGGTGCCGGTGGCGTCGGCCTCGGCCACCGCGGCGGTGAGGTCCTTGACCATGAAGGCGGCGATCCCGGTCGGGGTGTAATCCCTGGTGATGATCCGCTCGGCCTTGGTTTCCAGTACCCGCGAACCCGCGTACCCGCCCTGCAAGAGGGGGAGGAGCGCGGCCACGTCGAGCCCCGCGCGCTCGGCAACCACGGCGGCCTCGGCTACCGCGGTCATCGTGGCGGCGACGATCATTTGGTTGCAGGCCTTGGCCACCTGGCCCGAGCCCAGCGGTCCCAGATGGAGCGGCGTTCCCATCGTGGACAGCACGGGCAGAACCCGCGCCACATCCTCGGGATCGCCACCCACCATGATCGACAGGGTTCCCGCCTCGGCCCCCTCGGTGCCACCGGAGACCGGCGCATCCACCACGCGCAGCAGGCCGCCGGTCTCGGCGACCAGGCGTGCGGCGAGCTCGCGCAGTCCGGTGGGGGAGACGGAGGAACACACCACCAGGACGGTGGGCGTTTCGATCCCCGCGAGCAGTCCGTCGGTCCCGGCGAGCACCTGTTCGAGCTGCGCGAGATCCGGGAGCATCACGATCACGATGTCGGAATCGACTGCAAGCTCGCGCGGGGTATTGCGCGCGGTCGCACCCGCCCGGACAAAGGGCACCAGTTTCTCGGGGCGGCGGCCCTGGACGAAGACCCGCACGTTCTCCGGGGTGTGGGAGAGCAGGTTGTGGGTCATCGGGGCGCCCATCGAACCGAGTCCGATCACGCCAACACCTATTTTGGGAACATCATTGATCACCATCATGCGGCCACTATATCGAACTCCGTTCAGAGAGTTGGCCTCCTGGGGTTAGGATGGGGGCAGACCCCGCTCATCGTCGAAAGGAAGGTCCGCGTCGTCATGACCGATTCCCCCACCCGCCTCCGCGTAATTGTGGCCACCCCGCTGCCCGAGGAACTCGCCACCCTGATCACCGAGCGTGAGCCGCGAATCGACCTGGTGCGCGAGGCCGACCTGCTGCCCCCGATGCGCTTTGCCGCCGACTTTTCCGGCGACCCCTCCTTCACCCGCACCCCCGAGCAGCAGGCCCGCTTCGAGGAGCTGCTGGACTCGGCCGACGTGCTCTACGGCATCCCCGACGTGAACCCCGCCGCACTCGCGCGTACCGTGGCCGCAAACCCGAAGCTGCGCTGGGTGCAGATCATGGCGGCCGGCGGTGGTGGCCAGGTCAAGGCTGCCGGACTCTCCGAGTCCGACCTTGCCCGGGTCACCTTCACCACCTCCGCCGGCGTGCACGGCGGACCGCTGGCCGAGTTCGCCGTGTTTGGGGTCTTCGCCGGGGCCAAGACCCTGCCGCGCCTGCAGAAGCAGCAGGCCGAGCACGCGTGGACCGACCGCTGGGAGATGGGTCAGGTTTCGGAGCAGACGGTTCTGGTTCTGGGCCTGGGCGGCATCGGTGCCGAGGTTGCGCGCAAGCTCGACGCCCTGGGCGCGCACGTCATCGGAACCAGCCGTCGCCCGGTGGATGTCCCCGGCGTCTCCGAGATCGTGCACCCCGACAGCATTGCCGACGTGATCGGCCGCGCCGACTCGATCGTGGTGACCCTGCCCGGGACCGCCGCCACCGAGAAGATGCTCAGCGCCGACCTGCTCGCGCTGGTGAAGCCCGGCGTGACCGTGGTCAACGTCGGACGCGGCACCGTGATCGATGAGGACGCCCTGACCGTGGCGCTTCAGGATGGTCGCGTGGGCTTCGCCGCGCTCGACGTCTTTGCCGCCGAGCCGCTGGATCCCGCCAGCGCGCTGTGGGACCTGCCCAACGTGCTGGTCAGCCCGCACACCGCCGCGCTGAATGCCGCCGAGGAGCGACGCATCGCCGAGCTGTTTGTGGCCAACGCCACCGCGATTCTGGATGGCTCCACACCCAAGAACGTGGTAGACACGGTTCAGTTCTACTAGACGCACCCCGACGAGATCGATCTCGATGAAAGCGAGCCCAGCGCGCATGACCGACGCACCCCGTACCGAGAAGTCGGCCGCCCCCGCGGTGACCCGAGCCATCGCGATTCTTGATGTCTTGGCCTCCGCCCACGGGCAGCCGCTCGGGATTAGTGAGTTGGCCCGTGCGCTGGGCATCGCCAAGTCCTCAACCGCCAACGTGTGTGTGGCGCTGGAGGAGGGTGGGCTGATCCAGCGCGGCGACCTCGGTTACCGGCTCGGTAGGCGAACGGTGGAGCTCGGTGGTGCCTATCTGGCGAGCTTCGACCAGGTGCGCGAGTTCTACCGGGTGTGCTCCGAATCGCCCGAGCTGAGCCATGAGCTGGTGCAGATCGCGGTGCTCGACGGCACCGATGTGCTCTACCTGGCTCGGCACGAGGGTCGTGCGCCGCTGCGGCTCACCGCCGGCATCGGCGACCGCTATCCGGCCGCCCTGACCGCCGTGGGCAACGCCCTGCTGGCGCGCCTGGACGATGAGGAGATCCGCGCGCGCTTTGCCGATCCGGAAACCCGTCCGCAGTTGACCGCCGCCTCGACCACGGATCTGGATGCGCTGATTGCCAAGATCCGGCGCGCCCGCGAGACCGGGTTTGGGCTCGATGAGGGGGAGATGTTCCCCACGGTCACCGGCGTCGCGGTGGTGATTCCGCCGCGCAACGCGGGGGATCAGCCGCTGGCCCTGGGTGCCTCGATGATGGGTTTGGCCCCCGAGGATGGTCGTCGCGAGCGCGTGACGCGTGCCCTGGGGACGGCCGCCGCCGCCCTCTCGAACCCGCTGCTGGTGGGGGACGTCGCCTAGTTCGTTCAATATGTTGAACTTCGTTCAGCATGCTGTTAGTGTGGGGGCGTGGGCACCGACGCCCACATCGAGGTAACCCTCGCGTCAAGGTAGACGGCCCCCACCCACGGTGAACCCGGGAAGTCTCCAGATGCGAGCCGTCCCGAAAGGTACAGACCGTGTCCACATCCCCCGCCGCAGAGGTCCGCGGATCCGACGATCCGGAATACGCCAACAACCTGCGCCGCGCCACCCTTGCTTCCAGTGTCGGAAGCGCGCTTGAGTACTACGACTTCGCCCTCTACGGGCTCGCCTCCGCGCTGATCTTCGGTCAGCTCTTCTTCCCCGCCCTGGGCACCGGAGCCGGCATCGCCGCCGGTTTCGCGACCTACGCGGTCGGGTTCTTCGCCCGCCCCTTCGGCGGAATCTTCTTTGGTGTGCTGGGCGACAAGCTCGGCCGCAAGTGGGTTCTGATGGCCACCATCGGCCTGATGGGTGGTGCCTCGACCCTGATCGGTGTGCTGCCCACCGGCGAGCAGATCGGCATCTGGGCCCCCATCCTCCTGGTCTTCCTGCGGGTTCTGCAGGGCCTCGGTGCCGGAGCCGAACAGGCCGGTGCCACTACGCTGATGGCCGAGTATGCGCCGGTTCGTCGCCGCGGATTCTTCTCGGCCCTGCCGTTTGTGGGCATCATGATCGGGACCGTGCTGGCCTCGATCGTGTTCTACCTGCTGGGTCTCGTGGACCAGCAGATCGTGCACGACTGGCTGTGGCGCGTGCCGTTCCTGGCCTCGATCCTGCTGATCGCCGTCTCGGTGTTCATCCGCTACCGCCTGGCCGAGTCGCCGACCTTCGTGCAGCTGGAAAAGCAGGAGCAGGAGCAGCACTCACCGCTCAAGGAGGTCTTCACCAAGTCCTTCGGTAGCGTCATCCGCGGCATCGGCCTGCGCATGGCCGAGAATGGTGGATCGGCGCTGTACCAGACCCTGGCGATCTCCTTCATCACCGTGTACGTGGGTGTTGAGAGCTGGGTGGGCCCGCTGGCCATCGCGATCGGTGCGACCCTCGGTGTGATCATCCTGCCGCTGGCCGGTGCGCTGAGCGACCGCTTCGGACGGATGCCCGTCTACCGCGCCGGTGTGATCATCCAGCTGGTGCTGGCGATCCCCGCCTGGTGGCTGATGTCTCAGGGCAACGTGAGCGTCATCATCCCGGTGCTCGCGCTGACCTACACCCTCTCCATCAACGTGATGCTGGGTGCCCAGTGCGCGACCCTGCCCGAGCTGTTTGGTAACCGCCACCGCTACGTGGGTGTGGCCGTGTCCCGCGAGTTCTCCGCGGTGCTCGCCGGCGGTATCGCCCCGCTGATCGGTGCCTCGCTGCTGACCGCCACCACCGGATCCTGGATCCCGCTAGCCGGTTACGTGCTGCTGCTCGGCGCGCTCACCCTGTGGGCCACCTTCGTCACCCCGGAAACCCGTGGCCGCGACCTGACCCTGCACGGCGACGCCCTCTCGGACACCGCCGCCCAGATCGCCGAGCGCCCGCTGGCCACGGTCGGACGCTCCTAGTGCGCCGGGCCAGACTACGCCTCGGGGGCGGCACACCCGCCGCCCCCGGCCTCACCCAGATCGTCCCGGTCCGCGAGATCGACGGCGCCTGGTATGAGGTCGCCGAAGAGTGGGCCGCGGTTTCGCCGCTGACCGGTCGTTACTGGCCGCTCGAGGGCGCGGTGCTCGCCGCACCGAGTGACCCCCGGGTCATCCTCGGCATGGCTCACAATGGTTCCGCCGCCGACCGGGCCATTCCCCGGCAGGCGTTCATGAAGTCCGCCAGGTCCGCAATCGGTTCGGGGGAGCCGATCCGGATCGTTCCCGGACACGGAAACGTGGTGGCCGAGGCCGAACTCGCCGTGGTCATCGGGGTGCACTGCCGCAACGTCAGCGCACGGGAGGCCGCCGAGGTCATCGCCGGATTCACGATCGGTAACGACGTGACCGCGACCGACCAGATCGCCCTCGACGAAAAGATGATCCAGTCCAAGAGCGGAGACGGCTTCACCCCGCTCGGCCCCTGGCTGGTAAGCGACCTGGATCCGGACTCGGTTCCGCTGGAACTCTTTGTCAACGGAGAGCTGCGCTGCCAAGGCGACACCGACCGGCTCGCCTGGAACATCGCCGAGCAGATCGAATACCTGAGCGAGTATATGACGCTCGGACCCGGGGACGTGATCCTCACCGGCTCGCCGGAGACCGCGTCCCCGATCAAGCCCGGGGATACGGTGCGGGCCGCGCTGGACGGCATCGGCATCCTCGAAAACCCGGTGATCGCCCTGTAGGTGCCCCGGTTATGCAGGGCCCTCACGACGCGTTCGTGAGGGCCCTGCTCACGGTGCGGGGCAGTTTTTCGAGGCCTGGACGGCATCGGCATCCTCGAAAACCCGGTGATCGCCCTGTAGGAAGGCGCCACCGGTACAACAAACCCCCACGGGAAACCGTGGGGGTTTTGTGTTGGGCACTATCCCGAGGTCGGGTTGCCGTTCCAGGTGGCCGGGACCATGACCCAAAGCAGCTCGGCGCTCTCATCCCCGAGCACCTTCCAGGAGTGGGGTTCGCGGCCGTCCAGGGTCAGCGAATCTCCGGCCCCCAGTTCCCAGACGGCGTCGGCAAAGCTCATCTCGATCCGTCCGCGCACCAGGTACACCAGGTCCAGCTCGGCACTCACCGAGTAGGGGGCTTCGCCGCTGTGACCGCCGGGATCCACGATCGTGCGCACCACCTGGACACGCTTCTCGGTCCGCGGGGACACCAGGAGTTCCAGCATGCCCTCGCCACCCAGGGTGATCCGCGGGGCATCGGCACCGCGCACCACGAGCTGCTCGGAGCGCTTAAAGAGGTCGCCCACGGCCACGTTCAACACGTCGCACAGGGCAACCAGGGTGCTCACGCTCGGGGAGGTCTGATTGCGCTCGACCCGGGAGATGAATCCCTTGGAGAGGCCGGTGGTTTCGGCCAGCTGCTCGATGGTCAGCAGCTGCGCCTGCCGTGCGGCACGCAGCCGATGCCCAATCGCGGTGCGGGTGGGGTCTGGAGAGACGGGAAGGGCGCGCATAAAACTCCCGAAGGCGAGTCGAAGTGTGGGCGTGCGTGTATTCCCGGTCAGTCTAGGACAGAACCGGGGATCAGCGCAGGAAAAATTTAGTCGCGTTCGATGCGCGGATTGTCTTCGGCGACGGTCCCGATCGCCAGCGCGAGCGAGATCAGCCAGCTGAACCACAGCAGGGCCAGGCGCCAGTTGCGCGGTCCCGAAGCGGTAGCCCGGATCAGGCCCACCGCACCAAACGCGGCGCTGATCACACCAATGTTCAGAAGATACTTACGCATGCGCCCTCATTTCGAACCGGAACCCTTCAACCCTAGCGTGCGACCGGGGCGAGGCGGGAATATACCCGCCGTGGATGCGCAGAAAACTAGCGCGTGTGCAGCCCCAGGTGGGTGCGGGCAAACCGCACGGTCTTACGCAGGGCCTTGAGGCGTTCGGCATCGGACTTGGCCCGACGCGTATTAATCTCGGCCACCACCGCGCCGTCCCAGTTTTTGGCGGCCAGATACTCCAGAGTTTCGGCCACCGGCTGGGTGCCCATGCCCGGGATCAGGTGTTCGTCAAAAATCTGGCCATCGTCCTGGGAACCCGAACCATCACACAGGTGAATGTGGCGCAGCCGGTCGCCAAAGTGCTGCGCGAGTTCGAGCCCGCTCTGCCCGGCCAGGGAGGCATGGGAGAAGTCCAGGGTCACGTTGTCGCAGTCCCAGTCGCTGGGATCCCAGCCCGGGGCATAGGCGGCCACCGAGCGGCCCTTCGCCTTCCACGGGAACATGTTTTCCACGCCGATGTTGATTCCCGAGGAGGTTTCGATCCGGCGCACGATCTCGAGGAAGTTCTCCGAGTAGTCCTTCTGCCAGCGAAACGGCGGGTGCACCACCACGGTGTCCGCGCCCACGGCGGCGGCCAGTTCGGCCGAACGTTCGAGCTTGACCTGCGGATCGCGACCCCATACGAAGGTGGTGAGTAGCAGAACCGGCGCATGGATCGACAGGATCGGCAGGTGATACTTCTTGCTCAGCTTCCGCAGCTCGACGGCATCGCGGGTGGTTGCGGCATTGGTCGCCATGACCTCGACGCCGTCAAATCCGGCCTCCCGTGCGAGCTGGAACGCCCGCTCGGTTTCGAGCGGGTAAACGCAGGACGTGCTCATTCCGATCTGTATCATCGGGGCCAGCATAGACCCCGCAGGTGAAAATGAGGTGAGATCTGCACATCTTCGACTGATAGCCTGTCTGGCAACCACGGGGAGTATAACGATGACATCAGGTACCAACCAGTCCGAAGCCCGCTTTGACTTTGTGGTGGTGGCCAACCGCTTGCCGGTGGACCGCTACACCACGGCCGAGGGTGAGCCGGGGTGGCGGACGTCTCCGGGAGGGCTGGTCACGGCTCTCACCCCGGTGATGGAGCGCCTGGGTGGCGCCTGGGTGGGATGGGCCGGTGCCGACACCGAGGGCATCTCCCCGTTCACCCATAACGGCACCCGAATCGTGCCGGTTCCGCTCAGCGCCGAAGAGGTCGAGAGCTACTACGAGGGCTTCTCCAACGACACGCTCTGGCCGCTTTATCACGACGTGATCGCGCCGCCCACCTATCACCGTGAGTGGTGGGATTCCTACGTCAAGGTCAACCGTCGCTTCGCCGAGGCCGCCGCCGAGACCGCGAATGACCGCGCCACCGTCTGGGTGCACGACTACCAGCTGCAGCTGGTGCCGGGCATGCTGCGTGAGCTGCGTCCCGACCTCACCATCGGTTTCTTCAACCACATTCCCTTCCCCGCCTACGGCCTGTTCTCGCAGCTGCCCTGGCGGACGCAGATCATCGAGGGTCTGCTGGGTGCCGATGTGATCGGCTTCCAGCGGGTCGCCGACGCCTCCAACTTCACCCGGGCCGTGCGTCGCCTGGTGGGTTATGAAACCAAGGGCACCAGCGTCTATGTGCCGCTGGAATCCGACTCCTCGCCCGGCCAGACCGGCGGCTATCGCCGCGGCGGCCCCACCCGTCATGTGCTCGCCAAGCACTTCCCGATCTCGATCGACTCGGCGAGCTTCGAGGCCCTGGCGCGCACCCCCGAGGTGCAGGCCCGGGCGGCCGAGATCCGCTCGGACCTGGGTGGCTCGGGCAAGATCCTGTTCGGCGTGGACCGGCTGGACTACACCAAGGGCATCCGTCACCGGCTGAAGGCCTACGGCGAGCTGTTGGCCGACGGACGGATCGACCCCGCCGACGTGACCCTGATTCAGGTCGCCAGCCCGAGCCGCGAGCGGGTGGAAACCTACCGCCAGCTGCGCGATGAGATCGAGCTCACGGTGGGCCGGATCAACGGAGACTTCGGTCAGATCGGTCACTCGGCCGTGCACTATCTGCACCACGGCTATCCGCGCGAGGAGATGGTGGCGCTCTACCTCGCCTCCGACGTGATGCTGGTTACCGCGCTGCGCGACGGCATGAACCTGGTGGCCAAGGAGTATGTGGCCACCCGGTTCGATCAGGACGGCGTGCTGGTGCTGAGCGAGTTTGCCGGGGCATCGGATGACTTGACCCAGGCCCTGCTGATCAACCCGCACGACATCGAGGGTCTGAAGGACACCATCATGACCGCGATCAATATGCCCCAGCCCGAGCGCGCCAAGCGGATGAAGTCGATGCGGAAGAAGGTGCGCGAGAACGACGTGGAACGCTGGTCCACCGCCTTCCTGGCCGAGCTGGAGCGTTCGGCCGCCGCCCGCCTGGATGAGGCGCGCGGGCACCGGGTCGGGGCGGAGCAGCAGTGACCGCGCCCGGCGAAGGCACGCCATCTCCGGGGGAATTCGGAGAGAAGGGAACCGTGGAGGCGGGCCTGGATCCCGTTCTCGAAGCGGCCCTGAACCGGTTTGCCGAGACTCCGCGCATCCTGGTGGCGCTGGACTTCGATGGGACCCTGGCCCCGATCGTGGACGATCCGATGAGCGCCCGCGCGCTCCCCGAATCGGCCGCGGCCATCGCCGAGCTGCGCGACCTCCCGGACACCACCGTGGCCCTGGTTTCGGGGCGGGACCTGGCCTCGCTGGATGCGCTGTATCCGGACTCCGCGGGCATCCTGATCGTCGCCTCCCACGGCGGAGAGTACCGCCTGGGGGAGGACGCCGGACCCGAGCCCACCGAGGCCGAACGGGCACGGGTCGCGGCACTGGTGCAGGCCCTGGAGCGCGGGGCCGCCGGGATCGCCGGAGCCTGGGTGGAACCCAAGCCGCTGGGGGCCGCCGTCCATACCCGCCTGGCCGAGCAGGTTTCGGTACCGGCCCTGCACGGTGCCGTTCGCACCTGGGTGCGCGCCAACGATCCCGAACTGAGTGAACGTACGGGAAAAGATGTGCTGGAATTTAGTATTTTGTCGGCCACCAAGGGCGATGGAATTGCACGTTTGCGCGCACACACCGGTGCCGACGCGGTGTTCTACGCCGGGGACGATGTGACCGATGAGGACGCCTTCGCGGCCCTTGAATCCGGGGATTTTAGTCTCAAGTGTGGTCCGGGGGAGACGCGGGCCGAGCATCGGGTCGCGGGTCCGCACGAGGTCGCGCTGGTACTTCGTGCGCTCGCCCGTGCACGTGCATCACGCGCATATGCCAAAACGGTCACGAATTAGGTCCTAGACTCTCTTTATGTCCGAGATTGACCTGAAGCCGCGAAGTCGCGCAGTAACCGATGGAATCGAAGCCACCACGTCCCGAGGCATGCTCCGTGCCGTCGGAATGGGAGACGCAGACTGGGACAAACCCCAGATTGGTATCGCGTCCTCGTGGAACGAAATTACCCCGTGTAACCTCTCGCTTGACCGGCTTGCTCAGGGCGCCAAGGAAGGCGTCCACTCCGGTGGCGGGTACCCGCTCCAGTTCGGCACCATCTCCGTCTCCGACGGTATCTCGATGGGTCACGAGGGCATGCACTTCTCGCTCGTCTCGCGCGAGGTCATCGCCGACTCGGTCGAGACCGTGGTCATGGCCGAGCGTCTCGACGGCACCGTGCTGCTGGCCGGCTGTGACAAGTCGCTGCCGGGCATGCTGATGGCCGCCGCCCGCCTCGACCTGGCCAGCGTGTTCCTCTACGCCGGTTCGATCGCCCCGGGTTGGGTCAAGCTCTCCGACGGCACCGAGAAGGACGTCACCATCATCGACGCCTTCGAGGCCGTGGGTGCCTGCAAGGCCGGCACCATGAGCGAGGAAGACCTCAAGCGCATCGAGTGCGCGATCGCCCCGGGTGAGGGTGCCTGCGGTGGTATGTACACCGCCAACACCATGGCCTCGGTCGCCGAAGCCCTGGGCATGAGCCTCCCCGGCTCGGCCGCGCCGCCCTCGGCCGACCGTCGTCGCGACTACTTCGCCCACCGCTCGGGCGAGGCCGTGGTCAACATGCTGCGCCTGGGCATCACCGCCCGCGACATCCTGACCAAGAAGGCGTTTGAGAACGCCATCGCCGTGGCCATGGCCTTCGGCGGCTCGACCAACGTCGTGCTGCACCTGCTGGCCATTGCCCGCGAGGCCGAGGTTGACCTGACCCTGGACGACTTCAACCGCATCGGCGACAAGGTTCCCCACATCGGTGACCTCAAGCCCTTCGGTAAGTACGTCATGAACGACGTGGACCGCCACGGTGGTATCCCCGTCGTGATGAAGGCGCTGCTGGACGCCGGCCTGCTGCACGGTGACGCGCTCACCGTGACCGGCAAGACCGTGGCCGAGAACCTGGCCGAGCTGAACCCCGACCCGCTGGACGGCGAGGTCATCCGCACCCTGGACAACCCCATCCACGCCACCGGTGGCCTGACGATCCTGCACGGTTCGTTTGCCCCCGAGGGTGCCGTGGTGAAGACCGCCGGCTTCGACGCCGAAATCTTCGAGGGACCCGCCCGGGTGTTCGAGCGCGAGCGAGGTGCCATGGACGCACTGACCGAGGGCAAGATCAACGCCGGAGACGTGGTGGTTATCCGCTACGAGGGGCCCAAGGGTGGACCGGGTATGCGCGAGATGTTGGCCATCACCGCGGCCATCAAGGGTGCGGGACTCGGAAAAGATGTACTACTATTAACGGACGGTCGATTCTCAGGCGGCACAACCGGACTGTGCATCGGCCACATAGCACCCGAAGCAGTGGACGCAGGTCCTATTGCATTCGTGCGCGATGGTGATCTCATTCGGGTCAATATCGCAGCTCGCTCTCTTGACCTACTTGTCGAGGAGTCCGAGCTGGCCGCCCGCCGTGAAGGCTGGGCACCGCTTCCCCCGCGCTATACCCGTGGCGTACTCGCAAAATACTCTAAGCTCGTTCGATCGGCCGCTGAAGGCGCGATCACCGGCTAGTTTTGCGTCCCCAGTCAGATCATCATCACTTGAGGAATCATTTGTCACATGTCAGCTGACACTCCCACCCCACGTCCCCAATCCGATAGCCCGATCCCGGGCCCCGCACGCACCGACACCCCGGTGCTGACCGGTGCCCAGGCGGTTGTGCGCACGCTGGAACTGCTGGGGGTGACCGACGTGTTCGGTCTCCCCGGCGGGGCCATCCTGCCGGTCTATGACCCGCTGATGGACTCCACCGAGCTGCGCCACATCCTCGTTCGTCACGAGCAGGGTGCCGGCCACGCCGCCCAGGGTTACGCCGCGGCCACCGGCAAGCTCGGTGTCTGCATCGCAACCAGCGGTCCCGGTGCCACCAACCTGGTGACCGCGATCGCCGATGCCCACATGGACTCGGTCCCGATGCTCGCGATCACCGGTCAGGTGTTCTCGAACCTGATGGGAACCGACGCGTTCCAGGAGGCCGACATCGTGGGTATCACGATGCCGATCACCAAGCACTCCTTCCTGGTGAAGGACGCCAAGGACATTCCGGCGACCCTGGCCGCGGCGGCTCACATCGCCACGACCGGTCGTCCCGGCCCCGTCCTGGTGGATATCACCAAGGATGCACAGCAGGACTCGGTGCCCTTCATCTGGCCGGTCACCCTCGACCTGCCCGGCTACCGTCCGGTCACCAAGGCGCACGGCAAGCAGATCAACGCCGCCGCGCAGCTGATCCTCGAAGCCAAGCGTCCGGTGTTCTACGTGGGCGGCGGCGTGATCCGCGGCCGCGCCTCGGAGGAGCTCCTGGAGCTGGCCGAGCGCACCGGCGTGCCGATCGTCACCACCCTGATGGCCCGCGGCGCCTTCCCGGACTCGCACCCGCAGAACCTGGGCATGCCCGGCATGCACGGAACGGTTCCCGCGGTGCTCGCGCTGCAGGAATCCGACCTGATCGTGGCCCTCGGCGCCCGCTTCGATGACCGTGTCACCGGCAAGGCGGACCTGTTCGCCCCCGACGCCAAGGTTGTGCACGTGGACATCGACCCGGCCGAGATCTCCAAGATCCGGATCGCCGATGTGCCGATCGTGGGCGATGTGAAGGACGTCATCGGCGACCTCTCCGCCGCCTACGCCCAGGCCCTGCCCGAGACCACCCCGGACATCGCCGAGTGGTGGACCCGCCTGAACGGTCTGCTTGCCGAGTTCCCGCTGGGATACGCGCCGACCACCGACGGCCTGCTCGCCCCGCAGCACGTGATCTCGCGGATCGGTGAACTCACCGGCTCCGAGGGTACGTTCGTGTCGGGTGTGGGTCAGCACCAGATGTGGGCCGCACAGTTCATCAAGTATGAGCGTCCCAACGGCTGGATCAACTCCGGTGGTGCCGGAACCATGGGCTATGCGGTTCCCGCCGCGATGGGTGCCAAGGTTGCCGAACCCGAGCGTGTGGTGTGGGCGATTGACGGCGACGGCTGCTTCCAGATGACCAATCAGGAGCTCGCCACCTGCCGCCTCAACAACATCCCGATCAAGGTCGCGGTGATCAACAACTCCTCGCTGGGCATGGTGCGCCAGTGGCAGACGCTGTTCTACGACGGACGCCACTCCAACACCGACCTCAATACCGGCCACGACACCGTGCGCATCCCCGACTTCCTGAAGCTCGCGGACGCGTATGACTGCCTGGGAATCCGGGTCGAGCGCGAGGACCAGATCGACGCCGCAATCAAGCTCGCGCTGGAAACCAACGACCGCCCCGTGGTCATCGACTTCGTCGTCTCGGCGGACTCGATGGTGTGGCCGATGGTCCCGCAGGGAGTATCCAATAGTTTTGTTCAGTACGCTCGGGAGCACGCTCCCGCATTCGATGAGGAGGTCTAAGCCATGTCGCGTCACGTTCTCAGCCTCCTCGTGGAGGACAAGCCGGGTCTACTGACCCGCGTTGCCGGTCTGTTTGCCCGTCGCGGATTCAACATCGAGTCACTCGCGGTGGGTGCCAGCGAGGTCGAAGGCCTCTCGCGCATCACCGTGGTCGCCGAGGTCGAGGGTCTGCCCCTTGAGCAGGTCACCAAGCAGCTCAACAAGCTGATCAACGTGATTAAGATTGTGGAGCTGGACCCGACCCAGTCGGTCGAGCGCGAACACATGCTGATCAAGGTTCGGGTGGATAACACCACCCGCTCTCAGGTGCTCGAAGCCGTGAACCTGTTCCGTGCCCGGGTGGTCGATGTGGCCACCGACGCCCTGGTGATCGAGGTCACCGGAGACACCGGCAAGACCCAGGCGTTCCTCCGTGTCCTCGAACCCTTCGGGATCAAGGAGCTTGCACAGTCGGGCCTGCTCGCCATCGGACGCGGTTCCAAGTCCATCACCGAGCGCGTTTTCAAACACTAAATTTCCGTGCCCCAACGGGGAACACGGTCCACCACTTGCGGATCCGCACCGGCGGCCGCGGGATCAAACAAGGAGAATAACCAGTGACTGAGATTGTCTACGACCAGGACGCCGACCTGACGCTCATTCAGGGCAAGAAGGTAGCCATCATTGGCTACGGCTCGCAGGGCCACGCACACGCGCTCAACCTCCGGGACTCGGGCGTTGAGGTCGTTATCGGCCTCAAGGACGGCTCCAAGTCCATCAACAAGGCCGAAGAGGCCGGCTTCGCCGTCAAGAACGTTGCCGACGCCGCCGAGTGGGCCGACTTCATCATGATCCTGGCGCCGGACCAGCACCAGCGCTCGATCTACACCGAGTCGGTCAAGGACAAGCTGACCGAGGGCAAGACCCTGGCCTTCGCCCACGGCTTCAACATCCGTTTCGGTTACATCGAGGCACCCGCCGGTGTCGACGTTGTGCTGATCGCCCCGAAGGCTCCGGGCCACACCGTGCGTCGCGAGTTCGTCGCCGGTCGCGGAATCCCGGACATCGTCGCCGTTGAGGTTGACGCCACCGGCACCGCCTGGGACATCGCCCTGTCCTACGCCAAGGCCATCGGTGGAACCCGCGCCGGTGTCATCAAGACCACCTTCACCGAGGAGACCGAGACCGACCTGTTCGGTGAGCAGGCTGTTCTCTGCGGTGGCGTTTCGCAGCTGGTTCAGTACGGCTTCGAGACCCTGACCGAGGCCGGCTACCAGCCGCAGATCGCCTACTTCGAGGTGCTGCACGAGCTCAAGCTCATCGTGGACCTGATGTGGGAGGGTGGCATCGCCAAGCAGCGCTGGTCGGTCTCCGACACCGCCGAGTACGGCGACTACGTCTCCGGCCCCCGCGTCATCACCCCCGAGGTCAAGGAGAACATGAAGGCCGTTCTCTCCGACATCCAGACCGGTGCATTCGCCAAGCGCTTCATCGACGACCAGGACAACGGCGGCAAGGAGTTCCTGGAGCTCCGTGCCAAGGCCGAGCAGCACCCGATCGAGACCACCGGTCGCGAGCTGCGTTCGCTCTTCGCCTGGAAGCAGCAGGATGAGGACTACACCGACGGTTCGGCCGCACGCTAATAGCGTTCACGGATCGCAGCAGGATTCGGAGGTGCTCGCTACGAGGGCCGACGGTTCAGCCGCACGCTAGTCGCTAGCTACTAGCCGAAACCCGCCCCGGAAGATTTCTTCCGGGGCGGGTTTTTGCGTCCTGCTAGGGTGGGCCACAGCACCACGCGCGAAGGGGACCCGCACGCATGACCGATCCGCACACCGTTCGATCCGTGTATACCGAGGCTCTCGGCCCGGATATCGACAGGCTCAAGCCCGAGGTGCGCGAGTATGTGGTCGGTCCGGGGGAGTCCGGTGTGGGCGTGGGCACCGGCGTCTTCGAATCGGCCGGAACCAAGTTTGGCCGGCTGACCTGGCTCGCCATGCCCGTGGTGGGTCCGGCGATGCTGCTGGATCGACACGAGAACAACGTCCCCTTCACGATTCTCAACCAGCCCGGAACCGACGAGCACGGTGCTCCTACCCTCGCCGCCTTCCGCCTGTTCCGCTTCCGCCGGGTCACCCGGGCCATGAGCGACATCCTCCTCGCCGGACCCACACCGGGCACCCTACGCAACCGGGTGGGATCCTGGCGCGTGATCGAGATCATCCTGCGCTGCACCGCGACCGACCGGGGCCACCTGTCCCTGCGCTCGGAGGAGTGCGCGCTACGTCTTGGGCCGCTCCGCCTGCGCCTGCCGCGACTGCTCGGCGTGAGCGTGCGCGTGGAGGACGGCTGGGACTCGGAGAATAATCGCCGGATCGTGCAGGTGCTCGTGACCAATCCGCTGCTGGGCACCGTCACCAACTATCGCGGCCATTTCACCTACTCCCTGGTCTAGGTTCGCCGCGCGGACACTTGTGCAGACATCTTACTTTTGAATAAATAAGGAGGTTTCACAATAGCCATAGAGAACAGATTCCCAGTCTGAATTTACTGGCCGCGATGTCCGGCAGTTACCGTGATTCGAAGTCAATTGACTTCGAATCAATTTGCGCTATTGACATTGGACATAGTTGTGGCGAATTTTGGATTTCGCCCAAAAAGCTTGATTTCATGCGGATAATCGATTGATTCAGCCCGCAATTCAAAGCTCTTACCCGGCGATGTGAGTCGCAATTCATCCGGTGCGCCGCGATAACCCTGCCATTGGTTGATTGACGGGAGACTAGGCCGTTCTTACGCTTTGAACCAAACAAGCACTCTTCGTGAAGTCCCAACGAAGGTGTGATCGCGCAAGAAAACCTATGTGGGGGAATCATGTCTAAATTCTTGGTGGCAGTTTTGGCGGCGGCCAGCCTAGTTGTTGGGGGAGCAAGCCCAGCTACGCACGCATCATTCACTGGCGCAGAGAACGCGCAAACCGCGCTCGTACAACAGAATAGTGAAAATCCGCGCGATCTCTTTCGTGCGGTGCTCTTTCTCCAAGGCCCAGTAGTAAATGAGCTTTACGATGGAACAGTTGTGGGAGATTCCGCAAGTTTTAATGCCGTTTCTGAAGCAATGAATCTTCCGGATACGTTGAAAAACTCAGACAAGATCATAGATGAGATTCAGGCAAAGGATCCGGGTGTTTTCGTTCGATTTGCTCGAGATCTCTCGTCAGGCCGGCCGCTTATTGTTGAACGTGCAATTGAGCAAGGTCGCGAAGCGGTGGCTTCGACGCCAACAGCAAATCAGCTACTTCGTGAAACCAAGGAGACATATGTCCCCGGGGAAGTCGGAACCGACTGTGGCACTGTCGTTGTGGTCGGCGCATTCTTCGTGTTAGCGGCCGGAGTGTTTGCTGTAGCAGGGGCAGTCATCTGGCTAGGCGCTGTGGCAGGGCAAGCAGCTGCGGTCGCTGAAGCTGCTACCGCTGTTCGTGTCGTAAATGTGAAGTCTTCTCAGAACAACCCTGTGCGAGCGAAATGGATCGCGGAACTCACTGCTCGACTTGCCAAATGAATAATTCGAGGCTGACGCGTTGGGGTACTTGGATAGTCGTTGCAGTTATTTCTGCCTACGTGTTCCAAGCCAACGTGACGCCTAATATCGTGCAGCTCCCTTTACAGTCACGTGTTTCGCAAGTAGTGCAATCGATAATGCCACAGGGATGGGGGTTTTTTACCAAACCTGCTGATTCGTCGATCGTGAGTATTTACCGCAACGCTGCGCCCCTGCGTGATATTGGTTTAGGTGCGAATTCAGAAGTGTCTTGGGCGTTTGGCCTAGATCGAACGTCGCGCTATCAGGGGCTTGAGATTGCCAGTCTTTTAGATGGCATCGAGAAGCAGGCTTGGACTGAGTGCGACTCAATAGAAGATGCAACGACGTGTATTAGCGGACTCCCTATTGCAATTCCCGTCCTCAACGTATTGGAACGAAAGACTATCTGTGGTCCCGTAGCGTTTGTCGCGCAGGGCGTATCCCAGTGGGAATATCGGCGGTTTGCTGGTGAAATTCTCATTCCGCGCGAAGCGATTGCACTCGAGGTCAATTGTGGCAACTGAAGTCAAGAGTCAAATGCCGTGGTCTCCGTACATCGGAATTGGCCGAAGCCTATTGGCCATGTCACTACTGCTTACACTCATTTTGACCCCTGCCAATGTGCTTTTCGTTGGCTTGTTCTCAAATGGTCCTGGATATCCTTGTTCTGGAATTCGAGCCGCGTCCCTCGTCTGTCTTACCGGCTTAGATGACATTTGGATTTTCTATGTCGTCTCGATTGCCGTTCTCAGTGCAGTGGTCCTTGGCATATTTCCGAGAATCACCTCGATACCATTCGCCTATATCGCGTTTAGCGTTGTGTCTGCTGCGGCACTCGCAGACGGTGGAGATCAGGTCATTCTCGTACTGGCGATTCTCTTCGTTCCGTACTCGTTCTGCGATCGAAGGATATCCATGTGGCGGTTTCACGGTGCATCAGCACAAAACTCACGGCAGGCCTTGGTAGCAACGGCTGTATCCCAGGTAATCCGCATTCAGATAAGCATTGTCTATCTTGTCTCCGGTCTAAGCAAGCTTGGTACTGACGCGTGGGTTGACGGCAGCGCCATTTATTACTGGGTTCGACACCCCATCTTCGGCAGTCCGGAATGGCTTCGACCAATTGTGTACCCAGTTACGGGAACGATTGTGGGATCGGCAGTGGTTACGTGGGGCACATTGTTACTCGAGTGCACTCTCGGAATTAGCATGCTCTTAGGCGCGAACAAGAGGCTCAAGTTCTTGCTCCCTGTAGGACTGGTTTTCCACTTTGCTATTGCGATAGTGATGGGAATCACTAGTTTCTCGATTGCGATGGCTGGAGCGTTGGTACTTCTACTTGTCCCGCATGATTTTGCCTGGAGAGATTTTCGCAGTTTCTGGTTCATCCGTCCGTGGGGTACAGGATTTTGCTGGTTAAAGACGAAAACGGAGCGTTTTGAAGTGAGCCCAAAAAATGTATGTTGAACGTATAGCGGGCCCCTTGTGGCTTCGCGTGCTTGGATTTCTGGCTGCCGCGATACTCGTGATTTTCGGGAGCCTGTTGGTTTTTTCTATCGTCGAGTCGTGGGGTGCAGAGACTGTACCAGCGTTAGTTGCCTCGCTAATCTCGTTAGTGCTCACGGTTGGGCTCGGCGCAGTACTCGGGATTTGCAACAGGATGGAGGTTAGAGTCCATGACGGTGCAATCTCGGGCTATGTGCGTCCGTTGAGGGTGTTACGAATACCCGTTACGGCAGTTACCGACATGCAGGTTACCGAAGCCGCAAGTCGCACTTCTGGTGGACTTGGTTACAGGATTATGCCCGAACGGCGCTATCTGCTGTTGGACTCAGGGGCCGCGGTAAGGCTGTCAGTGAAGAATAAGTTGGTCGTTGTCTTGCGCTCGGAAACTCCCGAAAATCTGATCTACGAGATTGAGAGGGAACAAATTGAATCGGCACAGAAGCTGGGTACTCCTAGGAATTAGACAGCGAGTCAGTTTCCGGCGTCGATAGCTGCGCCGAGAGCGTTGCCATGCCCGGCGCGGCGCGTCCGGTAATCTGGAGGTATGAGCACCCCCTCCGATGACGACGCCCTGAGCTGGGCCGGCGACGCGACCGATGCCACGCTGGTTGGTCAAAACCCGGCCGTAGCCCCCAAGAAGAAGCCCCTCAAGGAATCCACGGTTCCCGCCGCGGGCACCGAGGTGGCTCCGGGATGGCGCGTGGTGGGTGGGCCCAAGGCAGAGGTTGCCGTTAACACCGGCGGCACTCAGATGAGTTCGGTGCTGCTGCTTGTGCACGGGATCCTGGCCGGCGTGTACCTGCTCTACATGATCGGCTGGCTGCTCTCGATTGGAACCATCGTCTTTGGTGGGGCCGATCCGCTGGCCACCGGGATGACCTCGATCGGTAAGATTTTCGCGGTGCTGGCCCCCGCCCTGTGGTTTGGTGCAACCCTGTGGAACACCCGTCACGCCGAGTCGCTGCGCTGGCGCGTGGTGGCCCTCGTCGTGGGTGCCATCGTGCTGGCCCCGATCCCCTTCCTGCTTGGAGTGCGCTAATGACCGAATCCACCCCGGCCACCCCCGATGCGCGAGACAACAAGCACGTGAATGGGGACGAGGTATCGGCGACTGACATCGCAGTTACCGAAACCGCCTCGGGTGACACCGCCGCCACGGAGTCGCGGATCGGCGATGTGACCCGCAACGAGGTCGAACTCGACGATGTGGCCCTGGACGATTCGGATCTTGACGAGACGGACCTGGACGATGCCGACCTCGACGCCCTGGCCACCCCGGCCGAGAAGGCGACCCCGATCTCGAAGGTGCGCCGCTGGCTGACCATCGCGATAGCCGTGGTGTTTGGCCTGCTCTTCGCCTACCAGGTGTGGGGCGGCGTGGGCAGCGCGATTACGATTCCACGCCGGGTTTCCGAGGCCGGCGGATCGGTGTCGGCGCTGGGCTGGACCATGCTGGTGCTCAGCATCATCGTCCCGCTGATCGCGTTATACCTCTCCTATCGGATTGGTCGTCGTCGCGGCTGGATCTCGATGATCCTCACCTATCTGGTGGGTGTGGCCGCGTCTTCCGCCATCGCCCTGAGCCTCGCCGCCGCGTTTTTCCTCGCCTAATACCACCTCGCGGTGAACGATCGTTCATGCGCGGCGTAACGGGCATGAATCACCTAGTAGAGTGTACGTACCTGGCGTCCCGATGATGCGGCGCGAGTCTTCCCAACCCTCGTTCCAGAAGGATTTGTTTTCGTGTCGAAACCCGTCGTCCTGATTGCTGAAGAACTCTCGCCCGCCACTGTCGATGCCCTCGGGCCCGACTTCGATATTCGTAACGTGGATGGCACCGACCGTCCCGCCCTGCTCTCGGCCCTGGCCGAGGCAAACGCCATTCTGGTGCGCTCGGCCACCCAGGTAGACGCCGAGGCCATCGCCGCGGCCCCGCACCTGCAGGTCATCGCTCGCGCCGGCGTGGGCCTGGACAACGTGGACATCAAGGCCGCCACCGCCGCCGGTGTCATGGTGGTCAACGCCCCCACCTCGAACATCATCTCGGCCGCCGAGCTGACCGTGGGGCACATCCTCTCGCTCGCCCGTCACATCCCCGCCGCACACAACGCGCTGGCCCAGGGACAGTGGAAGCGTTCGAAGTACACCGGTACCGAGCTGTTCGAGAAGACCGTCGGTATCATCGGCCTGGGTCGCATCGGCGCGCTGATCACCGAGCGTCTGAAGGCCTTCGGCGTCAAGGTTGTGGCCTATGACCCCTACGTCACCTCGGCTCGTGCGCAGCAGCTCGGCGTGACCCTGCTGAGCCTGGACGAACTGCTCGCCCAGTCCGACTTCATCACCATCCACATGCCCCGCACCCCCGAGACCATCGGCATGATTGGTGCCGAGCAGCTCAAGGCCATGAAGAAGACCGCGTATGTGGTCAACGTGGCCCGCGGTGGCCTGATCGACGAGGACGCCCTGCACGACGCCCTGGTCGCCGGGGAAATCGCGGGTGCCGGACTCGACGTGTTTGTGAACGAGCCCCCCACCGACCAGAAGCTGCTGGGTCTGGAAAACATCATCGTGACCCCGCACCTGGGTGCCTCGACCGAGGAAGCCCAGGAGAAGGCCGGCGTTTCGGTGGCCAAGTCCGTGCGCCTCGCTCTCGGTGGCGACCTGGTGCCGGACGCGGTAAACGTCGCCGGTGGCATCATCGACCCCTACGTGCGTCCGGGCATCTCGCTGGTCGAGAAGCTGGGCCAGATCTTCTCCGCCCTGACCGTTTCCCCGCTCTCCAGCGTCGAGGTCGACATCCGCGGTGAGATCACCAACTTCGACGTTTCGGTGCTGAAGCTGGCCGCGCTGAAGGGCATCTTCAGCCAGGTTGTGAGCGAGTCGGTCTCCTACGTGAACGCCCCGCTGCTGGCCGAGGCCCGCGGCGTCGAGGTGCGCCTGGTCACCGACCCGGTGAGCGAGGACTTCCGCGACGTCATCACCCTGCGCGGTGCACTGGCCGACGGGTCTCAGATCTCGGTGTCCGGTACCCTCACCGGTCCCAAGCAGATCGAGAAGCTCGTGGCCATCAACGGCTACGACATCGAGGTGCCGATCGCCGAGCACCACGTGGTCATGCTCTACACCGACCGTCCCGGAATCGTCGCCCAGTACGGTGCGCGCTTCGGTGAGGCCAACATCAACATCGCCGGCATGCAGATTGCCCGTACCGAGGCCGGCGGCCAGGCACTCACCGTGCTGACCGTGGACTCCCCGGTTTCGGAGGAGCTGCTCGAGCAGGTGCGCACCGACATCGACGCCGCGATCGTGCGCGCCGTGGGTATCACCGCGTAACACTCGAACACAGAACGGCGGGCCCGGAGGAATTTTCCTCCGGGCCCGCCGTTTTTGGTCTGTGACGACGCTACTTTTCGATCTCCACTACGGGCGATTCGGGAGCGTTGCGCCGCACCGAATCGATGCCGTTCAGCGCGCCGGACTTGGAGGAGTACCCTTCCGAAACCGCGATAATCTCGCCGTTTCCTGCCTTCAGCCGGAACCGATACTGCCCGGCCTTATCCGTGTAGAGCTCAAACTTTCCCGCCATGATGCCCCTTTCTCCGGTCCGACGCGGCGCGCCCGAATCCTGATGTCAGATTAGTTGCGCCCTGCCCGGAAAATAGCCCCCAGTGCGGGGCACGCACGCGACCCGGAGATCGAGGCGCGCGGACGGTAAGGCTGGTCTTTGGTTTCCCAGAGACCAACCGACCGACGAATCCACTGAAGAAATCGATCTTCCCCGGAGCTTTACGATGGTTATCCGTCGCGTCCGCCTTGTCCGCAGCGGAATGCTGGTGGAGTTCGCCGTTGTACTTGCTCAGCGGGATCATCGTGGGAAATCACATGAGGTGATGTCGATAGATACCCGGAATCACGGGACCGTGCACCGACACGGGCCTGGGCACGGTCCGCCCGAGACGATTGAGGAGATCTCCTCGCCGAACATTTTGGAACGTGCTCTGTCGGAGGCCATAGACGAGACGTATGCTGCGTACAACCGGATCATAGAAGGGAATATCGAATGACGTCGCACTCACGCATCCGCGTGCATACTGAGGCCGCCAGAAGGATCACATACAGCCTGATGTCTCCCCAAATCTCTCCAACGGTTCACCGAGACGCACGGGGCCGCTCCGCCTATGTCATCGTCCTGCACGACTCTCGAATATCCGAAGCCCTGCACCGCGTCACCGAGTTGGGTGTCACGGTTAACGTCATGGTGGCTTTTGAGCAGAGTTTTGTTCCGATCCAGGTGGCCCCGGACCGCCGGAGGCGTGGCACCGGTGTGCCGATGGTGATGTTGGAGGCTTCGAGTACGGCGGAGGCTTTCTGTCACCTCCTTGAGTACCAGCCGACAGCTGAGATCCGTCTCCGCTGGGGCAATCAGACCTTCAGCGTTACACGGACTCGGGAGCGATGGGCGTATCAGGCCGCCGAGGTGCCCGCGGGCGGCGGCCCAGAGCCTGCTTGAGTTCCCGCACAAAGGCGGTGTTTGCCTCACGACTCAGGTGAGTGGCAAGAACGCCCTGCATCCCATAGAGTTCGATCACCAGCGGGGGCTGATCGTCTCGGGTCTCGATCGTGAACACCACGCCGTGATGGCGCATACGTTGGGCCACCACAAATCGTGATTCGATTTTCACGATGTCTCTTCTGCCCACCTCAAAGATCTTATGATTGCCGCGACGTTTCCCGTGCCACAGCTGAAGCGAGCCCCGAGAAGCCACCAGAGTGAGACCACTCAGGGCGGAACGCTCGCGGAGTCGAATTCCGGTATGCGGTTCGAGCCGTTGGGGGAGGCTCCTGCCCGGTGCGACCCACCACACCAGAGCATCGGGATTCGCTTCGCGGAGAGCACGTGCGCGCAGGCGGGGATAGCGCGAACGCCAGGCGGTAACCGGCAGCATGATGGCGAGACCGAGGATGGTGCCGATGATGATGCCCAGCACCGCGTCTCCGTCGGGGACAATCTGAATCATCCCGAAGAGCACAACGTAGATCAGAACGACCCCAAAAAAGACGAGTACCGAGCGGATGACGAGCTCTTCGCGTATGGTCTGCCGAAGGGTTTTTGGCCCTGAATCGTCAACAATGGTGATCATGCATTCCCCCGAGAACCCATCCTAGTGTGACAGGCAGGAACGCCCGTGGTGAGGCTAAGCGGGTCGCTCCGTGGACTCCGCGAGGGTGCGGCGAATCTCGGCGGCGAGGGCCCGGGTGGCGTGCTGGGTGAGGAACGCGGGCAGCACGTCGTGGACCCCGAGGAACCCCAGGAGGTGCTGATCGCCGGACGAATCGCGCACGGTCACGGCGATGCCGATGCGGCGATTCACGCCGGCGGTGAGGCGGCCGGTTTCCACCCGGATGAGGGAATCCGCGGGGAGGGCCAGGATCTGCCGGGAGTCTGCCCGTTCGGTCTGGAAGAACCCCAGCCCGCTGGGTTCGGCGACCAAGGCCAGACCGTCGGCGAGTTCTCGGCGGGTGAGGTCTGGGCCGCCCAGCGCGGAGAGCGCGGGTCCGAAACTATCGGCCGGCGTGATCCACCACACCAGGGCATCGGGGCGCTCGGTGCGCAGGGTGCCGATCTTGCGGCGTGCCTTCACACTCATCAGGGCCAGGATTCCAAAGCCGGCGGCGATCACCACCAGAATGCCCAGGGCGAGCACCAGGATCCGGGGGAGGGGCAGGATCTGATCCAGCACATCCAGCAGGATAAACACCAAAACGATGGCGACCGCCACGGCGAGCGCCACATAGGTGGCAAATTCGATTCGGTTTGAGCGGCGCAGGCGCGCTCGCGGGTGCGGGCGGGTCATTGCAGTTCTCCTCTTCGGGTTGGGTGGGGTGAGTGAAGTCTCGGACGGGAGCGGTCCCGGGGATGGGCGATAGCGAGCGGTTGCGCGGGAGCTAGGAGGTCCGGGAAGGGATCAGTCGGTGCACGACCGCCAGGATAGCCTCGGCGGGCACCGCATTGGGGGTGGGGACGGTGCTGTCCTCGGGGGTGCGCAGTACCGAGTCGTAGTACATGCCGTCGCTGATCAGCATGACCGTCTCGGCCAGCACCGGATCCCCGAGCTCCTCCTCGAGCAGGGCGATGGTGTCGCGGCGGAAACGCTGCAGACAGGCGATGGCCCGGTGATCCTCCTGGGCCAGCCGGTTGAGGGCGATGGTGGCGTGGTCGAAGCGGTCATCGCTGAACAGCGAGGTGCGGATCAGGCTGTCCACGACCCCGTCGGGGGAGGCCGTCATCTCGGCCAGGTACTCGGCCGAGAGACCATCGGCTCGGGCGATCAGCCCGAGGATGAGCGCGTCTCGGGAGCCGAAGTGGTAGAGCAGCCCGCCCTTGGAAATACCCGCCTGGGCGGCGCACGCCTCGATGGTGGTGGCGCGTTCCCCCTGGGTGATGAGCAGGGATTCGAACGCGTCGAGGATGCGTTCTCGTGTTGTGCTCTCGGCAGCCATGCGACTCCTTTCGACTAAAAATCACGATCGTATTGATTGTATACCGTCCAGACGGTACAGTAAATGAGTTCGTAATTGAAGAGGTGAACATGCTTTCCGTCAACCGCACCGCGGCAGACTCGCTCAGCCGCACCCGCCGCTGGGCCGCACTCGTTGTGCTGATGCTCCCGGTGCTGCTCGTCTCGGTGGATAACACCGTCCTAAACTTTGCCCTCCCCGCCATCTCGGAAGCGCTGACCCCGTCGGCAACCGAGCTGCTCTGGGTGGTCGATATCTATCCGCTGATCCTTGCGGGCCTGCTGGTCCCGATGGGCAGCCTCGGCGACCGTCTGGGTCGCCGAAAACTCCTGCTGATCGGATCGATCGGCTTCGGTCTGGTCTCGGTCTTTGCCGCGTTTGCCGGATCGGCCGGGGAACTGATCCTGGCCCGCGCACTGCTGGGCTTCTTCGGCGCCATGCTGATGCCCTCGACCCTGTCGCTGCTGCGCAATATCTTTACCGACCGTAACGAGCGTCGCCTGGCGATCGCCGTGTGGGCCAGCGCGTTCTCCGCCGGTAGCGCCCTGGGTCCGGTCGTGGGTGGCCTGCTGCTGGGGCACTTCCCCTGGGGCTCGGTCTTCCTGCTGGCCGTGCCCATGCTGCTGCCGCTGGTGATCCTGCTGCCGATCTTGATCCCCGAGTCCAGGGACCCCAACCCTGGCAAGATCGACTACCTGTCGATCCCGCTGGCACTGGGTACCATGGCCCCGTTTGTGTTCTCGATCAAGACCTTCGCCGAGGGTGCCAACGTGCCCCTGGCCGTCATCACCCTGCTGATCGGTCTCGCCTGCGGTGTGACGTTTGTGCGTCGCCAGCTGCGCATCGAGAGCCCGATGCTGGACATGACCCTGTTCCGCCGCGGCCAGTTCTCCGGGGCCGTGCTGATCAACCTGCTCAGCGTGGTTGCGCTGGTGGGTGGACTGTTCTTCGTCTCGCAGCACCTGCAACTGGTGCTGGGACTCAAGCCGTTTGATGCGGCGCTGGTGCTGGTGCCCGGTCTGATCGTGATGATCATCGCGGGCCTCGGCGTGGTGCCGGTCGCCAAGCGGGTGCGTCCCTCGATCGTGATCCCGGTTGCCCTGCTCACGAGTATCGCCGGCTACGTGCTGGTGGCTCTCACCGGCGGCGATATCGGCGCCTACGAGATGATGGTGGCCTTCGCCCTGCTGGGCCTCGGTATCGGTGCCGCCGAAACCGTGTCCAACGAGCTGATCATCTCTGGTGCCCCGCCCGAGAAGGCCGGGGCGGCCTCGGCCGTGTCCGAGACCGCGTATGAGCTGGGGGCGGTGCTGGGTACCGCGACGCTGGGTACCGTGCTGTCGGCCTACTACCGTGCCGGGGTGGTGCTGCCCGAGGGTCTGACCCCCGAGCAGGTGCACGCCGCCGGGGAAACCCTGGGTGGCGCGGCCAACGTGGCCGAGACCTTGCCGCCCGAGCTGGCCGCGACCCTGCTGGAATCCGCCCGTCACGCCTTCGACAGTGGTGCCGGTGTGGTGGCCTGGATCGGCGCGGGCCTGGTCGCGGCCGCCGCGATCATCGGTGTGTTTACGCTGCGTAACGCCCGCTAGTCTCACCCCTCACAACCCCGGATGCCCCGTGCATCCGGGGTTTCGTGGTTAGCGCAGCGGGTCGAACGGGGTGAGGACCTCGGGGGAAATGCCGGTCATGATCTGCTCGGTCAGCAGTTCGGCGGTGATCGGCCCGAGCACCATGCCCCACATCCCGTGCCCGCCGGCCACGTACACGCCCGGGGCCCGGGTGCGCCCGATCAGGGCGAGACCGTCGGGGGTCACCGGGCGCGAGCCGACCCACTCATTCGAGCGATCATCCAGGTCGACCCCGCGAAACAGCGGGCGCACCGAGTTCACGATCGCCTGGATCCTGCGCTGCTGCAGGGGTTCGTCGGGTCCGCGGAACTCCATGGTCCCAGCCACGCGTAATCCGCCGCAGAACGGGGTGCAGGCCACCCGCTGGGTGGGGAAGTAGATGGGGCCGTGGACCGGTTCGGCGGTGGGCACGCTAAACGAGTATCCGCGACCCGCCTGCACGCGGGTACGCACCCCGAAGCGTCGGGCGAGATCCGGAAGCCAGGCACCGGTCGCGATGACCACGGCGTCGGCCGTGTGGACGGTTCCGGAGCGGGTGCGCACCCGCACCTCGCGGCGACCCCGGCCACGCTGCGGGTCGATGCGGTCCACCCGCTCGCCGGTCAGGATGGTGCCGCCGTGGTCTCGAAGCACCCGGGCAAGGTCGGCGACGAAGGGTCCCGGTGCCAGGAAGCGTTGCCCGCTCAGCGTATAGACGGCACTCACCGCGCCGGAGAGCTGGGCCGGGGCGGTGTGGACCCGTTCGAGCGTCACGTCCTGTCCGGCTCGGGCGACGCGGGCCAGCTCATCCACAAACCCGCGCGCATCGCGCCCACGCTCGAAGGCGACGGTGTACGGGGTCGCATGGGTCGGCTCGGCCACCCCGGCGGTGGCCAGGCGGTCAAAGGCGTCCAGGGCGAGGGTGTCCAGCGTGGTGAGCGCCGCCATCGTGTGGTCCCAGCGCCGGTGCGTAGCGTGGGACGCGAAGCGGGCAAGGAATCCCCAGAGGTGGGGATCGATCCGCGGGGGAATGTGCAGGGGGGCGTCGGGATCCAGTAGCGAGCGGATCGCGTTCGGCCAGATGGCCGGGTCCGCGAGGGGCATCGCCAGGCCCGGGCTGATCCATCCCGCATTGCCGAGGGAGGAACCCGCGGCCACGCCCTCCCGATCCAGGACCGTCACGGCGACCCCGCGCCGACAGAGTTCCAGGGCCGTGGCCAAACCCACCATTCCCGCACCGATCACGATCGCCGAACGCGGAGCACTACTCATGGTTCCTCCTTCTGCACCGGAGTCCTCGTTGATTCCGTGTGCCGGGCCGCGCCTTGTGGGCCGGTCCCGCCTCCATCCTTGCCGCGAACCGCGGGGAAAACAAGGGTGGCGGCGCGCTCGGCAAATATACGGGTAGGCGGCGCTAGGGTTGAGCTCTGATGCGTATCCCATCCGGGTGGCACCCCGTGAATCGGGGAGAGAAAGGACCAAGCTTGCCCGCGACCCTGCGCACCCCGTTCATCCCGCGTGTCCTGCGCGGCGTCCCCGCCCTCGCGGTCCTGCTCGGCCTGGTGGCCGCCGGAATCTCCTGGATCGGCAGCGCGATTCCCTCGTTCTGGTTCGACGAGATCGCCACGCTGATGGCCGCACGCCTGGACGGCCCGGGGCTCTGGCAGTTCCTCCAGCATAAGGATGCGGTGCACGGGCTCTACTATGCCCTGATCCACTTCTGGATCCAGGCGTTTGGCGACTCCCAGGTGGCCCTGCGTGGATTCTCGGCGCTCGCCGTGGGGCTGGGGACCGCGGGCCTGATGGTGCTGGGAGCAAAGCTCGCCGGACCCCGGTTTGGCGTGATTGCCGCGCTGATCTATCTGGTCCTGCCGCGCACCACGTTCATGGGTATCGAGGGGCGCTCGTATGCGCTGGGTGCGGCCCTCGTGGTGTGGGGCGTGATCGCGCTGATCTCGGCCGCCCGACGCAACACCTGGTGGTCCTGGGCACTGTATACGGTGGTGACCATCGTCACGATCTACCTGTTTATGTATGCCGGGCTGATCCTCGCCGCACACCTCGCCTACCTGCTGTTTGCGCATCGGGATCGTCGGACCCTGCTGCGCTGGGGGATCGCGGTGCTCATCGTCCTGGTTGCGGTGATCCCACTGGTGCGCGCCGGATACGGACAGCGCGGACAAATCGCCTGGCTCTCCGGGCAGCCCATCGTCAACGCCTGGACCACGCTGGTCGAGCCGTGGCTGGATGGATCCTGGCTGCTGGCGATCCTGGTGATTGTGCTGCTGGTGATTGCCGGTCGTCGCCTCCCGCAGATCCTGGCCCGGTTCGGCACGCCGCCGGTGGCGCTCGCCGCGGCCTGGGCGTTTGCCCCGCTGATCCTGATGCTGATCGCCAACTCGCTGTTTGGTCCGCTCTACACCTCCCGCTACATGTCATTCACCACCCCGGGGTTTGCGCTGCTGCTGGCCCTGGCGGTCTCGGTGTTTTCGCGGCGGTGGCTGGTGTGGGCGCTGGTCGCGGCGATCGCGCTGGCGAGCCTGCCCACCTATCTGGCCCAGCGCGGCCCCTATGCCAAGCAGAACGGCAGCGATTTCCTGCAGACCGCGCAGACCATCGCCGAGCATGCCTCGCCGGGAGATGCCTTCTTCCTGCAAAACGACAGGACCACCACGATCCGTCCGCGCCTGACCGTGGACGGATATCCGGCGGCCTTCGCCGGGCTGGACGACATCGCGTTTGTGCGCAGCGACATCGAGCGCGGCATCTTCAACGACGTCACCCTGCCCCCACGCAAGCTGGGGAAGAGGCTGGAACACGTCGAGCGGATCTGGGTGGCCGCGGCCCTGCGCACCACCCCGGAAATCACCGAGATGAAGCGGGAGCTTGCCCGCCACGGGTTTGTGGAGCGCGAGCGCTATCCGCTGGGCCGCACCGTGGTCACCGAATACGTCCGGGAGGAGACCCGATGAGTATCCCCGCGCCGGTGCCCCCGCGCACCTCCTCGGTGTTTGCCTGGATCGCCTTCGTGTTCGTGGCGACCCTCGCCTCGATCCCGCGCTATCTGGTGCTGGTGGATCAGGTGCGCACATCCACGCATAAGGAACTCCTGGCGCTGCTGCGCGACCCGGTGCGCGCCGAGCAGGTTGCGACCCTGAGCGTGGTGGGCGTCGCGGTCTTCTTTGTGATCGTGTTGATCGTGGTCGCCTGCACCGGGAACGCGCTCGAGCGCCGCTTTGCCCGCCGAACCTGGCACCTGGGCCCGGTGGATATCGGCACCGGATGGGTGACCGCGGCCCTGATGACACTGCCGGTTCAGCTGGCCTGCGGGATCCTCGGCATCGGCACGGTCCCTCCGCTGGCGATGGTCTACGTCCTGATCGTGGCCGCAATCCTGCCACCACTGCTGCTGCGCCCCGAACGCCTGGGCTTCGGATATGCGGTGACGCTGCCGCTCGCGGTCCTGCTCCTGCTGCAGTAACCGCGTTCCCGCGCACTCCCGCGCACGAGTAAGGTGGATTCAACAACACCCACCCCAGGCTGAGCAGGAGCATAATGTCGCGCAGTGTCAAACTTGCCGTGATTCGCGGAGACGGAATCGGACCCGAGGTTGTAGCCGAGGCGGTGAAGGTTCTCGACGCCGTCGTGGAGGGTTCCGAACTCAGCACCGACAAAACCGAGTTTTCGCTCGGCGCGGCCCGCTATCTGGAGACCGGCGATGTGCTGACCGACACCGACCTGGAAGCCATTGCCGCCCACGACGCAATTCTGCTGGGTGCCATCGGTGGCGTTCCCGGCGACCCGCGACTGCGCGATGCCAACATCGAGCGCGGCCTGCTGCTCAAGCTCCGCTTCAGCCTGGACCACTACGTGAACCTGCGCCCGACCAAGGTCTACCCGGGCGTTCCCAGCCCGCTGGCCAACGCCGGGGATGTGGACTTCGTGGTGGTTCGCGAGGGCACCGAGGGTCCGTATGTGGGCAACGGTGGCGCGATTCGTGTGGGGACCCCCGCCGAGGTCGCCAACGAGGTTTCGGTCAACACCGCCTACGGTGTCGAGCGGGTTGTCCGCCACGCGTTTGAGATCGCCACCCAGCGTCGCAATAAGCTGACCCTGGTGCACAAGACCAACGTGCTGACCTTCGCCGGAAAGCTCTGGCAGCGCATCGTCAACGAGGTGGCCACCGAGTATCCGCAGGTAACCGTGGACTACCTGCACGTGGACGCGGCAACTATCTTCTTTGTCACCGACCCTGCTAGATTTGATGTCATCGTCACGGACAACCTCTTCGGCGACATTCTCACCGATTTGGCCGGCGCAATCAGCGGCGGCATCGGACTGGCTGCCTCGGCCAACATCAACCCCGACGGCACCTTCCCCAGCATGTTCGAGCCGGTACACGGGTCCGCTCCCGACATCGCTGGGAAGCAGATCGCCGATCCCACCGCGGCGATCCTCTCCACAGCACTGCTGCTTGATCACCTCGGTGCTCCCGAGCTCGCCCAGCGAGTTGTGGCCGCCGTGGACGCCGATATCGCCGGTCGAAACGGGGCCACCCGTTCCACCGCTCAGGTGGGCGACGCGATCGCCGCCCTGGTCACCGCAGCACAGTAACGTTTGAAGGATTTGAATCATGGCACATGACACCACCACCGCCCCGCTCGCGTTCTCGCACGAGGCCAACACCTCCCCGCGCAGCGCGGAGGAGGTCGCACAGATCCTTGCCAACCCGGGCTTTGGTAACCACTTCACCGACCACATGGTGCAGATCGACTGGACCGTGGAAAACGGCTGGGCCGACGCCCGCGTCATTCCCTACGGCCCGCTGATCCTCGACCCCGCCTCCTCGGTGCTGCACTACGGCCAGGAAATCTTCGAGGGTCTCAAGGTCTACCGTCACGCCGACGGGTCGATCTGGACCTTCCGTCCCGACCAGAATGCCGAGCGTCTGCAGCGCTCCGCCGCCCGCCTGGCCCTGCCGCAGCTCTCGGTGGCTGACTTTGTCGAGTCGGTGCGTCAGATCGTCAAGGCCGATGAGCGCTGGGTTCCCAGCGCCCCGGACACCAGCCTGTACCTGCGTCCGTTCACCATCGCCAACGAGACCTTCCTCGGTGTGCGGTCGGCTCACAAGGCCAGCTACCTGGTGATCGCCAGCCCCGCCGGCGCGTACTTCACCGGTGGCATCAAGCCGATCTCGATCTGGCTGTCCACCGAGTACTCCCGCGCCGGACGCGGCGGTACCGGTGCGGCCAAGTGCGGTGGTAACTACGCCGCCTCACTGCTCCCGCAGGAGGAGGCATACCGCAACGGCTGCGCCCAGGTTATGTTCCTGGACGGCGAGACCGGCACCCGGATCGACGAGCTCGGCGGCATGAACGTGTTCTTCGTCCGCAACGACAAGACCGTGGTCACCCCCGAGCTCACCGGCAGCATCCTCGAGGGCATCACCCGCGCGAGCATCATCCAGCTGCTCCAGGACCGTGGCTACACGGTGGAGGAGCGCGCCATCGGCATCGATGAGTGGCGTGCGGGCGAGGCCGACGGCACCATCACCGAGGTGTTCGCCTGCGGCACCGCCGCGGTCATCACCCCGATTGGCCAGCTCAAGTCCACCGATTTCACCATCGGATCCGAGGACGCCGAGCCCGGCGAACTGACCCTGAGCATCCGCGAGGAACTCACCGACATTCAGTACGGTCGCCGCGAGGACCGTCACGGCTGGATGGTCCGCGTCGACGGCTAATTCAGGCATTCACGACACCGCCCCGGCTCGGAGATTCGAGTCGGGGCGGTGTCGTTCAGGTTTAGGATGGGTGCATGAAGATCGCACGTTTTAGTCACGACAACCGCATCGCCTACGGCATCATCGACGAGACCGAGATCGTGGTCCTCGACGGGGACCCCATGTACGCGGGTTTCGACACCACCGGCGAGCGTGTGCCGCTGGGCGAGGTGACCCTGCTGGCCCCGGTGATCCCGCGTTCGAAGATCGTCGCGGTGGGCAAGAACTACCGCGACCACGTGACCGAGATGGGTGGCGCGGATGCGACCCCGCCGGCCGAGCCGTTGCTGTTCTTCAAGCCCAATACCTCGGTCATCGGGCCGGAGAACCCGATCGTGATCCCGCCGATCACGAAGCGTGTGTCCTATGAGGCGGAGCTGGCGATCATCATCGGTTCGGTGGCCAAGAATGTGCCCGCCGCCGACGCCGACAAGGTCGTGTTTGGCTACACCATCGCCAACGACGTGACCGCCCGCGACCTGCAGGAATCCGACGGCCAGTGGGCCCGAGCCAAGGGCCTGGACTCGTTCTGCCCGATCGGCCCGATCGTGGAGACCGAGTTTGATCCGGCCGGTAAGCGCATCATCTCGCGCCTGAACGGCGAGGTGCGCCAGGACGGCGTGCTGGATGACATGATCCACGACATCCCCAAGATTATCGAGTACGTCAGTGCCGCCTTCACGCTGCTGCCCGGCGACATCATCCTCACCGGCACCCCCGCGGGCGTGGGCGAGATGAATCCCGGCGACCGCGTGGAGTGCGAGATCGAGGGCCTGGGCATCCTGAGCAACCCGGTGCGCTAACTCGACTCTCTCGCCGGGCCCCTCCTTCCGTATTCGCGGTCGAGGAGGGGCCCTGCTTGTTGGTTCGGGGTAATCCGTCGCGCGTCCGTTCGAATACCGACGCGGACCTCGGAGGGCGGATGCGGCGCTGCTAGCGTCGAAACCATGAGGCACATACTCGTCGGGTCCGTGCGGGCCCGTTCACGATAGAATGAATCCGATGTCTACCTCTCTCTCACACCTCGTAACCACCGCGACCGGCTCCGACATTCGTGTCCGTTTCTGCCCGTCGCCCACCGGTACCCCGCACGTCGGTCTGATCCGCACGGCGCTGTTCAACTGGGCCTATGCTCGCCACACCGGCGGCAAGCTCATCTTCCGCATCGAAGACACCGATGCGGCCCGCGACAGCGAGGAAAGCTACCAGCAGATCCTCGATGGCCTGCGCTGGCTCCACATCAACTGGGATGAGGGGGAGGGCGTGGGCGGCGAGCACGGCCCCTACCGTCAGTCCCAGCGCTCGGAGATCTACGCCGAGGTCATCGAGAAGCTCAAGGCTTCCGGCCACCTCTACGAGTCGTTCTCCAACGCCGAGGAAATCGACGCCCGTAACGAGGCCGCCGGCCGTGCCAAGCAGCTGGGTTACGACAACTTCGACCGCGACCTCACCGAGGAGCAGAAGGCCGCCTTCCGCGCCGAGGGCCGCGAGCCCGCGCTGCGTCTGCGCGTCCCGGACACCGACCTGAGCTTTGACGACCTGGTGCGCGGCGAGATCACCTTCCCCGCCGGTTCGTTCAGTGACTTCGTGCTGGTGCGCCCCAACGGTCAGCCGCTGTACACCCTGGTGAACCCGGTGGATGACGCGCTGATGGGCATCACCCACGTGCTGCGCGGCGAGGACATCCTGCCCTCGACCCCGCGTCAGATCGCCCTGTACTCGGCCCTGATCGAGATCGGTGTCGCCACCGCGATCCCGCGCTTCGGTCACCTGCCCTACGTCATGGGTGAGGGCAACAAGAAGCTCTCCAAGCGCGACCCCGAGTCGAACCTGTTCCTGCACCGCGAGCGTGGATTCATCCCCGAGGGTCTGGTCAACTACCTGGCGCTGCTGGGCTGGGGCCTGTCCGCGGACCGCGACGTGTTCAGCATCGACGAGTTCGTCGCCGCCTTCGACGTGGCCGATGTGAACCCCTCGCCGGCACGCTTCGACCTCAAGAAGGCCGAATCGATCAACGGAGACCACATCCGACTGCTGGATGTGGCCGATTTTGCCGAGCGCACCATTCCCTACCTGCAGACCGCGGGTGTGCTGGGTACCGAGGTGACCGAGGCCGAGCGCGCGATTTTGGCCTCGGCCGCCCCGCTGGTGCAGGAGCGCATCGGCCTGCTGGGCGAGGCTCCGGCCATGCTCGGCTTCCTGTTCACCGACGCCGCCAGCCTGGAATACCAGGAGGACGCGCTGAAGAGCCTTCCGGCCAACACGACGGATGTGTTGACCGCCGCAATCGCCGCACTGCAGGGTGTGGCAGATTTCACGACCGACCCGATTCAGGAGGCGCTGAAGTCCGCCCTGATCGACGGCCTCGAGCTCAAGCCGCGGATCGCCTATGGTCCGCTCCGGGTGGGAATCTCCGGTCGCCGGATCTCCCCGCCGCTGTTTGAGTCGATGGAAATCCTGGGCAAGGCCGAGACGCTGGCGCGCCTCGAGCGCCTGTCCGCACTGCGAGGGGAATAGTAATAATGATGGATGTTGACGTTGTGGTTGTGGGCGGGGGCCCCGCCGGACTGTCCTGTGCACTGAACCTGGTGCGCGCGCGTCAGCGGGTGCTGGTGCTGGATGGAAACCGTCCGCGGCACGCCGCGACGTTGATGTCCCACGGTTTCCTCACCCGGGACGGGGTGCCGCCGCTTGAGCTGCGGCGCCTCGCCCGGGAGGACGTGGAAGCCTACGAAAACGGAACCGTGGCCTTCGCCCAGGTCGACAGCATCACCCCGGAGGGGGAGGGCTTTGTGGTCAAGGCCACCGGCGTGCGCGGGGCCGCCAACCACGAGGTGCGGGCGCGTCGGGTGGTGCTCGCCACCGGACTGACCGAGCGTCTGCCGCAGGTCCAGGGCCTGCGCGCGTTCTATGGCACCTCGATCCACTCCTGCTTCGAGTGCGACGGGTTCGAAAAGAGCGACCAGCCGCTGCTGATGCTCGGCGAAACCGAGGACCTGGTGCGCCGCGCACTGCACACCTCACTGTGGTCAAACGATGTGATCGCGCTGAGCAACTGCAGCGACCGTGTTCCGGCTACCGCCGAGGCCGAGCTGGCCGGGGCGGGGATCCGCCTGGACCGTCGTCCGATCGCCGAGCTGCTGGGGGACCGCACCGGGCTGACCGGCGTCCGGTTTGCCGATGGTGAGGTTCTTGAGCGCAGCGCCGGTTTTGTGCGCCCGGAATGGACCGTCCCGGATAGCTTCCTCGCCGACCTGGGCCTCGAACGTACCGTAAGTACTCACGTGGGCCCGGCGGCGGATTCCGCCGATCCCGAGGTGGGCGCGCTGATCACCGTGGATGCCGAGGGACGTACCAGCGTGCCCGGCGTATACGCGGTGGGGGATATCACCCCTCCCGGTCCGCAGCAGCTCATCGTTGCCGCCGGTGCCGGCGCGCGCACGGCCGCGGCGGTCCTCCGCGACACGCTCGACACGCGCATTCACGCCGTCGATTTGGCGTCCAGCTAAGCCTCGGGCTATTCTAGAAACATCAGCACGGCACTGAGAAAAAGGTTCCGAACTGATGGGGTATGGTGTAATTGGCAACACGGCTGATTCTGGTTCAGTTGTTCTTGGTTCGAGTCCAGGTACCCCAGCAAATAAACTCCTCGCTTTTCGAAGCGGGGAGTTTTTGTTTGTGCGGACGGGGGATCTGGCGATTCCGAGGTCATTAGTCCTATTGCGTGAACATCGTCTCAATACGAAACCCCCTCGGAAAATCGAGGGGGTTTCGTACGTTACTCGGGTTGGCTAGCGCTTGGCGCCATCCCGAGTCTGCGAGGCCGTGTCTGCCGTACCCGCAGTGTCTTCCCAATGCCCGCCGGCCGCCCAGAACTGGCCGATTTCCTCCAGGTCGCGGCCCTTGGTTTCGGGGGCGAAGCGGAGGACGAAGGCGAAGGCCGTCAGGGCGAGGATCCCGAAGCAGAGGAATGCGCCCGAGCCGCCGAGCTGGGTGAGCACGGTGAGGAACAGGGATCCCACCAGGATGTTGCCCACCAGGTTGGCCGAGAGCATCGTGCTCGCTCCGAGCGATCGCAGGTGCGTGGGCATCGTCTCGCCCGCGTAGACCCAGACCAGCGAGCCGAAGCCGAACGAGAAGCCCGCGGTGAAGAGCATCAGGCCGATAAAGCCCAGGGTGGTGAGCGCTCCGGTGAAGGTGCCGTTGCCCACCAGAAACACGGTGACCAGCAGGGCGTTGGCGAGGATCATGGTGCCGATGCCGATCAGCAGGACCGGGCGTCGCCCCAGACGGTCGATAAACGCCAGCGCCAGGAATACCGCGGCCAGGCCCGCCGCCTGCACCAGTGCCGAGAGGCCCAGCTTGGTCACGTCGTCGGTGAAGCCCATTGCCTCGAAGATACGCGGGCTGTAGTAGACGATCGCGTTGATGCCGGTGATCTGCACAAAGAATCCCAGGCCCACGATAAACAGGGTCGCACGCAGGAACGGACGGCGCAGCATGTCCCGCCAGGTTCCCTTCCTATGGGTGTTCATGCTGTCCTGGATCAGGGCCAGCTCACGCTCCACGTCGCCGCCCTCGCCCTCGATGCCGGCGAGGGTCGTACGGGCCTCGTCGAGCCGGCCGTGCAGCAGGTACCAGCGCGGGGTGTCGGGCAGCTTCAGCAGCACGAAGGTGATCACCAGGCCGGGGATCGCGGCGAGGCCGAGCATCCAGCGCCAGTTCTCCGAGGGGGCAAGCGCCATAACGATGAGGTAGCCGAGGATGATGCCGATCACGGTGGCCACCTGATACATGACCAGGAACGCGCCGCGCGAGCGCGCGGGGGCCGACTCGGCGACGAATACCGGCACCACCACGACCGAGACGCCGATGGTGGCTCCCAGGAGGAAGCGGGCGAGGATCAGCAGCTCGAGCGTCGGAGCGAGTCCGGACGCGAGCGAGAAGAGCGCGAAGGTCGCCGCAACCCCGACCATGACCGCCTTGCGTCCGAAGCGGTTGGAGAGGTATCCACCAAAGATCGCGCCCAGGATCTCGCCAACCACGACGGTGGTGGTCACCAGCTGCTGCTGATCCAGCGAGAGGTTGAAGTCCGTGGCCAGGTAGAGCATCGCGCCGCCGATATTGGACGAGTCGTAGCCGTAGATGATGCCTACCGTGGTGGCGGCGATGCCGATCAGGAGGGCCAGCCGGGTGGGGTGGCGCCGAATGCCGGGTGTCGTCTGCATTGAGAAACCTCGTTCGTGTTGTGAGTCTAATATTTCACTCTGAAATCGACCCTGCCACACTGAACGCAAAATCTCGATATTATCTAATATTCCTTTCATGGATGAGGGTGGGACGGGGACGGAGCTTGGAACTCGGAGTGTGCGGATGCGGCGGCGGCACGCAGAAAACCCCGCGATCCCGACCGAATGATCAATCGGAACCGCGGGGTATCGCGGCCGGCTAGCTCGCCAGCGCCGCCGTGGGCGGCGTGCGGGCCGCGCGGATCGCCGGGTAGAGGCCGGCGATAGCCCCGATCACGATCGTGGCCGCGACGCCGCTCACGATGACCAGTGGCGGGACCGAGACCGGCCAACCGTTAGCGTTGGCAAACACCGTGATCACCACCATGCCGATCCCCACACCCGCGACCCCGCCCAGGGCGGAGAGCAGCAGCGCCTCGGCGAGGAACTGCGAGCGGATGTGTTTTCGGGTCGCTCCGAGGGCGCGGCGTAGGCCGATTTCCCGACGACGTTCTAGCACCGAAATGACCATCGTATTGGCCACGCCGATCCCACCCACCAGCAGTGCGACCGAGCCGAGTCCCACCAGCAGGCCGGTAAAGGCGGTGTCGGCGGCGTTCTTGGCTGCCAGCGCATCCGAAGGGCGCGAGACCTCCACGTCCCCTGGGCTCTCGGGATTGGCGGCGCGGGGGAGGAGGGCGCGCACGGCCTCGACCGCCTCATCGGAGGAGCGCTCATAGATGGAGGTGGGGCTCTTGTCCCACCCGAAGGTATTGATCGCCGTATGTTCGCTGAACATCGCCATGGTGTCGAGCTCGGGGGCCAGCGGCACCTTATCGAGGATGCCCAGGACCGTAAACAACTGATCCTGAATCCACACCTGTGTCCCGGGCGACACCACGCCCAGGCGCTGCGCGGCCGTGGACCCAAGCACCACCGTGGGGTACTTCGAGGTGGCCTCGTTGAACCAGTTTCCGGCCTTGAGGGTGGCCTCGGTCACATCCAGCAGGTTGTCGGCGACCGCGACGCCGGTGATCCCGCTACCCTGGCCGGGATCGATCAGCCGGTTCCGGTAGCTCTTGACCCCCTCCAGCTCGGCCAGCCAGGCGGTCTTTTCGACCCCCGGCAGCCGCGAGACCGAACCGGCCGCGGTGGTGGGTAGCTTGGTCTGCTCGCCGGTAAACGACTTCCCAGCACCTACCGTCAGCAAGTTGGTGCCCAGTGAACTCAGCTGCTCGTTGAGCTTGGCCTGGCTGGAGGTCGAGATGCCGACCACTGCGATCATCGCGGCGATACCGATCGCGATGCCCAGCGCCGAGAGCACCACCCGGGTGGGTCGCGACTTCAGGCCCGAGGCCCCGAGGCGCAGCACGTCCTTTCGCAGCAGGCGCGAGCGGGTCTTCGCCGGCAGCGCCCCAACCGGTGCCTGGGCGGTGGCCCGGCGCCTCACGGGGTATCCCGACTGTCGGAGACCACGCGGCCGTCGCGAATCATGATGCGTCGCGGGAGTTTCTGGGCGAGCTCCACGTCGTGGGTGATGACCACGATTGTGGTGCCGTCGCGGTTGAGCTCATGCAGCAGCTCTACCACGCTTGCCCCCGAGGTCTGATCGAGGTTACCGGTCGGCTCATCCGCCAGCAGGAGTGGCGGCCGCGAGACCACGGCCCGGGCGATGGCCACGCGCTGGCGCTCGCCGCCGGAGAGCTGGGAGGGTTTATGTGTGGTGCGGTGACCGAGCCCCACCCGGGTGAGGGCGTCCACCGCCCGGCGGCGGCGCTCGCGCACGCCGACGCCGGTATAGAGGAGTCCGTCGGCCACGTTGTCGATGGCGGTGATCCCCTCGGAGAGGTGAAACTGCTGGAACACGAACCCCACCCGATAGGCGCGCAGCGCCGAGAGGGCGTTGTCGCTCATGCGGGCGACGTCGGCTCCGTCGATCAGGGCCGAGCCGGTGGTGGGGCGATCCAGGGTGCCGATGAGGTTGAGCAGGCTGGACTTGCCCGATCCACTCGGCCCCACAATCGCCACCATCTCGCCGGCCTCGACGATCAGGGAGACCCCGTCCACCGCGCGCACCGGCGGGCTGCCGTGCTCCCGGGTTACCTGGTTGAGTTCGATCACGTGTGCACTCATAGTTTCGGAATCACCACCCGGTCGCCCTCGGTGATGCCGTCGCCGCTGATTTCCACCGAGCCGCCGGCGAACAGGCCGGTGGTCACGGGCACCTTTTTGGTGGTGCCGTCGCCGTTGAGGATCTCGACCGAGTAGCCGTCCTTGCCGTCGGGGGTGAGTGCGCCGATGGGAACCACCAGCACGTTTTCGGCCTTCTTGGTGGGGAAGTTGATCGAGACGCTGGCCTCCTGGAGCGCCTCGCCGGCGGCGGGGTCGTCCAGGGTGATCTCCACCGGGATCACGGTGGACGGCTGGCCACCGGCACCATCGTCGCGATCGGTGGGGGTGCCCACCGAGGCGATCGTTCCGGTGGTTTTGGTGCCGTCGGGCAGATTCACGCTGACCTTGCCGCCCACCACGGCGAGGGACTGCTGGGGCAGCTTCAAATCCGTGGTGACCTTGCGGCCGAGCCCCGTGATTGCCAGGATCGGCTTCTCGCCGCCCGCCATCGAGCCGAGCGTCGCGGTGACCGAGTTGATGCGCACATCCTCCGGCTCGAACACGATCGTGCCGAGCGGGATGGTCCCGGTCTGCTCCAGGCCGAGGGACTTCTGCCACTTCTTGATCGCGACGGTGGTGGCATCGGTGAACTTCTCGTCCACCGTGCCGCCGAAGAACCCCAGGTCGGCCAGGCTTTGCTCGAGCTGCTTGATATCGGGACCCTTATTCATGCCCGCGGCGAAGTCGCGCCAGGCGGGGACGGTGCCGCGCATCAGCGTGACCGGCTTATTGTCCACGGAAAACAGGGGTTTGCCCAGTCCCACCGTGGTGCCGCCGGCCGGAAGACCGGTGATGGTTCCCGGAAGGGCGGTGGTGAGATCACGGGGTTCTCCGTGGCCGAGCTTACCCTGGGCGGTGATGGTCTCCTGCAGGGTTTGGCGAACGACTTCGGTGGTGGGCGGGGGCGCAGTGCTGGGTGCGGGATCCGCCGAGGCGCTGCCGCCCCGGGTGGCGAGGAACGTGGCCCCCGCGCCGAGAATCAAGACCAGGGCGACGGTGATGATGACGCCGGTGCGTCGAAGTGTGGGTTTAGGGGTGGCGACTTTATCCACGAATTCCTCCCAGATCGGCTTCCTTCGTGCACTTGTCAACGATCTCCTTATCGGCACCCATGGGGAGGGTGATGGCGCCGGGACGGTCGCTGTCGGGAACATCGATTCCGTTATCGCGCAGGCACTGCGAGAACTTCAGGGAGCTCTCGGCGACGTCCTTCTCGGAAATGTCCTTGGCGCCGGGGATCGGTCCCACCTCCTTTTGGCAGGCGTCCTGGTCGGCCATAAACGCGTCGGCTTCGGCGCCGGGCTCCATTGCCTTCATCGGCTTACCGGGCTCGGGCATATCGTGGCCCTTCTTCTCCATGCAAGCGTTGAACTTCAGCACCCAGGAGTCGTACTCCTGCTGGCTGGTGCCGCCGCCGCTGCCCTGATCGGCGACCTCGGAATCCGTTCCCGCCTCGGGGGAGGGGCTGGTGCCGCCGCCGGCGCTGCAGCCGGCCAGCAGGGCGATGCTGAGCGGGATGAACGCGAGTGCGGCGAGACGGCGGGTCTGGCGAGTGGCTGTGGTTTTCATGGGGAATCTCCTCGTTGGTTGGGTGTTCGGGGTGAACGTGAACCCAGTACAGCCGAGGAGGCATTCAGATGATGTCAAGAAACCAATTGATGTTTTCTTTACATCTAATGTGCTTAAATACTTGCATATCAGGCGATTACCAAACGGGTGATTGTCGCCATGTCCGGAAAGGGGCGACCCGATGCGAGTATTGATTGTTGACGACGAGGAGCTCCTGGCTCAGGCCATCCACGAGGCATTTCGGCGCGAGATTATCGCCGCCGACATTGCCTACGATGGGGCCACCGCCCTGGAAATGGACTCGATCAACGAGTACGACGTGGTGGTGCTGGACCGCGACCTCCCGGTGATCCATGGTGATCGGGTCTGCGCCGAACTCTCGGCCGCCGGATCCCGCGCCCGGGTGCTCATGCTGACGGCCTCGGGACGCATCACCGACAAGGTGGAGGGCTTCCGCCTCGGGGCCGACGACTACCTCGCCAAACCCTTCGCCTTCCCCGAGCTGATCGCCCGGGTGCGCGCGCTCGGGCGCCGCACCGCCGAGGCGACCCCGGTGGTCTATGAGTATCACGGCGTGCGCCTGGACGCCTTCCGGCATGACGTGTTCCGCGACGGTGCCTATGTTCGGCTGAGCAAAAAGGAGTTCGCGATCCTCGAGGTGCTGATGGCGGCCGATGGGGCCACCGTGAGCGCCGAGCGCATCCTGGAGAAGGCGTGGGATGAAAACGTGGATCCGTTTACCAACTCGATTCGAGTGACTCTCTCGACCCTCCGCAAAAAGCTGGGACAGCCGGGCATCATCGAAACCGTGTCGGGTGTGGGCTATCGAATCGCGGCCCCCGTTGAGTAGGGCGAGGCCGACGGCTGCGGCGCGAATTTCGGCACCCGCGCAGCGCCCGTCCCTGCTGTCCTGGCGTCCGCGCATTACCGCGCGCGCCCGACTCACCATCGTGTTCACCTCGATGCTGCTGGGCTGCGGCCTGGCGATGATGGCGGCGATCTACGTGGTGATGAAGTACGTGCCCACCTATGCGATTACCAGTGCCGTCTCGCCGGCGGGTGCTGACCTGGGGCACGGGGAAATCGCGCAGCAGATCCCCGGCGCCTCGGCCTCTCCGGTGGATCCGTCGGAGAAGGGCACCGTGGTGGTGCGCAGCGTGCGCGACATTCTTTCGGTGCTGTTGGAAAGCTCCGGCGCCATTTTGGCCGTCGTGGTTGTGGTGGGCGGACTCATCAGCTGGATCGTGGCCGGCCGGCTGCTGCGCCCGGTGCACGAAATCACCGTGGCCGCGCGCCGGGCCGCCGAGGGGTCGCTGGATCATCGGGTGGGGCTCACCGGTCCGCGGGATGAATTTTCCGAACTCTCCGACACGTTTGATTCGATGCTGGCCAAGCTGGAGCGATCCTTTGCCGAGTACGAACGCTTTGCCGCCAACGCCTCCCACGAGCTGAAAACCCCGCTGGCCACAACCCAGGCGCTGTTGGATCTCGCGGCCGACAGCCCCGAGTCCACCGACACCCGCCTGCTCATCACCCAGCTCCGGGAGACCACCGCGCGCAGCGTGGACACGGTGACCGCCCTGCTGGAACTCGCCGAGGCCGCCCACGGCGAGCTGCAGCGCGAGGAGGTGGATCTCGGTGCGCTGGTGGGGGAGTCGACCCTGGCGCTGCGGGCCGAGTCGCGCGCCCACGGGGTCTACATCGACGCCGACTGCCCGCCGGGATATCTGGTGTCGGGCAATCGGATCCTGCTCTCGCGGCTGCTGGACAACGTACTGACAAATGCCGTTCGTCATAACGTGGATGGTGGCCGGGTCACGGTGACGCTGATCCCGCGCGAGGAGGAGGTTCGCCTGGTGCTGGTGAACACCGGCGTGCACCTGGGGGCCGAAGAACTGTCGCGGATCACCGAGCCCTTCTATCGTGGTGCCGGTCGGGTACGGGTTCCAGGACAGGTACGCGGAAACGGACTGGGTCTGGCGCTGGCCTGCAATATTGCCCGGGCCCATGAGAGCGAGTTGGAGGTGAGTGCAAACCCCGATGGTGGGCTGATCGTGGCGATGTCCCTACCGCTGGAACGGCATCCGGCGTCCCTGACGCTGGCCTAGGAAATCCCCGGAAATGTCATTGGTATATTAGATATTTACAGACTCTCTCGGTTAGTATGGGCACATGCCAGTGCCCAAGAAACCCAGCGCCACCCCGCGTCTTCTGCTGCGGGATCAGGTGTATGACCGCATTCTCACGGCGATCGTCTCCGGGGAGTTTGAACCCGGACGCACGCTCTCGGATAAGGAACTGGAAACCTGGTTGGGGGCCTCGCGCACCCCGATCCGCGAGGCGCTGGGACGCCTGGCAAACACCGGCCTGGTCGAGGTTCTGCCGCAGAAGGCCACCCGGGTGGCCGCCATCGACCCGATCGAATTCGGCGAGATGATGGAGGTGCTCGGCGCGCTCTATGCCGCCGCGATCCGCGAGGTGGTGCCGCTGCTCACCGACGCCGACCGCAAGACCCTCACCGCGCTGCTGAAAAAGCTGGTGGGTCCGGCCGGACGTAAGGCCGCGCAGGCACCGGAGATCCTGACCGCGATCTTTGAGGTGTACATTACCCGCTATGACAACCGGGTGCTGCTGCGGATGCCCGCCCGATTCGATCCGCACGTGCAGCGCATTCTGCGCGCGCACAGCGACCAGATCAGCCGCACCTCGACCTACGATGCGATCCGCGAGATGATCGACGCGACCCTCGCCGGCAACGCCCTGGAGGCCTCGCGTGCGTGCACTCGCTACTTCGAGTCCGAGGTGAGCGACTTCCACGCACAGATCCTCGCGGCCAGCCCCGAGGCTGCCCTCGCATCCCCGTCTGCTTCCACCTCGGCACCCACAGAGAAGGCCTCCTAATGCCCCGCACCGGACGCGCCCCGATCCGTCGCCGCCTGCTGCGCGATGAGATCTATGACACCATCCTCAACGCGATCCTCGACGGCACCCTGGAAGCCGGCGAGCAGCTGCACGATGAGGAACTGCTGACCTGGCTGGGCACCTCGCGCACCCCGATCCGCGAGGCGCTGAATCGCCTGGCCGAGAACGGCATCGTCGAGCTGGTCCCGCATAAGTACACGCGGGTGGCCCCGCTGGATTTCCGCAACATCAACGAGGCGATCTTCACCACCGGGGTGCTGCACGAACACGCGGCCCGCAAGACCGTGGGCAACCTGAGTGCCGACCAACTGGCCGAGCTTCAGGGCTTCGCCGAGGACGCCCGCGCGTGCCTGAAGAGTGATGACCTGGCCGGGCTCGGACCGGCAATCCGGGACTTCTTCCTGGTGTTCGAACAGGCCACCGGCAACCGGATCATGGTCGAAACCGTCGAGGGCCTCTCGCTCCAGCTGCTGCGATTCCTCACCCCGCGCGAGGGCCTGACCGGTGCCCCCGAGATTGTCGCTCAGCTCGAGGCGATCAACGCCGCCGCACACACCGGCGACGCCGAGGCTACCGGCGACCTGATCTATGCGATGTACGAACCCACCCGTCGCAACTTCATCGAAACCTTCCGCGGCCAGGACTAGCCGCCCACACATACAAACGCCCGCCCCGGCAACGGGACGGGCGTTTGGTGTATGTGCTGGACGTGGACGCTCGACGCCCGTTCGAAGAGTTCAAGGGTGACATGGTTGAGCAGCTACTCGGCTCGATTGAGCCGTCTTCGTTGTGCAAAATCAAAAAAGTCTGCCCGCCGGGGAAGCGATTTCTCTGTCCCCCGTCCAGGGGGTGTCGAGCTCATTGTCTTCGGTATCAACCTGCCCGGTGACCCCGCCGGCGCCTACAAGATCCGAGGCTCGGGCCGTGCTTCGCATCCGCTCGGGGTCCAATAATCGGTTATCCCCTGCCGCGTGTGACCGAGCGGTGCCGCGGATGCCGGGGAAGCGGCAACTCCGATTCCGATCAGGGCAATTACCGTCATCGCGGTTCTGAGTTTGAGGTGTCGAAGACCTATTGTGGCGTGTCCAATCCGTAGGGATTCTCTGTGGACCGGGCCAGGTTGCAGGGTGTACAGCCGATGCTAAGAGGAGGGAAATTCGGGTTGCGGATGAGGCTCCACCATTTGGGGGTGGCACCGGTTTTGTCCCGCGGGACGACACGTTCGAGGGGCGTTTACGCGGGGATTTTGATCTGTCATAGTTGCACAGTTCCTGTTATCAAACCCTGGGGGATTGCAACCATGACCTTGCGAAAACTGTTCCTGGCATCTGCTGGCGTTGTGGCCACCGGATCGCTTCTGATTCTTGGGGCTGGTGCCGCGCAGGCCGCGCCGACCGATCCCGTTGTGTTTGCTAACCCCGGGCTTGCGGGGTGTGTGAACACCGCGCTGGGCCAGGCACCGACCGACACGATCACCGAGGCTCAGGCGGCAAGCCTGACATCCTTGACCTGTTTGAACAGTGGGGTGTCGGACCTTTCCGGGGCTCAGTTCCTCACCGGGCTGACCTCCCTGAACCTCGGACAAAACTCGATTGTCGATCTGGGACCGATTTCCGGTTTGACCTCGCTGGTGACCCTGGACGTGGGAAGCAACCAGATTTCCTCCGTTGCCGCCCTGGCCGGGTTGAGTGGGCTGACCGAGCTCACCGCGGGAACCAACAATATTTCCGATATCTCCCCGCTTGCGGGACTGACGGCGCTGTCGATCCTGTTTTTGGACACCAACCACATCACCAGTGTGTCCGCGCTTTCGGGACTGTCAAACGTGACCGTGCTTTCGCTCTCTGGGCAGAGCGCGGCACTGCCGAATATCGCCACGGGTGCCACTCAGATTAACCCGCTGCGGGACGTGGCGAATGCACCGGTTGTGCCGGTCTCGACCAGCGCTACGGTGACCGCGGGGACCGGTGCATGGACTCTGCCCGCCGTGGGCGCGCACACGCTGACCTGGTCTCAGAACGTGAGTGTGGGATCGGCTACCGCGCCCTTTGCCGGCACGATTTCGCAGACCGCGATTCCCGCTCCGACGACCCCGGCGGATCCGTCGACCTCGCCGACTCCGCCGGTGGTTTCTCCGACCCCGCCCGCGGCGACCCCCTCGAGTTCGGCAAGCCCGGTCGTGGCCGCTGCGGGTGGTAAGTCTCTGGCCTCGACCGGTGCGGAGGCCGCGCTGCCGGTGGCGCTGGGAGCGCTGGTGTTGCTGCTGGGTGGTGCCGGCCTGATGCTGCGTCGCCGGGTGAACGCCCGCATTCAGGACTAGCCGCCCACACACTAAACGCCCGCATCCAAGACTAGCCGCCCACAAATACAAACGCCCGCCCCGGTAACGGGACGGGCGTTTTGTGTATGCGCTACGCGGTGGGCAGCGGCAGCTGGAAGACGGTTTCGATCGCGAGCTCGGCGGCGATCGAGTCGCCCGCCTGGAGCGCGTCGATCAGGGCCGGATAGCCGGCCTCGAGGGCGGCCCAGTCGGTGCTGACGGCGTCGCGGGTGATGGTGAGCTGGTAGCCCAGGCCATCGATCCGGTCGCGGGTGGCGGCAACCAGGATGTGGTTGGGGCAGTAGTCCAGGAACAGGTACACCATGTCCCAGCCGAGCTTGCCGTGGGACTCATAGTCCCGGCCGAGGACCGTGCCGGCGGCGGTGCGCACGGCGATAATCAGCTGGTCGCGCTGCTCCTCGGTGAGTCCGGGCACGGTGACCCGCACCACGCCACCCACCAGGGCACCGAGGGTCTGCATGATCAGCGTGCGATCCTCGGGACGGGGCTTGGCCACCCGGGTGTAGCGCTGCGGGGCCATCTCGATCAGGCCATAGCGGGCCAGGTCGTTCAGGGCGTCGCGCACCGGGGTGCGGGAGATGCCCAGCCACTCCTGCAGCTCACCATCGTTGAGGTTCTCACCCGGCTGCAACGTTCCGTCAAGAATGGCCGCGCGGATCTGTTCCGCGGCGGACTCACGCAGCGATTTGCGGGCGACGGGCGCGCCGCCGGAAGCGATAGGCATGGTGCCTCCTCTGGGATGGGGGTTCACTCGGTGGAGTACCACGATCCTATCGGAGCGATCGTAGGACACAGCTACGGGGCACGCGGAGTATCCACGCGCCGATTGGATTAAATTGCCGGACCAGACGGGGCCGGGTGCAGCAGCTCGGTGGTGCTGGACTGTCCGGCCAGCCAGCGGTTGATGCGCTCGGCCGCGCGACCCAGGGTCCCCTGAAGCGCCGCAACCTCGGCGGCCACAAAAGCCTGATAGGCGGGCTCACGCACGGCACGGACCTCGGCCAGCAGCTCCTCGGCGCTGTGCCCCACGGTGATCGGGGAGCGCGTGCCGGTGACGCTCAGCCAGAAGTCATCGCACTTGGACGCGTAGGACAGCGCGACCGTGGGCACCCCGAGGGAAACCGCGGCCACGGCGCCGTGCAGGCGCTCGGAGATGAACAGGCCGCACTCGGCAATCGAGCGCATGGTAGCGCGCACCTCGCCGTCGTAGTAGACAACCTCGGCCAGCGGACCGACCATCCGGGCGAAGCGTTCGGCACCCTCACGGTCGGCGGTGGAGAGCGCAAACACGCGCACCCGGTCCACTCGCTCGCCCATGCTGATCCGACGCAGTGCCTCGGCGACCACGTGCGGATCGAAGCGAGACTCAGGATCGGCCCCGAGGGCCACGCCGATCATCGTGTCATCGCGCTGTGCTGGGGCCACGTCCACCAGGGTCGGGTAGAGCAGGGCCGGGTCTCCGATCACCGGGGTGGGGATCCAGTTGGCCGCGCACTCGCGGGCGGTCAGCGGACCGCGCACCCCCATCAGGGCAACTCCGGAGAGGTCGGCCCAGTCGGACCAGCCCTGCTCCTGCAGACCCAGCGCAAACGTGTCGGTGGACTCGGCGGCACCCGCGCCGGGGATCAGGATTCCGTCGGCATCGTAGGCGATCTGTGCGCGGCGTGCGTGCCCCGCCCAGTTGGCAAAGCCCACGGTGGTACCGCCGCCCAGCAGGACCAGGCGTTCGGCGCCGGCGGTGCGCATCCGATCCATCGCGACCCGGGGTGCCTGGGTCACATAGTCGCGGCGGGAGAGCGGGGCGGAGAGGGAGAGGTCGTCGGTGAGGGCGGCCTGCCAGCTGTCGCGCAGCAGGTCGTCGCCGAAGTTCATGAAGCCGTGCCAGCCGAGATACACCAGGCGGCGGGAGGTGGGGGATGCCATGGGGTGCTCCTAGTTCGAGGTCGAAGGGTGGGGGTCCGCGGCACCAAGCCGGGTGAGGGTATCGAGCAGGGGGACCAGGGCCGCGTCGATCTGGGCGGCCATGATGCGAAACGCGGTGTCGTCCAGTCCGTAGGGGTCCAGCACGTCATCGTCGGCGGGATCGGCCGCCTTGGCGTCGGTGCGGTGACGCAGCGCGAGCGGAGTGAGCGCGCGCCAGCGGTCGGGGATGGTGTCGGCACTCGCCGCGGCCTGGACATCTGCCGACGAAGGAGCGGCCATGCAGCTGGCCAGCAGCCGGGCAAACTCGCGCAGGGTGAAGGTGCGACGCAGCGCCCCGGGCACCAGATCCAGCACCTCGGCGCGGTGTTCGCGGGCGAGGCCCAGCACCAGGTCGGCCCCGGTCACCATGTCGGCGGTGAGCTGGCGGGCAACCGGGCCGTCCGTGGGGATACCGTGCTCGGTCAGGATCCGTGCGGAACCCGACTCCATCCCGCGGCCCACGACCGCGCGGGTGCCGGCGCTGGTGACGCTAAATGTTCCGGGGGCGATTCGGTCGGCCAGGGCCTGCAGCGCCCGCTCGGCATAGGGGGAGCGGCAGATGTTTCCGGTGCAGACCACCAGGATGCTCAGCGGGCTCATACGATAACCTCGTTGTGTCGGGCGCCTGCGGTGGCGGACTTGCGGACGGGACCCGACGGTGCCTTGGCCTTTTTTGCACCCTTCTTGGCGTTCCGCGCCGACTTGCGCATTTCGCGCCGCGAGGGTTCCACGGTGTCCTGATAGCCGTAGGTGGAGTAGGCGCTGGCGCGCTGCGGCATGCGGTTGAGCGCGATGCCGAGGATGCGCGCCCCCACGCCGTCGAGGTTGTCGAGGCCGGCTCGCAGCTCATCGTTGTGGAGGCGACCGTCGAGGGTCGTGACCATGAGCACACCGGAGGTGATGGTGGACAGCACGGCCGGATCGGTGACCGGCAGGGTGGGCGGAGCATCGAGGATGATGGTGTCGTAGTGCTCCTCGAGGGAGCGCAGCAGGGTGTTCATGGTCGCGGAGCCGAGCAGCTCGCTGGGGTTCGGCGGGATCTGCCCGGAGGTGAGCACGTCGAGCTTGCTGCGGTTGCCCACCGACTGGATCGCGTCGGCCACATCGACCCGTCCGGCCAGCACGGTGGTCAACCCCACGGTGCCTTCGAGGCCCAGGTAGGTGGCCACGCGGGGACGGCGCAGGTCGGCGTCGATCAGCAGCACGCGGCCGCCGCCCTCGGCGAGCATCAGCGCCAGGTTGATCGAGGTTGAGGACTTGCCCTCACCGGGCAGACTCGAGGTGACCACCACGCTCTGTGAGGTGTGATCGAGGTTGGTGAACTGCAGCTGGGTACGCAGCTGACGGAAGTTCTCGGCGCGCACACCGTAGGGATCGGTGAGGATCGCCAGCGGGTCCTGGTCGAGGCCCGGCTCCTCGGCAATCACGCCGAGGATGCTGGCGTCGGTGATGCCGGTGACACCCTCGCGGGTCCGGATCCGGGTATCCAGGAAGGAGCGCAGTACCGCGTAGAGCACGCCCAGCGCGCCACCCACACCGATGGCCATCAGCAGGTTCTTCTTGATGTCGGGGGAGGACTGCACGGTGGGAACCACGGCCTCCTCGGCCACGCTCATCTTGATCAGCGAGGTGGAGGCCGACCCTTCCACGACCTCAACCTCGGAGACGAGGCTTTCGGCCACCGCATCGGCGATACGCTTGGCGGTTTCGGGATCCGGGTGGGTCACGGTGATGTTGATCAGCACGGTCGTGGGGGGAGAGGCGGCGCTGATCGCGGCCTTGAGCTGGTCGAGGGTCATGTCGAGGTTCAGCTTGTGGATCACCGGTTCGAGGACCCGCGAGCTGGTGGCCAGGCTGACGTAGGAGGACACTCGGCGCTCGGAGAACGAGTTGCCCTGGGCGAGGTCGCCCACCGAGTCACCGCCGCCCACCGAGACGAACAGCTGGGTTTTGGACTGGTACTGCGGGGTGGCCACGGCGGTGGCGCCGCCGGCGATTCCGCAGGCGACCACAATGGCGATCACCACGGCGATCCAGTGGCGGCGTACCGCCGCTATATAGTCGGTGAAGTTCATTGCTGGGCTCCTGGTGATCTGCTGTCGGGTGTGGTGCGAGAAGGGGGTGGAATGTGGCGTGCCATCTAATATTTCGATGGCCGGGGCGTAATTCCCTCGGACCGGGTGCATCCGAGGGAATCCAGGGGACTAGCGGGTCTTGGCTTCGTTCTGCTCGCCCTTGTCGTCGATCTTGGGGGTGTTATCGGTGGTCAGGGTGTTGGCGCTACCGGTGATGGTCGCGGCCTGAACGGTGCTGCCCTGGACGTCGTTGATGGCGCCGTTGATGGTGAGGTTGGTGGTGGCACCCAGGTGGATGATCGAGTTGCTGGCCTCGATGATCACGTTCTCGCACTCGGGGACGGTGACGTCCACGTTGCTGGTGGTGATCTTGGCGGTGCCGTTCTCGCACTTACCCTCGACCTTGTCGATCTCGTCGGGGTTCGAGGGATCCTTGGCCTCGTCCTTCTTGCCGTCGGCCGAGGGCGATTCGGAGGCGCTCGCCGAGGGCTTGGCGTCGTTCTTCGGGGCTTCGGCGGTGCAGGCGGCGAGGCCGGCAATCAGGCCGAGTCCGGCCAGGGTGGTCACGATGGTGCGGGTTGCGGTCTTCATGGGGTTCCTTATTTCGGGTTCAGACGGTGATGATGATTGCTCTGACAATCTGATATTTCAGAACATAAATGAGTCTGTCACATATTCAAGCTAAGCGCAACACCATCTAATATTTTACTCTGGGTTTTTTGATCGACGCGACAAAGGCGGGGCACGCACCGCCGACAGATCCTGTCGGTGGTGCGTGCCCCGCCGGGGTGCGCAGGCGTACTGCGCGGGTGGTGCTAGCTGGCCTTGATGTAGAAGGTCAGGTCGGTGTGCTTCATGTCGCCGTTGGCGAGGGTCTGGGTGACCTTGAAGGTGTACTTACCGTTCTGCAGTTCAAACGTTCCCGGTGCTTCCCATGTGCCGTCGCCCTTCACCGTGGCCGAGGCGATCTGCTTGCTGGTGCCGTTGATCACGATCTTCGCGCCGGGCTCGCCCTTACCGGTGTAGGTCACCATCTTGGTGGTGACGGTGGAGTCCTGGGCCGGGGTGGTCACAACCACGTCGGAGGCTTCGCCGGCACGTACCTTGAAGGACACGGTGTCGCGGCTGGTGGCCGCGCCATTGGCCGGAGTCTGCTCGACATTCAGGGTGTAGTCGCCGCCGAGGTCCATGGTTGCCGGTGCTTCCCAGGTGCCGTCCTCCTTGACCGTGGCCGAGGCGACGGTCTTGGAAGTGCCGAACACTCGAATTGCTGCGCCGGGCTGACCGGTGCCCTTGAAGACCGGACGCACGTTGTAGACGGTGGATCCCGCCGCCGGCTCGGTGAACTTCACCGCGGCGGCCGAAGCGCTGTACTTCTTGGTGAAGGACACGGTGGTGGAGGACTCGATGGTGCCGGAGATCTGCTTGATGCCGAAGACCAGCGGGCCGTTGGGCAGGGGGATTGCGGATTCACAGGACCAGGTGCCGTCGTTCTTGACCTCGGTGGTGCAGATGTTCTTGGTGGATCCGTTGACCTGGATGGTGGCGCCGACGGTGCCGGTTCCGGTGAAGGTGACCTTCTCGGTGGTGACGGTCGATCCGTTGGCGGGGGTGGTGATCTGAACGCCGTTACCGAAGTTGATGGTGGCGAGGACGGTGTCGGAGGTTCCGGTGCCGTAAACCTGTGAAACGTTTACGGTCTTGTTGCCGGTGCCCTGGAAGGGAACCACGATGGACCAGTTACCGCTGGCGGGAACGACCTGAGTGCCGACGATTTCGTTGGCGTCGTTGCGGACGTTGATGGTGGCTCCGGGGATGCCGGTGCCAGAGAGAACGTTGTGGCTCACGGTGACGGTGGGCTTTGCCACCTTGTTTCCCACGGTGATCTTGAAGGCGGTCGTCGAGATAAGCTTGCCTGCGGCGTTGGTCGCCTTCGCGGACCCTCCGGTGTACACCGTGCCCGGAGCGACATTGGCGTCGATCTTGAAGGTTAGGACCTTGTCTGCTCCCCAGTTTGGCTGAACTCCACAATCCGCGGTTGAACCGTCTGCGGAAATTACGCAGTAGGGGGAGTTAATCGACTTGAATTTCGTGCCAGTCGGGGCAATAAACTCCAGGCGACCATTGATGCTGGTCCCAATTTTGACGGTTGCGGTGCCCTCTTCCCCCGCATTGATTACTGCATCGGTTGCCGTCAGGTTCGGTGTAATTGTGGCTCCCAGCGAGTGAGTGTCGCGCACCAAGCCATCGTAAATGGCTTCGACCTTACCATCGGTGAATGTGCCGGTATGAGTTCCATCAGATTCGAGGGTGACGGTACGATCCGCTCCCCAGGTATCGGTGTTTACTCCACAGAGGGCGGTGAGACCATCCGGTGAAATCGTGCAACCGGCGTAGTTTGTCGCGGTAATTCGAGTTCCGGTAGGGGCGGTGAACTTCAGCTGTCCGTAGGCAGATCGGCCGAACTTGACGGTCGAAACACCAGTGGTTGCCTGTGCAAACGAGGGGGTGCTGACGGTTGAAAATGCACTCTTTACCGTCCCGCTGAAATCGAGACTCTTATTCGTAACGCCATCCTTGACGACCTCGACCTTGCCGCCGGTCAGGGCGGATCCGGCGACTGATGACTCGAGAACCTTGAACGTGATCTTCCGAGATGCGTTCCAGTAGTCGGAATTTTTCCCCATCAGGGCGTAGGAACCATCAGGTGCGATGTATTCGGTCCAGTCCGTAGCGGTGATTTTAGTTCCCTGTGGGGCTGTGATCTTCAGCTGTCCATAGGCCGTACCACCCGGAAAAGTTAGGGTTGTCTCGACGGTGTATCCACGCTCCGTATTCATCGCGCTCATCGCGAGATCGGCGGCGTTGACCTGATTACCCGAGGCCGAAACCTTGGGCGAGGGGTCGATGAGGGTGCTGGCGAATGCGGGCTGTGCGATGAGCGAGCCCAGGGCCACGGTGCAGAGTGCCGCGGCGGTCATGGTTTTACGCATGGTCATGAGGTGATGCCTTTCGAGCAATGGTGTTTGAGGTGAAAGGTCGGGTTGCCCAAGTGGGGCCCCGAACGTCGGGGGCGGGAGGTCGTCCCACCCCCGACATCTGTGGGATGGGTTAATAGCTGGCCTTGACGTTGAAGGTCAGGTCGGTGTGCTTCATGTCGCCGTTGGCGAGGGTCTGGGTGACCTTGAAGATGTACTTACCGTTCTGGAGTTCGAAGGTGCCGATGGCTTCCCATGTGCCATCCTGCTTGACGGTGGTCGAGGCGATCTGCTTGCTGGTGCCGTTGATGGTGATTTTGGCTCCGGGCTCGCCCTTGCCGGTGTAGGTCACGGTCTTGGTGGTGACGGTGGAGTCCTGGGCCGGGGTGGTGACAACCACGTCGGAGGCTTCGCCGGCGCGGACCTTGAACTCGACGGTTTCGCGGCTGGTGGCCGCGCCATTGGTCGGAGTCTGCTCGACGCTCAGCTTGTAGTCTCCGCCGAGGTCCATGGTTGCCGGGGCTTCCCAGGTGCCGTCCTCCTTGACCGTGGCCGAGGCGACGGTCTTCGAGGTACCAAACACGCGGATTGCCGCGCCGGGCTCGCCGGTGCCCTTGAAGACCGGGCGAGCGTTGTAGACGATGGTCCCGTTGGCGGGTTCGGTGACCTTCACCGGTGTGGCGGTGTTGGAGTACTTCTTGGTGAAGGACACGGTGGTGGAGGACTCGATGGTGCCGGAGATCTGCTTGATGCCGAAGACCAGCGGGCCGTTGGGCAGCGGGATCGAGGACTCGCAGGACCAGGTGCCGTCGTTCTTGACCTCGGTGGTGCAGATGTTCTTAGTGGATCCGTTGACCTGGATGGTGGCGCCGACGGTGCCGGTTCCGGTGAAGGTGACCTTCTCGGTGGTGACGGTCGATCCGTTGGCGGGGGTGGTGATCTGAACACCGTTACCGAAGTTGATGGTGGCCAGGACGGTGTCGGAGGTTCCGGTGCCGTAAACCTGTGAAACGTTTACGGTCTTGTTGCCGGTGCCCTGGAATGGGACCACGATGGACCAGTGTCCGATCGCGTCGACCGTGGCGGTTCCAACGATCTCGTTGGCGTCGTTGCGGACGTTGATGGTGGCACCGGGGATACCGGTACCCGAGAGAACGTTGCGGTCAACGTTCACGACGGGCTTGGTGACCTTGTTGCTGACGGTGACCTTGAACTCCGCACGAGCGGTGTCCACATTGCCGGCATTCATGGTGGCGGATCCACCGTTGTAAACGGTTCCGGGTACGGCGTTGGCCGGGGTGTTGATCTTGAAGTTAAGGGTGCCCGACCAGGAGCCGGTGGGGACGCGGGTCAGGGTCTTGCCATCGGCGGAGACGACGCTACCCGAGGGCTGGCCGGTTGCGGCCCAGGTGGTGCCCTCCGGAGCCTTCATCGTGATGCCGCCCCAGATCTGCGGGGAGAAGGTCAGGGGCAGGGTAGCCTGAGCGCCAGAGTCGACAACCTGATCGGTGGCCTTGATCGTGGTGGTCGTGGTGGCGGCGAGCGAGTGGGAGTCCACCACCTGTCCTCCGTAGATTACCTCTACCTTGCCGTCGGTGTGAGCGCCGGGAACGTAGGCGCCGTCGGAATCGAAGGTCACCTTACGTGGGTTGCCCCAGCTGTCGGTGCTGGTACCGCAGAGCGCGGTCAGTTTATCGGGAGAGATCACACAGGTTGCGTAGTCGACGGACTTGATCTTGGTTCCGGTAGGTGCCGTGATCTTGAGTTGCCCCAGTGTTGCACTCGCGAAATTAATGGTGGAGACGCCCGTGTATGCCTGGCTGAAGGAGGGGGTGGTTACGGTGCCGATGCTGCTGGTGACGTTCATGGTGAAATCAATACCCTTGGTGATGTCACCGTCCTTTACCATCTCGACCTTGCCGCCGGTTCTGACGGTGCCGGCCTCCGACTCCTTATCTGCGGTGAGCTTGATCGGGCGATCACCCGACCAGTGGTCGGTGTTCTTGCCGAGCAGCGCGGTCTTACCATCCTCGGAGATAACCGAGTCGGCATAACCGGCATCGGTAATCTTGGTTCCTTCGGGGGCGGTGATCTTGATCTGACCAAATACCTGCCCGTTGGGGAACTTAATGGTTGCGTTTGCCGCAAAACCGCGGGTTCCGCTCAGCGAGGTAATGGTGATATCGGCGGCTGCGGTCTGGTTGTTGGTGGTTGCCTTGGGCGAGGGGTCGAGAAGGGTTTCGGCGAACGCGGGCTGCGCGATCAGGGAGCCGAGGGCCACGGTGCAGAGTGCGGCGGCGGTCATGGTTTTACGCATGGACATGGGTGAGTTTTTCCTTCGGGTTGTAACGGTGGCTCCTGGTGAGCCGGGGGAGAATGGGGCTAGTACGCCCCGCGGGAACCCAGCACCATCGGTACGGTGCGGGCCAAAACCTTGATGTCGAGCGCGAGGGAGCGGTTCTCGACGTAGTGCAGATCCAGGCGCAGTCCCTCGGACCACTCAAGGTCCGAGCGTCCGCTGACCTGCCACAGTCCGGTGATTCCGGGGGAGACCAGCAGGCGGCCGTGCGCGTGGGGTTCGTACTGCTCAACCTCGCGGGGGAGCCCGGGGCGCGGGCCCACCAAGCTCATCGATCCGCCCAACACGTTGAACAGCTGGGGCAGCTCATCGAGGGAGAGTTTGCGCAAAACGCCGCCGACGCGGGTGATGCGCGGGTCCTCCTTGATCTTGAACAGCGGACCGGCACCCTCGTTGAGTGCCATCAGCGCGTCCACCTGCTTCTCGGCGCCCACGCTCATGGTGCGGAACTTGACGATCGAGAACTCGGTGCCGTTCAGACCCACGCGGGTCTGCCGGAAGAACACCGGGCCGCGGCTGTCGAGCTTGACGATCAGCGCGATGATTGCCAGAACCGGGGCGAGTGCGATCAGGCCGCAGATCGATCCGAAGAGGTCGAGGGTCCGCTTGGCCCAGGCTCCGCGCTTGAGCGAGTGGGTGTCGACCGAGATGCCGGTGGACTCGATGATGCGCTCGGCCGCCGAGGCGGCGGTGACCGCCTGGGGGGCCAGGGCGGGGGCCGCCTTGACCGCGGCGAGGTCGGCCTCGTCATGGGTCGCGGTGATGTCCAGGTGGGTGGACACCAGACGCGAGTGGCCGCGGGCCGGGTGGGTGTCGGGGGTGGTGCGAATCGGGGAGGATGTCGGGATAGTCGCGGACATGGGGTCCTTTCTTCGGGACTGTGGGGTGCTGAGACAGGGGTGGTGGTTACGCGTAACGCGATTCGGAGGGGGCGGTGGCCTGCTGCAGGAGCGGGGCGAGTTGGGCGACATAGTCGAGAACCTGGCGCGTGGCCGACTCTCGATCGCCGGCGCGGACCGCGTCCGCCAGGCCGCCGAGGCAGGCCGTGCGCGGGCGCATGTCCCGAGCCAGGTCCACGCCGTGCGCGGCCATGACCGGGGAGGTGAAGTACAGCGCGAGCGGGTGGAGGAGTTCCAGCAGCACGCGATTGACCGAGCGGCTCCACGGCGAGAGGGTGATGTCCTCTGCCAGTTCCAGGAACAGCTGGATGTCCGCATCCGGTCGAGCCGTGAGCGCGGGGGCGTCGGCTTCCGGGTCGGAGAGGCGCAGTTCGGAGAGGTCGAAGCGCGGATCGGTGAGGGCCAGGGTGACCAGGCGGCCGGTCATGACCAGGCGATCCTGCATATCGGTGGCGTCCCAGTCGGCGATCTGGGTGTGACTGTTGCGAGCCACCTCCACAAAGCCGGTCCAGGCGAGGCGGGTGATGGCCTCGCGGACGGGGGTGCGGGACACGGCGAGCTCATAGGCGAGGTCGTCGACCCGGAGCCGCTCATGCGGGGTAAACCGGCCGGAAATAATGTCCGCCAGCAGGCGTTCGAACACAGTATCGCCAAGCAGCCGCTGCGCGATCGCACCGCGGTGACGAGAGGCACTACGGATTGATTGAATCATCGACTTCTCCACATCTAGTGATCTAATATTTCAGAACATGGAAAGTCTTACATAAATTTAAACTGAGCGCAACACCATCTAATATTTCTGTTGAAAACTCTTGGTGAATTGTGCCCGAAAATGTGAAACGGGTGCGCCGAGCTCGTGCTCGACGCACCCGTTTTGGGTGGATGCCCGGAGATTGGGCCCCGTGTTAGCCGGCCTTAACCGAGAAGGTCAGGCTGGTGTGCTTGGTGTCACCGTTGGGGTCGGTCTGGGTCGCGGTGAAGATGAAGGTGCCGTTGGGCAGATCGAAGTCACCGATCGCCTCCCAGGTGCCGTTGTCTCGGACGGTGGCCGAGGCGATGACCTTGCTGGTGCCGTTGATCACGATCTTCGAACCCGGCTCGCCGGTTCCGGTGTAGGTCACCTTCTTGGTGGTGATGGTGGAGTTCTGGGCGGGCTTGGTGACCACGACGTTTGCCGGGGCACCGGTGCGCACCTTGAAGGAGACGGCGTCGCGGGTTGCGGCGGCACCGTTGGTTGGGGTCTGCTCGACGCTCAGGGTGTAGTCACCGTTGAGGTTCATGGTGGCGGGTGCCGACCAGGTGCCGTCGGCCTTGACCGTCGCGGTGGCGACGGTCTTGGAGGTGCCGTAGACCCGAATCGCCGCACCGGGCTGGCCGGTTCCGGTGAAGGTGGGACGGGCGGTGTACACGGTGGATCCCGGTGCCGGAGCCGTGAACTTCACCGGCGTCGCGGTCGCGCTGTAGGACCGCGCAAACGAGACGGTGGTGCTGGATTCGATCGACCCGGAGATCTGCTTGACCGCGAACTCGAACGTTCCGTTGGGCAGGGTGGTGGGGGCGTCACAGGTCCAGGTGCCGTCGGTCTTGACCGTGGTGGTGCACACGTTCTTGTTGGAGCCGTTGACCTCCACGGTGGCACCCACGGTACCGGTGCCCGAGAAGGTGGTTTTCTGGGTGGTCACGGTCGACCCGTTCGCCGGGGTCGTGACCTGCACGCCCTTGCCAAAGTCGATCGTGGCCAGCACGGTGTCCGAGGTGCCGGTTCCATAGGTCTGTGAGACGTTCAGGGTCTTGGATCCGTTGCCCTGGAACGGAACCACGGCCTCCCAGGTGCCGTCGGGCTTCACCGCGGCGCTGGCGACGATCTCGTTTTTGTCGTTGCGCACGTTGACGGTGCCGCCGACCACGCCGGTGCCCGAGAGCACGTTCCGGTTGACGTTGACCGTGGGCTTGGCCACCACGTTGCTGACGGTGATGGAGAATGCGGCCGCGGCGGTCTTGGGGTCGCCGGGGCCGGCATGCATGGTCACGCGTCCACCCGAATAGACGGTTCCGGGAGCGGCGTTCGCGGGGGTGTCCAGCACAAACTTCTGGGTGCCCCTCCAGGGTCCGCCGTTGTTGTTGCCGGTGCAGGTCGCGGTGAGCCCATCGGCCGCGATCGTGCAGTTCCCGGAGTTTCCGGTGCGTGAGAAGGTGGTGCCCGCGGGGGCGACCACGTCGATCCAGCCCCAGATGTCCTTATTGAAGGTGAGGGATGCGGTGGCCTTGGCACCCGCATCGGCGATCGGGTTGGTGAGGACCAGGGTGGCCAGGGTGTTGGCTCCCAGCGAGGTCGAGTCCACGATGGCGCCGTTGTGGATGATCTGTACCAGGCCATCGGTGTGGCTGCCGGGCAGTACCGCGCCATCGGATTCGAAGGTGACGGTGCGGTTTCCGCTCCAGGAGGTCTCGTTGGTGCCGCACAGCGCGATGTGCCCATCGCCCGAGATCGAGCAGCCGCCGCCACTGACCGAGACGATGCGGGTCCCGGTGGGGCCACCACCTTCATCTGGCCGGAAATGGCCGAGGAGAATCCGATCGTCGCGCTGCCCTGGTAGGCCTGCGAGAAGGTGGGGGAGGCAATCGGTTTCAGGACGCTCGCGTTGGTTTGAGCGCTGGTGGTCGCCTGCGGGGACGGGTCGACCAGGGTTTCGGCGAAGGCGGGCTGCGCGATGAGCGAGCCCAGGGCCACGGTGCAGAGCGCCGCGGCGGTCATGGTTTTACGCACGGACATGATGTGTGCCTTTCGAGCGGGGTGATTGGTTTGGGTATTACGGGTCAGAAAAGTGGGATGAGCCGCTCCAGGTAGAGCGACAGGTGCTCGTTCGCGCCCCGGCGGTCTCCCTCGGTGAGGGACCGTGCCAGTGAGACGAGCGGCTCGCTGCGTTCCGGATCCTGCGCGCCGAGATTGACTCCGTGCGCGGGAAGGAGGGGGGAGCAGATGTAGAGCCGGAGGGGGCGGTGAAGTTCGTCGAGAACCCGGGTGACCGCGCAGCTCCAGGGGGCGGCGGCGATGTCCTCGACCAGGTCGAGGTACACGCGGGTGTCGGGCGTGTGTCGGATGTGTTCGGGGGGCATCGAGCCCAGGCGCAGTCCGCTCAGATCCAGTCGGGGATCGCCGAGTCCGATGCCGACCAGCTCGCCGCTCATGGCGAGCCGGTCGCGCATATCGGTGGCGTTCCACTCGGCGATCTGGGTGTGACTGTTTCGGGCGACATCCACAAAGCCGCTCCAGGCCAGGCGGGTGATGGCCTCGCGCACGGGGGTGCGCGAAACCGACAGCTCGTAGGCGATGGCGTCGACCTTGAGTCGTTCGTGCGGCGTGAATCTCCCGGCGATAATGTCGGCGAGGAGGCGATCAAATACCGTGTCTCCCAGGAGGCGCTGTGCGATCGCTCCGTGCTGGTTGGCGCTGTTGCGGATGGACCGAATCATAAAATACTCCCCATGTAGTTATCTAATATTTCAAGATAGCGCAGGGTTTAGCGGGACATTAACCGTTTAATGGAGCCCATCTAATATATTTTTTGGCGGCCCGAAACACGCCGCCGGGGGTTAGCGGGCGGCGACCGTGGTGAAGGTTACCGCCGCGTAGGAGCGGGCGGCGCCATTGGTGGGGGTCTGCTCGATATTCAGGACAAACTTGCCACGCAGATCAAAGCCCGCGGGGACCTCCCAGGTGCCGTCGGCCTTGACCGTGGCCGTGCCGACGTTGCGGCTGGTGCCAAAGACGCGAATGGCCGCGCCGGGTTCGCCGGTGCCGCGGAAGATCGGGCGCAGCGTGTTGACGGTGCCGTTATTGGCAGGGCTGGTGATCGCCACGTTCGCCGCGTTGGATGCCGACTGACGCACAAAGTTCACGGTCGCAGACGAGGTCACGGTTCCGGTCTGCCGCGCGGTCAGGGTGAAGTACCCCAGCGGGAGATCAAAGCTCGCGTCACAGCTCCAGATGCCGTCGGCGGTGACCACGGTGGTGCACACGGTGCGGCTCGTGCCCGCCACGGTGACGGTAGCGCCCACGGTACCGGTGCCGGTGAAGGTGGCCGGGGTTCCGTTTAGGGTGCCGCCGGGGGTGGGGGAGGTGATCGCCAGGCCCTCGCCGAAGTCGATGGTGACGGTGGCCGGAGTCGAGCTGTCGGTGCCCAGCGTCTGGGTGACCTCAAAGCTGTGGTTTCCGCGGCCGGGGTAGGGGACGTTCAGTGCCCAGGTGCCGTCGGCGGCCACCGCCGAGCTGGCCACGAGGGCGTTGTTGGCATCGTGGACGCGCACCGTTGCGCCGGGCAGTCCGGTACCGCTCAGCGCGTTGCGGTTCTTGGTGATGGTGAGGTCTTCCAGGGTGTCGCCGGCGATCACCTGGAACCCGGCGCTGGTGATGGCCGCGCCCAGTGTGTTGGATACGCGTGCGGATCCGCGATCCAGCACCGTGCCGGTGGGAACCTCGGCGTTCACCCTGATCGATACGGTGACCGGGGCGCTCCAGCGCGCCGGGGCGGGGCAGGTGATCGCGGTCTGCTGGGGCAGGATCTCGCAGCGCGGGTCCGAGACGGCGGTGATGCTGGTATTGAGTGGGGCGGCGAGGGTGAGCTGACCCGAGGTGGGCAGCGCGAAGGTCAGGGTGATCGATCCGGTCTCGCCGGGCTTAATCGTCGGACTGCTCGCGGTGAGGTTGGGGCGAACCGTGGCACCCAGGGAAACCGAGCTCACCACGGTCTCGCCCACGCGCACCTCGATCCGTCCGTCGGTGCTGGTTCCCGGGGCGGTGATTCCGTCCGAGGCGAGGGTGAGCGCGAGCGGCGCGTTCCAGACCGTGGCGTCATCGCCACACTCGGCGGTGGTGCGGTCGGCGGAGAGGGTGCAGCCGGGGAACTGAACCAGGCTGATCAGGGTTCCGGTCGGTGCGGTGATGCGCAGTTTTCCGGTGGTGGGGGAGGTGAAGCGAATCTGGGTGTTGCCCGGTGCACCCTGAATGAAGCTCGGGGATTCCGGGGTCACGAGGGCGAGGGTCCCAACCCCGGAGGTTGTGGTGGGGTCCGGAGTCTCTGACTCCGTGGCGGCCGTTGCCGTTGCCGAGGGCGCCGGCGCGGGGGTGAGGGGGGTGGCGAATGCCGGTTGTGCCAGCAGGGGGGTGAGGGCCGCCGCGCAGAGCGCCGCGGTCGCGAGGGTTTTTCGCATGGTTGGTGTGCCTTCCGCATTGGCAAGAATGCGGGCCCGTCACGGGGATACAAACTTGCCATCTAGTCGCCTGATATTTCAAGCAATCTAGAGCCTTCCAAAAATGCCGGCGAAACGCAACGAGATCTAATATTTAAGACAATGACGTAAGAACTAGCGCTGATGATTCTTGACGATGAACTTGCCGCGGCTCTTGGCCAGGTACTCGGCGGTGCCACAGATTTCCCGGGCCGGATTGCCGGCGACCACGGTGTTCTCGGCCACATCACGGGTGACTACGGCGCCCGCGCCGACGATGCTGCCCGCGCCCACGGTGATCCCGGGCAGGATGATCGCGTTCATGCCGATGAAGGCATTCTCGCCGATCGTCACCGGGGCGTAACGCACAAACTCCTCGCCCGTCCGCAGCGCGCCCAGGTGGACGGCGACCCGGTCGAGGCTGAAATCGTGGGTCAGGAGCTTGACGTCGTGGCTGATGACCGCGCCATCGCCGATGGTGATGGCGTTCGGGCGGCCGATGTCGAAGTAGGCGCGCGGGCTGACCCATTGCGGGGTGCCGACGACGATGCCCGCGCGGCGCAGGGTGGCCACGGTGAAGCGGCGATACGGGGACTGGCCGAGCCGGCGGACCAGCGGGCCAAAACGGAACAGGAGGAGCCAGAGCTTGGACATGGAGGCCTTTCGGGACGAAGTGGGAGGAGTGAAGGAGGGCCGGCTAAGCCAGCGCGGTGCCTAGCCGAGGGGAAACCGGGCGCCAGAACGCCAGCGCAAACAGTCCGGGAACCAGGATCCAGGGTGCTGCCGCGGCGGCGATTGCCAGTGACAGCGACGCCTGGGCCGCACCAAACAGCCAGGCAAAGGTGGCCAGCGAGGCGGCCAGGGTGATGATCCGCACCCCAAACAGTAGGTGGCTGGAGTGCCGGTATCGCAGGAAGGTCGAGAGCACCGAGGACGCGCCGAGTGCGCCGATCAGCAGCGCGCAGGCCAGGGCCAGTTCGGAGGCGGCGGTCCAGACGTCCTGATGCAGGGCGCGGGATATCCAGCCGCCCAGGCTCAGGGCCAGCACGCCGTAGAGCGCGCCGACCAGGATAAACGCGCCGATCAGCAGGGTGGGCTGGCGCAGCGTGCGCAGCCGGGTATCGAGGGTCGGGGCGGCCTCAAACGCCCGCGCGGATCCGCGCAGCACCCGCACCAAAAACGGCGAGCTGGCGGTCTGCAGCAGCTGAAGCGGACCCACAAACAGCGAGATAGCGGTGCGGAAGGCTCCGGCGAGCTCGGGGGATCCCATGATCCCGGCGAGGAACACAAACCCGTTGACGGTGGTCGCCATGAGCAGCGCATCGAGGGCCAGGAACGGGATGTCCTTGCCGTAGTGCCGCCAGTAACCGCGGATCCGCAGTGAGGAGGAGCGGGGTTGGCCGAGCAGCGACACCACGGTGCCCACACCGTATGCGAGCACCATCGCGCCGGGGACCACTACCTCGGCGGGCAGATCGGTGAGGCATCCCAGTAGGCCCAGAATCAGCAGCCCAAACATCACCGCATCGCTGCGCACCACCCGGGCATAGTCGCCGGTGGCGAGGTCGATCGTGCGGGCCAGGTCGTAGAGGGAATAGGTCACCGTGGCGAGCCCGATCAGGATTCCCGCCAGGGGGAGTCCCACCGAAAACCCAACCAGGGCCGGGATGATCCCGGCCACCAGGGAGACAAGGGTGGTCAGAATCAGTGCCGGACGGCGGGCCCAGTGCGCCCCCGATACATCCCCGGAGAGGAATACCAGGATCGGGATGGACCCGGCCCCGCGCACAAATGCGACCACGATGAAAAATGCCGACAGGATGATCGCGACCCGCCCCCAGGCGTCGGGGGCCATCGCCAGGGTGCCCACGAGAGTGACCACCATCCCGGCGATACTGTAGAGCCCCTGGGCACCAATCGGTGCGGCGAGTGAGCGAATCTTTCCCATCATGGGCTAACCTCGCAGGTCGCCGCGGTGCGCGCGATACCAGGCCACGGTGCGGGTGATGCCCTCGGTGAGGGAGACCCGCGGGGTCCATCCGGTTGCGGTGATCCGGGAGATGTCGAGCAGCTTCTGCGGGGTGCCGTCGGGCTTGGTGGTGTCCCACTCGGTGTCGCCCGCATAGCCGGTCGCGGCGGCAATCGCGGCGGCCAGCTCGGCAATCGAGACGTCCTCGCCCACGCCCACGTTGACGTGTTCGGGGGCATCGTAGGTGTTTAGCAGGTGCACGCAGGCGGCGGCCATATCGTCCACGTGCAGCAGCTCGCGGCGCGGGGTTCCGGTACCCCAGTTGGTGACCGAGGGGGCGTCGGATTCGGCGGCCTCGGCGTAGCGCTGGATCATCGCCGGGACCACGTGCGAACCGGTCGGGGAGAAGTTGTCCCCGGGGCCGTAGAGGTTGGTGGGCATGGCCGAGATCCACTTCAGCCCGTACTGGCGGCGCACGGCCTGGACCTGGATGATGCCGGCGATCTTGGCGATCGCATAGGCGTCGTTGGTCTCCTCGAGGTGTCCGGTCAGCAGCGAATCCTCGCGGATCGGCTGCGGCGCGAACTTCGGGTAGATGCAGGACGAGCCCAGGAAGAGGAGTCGGTCGATGCCCACCTCGGCGGCGGCGTCCATCACGTTGACCTGAATCTGCAGGTTTTCGGAGAGGAAATCGGCCGGATAGGTGTTGTTGGCGTGGATCCCGCCCACCTTGGCGGCGGCGAGGATCACCACGTCGGGGCGCTCCACCGAGAGGAATTCGAAGACGGCGCCGCGATCGCGCAGGTCCAGCTCGCTCGAGGATCGTCCAATCAGGTGGGTGTGCCCGAGGGATTCCAGGTGTCGCCAGATGGCGGAGCCCACCAGGCCTCGATGGCCGGCCACGAAGATGCGGGTTTCGGGGGTCAGGGTCAGGGAGGTCATCGGAGATTACTTCTTCCAGCTTGCGAGGTTGACGGTGTCGATCCAGTTCTTACCCGGGTGGTTCAGCGCCTCGATATCGGCGTCCACCATCAGGCGGGCCAGGTCATCCGGGCGCACGGTTGCTTCCCAGCCCAGCTTTTCGCGGGCCTTGGAGGCGTCGCCGACCAGGGCGTCCACCTCGGAGGGGCGCAGGTAGCGCTCGTCGAACTTGACGTGGTCCTCCCAGTTGAGTCCCGCGTGGCTGAAGGAGATCTCCAGGAAGTCCTTGACGGTGTAGTCCACACCGGTGGCCAGCACGAAGTCCTCGGGCTCGTCCACCTGCAGCATCCGCCACATACCCTCGACATACTCGGCGGCGTAGCCCCAGTCACGCACCGCGTCGAGGTTACCCATATAGAGGTGCTCCTGGGTGCCGGCCTTGATCGCGGCCACGGCACGGGTGATCTTGCGGGTCACGAAGGTCTCGCCACGACGGGGCGACTCGTGGTTGAACAGCACGCCGTTCACGGCGAACATGCCGTAGGCCTCGCGGTAGTTCTTGGTGATCCAGTAGGAGTACATCTTGGCCACACCGTAGGGGGAGCGGGGGTGGAACGGGGTGGACTCGCTCTGCGGCGGCGGGGTCGCGCCATACAGTTCCGAGGAGGAAGCCTGGTAGAAGCGGGTCTCGATGCCGGACATACGTACGGCCTCCAGCAGGCGAACGGTTCCGGTGCCGGTGGCATCCGCGGTGTGCTCGGGCTCATCGAAGGAGACGCGCACGTGGGACTGGGCGGCCAGGTTGTAGACCTCGTGGGGCTTGATCTGCGAGAGCAGCGTAACCAGTCGGCCTCCGTCGCGCAGGTCGCCGTAGTGCAGGAAGAGCTTGGCGTCCTCGTTGTGCGGGTCGGTGTAGAGGTGATCGATGCGCGAGGTGTTGAAGGTGGATGCTCGGCGAATCAGGCCGTGGACCTCATAGCCCTTGGAGAGCAGGAGCTCGGCGAGGTAGGAGCCGTCCTGGCCGGTGATGCCGGTGATAAATGCGCGCTTGGTCATTGCTGTTCCTTTTGTTAGGGGTTCGGGATTCGCCTGAGTAATGCGGGTGGCGAGGTGAGGGAAGATCTTGTCTAGCCTCTTGATACTTCAGCATGTCTTGTGCTTTACTACTAATATATTAGATGGTAACCCGAAATGTCCACTCAAGTTTGGAAAAAAATTATGAGCCTGCAAAACATCACCACCACGGCCATCGCCGGACTGCCCGTCTGCGCCATTGCGCCCGAGGCCGCATCCACCGCCGTGTGTGAGGCCGCCGCCAAGCATGAGGCCGCCGACATTCACCTGGCCAACGCGTTTGTGGTTTCGCTCGCGCATCAGGATGAGCGCTACCACGACCTGCTCGCGCAGAGCGCTGCAATTTTTCCCGACGGCAAGCCGCTCACGTGGGCGTCGCGCATTAAGAGGGGCAGCAACCTCTCGCAGGTGCGCGGACCGTCGCTGTTTGAAAACGTGATTAACGAGGGCCGCGCCACCGGGCTCCGCCACTTCTTCCTGGGGAACACCCCCGAAACCCTGGCCCTGCTGACCGCCGAGCTCGAACACCGCTACCCGGGCATGATCGTCGCCGGCGTGCACAGCCCGCCCTTCCGTGCGCTGAGCGAGACCGAGCTGGCCGCCCAGGATGAGCTGATCCGACAGACTCGTCCGGACATTGTCTGGGTGGGTCTCGGTACCCCCAAGCAGGATGCCGAAGCCCGGCGTGTCGCCGAGGAACTGGGCCTGGTCGCCATCGCGATCGGTGCCGCCTTCGACTTCATCGCCGGGACCAAGAAGGAGGCTCCGGAGATCCTGAGCAAGCTCGGCCTGGAATGGGTCTTCCGCTTCGCCTCCGAGCCGCGCCGGCTGTGGCGTCGCTACCTGATCGGCAACCTGGTGTTTTCCTGGGCCGTGCTGAAGCCCCGCGCCAAGCGGGTCGCCGCGTAATGAGTGCCGCACAGCCCGAAACCGTGGACGGTCGGCACAGCCGCGTCATGGTCATCAGCCAGCTGCCGCCGCCCCTGCACGGCAGCACCCTGATGACCGCCCGACTGCTCGATATCCTCGCCCGGAGCGGCTGGACCACCCGACTGGTGGATCGCCGCTTCAGCCAGGACATCGGTCAGGTCGGGGAAGCCTCGGCGCGCAAGGTTCTGCTGGCCATCGGCCTGTGGTGGCGCACCCTGTGGACCATCCTCACCTGGAAGCCGCGCGCGGTGGTGTTTTTCGCCACGACCCGCACCGGATCCTTCCTGGTCGACTGGGTCGTCTCCGAAATTCTGCGTCTGTGCGGGGCCCGGACCGTCCTCTATATCCACACCGTGGGCTTCCGGGACCTGGCCGCCCGCGGCGCACTCTGGAACTTTTTTGTCCGCCGCCTGCTCGGTTCCGCGCACCGCATCGTGACCCTCGGGCCGACCCTGGTCGCCGATGTGGCCCCGTTTGTGGCGCGGCCCGAAACCACCGTGGTCTGCATCGCCAACACCCCGACCGGCCTGCCGGACACCCTGACCCCGCGCCCGCCCAGCACCGCCAACGTCCTGTTTCTCTCCAACATCATTCCCGGAAAGGGGGCCGATGTGTTTGTCACCATCGCACTCGCCCTGTTCCGGGGCGGCCAGCCGAGCACCTTTGCCCTGGCCGGACCCGCCGGAGACGCGGCGCTGGCCGAAACCATCGACGCCCGCATCGGCGAGGCCGACGCCTCCCACGCCATCACCCGGATGGGCGCGGTGGCGGGGGAGACCAAGTGGGATGCGCTGACCGGTGCCACCTGCCTGGCCTTCACCTCCGAGCTGATCGAGGCACAGCCCCTGACCATCATCGAGGCCATGGCCTGCGGAATCCCCGTGGTCGCCTTCCGCGTGGGAGGCATCCCCGATCTGATCATCGACGGCGAAACCGGTTTCCTGGTGGACGCCGGAGATACCGCGGCCTTCGAGGCGCGCGTGCGCACCCTGCTGAGCGATCCTGCCCTGCGCGAAAAGATGGCACTGGCCGCCCGCGCGCGCTTCGAGGCGGGCTTCTCCGAGCTGGCGTTTGCCGGTTCCTGGACCGCGATCCTGACCGGAGCGGGTGAGATTCGATGACCGCCACGACCTCGCGCCGGATCCGCCCGCTGCGCCCGGCACTTCCCTTGGGAAAGGCCCGGGTGATCAACCACGGTGCCGTCCACATCGCCGCGCCCACGACGCCCGCCGCCGAGGTCGTCCCGGCGCCGATCCGGGCGCGTGTGCCCTGGATCGTGCTGCTCGCCTGCGCGATCGCCCTGCTGATCAACGTGCCCGCCCGCTGGTCGGTGGGTCCGGTGTCCGCCTCGGCGGCGATCACGCTGCTGATTGCGGTGGCCTTCGTCGCCTGCATCCCGCTGCTCCTGCGTCGCCGCGCGGGGGCAACCCGCGGGCCGCGCGTGCTGCCGATCACACTGGGCATCTTCCTTGCCTACTCGGGCGGACGCCTGCTGCTGAGCCCCTCGATCGAGGGCCTGCAAAACGTGGCGGTGTTCACCATGTTCATCCTGGGGATCTGCTTCGCCGCCCAGGGGGTGACTCCGGAGCGCGCGATGCGTGCCCTTTCGGCGCTGCGCTGGACCGGCATCATCGTCTCGCTGGTGTTCCTCGGGGCGCTCGGCACGGGCATCGAAATCTACGATGAGCGTGCCCTCGCGCTGACCGCGCTGATCCTGCTCTCCACCGCGATTGCCGTGCCCGCCGCGGGCCTGATCCTGCGGCTCTCGCCGTTCATCATCACCGCGGCCATCGTCTCCAGCCTCTCCCGCACCGCCTCGGTCATCGCCGTGACCCTGTTTGCCTTTTTTGTGGTGCGCCTGCGCCGCGGCAACCGGCTGCTGCTGGCGATCATCACGCTGAGCATCGCCCTGGTCGGCGTCTGGCTGCTGGTCACCACCTATGAGCCGCTGCGCGAACGATTCCTCGAGGGGGACAACGCCGCCGACTTTGGGGGGCTGACCATCAATACCTCGGGCCGCTCGGTGCTCTGGGAAATGACCCTGGACAGCGCCGCGCAGAGCCCACTGATCGGCAACGGTGCGGGCAGCGCGAGTGCGCTGATCTCCGCCCACTTCACTAACATCTCCCACCCGCACAACGAGTACCTGCGCCTCTATCACGACTACGGCGTGATTGGCCTGGCCCTGTTTGTCTGGGGCTTCGCCGCGCTGCTCGGGCGGGTCGGTCGCCGGGCCGCGCACTCCGACAACCCGATCCACTGGGCCGCGCTCATTGCGATGGTCGCCGTGGCGCTGGCCGCCACCACCGACAACGTCATCATCTACCCCTTTGTCATGCTCCCGCTGGGCGCCCTCGTGGGCCTGTCCCTCGGCCTCCCCGGAGAGGTCGCCGCGTCCACCCTCAACCCGAAGAAACGAGTACCCGCCCGTGTCTAACACCCCCAAAATCTCCGTCATCATGGCCGCCTACAACAACGAGGCCACGATCGGCGCCGCCCTGGAATCCCTGCTGGTGCAGACCATGCCCGACTTCGAAATCGTCGTGTTTGACGACGGATCGAGCGATCGCAGCGGCCTGATCGCCAGCGAGCTCAACGATCCGCGCATCCGCGTGATCGGCCTGGGCCGCAACGTGGGCCGGGCCGCCGCCCGGGACCACGCGATCCGCGCCGCCCGCGCCGAGATCATCGCGATTGCCGACGCCGACGACGCCTCACTACCCACCCGCCTCGAGGACCACCTGGCGATCTTCGCCGCCCACCCCGAGGCCACCGTGACCTACGGTCAGATCACCTCGGTGCTGCCCGACGGTACCCCGCACAATGCGCTGCGCTTCCCCGAAACCGCCGCCGAGGTGGATGCGCAGATCCGCCGCGGCCGGATGCCCGTGCCGCACACCGCCTCGGCATTTCTGCGCGAGTGGTACCTGGCCAGCGGCGGGTATGACGGCAGCATCCGCTGGTGCGAGGACTACGACCTGTTCGCCCGCGCCTGGACTCCCGGTACCTATGTACCGGACACCCGCGTGGGTGCTCGCTACACCATCGCCTCGCGCTTCCCCTCCTGGCGGTACTGGTGGGAAAACGAGCGCCACCTGCGCGCGATCAACGCGCGGATCCAGGCGGTGGGTCGCCCCGCCGCCGGCACCGAGCCGTTCTCCCCGTTCCTGCAGCAAAACTCCCGCGGCCTGGTGCGAGCGATCGAGCTGTTCCGCTACGTCGCCGTCCGCCTGCGCGACACTCTGCGCGGCACCCAATAAAACCCCCGCATCACTTTCTCTAACCACCCGAAGGACATCCCGAACATGAATTCCCCCATTGACGAGCTACTCTCCACCGCCGAGACCGAGGTGCCCACGCGCGCCGAGCGGAGGGCCGCGAAGAAACCGTGGACCCGCACCCGCAAGATTGTGGTGTGGTCCACCTCTTCGATCCTGGCGATCCTGCTGATCGGCATCGCGATTGCCGGCTCTTATGTCGCCAGCCTCGCCGACACCTATAACAGCAACGTCACCGTACTGCCCAGCGCCGACACCTTCCCCAAGGAGGAGTCGCGCCCGCCGCAGGCCACCGACGGGTCCCGCAACATTCTGCTGCTGGGATCGGACTCCCGCGGCGATGCCACCATCGCCGGGGAGGACACCGGCAGCAATCAGCGCTCGGACGTGCTGATGCTGGTGAACATCGCGGCCAACCGCAAGGACATGACCGTGATGTCGATCATGCGTGACCTCTGGGTGCCGATCCCCGGCCACGGCAACGCCAAGATCAACGCGGCCCTCGCCTGGGGCGGCACCCCGCTCGTGGTGGAAACCGTGGAGTCCCTGCTGGGGGTGCGCATCGACAACCTGGCGATCATCGACTTCGAGGGGTTCCGCGGCATGACCGACGCCCTGGGCGGCGTCGACGTCAACGTGGAAACCGGCTTCACCCGCAAGGACGAGAACATGACCTTCCCGCAGGGCATGAACCACCTCGACGGCGTGCACGCCCTCGGGTTTGTGCGCGAGCGCTATGCCTTCCCGACCGGCGACTTCCAGCGGGTGCGCAACCAGCAGCTGTACCTGCAGGCGCTGGGTTCCGCGCTGCTGAGCAAGGACACGCTGACCGATCCGACCAAGATCTCCAACTTCGTGACCGAGACCTCGAAGTTCCTCTCGGTGGATTCGGGTTTCGACTTCCCAACGATGGTCGAGCTGGGACTGAGCCTGCGCGATCTGCGGGCCGAGAACATTCACTACTTCACGATGCCCACCGCCGGGACTGGCTGGTCCCCGGACCATAAGCAGTCCATCGTCAACCTGAATTCCGCCGCCATCCCCGCCCTGCGCGAGGCCATCGCCCACGACACCGTGGCCGACTATGCGGCCAAGGTTGCCGCGGGAACCGCGCCGGGCATCGCCCCGGCGAAGTAGTACGGTCTCGACCGCCGACCGCCGACCGCCGACCGCCGACCGCCGGTTAAATGGCGGATCCCCGGGGGAGGGAAAACCCGGGGATCCTCTTCATCCCGATTCATCCCAAGTTCGCTCGGGGAAGCGGGGGCTTATGAGCCGGCGAGCGGCGAGTGCAACCGGACGGCGGCGTTGTCGAGATGGCTGGTCGGGGCGAACCGCTCGGGCAGGGTGCCGGAGGTTTCGGCGGCGGTGTCCATCGGCAATGGGATGGAAACCACCGAGGTGGTGCCGCACGTAATTTCGAGCGACCAGGCGAAAACGTCGGAGACGGCGGAGCTGGGAAGAACGGACATTGGGTGACCTTCTGTGGTTGTATCCCCATTCAACGTGATGACCGGTTAAGCCAGCGTTAACACACTGAAATTCTCTGCCCCCAGTTCCGGGCTCCCCGAAAACCACGAGCTTCCGCGCCTAGCGTGGGCTCATAAGACACCTGGGTTTTAGGGTTCCGGCCGTCCTTTTGGGTCGAGCGTTGGAGTCGTCTGGGAATTAAGGAGGGCAGCATGAACGTTAGTTTGGAAGAGATACTGCGCGAGCGTCCGGTGGATCGCGCAAATGTAGACGCCCAGAAGGAGATGATGCTCGCGGCGATCCGTTCATTTCTGCCGCAAGCGCCGCGGTAGGCCTGCTCGCTGACACTGGCCGAGGTGGAGCTTGGGGACGAACACATCCGCATCGCCTAGCGGTCCGTTGGTCGGCAGGGCTGGCAGAGTCGGCACCGAGGGTGCCTCCGGATGGCAACGCTGGTAAATTCGGGGGGTGGAGGTGCCATCATGGCCGATCACGAGCAGGACAACGAGGATCAGACTCCGGAAAACGACTCGGAGAACACCCCGGGGCGTAAGCCGGAGCGAACCCCGGATGCGCGGCGCACGCCGCCCTGGGGTCGCGAGGGGGAGCGCCGTCGTCCCGGAAGTGGTGAGGATGTGCGCCGCGACCTTCGCCGGATGATGCAGCAGGCCGATGTCCACAGCCTCGATGCTCAAGGATCCGGCACTCACGGACCCGGCACCCACGGATCCGGCGCGCATGAACCCGGTGCCCACGAGCCCGGAACGCAGGAGTTCGGTGATCGCCGCCGCGGTCGCCGCGAGGGTGGTCCCTGGGGCCCGGGCAACGAGCGTCGCGGGTTTGCCGAGCTGCGCTTTACCCGCGGGGTGTTTGCGTTGACCGATCAGGGCTGCAGCGCGCAGGAGATTGCCGATCGGCTTGAGGTTCCGGTGGAGGAGATTACCCGGCGCCTTGCCCGCCGCGAGCTGTACCGCGGATCCGTTGATCTGCGCGACATCGTCCTGGATCGCCAGTCCGGCACGATCACCACCGAGGAGATGATCCGCAAGCTGAGCGCCCTGAGCCTCACCGCTCACACCCCGGGCACCCGGGGGGCCTACGACGGTGCCGCGAGCGCCACCGGAACGGCCCGCCAGCTCATGGCCGTGCTGCGGGACGGGCTGATTACCGAGGCCGAATATGAGGCCGTGCGCCAGGCCGCCGCGCGGCGCAGGGCCCGGTGAGCGCCGCCCGCGAGCGGGTTGCCGCACAGTTGGAGCGGGTGCTGCAGCGCGACGGACTCGACAATCCCTGGGGCGACCGCGAGGACGCCTCGACCCGCTGGATCTTTGGCGACGGCTTTCTCTACGACACCTCCCGACTGCGTTTTCAGGAAGACCTCATCGCCACCGCCCGCGACCGCAACCCCGGATCCTTCGGGGGAGTGCTCGCCGCCGTGGTGACCGCCGGTCCGCCCGGGGCCGGAAAATCAACGGCGCTGGCCAGCGACCCGCGCCTGGCCGGGTTCCGCGACATCGACGCCGATGATTTCAAGGACGCCCTCCTGGTGGACGCCCGGGAACGTGGCCTGCTGAATCACTGGCTGGACACGACCCTGGAGGATGGCCGCCCGATCATGCCGCGCGAGCTGGCCGGGTTTGTGCACGCCGAATCCACGGCGATTGCCGATGCGATGCGCGAGGCATGCCTGATCGACGGCGAGAACATCGTGATCCACGGCACCCTCTCCAGCATCGACTACGTGGGTGCACTGCTGGCCGAGCTGGATGAGTTCGGGTACGAGCAGCTGATCATCTATGATGTCGAGGTTCCCGCCGAGGTTGCCGTGGAGCGTGCGCTGGACCGCTGGTGGAGCGCCCGTGAATCGGGGGCCGATGCCCTCGGCGGTCGTTTCGTGCCGCCCGCCGGAATCCGCGCGTACTACCCGGAGGATGTGACGCGAGCGGTGACCGCGGCCAACGCTCAGGCCCTGCACGATCGCGCTTATCGCCTCGGATGGGATGTGGACCTGACGGTGGTTGCCCCCTAACACCTGGCCGCCCCAAACCTGGATATTCCCCAGAGCAGGGGCGTCCCGAGGACCGGGTCGCGGTGAGGTCGTGGTCGCCCCGAAAAGTGGAGAGAGGATAACGATCATCGCGCGCTAGTGCGATCGGCGTGTCGCGCTGGTAGATTCCGAATCAATATAGTTCGTATTGAAAAGGGGTCCTGGTGTTCAAAAAACTGGTTGCGGCATGCTCCGCCACCGTCCTTATCGTCGGCGCGAGTGTGTTCGCCGCGGTCCTTCCGGCTCAGGCGGCCACCTTGACCGTCACCACGACCGTGGACGGGGACGCGGGTTCCCTCCGCTCGGCCCTTGCCCAGGCGCAGTCGGGGGATGTGATCGAGATTCCCGCGGGGTGGGACATCCCCATCTCTCAGGGGCAGCTTCAGGTATCGACCACCCTGACCATTCGTGGGGCCGGGGGTTCGCGTCCCACCGTGCACTCGTCCCTGCCGCAAAACCCGAACGCGCTGATTCGGGTTACCTCCGGTGCGGGGTTGACGTTTGAGGGGATCAACGTCGGCGGCACCCAGCCGCAGGCGATCGGTATTCAGGCGTTGAGTGGGGCCGGAAGCCTGACGGTTCGAGACTCCGATCTCACCGGCTTTATTCGCTCGATCGTGCCCGAGGAGCCGAGCAGCCCGGTGCTGATCGAACGCGTCACGTTCACCGGTGGGGACATCGGCCTGGGGGCCGGGGCGGTTCAGCCCGGAACCCCGTTTGTGGTGCGTGACTCGGTGTTTTCGGGCCAGGGAAACTTTGGCATTCTCGTGGCGGGCGTGGACGGGTCCGCGGGTAGTAATCTGCTGGTCGAGCGCACCACATTTACCCACATCGGCAACGGTGAAATCGGTGATGCGGCCATCCGCGTGGGGGCGATCTTCGCGACCCGCCCCGGTGATTCCCCGGCTCTTGATCTTCGGGACAGCGTGATCACCGATTCGACCTTCTCCCCGGTGGGCGGCGCCATTCGATTCGGGAACGTGTTTGCCCCGAACCAGCAGCGCGGCCCAAGTGTGCGCCTGTCGGGAACCTCGATCATCCGTGCGACCCCGGCACCCATTCTCTACTCCGATGTCAACACCCCCGGTCTCGGCGGTGTTCCGGTGAACGACCGCGTGGTCATCGAGAACTCGACGATTCAGGGTTTCCCCGATACCCGTCTGTTCTCCTTCTTCCAGCAGCACCAGGGAAAGATCTCCGACACCGTGGTGGATATCGATCACTCGACCATTCAGGGCACCCTCAACACCCCCGACAATGCCTCGCTGACCGCGCACCTCACCAATACGGTGATCGATAGCGGGACCACGCAGATGTTCGACGTGGTGAAGGCCACCCACACCGCCGCCGACAGCGTCTTCACCGTGAACGTGCCCGAGTTCCCCAGTGGAAACCGGGTAATTGCCGCGGCCGACCTGGGACTCGCACCCCTCGCGCCCGCCGCCAATGGACTGCCGGTGCGTCTGCTGAACGCGACCTCTCCGCTGCTGGACACCGCCGCGGACACGAGCCCGCTCGGCACCGATCAGCGCGGGAAGCCGCGAATCTCGGGTGTCGCGGGGGATGTGGGCGCGGTCGAGATGCAGCGCTGGGTCCTCACCGTCGAGGGTGGGGGACCGGTCACGGCCGGTGCCAACGCGACCTTCACCGTGCGCGTGGTCACACCGGGCGAGCTTCCCGCGACCGCCACGGCGGCCACCGAAAACGGAACCGCGACGGCGGGAAGCGACTACATCGCGCACTCGCAGATCATCACCCTGGATCCGGCGTCCACGGCGACCACGTTCCCCGTCGTGGTGGGCACGCTCCCCTCGGGCACCGACCTCAGTAAATTCCGGGTGCGTCTGACGGCCGAAACGGGGGACACCGTTCAGGAGCCCGTCGCCGAGGCAACGATCCACAACACGATCTTCTCGACGCCGACGCCGACGCCGACGCCAACGCCCACCCCCACTCCGACCGGTGGACCGGATACCCCCTCGCCGACGCCGTCGGCATCGGTCACGCCGACCGGAGGACCGGTGGACCCGTCGGCCTCGCCGACCCCGGGCTCCCCGACGATCATCGCCGGACCCGGAACCCCGGCCGCTGGAGGAACAAATCCTCCCGGCGGCCGGCTCGGTGACACCGGTGCGCCGGCCGGACTGATCGGTGCGGCAGCCATGCTCGCCCTGATCCTGCTGCTCGCCGGCGGCGGAATCCTGCTACGCCGCCGCGGCGCCTAACGCGTGCCGAGGCCCCTGCCCCGACGTATCATCGACACGTCGGGGCAGGACCCTAGGCCTCGGAACGCGGTGCGAAGAGGTCGATCGAGTTGCCATCCGGGTCCAGGATGGTTGCATAGCGCTGACCCCAGGGTGCGTCCCACGGTGCCACGTGACCCGGGTATCCGGCGGCCTCGAGCCGGGCGAAGGTGGCATCCACCTCGGTCGGAGTCTCATGGGCAAACGCCAGGGCGATTCGGTGTCCGCCGCCCGCAACCGCGTAATTCGGATCAAACGAGCGGATCACCTCGACCGTGTCCCAGGCCAGCGTGGTCCCATCCGGAAGGACCGCGTCCACATGGGGCGCGGATTCCGCGCCGGCGGGGATGTCGACCCCGAGAGCACGATAGAAGGCCAGGGCCGCGGGCATGTCCGAGGTAACGAGTCCGATGAATCCAAGTGTCAGTGTCATGCACCCAGGCTAGTCCGAGCGGGTGTCATTGCGGGGAACAGAACGGACGTGTGTGCGGCGATCGCAGACAGCTGTCAGTTCGCGGAATCTCGGGGTGGATATACTCAGAGGGATCGCGGATACCACCCGGTAGCCTCGCGAGATGAAGTGGAGCGTTCGTGGTTGTAGCGGTAGTGGGCGAGGCCCTGATTGATCTCATTCAAGAGGCGGATGGGCGATACCGTCCCACGCCCGGAGGAGCCCCGGCCAACGTCGCGATCGCGCTGACCCGACTCGGCATCAACACCCGCTTCTTCGGACGCCTCGGCAACGACCGCTTCGGTGCCCTCGTCGGGGAAAACCTGCGTCGAAACGGCGTCGCCCTCGATGACTGCGTTCAGGCCTCCGAGCCCACCTCCGTCGCCGTCGCCAATCGCGGGCAGGGGGGAGCGGCCGAATACTCCTTCTATATCAACGGCACCGCCGACTGGCAGTGGACCGACGCCGAACTGGCCTCGCTCGGAAAGGGCGCCCGCGCGCTGCACCTCGGATCGCTCGCGGCGATCATGGAACCGGGAGCCTCGGTCATCGCCGATCACGTCGAGAAAATCTTCGCCGCCGGCAAGACCCTGATCTCCTTCGACCTCAACCTCCAGCCCAGCCTCGGGGTTTCCCGCGAACGCGAGCACGAGCGGGTCTCCCGCCTGGTCGCGTCGGCCCACATCGTCAAGACCAGCGTGGGAGACCTGCGCTGGCTCTACCCCGACCGCCTGCCCGGCGAGGTTGCCGAAATCTGGTCCCGCTCGCGCGCCGTGGTCCTCACCCGCGGAGGCGACGGGGTCAGCCTGTACCGCCCGGGCGTCCGACCGGTGGACGTACCCGCGCGCCCCACCACCGTGGTGGACACCGTGGCCGCCGGCGACACCTTCGTGGCCGCCCTGCTCTACCGCCTGCTCAGCGGCGTCGGCAAGGACCCCGCCGCGCTGCTGCGCCAGGGACCCACCGAGTGGATCGAACACCTCCGCTTCGCCAACGCCGCCGCGTCTCTCGCCTGCGAGTGGCCCGGGGCGAACCCGCCGATGCTCAGCGAGGTTAACCGCGCGTTCGACGGCAACTAGCCCCCGGGTAGCCTCCGACCTCCCTATCCCTCTCCCTCCACGCCAGCTTCGGCGACACGCCCACGGGTGTGTCGCCGAAAACTGTTTTGGCTGGTTTTGCCGCAAAAACCCCTGCCCGGATCCGTGGCAAAAGGTCCCCAAACACGCCCGCTGACGGGGCGTGTTGCGGCTCGATTTGTGTCCACCTCGAATCCCGTGGCATACTTTTACACGTTGCTTCGGTCCCATCGTTTAGCGGCCTAGGACACCGCCCTCTCACGGCGGCGGCACGGGTTCAAATCCCGTTGGGATCACCATCGCAATCACCTCGAGCAATCGGGGTGTGAGCAGGTAAAACGAAGTTACATAGCAGTGATGTGTACATGACTGTGTTCGGTCCCATCGTTTAGCGGCCTAGGACACCGCCCTCTCACGGCGGCGGCACGGGTTCAAATCCCGTTGGGATCACCACTAAAGCGGGTTTTCATCTCCGGATGAAAACCCGCTTTGTGTTTGTCGGGGTGCGAGCGTCGGCGACACGCCGGATTTTTGCCCGGCGGTGGTTGTGTGTCATACTTATCAGGTAGTTCGGTCCCATCGTTTAGCGGCCTAGGACACCGCCCTCTCACGGCGGCGGCACGGGTTCAAATCCCGTTGGGATCACCACACTAAAACTCCCTCGGTTCATCCGGGGGAGTTTTGCTTTGCGCCGATGCTCACCCGATGACGCGGCCCGATCATCGAGTGAGGAATCTGAATGAGCGCCGCCGCATCATCCAAGGGTCGTCTGACCGGTGTGGCCCTGGTTCTCGCCGGGATGGCCTGCCAGGACGTCGGTGCGGCCTTTGCGATCCTGGTGTTCCCGCAGACCGGGGCTCTGGGCATGGTGGCCCTGCGGATGGGGTTCTCGGCGATTCTGCTGCTCCTGATCGCGCGCCCCAGCCTGCGCGGGCGCTCCCGAGCTCAGTGGCTCACGGTTGTCGGCTTCGCGTTCTCGCTGATGCTCATGAACACCCTGTTTTACCTGGCGATCGATCGCATCCCGCTGGGTCCGGCCGTCGCCATCGAGGTGCTCGGACCGCTGACGCTCTCGGTTATTACCGGGCGGGGCCGCATGCGCTGGCTCTGGGCGGCGCTGGCGCTGGCCGGTGTCGCGCTCCTCGGACACGGAGGCTGGGGCACCATGGACCCGATCGGCGTGCTGCTTGCCCTATCGGCCGGCGTCATGTGGGCGCTCTACATCGTGACCTCGGCCCGCACCGGGGCGAGTTTCCAGGGATTGGACGGCCTGGCCATCGCCATGACCATCGGCGCGGTCATGATCCTGCCCTTCGGCCTGATCGCCTCCGGAGGCTCGGTGCTTGCCCCGCAGATCCTGGCGCTGGGACTGCTGATCGCGATCATGTCCTCCACCATTCCCTACGCGGCCGAGCTCAACGCGCTGCGTCGGTTGCCCACCGCCGTGTTCTCTGTGCTGATGTCCCTGGGCCCGGTCGTGGCCGCCCTTGCCGGGTTGTTTGTCCTGGGGCAAACCCTGGGGCTGTTTGAGGCGCTGGCGATCGTGCTGATCGTGTGTGCGAGTGCCGGAGCGGTCCAGTCCTCGCGGCCGCGTCAGGCGCCGCCCACCCTCGACGTTTAGCCTTCGCCATCCCGGTATGGCGAATATTCGCTTCCGGACATGGAGGGAACCCACACACTCACGCGGTAGCTTCAGCGAGATGGGCCTTCGCGGCCCGTTGAACGCGGGAGCTTCGGGGGAAGCTTCCCGGTTCGCGAGGCTCCGATACGCCGACGGGGGAGAGCGGTAATCGGAGCCTCGCTTATCTCCGGCTGTCCAAGCCGCGGTGGATACGATATGCTGATCCACGCGAAGGGGAGTATCCCATCACGCCGCGATCGTCATCACGATCCACCACGACGGTGGGTCCGGGCGCGGCGGCAGTTATCTAACTGCGGGAGAGACTTTCACGGCTTTGCCCTACCCGGGCATCATCGTGAAGGATAAAATGCACCCCCAGTTACCGCTTCTCTTCGAGATCATCACGTGTGTGGTTCTCGTCCTGGTCCTCGTGGCCGATCTGCTCATCGTCACCAAGCGCCCGCACATTCCCTCGATGAAGGAATCCGCCCTGTGGGTGAGCTTCTATGTGGCCCTGGCCCTGATCTTTGCGGTCCTGATGTACTTCCTTGCCGGACACGAGTTTGCCGGCCAGTTTGTGGCCGGTTGGCTCACCGAGTACTCACTCTCGATCGATAACCTCTTTGTCTTTGTGATCATCATGGCCCGCTTCTCGGTGCCACGAAAGTTCCAGCAAGAGGTGCTGATGGTGGGGATCATCATCGCCCTGGTGCTGCGCGGTGTCTTCATCCTGGCCGGTGCCGCGCTGATCGAAAACTTCTCCTTCATCTTCTACCTGTTTGGTGCCTGGCTGCTCTACACCGCCTGGCAGCAGGCGTTTGGCCACGACGGCGAGCAGGAGGATAACCGTTTCACGCTGTGGCTGAAGAAGCGGATGAAGGTTGCCGACGACTACGACGAGAACAAGCTGCGCACCACGATCAACGGGCGTCGCTACTGGACCCCGATGATCATCGTGTTCATCTCGATCGGTACCACCGACCTGCTCTTCGCCCTGGACTCGATCCCGGCGATCTTCGGCATCACGCAGAGCCCCTTCATCGTGTTCACCGCCAACGTGTTTGCGCTGATGGGTCTGCGTCAGCTCTACTTCCTGCTGGGCGGCCTGCTCGAGCGCCTGGAATACCTCAAGTACGGAATCGCCTTCATCCTGGCCTTCATCGGCGTGAAGCTGGTGCTGCACGCGATGCACGAGAACGAGCTACCCTTCATCAACGGCGGACAGAGCTTCGAGTGGGCTCCGGAGATTTCCACCTGGACCTCGCTTGCGGTCATCCTCGCCTCGATGGCAATCGCCACCGTGGCCAGCCTGGTGAAGTCGCGCAATAAGCCCAAGGCGGAGGTTGCCGCGGGCGACGCGGACCAGCACTAGTCACGACACCCCGGCACGGCACCACCCTAACGAGCGGTATTCTGAGGAGATTGTTTGATTTCCGAAGAAGGGGTGCCGTGCCGCATCGTTCCGCCGTTCCGCGCGAAGTATGGGTGCTGGTAGCCGCCTCATTTGTGATTGCCCTGGGGTACGGGATCGTCGCGCCCGTGCTGCCGCTCTACGCCCAGCGCTTCGGCGTGGGCAACACCGAGATCTCCGCGGTGGTGAGTGTGTTTGCCGCCATGCGGCTGATCTTCGCCCCCGCATCGGGCTGGCTCGTCCAGCGCTTCGGTGAGAAGCACATCTACATTTCGGGCCTGCTGATCGTGGCGATCAGCACCGGTGCCTGCGCGTTTGCGGGGGAGTACTGGCAGCTGGTGGCGCTGCGCGCGGTCGCCGGTATCGGGTCCACCATGTTCACCGTGTCGGCGATGGGCCTGCTGATTCGGATCAGCCCGGCCAGCATGCGCGCCCGCATCTCCAGCCTGTATTCGGGCAGCTTCCTGATTGGTGGTGTGGCCGGACCGATCCTCGGTGCCCTGGCCGCGCCCTTCGGGCTCCACGCACCGTTTGTGATCTACGCGATCGCACTGTTTGCAGCCTGCGCCGTGGTGGCGCTGGCGCTTGGTCGGGTTCAGGTTCCCGTGGGGACCGAGCCCGGCGGCGTAGCCGGGACCGGCGTGGATGTGCGCCCCGTCCTGACCCTCGCCGCCGCCTGGGCCCGCAAGCCCTACCGTGCCGCCGTGGCCGCCAACTTTGCCAACGGATGGACCGCCTTCGGGGTGCGTGTGGCCCTGGTCCCGGTGGTCATGGCCGCCTTTTTCCCCGGCACCGCATCGGCCGCGGCCCTGGCGCTGACCACCTTCGCGCTGGGCAACGCGGCGATCATCCTGCCCGCCGGACGCTGGTCCGACCGCTATGGTCGCCGTCCCTTTATCATCGGTGGCATGGCCCTGGCCGGGGTCGCCACCGCGCTGTTCGGATTCGCCGACAACCTGGTGATCTCGCTGGTTCTCTGTGCGATTGCCGGGGTGGGAACCGGACTGTGCGCGCCCTCGCAGCAGGCCGTGGTGGCCGATGTGGTGGGGCGGCACCACCGGGGTGGACCGGTCTTGGCCACGTTCCAGATGGTGTCCGACCTCGGCGCGGTGATCGGTCCGCTGGTGATCGGTGCCTTGGCCGACCTGGTGGGCTTCGGCCCGGCGTTTGCCGTGACCGGGGCGCTGCTCATGGTCGGTGCGATCGTCTGGACCTTCACCCCGAATGAGCCCGAACGCACCGAAACCGGCGCGATTGACGTGGTGCCGCGGGTCTAGCCGCGGCTCGCTGTCGGGACGACCGTTTCGCGATCGTCTTCCCCGGCTGTTTTACGCCGGGGCTTCCGATCTCGGCCGGTCCGATCTCGGCACTTACGCCCCGGCCTCGCCTACGCCGGGTTCGTCTTCGCCGGGCTCGTCCTCTCCGGCGAATCGGGTGAACATCTCGACCAGGGGGCGCGGGGAATCCGCGCTGAACATCATCTCCAGACTCTCGGCGGAATCTCCGGCGGCCTCGGTGTCACCCGGGTGATCGATGATCGCCCGGGCCAGCTCCGAGGCGTCGTACATGGCGATGTTGGCACCCTCGCCGGCAAAGGGGCTCATCACGTGCGCCGCATCGCCCAGCAGGGTCACCCCGGGGACGCGGTCCCAGCTGATGCCCACCGGCAGGGCGTTGACTCGGCGCGGGGTGAGGGTGGTGTCGGCGTGGGCAATCAGGCCGCGCAGCGACTCATCCCAGCCCTCCAGTCGATCCAGAACCGCGGCGGTAGCGGCGGCTGCATCGTTCCAGTTGACGGTGTCGATCCAGGACTCGGGGACCTGGAATCCCACGTAGGTGTGCAGTGAGCCGTCGGTTTCGCGGTGTCCGAGGATGCCGGTGTTACCGCGGAAGGACATCATCATGCCACCGCCCATCGCCGCGGCCTCGCGCGGGTGGTGGGCATCGGCGTCGTGCAGGTCGGCCTCGATGAACGAGATGCCGGTATAGGACGGGGTCAGATCGGTGAGCAGCGGGCGTACCTTAGACCAGGCTCCATCGGCGCCGATCAAAAGGTCGGTGGTGATGATCTTGCCATCGGTGAACTCGATCGCGTGACGTCCGGGATGTCCGGGAACCTCACGCACCGAGCGAGCCTTACGTCCCCAACGGATGGTGCCCTCGGGGAGGGAATCGATCAGCAGATCACGCAGCTGGCCGCGCTCGACCTCGGGACGGTTGAGCTCGCCGTCATCCTCCTGCTCGACCAGCACGGTCGCGGTGTGATCGAGGATACGCATCGACTCGCCGCCCGGGTGGATGAGGTCGGTGAAGGGCTCCCAGAGGCCCGCCGCGCGGATCGCCAGCTGGCCGTTATAGGTGTGGATATCCAGCATGCCGCCCTGAACGCGGGCGTGACGGTCCGGTTCCAGGTCGAAGACGGCCGCCTCGATGCCGCCGAGGTGCAGGATGCGGGCGGCGGTGAGGCCGCCCAGGCCGCCGCCGAGGATAACGATGGGGAAGTGTGTCGTCATGAGGGTGTTCCTTTGAAATAGACGGGTGTGCGGTCGAGACTCCGGGACGGCGCGGTGCGCGTCCGGAAAGTTCGTTCGACTCAGCGGGGAAGTGGGGTGGCGGTGATGCCGGCGATCAGTGCGCGAATGGCCCAGGAGGCTCGCTGATCGGGGGTGCCCGAGAGGAGCAGTTCGGCGTGTTCGGCAACGTGCGGGACCTCGCGCGCATCGGCCTCGCGGATGGTTGTGTTGATGGAGGCCACCACATCGGGGGCGAAGGCCCCGGCATAGGCGTCCTCGGGGGCGGGTGCGCTGTGCTCGGCGGCACTCGCGGTGGCATGCTGCACCAGGATGTCGGCACCCCAGGCTGCCCGGTCGGCGGCGACGCCGCCCTCCAGAAGCAGGCCGAGCACGCGGTCAAACAGCTTCACCGTGTTGGGACCCATGGGACGCAGCTGGAGTGCGGATCGGGCCAACCCGGGATAGCTGAAGAGCAGCTGGCTGTAGGCACCGAGCAGCGCCTCCAGCCGTTCGGCCCAGGTGCCCTCGGGATCCTCGGGCAGGGTGCCGGTCAGCTCGTCGGTGACGGCCGCATGCAGCTCCGCGGTGTTTGAAATGTAGACGTACAGGGATGCGGGCCCGGTGTCGAGGGCGTTTGCCACGCGACGCATGGTGGCCTTGGCGAGGCCCTCGGTCTGGGCGATTTTGATCGTTTCGGCGATGATCCACTCCCGTGACAGCGGGGGCTTAGCGGGGCGTTCACGGCGACTGCCAACGGATGATGTCATGTTCACACCATAGAGCGAACACGTTCGTTCGTCCAGGCGCGTGGGGTGAACTCTCAGGAACGAACATGTTCGTCGCGCGGTGGGCAAAACAAAACCGCCACGTTCCGTGTTGGATCGTGGCGGTTTGTGTGCGGAGACCTATCCGCCGGCTTTGCGGCGCGTGGGTTTGTCGCTGGAGCAAGACAAAACCGCCACGGTCCGTGTTGGATCGTGGCGGTTTGTGTGCGGAGACCTATCCGCCGGCCTTGCGGCGGAACTGGCGCTGACTCGGCGCCTTGCCCTGGGTCTGGCGCACGCTCCCGGTGGAATCGAGGTGGTCCTCGCCTCCCTGGGCACGCTGCTTTTTACGTTCGAGGGCCTCGCGGAACTTCCGCTTGGTTTCCTCGGCGCTGGCCTGGGCCGCATCATCGGTGGAACTCATGATGTCCTCCTTCGTCGGTGACGCTTCAGTCTACCCGGACTAGCCTTCGACGCGGGGCAGGCGGGGGATGGCCGCCAGCAGGGTGCGAGTGTAGGGGTGCTGTGGATTCGCCAAAACCTCGGAGGTGTGGCCCTCTTCGACGATGCGTCCGTCCTGCAGCACGGCCACGCGATCACAGAGCGCGGCAACGATGCTGAGGTCGTGGGAGACCAGTAGGAGTCCGGTCTGGTTTTCATCCGGAACCGACGCATCCGCCCGGCCGAGGCCGCGCAGCAACTCGATGATCTGGGTGCGAACCGACATGTCGAGGGCCGACACCGGCTCGTCGGCGAGGATCAGCCGCGGGTTGGGAGCCAGGGCGCGGGCGATCGCGATCCGCTGGCGCTGCCCGCCGGAGAAGGCGTGCGGATAGCGGTCGGCGGCATCGGCGGGCAGATCCACGGCGGCCAGCAGATCGGCGACGCGGGATTTCAGGGCCTCGCGGTCGCGCTCGATCCCCAGGGAGCGCAGGGGCTCGGTGATGGTGCGTCCCACGGTGGCGCGCGGATCCAGGGCACCGTAGGGATCCTGGAACACGTTCTGTACCGCGCTCCGGAATCCGCGCAGCCCGGCGCGATCACGCAGGTTGAGCGGCTCGCCCTGGAAGCGCACGGCCCCGCCGGTGGGGGCATCCAGCCCGAGGAGGAGGCGCAGGATGGTTGATTTTCCCGCGCCCGATTCGCCGACCAAGCCTACGCGTTCGCCGCGGCGCAGGGCCAGGGTGATGCCGTGCAGGGTGTTGGTGTCTCGGCCCGGATAGCGGAAGTCCACGTTGTCCGCGGCGAGCAGGTATTCGTTCATGCCTGGTTCTCCACCGGGTTCGTGTGCGGGTCGACGTGGCCGGGCGGGTTGCCCGGAGACTGTGCGGTGTCGTCGGCACGCGCGGGGTCATCGAGCGGCACCGGAGCCTTGGGTAGCGCGGACACCTCGGGCAGGTAGGCTTCGAGGCTGCGGGCGGTGTTCACCAGCAGTCGGGTGTAGTCGGCCTCCGGGGCGGTGAGCAGTTGCCGGGTCGGGCCCTGCTCGATGCTCTCGCCCCCGCGCAGCACCAGCAACTGTTCGGTCATCTGGGACACCACGGCCAGATCATGGCTGATCAGCAGCAGTGACATCCCGCGCTCACGCACGGCGCCGTCCAGCAGGTCGAGGATCTCGGCCTGCACGCTGATGTCGAGGGCCGTGGTGGGCTCGTCGGCGATCAGGATGTCGGGGTCGCAGGCCAGGGCGAGGGCGATGGCCACCCGCTGGCGCTGCCCACCGGAGACCTCGTGAATGTAGGACCGGGCGATCTTCTCAGGGTTGGGTAGCGCGACCGCCGACAGTGCCTCGATGATCGCCCTCTGCAGGGCATCCCCACGCAGTCCGCGGTGATGGGAGAGCGGCCAGGCGAGCTGCTTGCCGATCCGCATGAGCGGATCCAGTGCGGTTAGCGGCTCCTGGAAGACCGCGGCGATCCCCGATCCGCGCACGCCATTGAGGGTGCGTGCCGAGGCACCCACCAGCTCGGTGTCACCCAGGCGGATGCTCCCCGAGGCGCGCAGGCCCGAGGGCAGCAGGCCGAGGACGGCGAGGGAGGTGAGGCTCTTGCCCGAGCCGGACTCGCCGATAATGCCGAGGCGCTGCCCGGCGGGCAACTCGAACGAGACATCGGATACCAGCGCGCGCTGGTCCTCGGTCTGGACCGAGAGGTTCTGTACTGAGAGTGCGGTCACTGGGCCCTCCGCAGGGTTGGGTCGAGCTTTTCACGCAGGCCGTCGGCGAGCAGGTTCGCGCCCACCACGGTGATCACAAGCAGGATGCCGGGCAGGATCGCGCTGAGCGGCGCCACGGTTACGGTGGCCTGGGCCTCCTGCAAGAGGCGTCCCCAGGACGCGTTCGGCGGCGGCGATCCCAGTCCCAGGTAGGACAGCGAGGCCTCGGCGAGGACCGCGCCCCCAAACTGCAGGGCCGCGGGCACCACGAGGGTGGGCCAGAGGTTCGGCAGCACGTGCTCCCGGGCGATACCGAGCGTGCTGGTTCCGGCGATCCGCGCGGCGGTCACATAGTCCTGCGCGAGGATGCGCTGGGTGACCACGCGGGTCAGTCGGGCGATCACCGCGGAACCGGCGAGCCCGATCGCGATGATGGCCGAATCCAGCGAGGCACCGCGCCAGGCGACGATCAGCATCGCCAGCAGCAGGGTGGGGAAGGCGATCGCGATATCCAGCAGGCTGGTGAGGGCATCGTCCACCCAGCGGGTGGAGAATCCGGCGAGCAGACCGATCAGGATGCCGAGCACCGCGGCGATCAGGACCGAGCCGATCCCCACGGTGATTGCCAGGCGAGCACCGATCAGCAGCTGGGTGAAGACGTCGCGGCCGAGCTTGTCGGTGCCGGCCCAGTGGGTGCCATCGGGATCGGCCAGGCGTCCACCGGTGGTGTCGGCCGGATCGAACGGGGTCCAGAAGATCGAGACGATTGCGGCCAGTACGATGATCCCGAGCAGGATTCCGCCCACCACGAGGTTGATCGAGCCGAGCGCACGTCGCCGCGACCCGCGGACGGTGGCCCCCTGGGTCATCACGGCGCTCATGCGGAGGCCTTTCGGCTGCCGGGCCGGCTGTAGATGGCATGAGTAGCGCGGGCGTAGCCGCTCAGCGCGCTCATGCGGAGGCCTTTCGGTTGCCGGGCCGGCTGAGGAAGGCGTGGGTAGCGCGGGCGTAGCCGCTTACCGCGCTCATGCGGAGGCCTTCACGCGGCGGTTGCCGGAGAGAGAGGAGCGCAGGCGCGGATCAAGCAGGCGCTGCAGCACGTCGCCGAGGAAGCCGATCACCAGGACCAGGACGGTGGAAAACAGGAGTACTCCCTGAACGTTGGGGAAGTCTTGCTGGCGGATTCCGGCGATCAGCATGTCACCGAGTCCGGGCAGGGCGAAGACGTTCTCCACCACGACCGCGCCCACAAAGGTGGTGGCCAGCTGGATCGCCAGGATCGAGATCACCGGGACGATTCCGTTGCGTAGCGCGTGCCTCCAGAGCGCCGTGGAGAACGGCTGGCCCAGGGCGCGGGCCGTGCGCAGATAGTCGCGGTCGAGGATGTCGAGGGTTGCGCTGCGTACATAACGGGCAAGCTCCGAACCGGACACGATCGCGATGGTCAGCACCGGCAGCGTGAGCGAGGTGAGCGCATCCAGCGGATCGGCCCAGTCTTGGCGCGGGAATCCGCCGGCCGGCAGCACCCCGAGGTTCAGCGCAAACAGCGTGACCAGCAGGATACCCACCCAGAACACGGGGATCGCGCCGCCGAGCTGGCTGAGCGCTGAAAACGCGGTGCCGTACCAGGTGCGGGACTTCCAGGCGGCGATGAACCCGACCGGGATCGCAATGATCACCGAGAGGGCGAAGGAGATCAGGGTCAGCGGCACGGTCACGTTGAGGCGACGCAGGATCTCGTCGGATACGGACAGGTGCGAGCTGAAGGAGGTGCCGAGGTCGCCGCGGAACAGCCCGCCGATGTAGTCGGCAAACTGCACAAAGATGGGGCGGTCAACACCCAGGGCCGCCGAGGCCGCGCGGATATCCTCGGGCGTGGCCTCGAGGTTAATCAGCGCATAGACGGGGTTACCGAGCAGTCGAAGCACGACGAACAGGACCGTCACCGCGAGCGCAAGGCTCAGCAGCAACAGTCCCGTTCGTCGCAGCAGATAGGATCCGATGAGGAAATCCTAGCCGCGGGTGATCTTGCTCACATAGAACAGCGAGTTCATGCCGTTGACCGGCACACCCTTGATGTCCTTTGCTGCAACCCGCAGCTGCGGGTTGAGGTACAGCCAGACGCTGGCTGCATCATCGGAGATCTGCTTATTGGCCTTGGCGATCAGGTCCGACTGCTCCTGCGGAGTAGCGGCGGCCTCGGCCTCGTCCAGCCACTTCTGCACGTCGGCGTTGTTGTAGCCCCAGTAGAAATCGGGGTTCTGGTAGAAGTAGATGTCGCGGTCGTTCACGTGGTCCTGCATGGTGGCCTGGAAGTCGTGAGCGCCGTAGACCTTCTCGGCCCACTTGTCATCGGTGATCAGGTTGATCTTCACATCGATGTTGATCTTCGCCAGCTCACCCTTGATGAACTCGGCCACGGTGGGGTGTACACCGGAGTCCGGAGTGTCCAGGGTGAAGGAGAATCCGTCGGCGTGACCGGACTCGGCCAGCAGCTTCTTGGCCAGGTCGACGTCGTAGGGGTTGTTGTCCTTGAGGTCCAGGTAGCCGGGCTCGGACGGGGGAACCATGGCACCGATCAGCTGGCCGCGGCCGTCCCAGATGCTCTCCAGGAGCTTCTTGCGGTCGATGGCCGAGTAGATGGCCTTACGGACCTGCACGTTGTCGAACGGGGCAACCCGGTCGTTGAAGGCGAGCAGTTCCTTGGTGGTCGAGGTGCCCTCTATGATGTTGAACTTGCCCGACTTCTCGAACTGGGGCAGTGCGTCCGGGCTGGTCAGACCGGTGATCACGTCCACCTGTCCGGTCAGCAGCGCGTTGTTCAGCGCGGTGGGGTCGGTGTAGTAGTGGAACTCGATCCCGGCGTTCTTGGGCTTGTCGCCCCAGTACTTGGCGTACGGGCTCAGCGAAATCGAGGAACCCTTGCGGTAGTCGGCGAGGGTGTAGGGACCCGAGCCGTCCTCGGTGCTGGTGAGGTCCTTGGCCTTGTGGTTGATGATCCACACGTAGCCGAGGTTGTAGACGAAGCTCGAGGACTTCTTCGACAGGGTCACTGTCACGGTCTTGGGGTCGGTGGCAACCACATTGGAGATCACCGAGAGCTGCTTCTTGCGGGCACCGAGCGACTCGGGGCTCAGGATGCGGTTGAGGCTGAAGACCACGTCCTCGGCGGTGACCGGGTCACCAGAGTGGAAGGTCGCCTCGCGCAGCGGGAAGGTGTAGGTGAGGCCGTCTTCGGAGACCTTGTAGCCGGTGGCGAGCAGGGGCTCAACCTTGGCGTCGTCGGTGATCCGGAACAGGCCCTCGTAGACGTTGCCGGTGAAGGCCTCGGTGATACCGGAGGAGCCACCCTTGATCGGGTCGAGGCTCGTGGGCTCGTAGATCGAACCTACGTTGATCGGGGACTTATCGGATCCGGACGTACCGGAGCCGGCGTTGCTGGTGCAGCCGGTCAGCGCAATCGCGGAGATCGCGAGGGCTGCCAGGCCCACCAACAGGCGGGGGCGTCGGGTAGATGACATGGTGATTGCTCCTTGTGGAGGATGGGGAGGGGATAAATCTTGGGCGCAGAAAGCTGCCGCGCCCGGGGGACGCGGCAGAATTCGGCCGAGCCAGGGTGGGGCTAGAGGGAGAAACCTTCGGTCCAGATGACCTTCTTCTCACCGGCCGTGATGGCCTCGGTGAAGCGGTTGCTGGCCGGAGGCAGCGGACAGTTCATCTGGTTGGAGAATCCACAGGGCGGAACCACCGCGTGGTTGAAGTCCAGGGTGACCGGGAACCGGGTGCCGGGGGTCTGATCCGCCGAGACGTCCGGACGCGGAATGAACAGGAAGCGGCCCGAAGCATAGGTGTCGGTGCGGCTGGTGGCGTCGGCGAAGACGAGCTGCAGCTTGTCTCCGGCATCGAATGCGGCCAGGCGGTGCTCGACACCGTTCAGGGTGAACACGATGTCGCCCGAGACGGGCAGGCCGCGGGTGGCACCGGAGTCGCGCAGGTGCTCGAACGGCATGAAGCGGGACTCGTCCACGTACTCGAACTCGGCGTCGATGATCCACTCGGGGTTGAACCCGTAGGATCCGATGCCCTGGAACGCCTGCTGAGCGGGGGACTGGGTGTCCCAGATGCGGTAGCCGTGCTCAAGCTCGCCGTTGTCGATGTTGTCGCGCTGCAGACGGCTGAAGATGACGTGGGCGGGCCAGCCGGCGCGGGCCACATCCTCGGCCACGGGTTCTTCTCCGGCCTGACCCCAGTGGGTGAACACCAGCGAGAGCGGGCCGTGGGCGCCGGTCACGTAGGCGGTGCGGGCGCGGTGCCAGCCCTCGAGGGCGGCCGCGGCGTCAACGGTGGAGATATCTGCGGGGGTCATTTTTTCCATTTTCCCGGTCGGGACGAGCATCGCCCAACCGATGACAGATTATGTCGAAAAGTCGGTGTTATGACTCGAAATAACCGCGATATGGGCGATTTCATTCCATCCGCGGGGGAAATGTTACGAAGCGAGTGAGCCTTCGTAAAGCGTTTGCCCTGCACAATCCCCAGTCGCGCAACCAATGCGGCGGATGCCCGCGATGTCCGCGGCGGTGTGGGTGGGGGAAACATTGCAGCACTCGTGGTGTGTCCCGATGCAGACTTCATTGAGTTCACGCCGAAGTCGACGTGGAGAAAAGGTGAAGCCGCCGTGATCGATGATCTACGGCGGCTTCCAAACCCACTGCGGCCTTTGCCGGGGGACTATGTCTCCAGCCTAGGCTCGAATGCATGATTCCACAACTCTCTCAGGTCGAGCAGTCGGCCATGATTCGTAGCCTGGCCAAACAGAGATTACGTCGATTCCGTGCGGCTTCGTCAGGGGAGCGCGCGGCGATGTCCTTGTACGTCCTCGATTCCGAACTGGCAGCCCATCTACATGCCGCAGTCCGTCTTGCAGAGGTGACACTTCGTGAGGGCATCCATCGAGCACTCGCTGCGCACTATGGGGACGACTGGTTCGAGCTCCGCCACGATCTACTTGATGCCTCCGGTCGACGCGCATTTGACCGAGCGGCCCTGATCTCGGGGCTCCGGGCTCCACCGGGAAAGATCATTGCCAACGTCATGCTGGGCACCTGGGTGAATCTTCTCGGAGCAGGCGAGAATCGTGAGGATGGATCGTCTGTGAGCTATGCACGTGTTCTGTGGGAGCCCGCACTGAAATCGGTGTTTCCGCTACCGAGACGAGAGATTGCGCGTATCGCTCAGAGGGTTAACTGGGCAAGAAATCGAATAAGTCACTGCGAGCCGGTTGTCTTCGGTTTTCCAATGCCAGGCCTCGGTGATGGAACGGCTCAGGTGAGGCGATCACCCGGGCTAATCCTTGAAGACGTGAGGGCTTTAGTGTCTGCTGTGGCTCCAAACCTTGCACCCTGGTTGGCCCGATGGCATGAGACTGAAGAATTGCTTGCTAGCCCGCTTCTGATCGATGCGCTCGACTACATTTCTCGAGACCCAGGTGTCAGACTCGAGCGTTAGAAAGCTTCGAGCAAAGGCGTCAGTTGTCCCTACCTCAGCACTCGATAGCTCGAGGTGACGAAGCCGTTCTCGGCCACCGCGGTGCCGCGGTGCTCCAGGCGTGCCTCGGGAAGGCCCGTGCCGAAGAGGGGGAGTCCCGAGCCCAGGATGACCGGGATGCGGGTGATGGTGATCTCATCGATCAGGTCGCGGTTCAGGAACGAGCGGATGACGCCGCCGCCGTCCACGTAGACGCCGCGCGATCCGGCCGTCGCAAGGAGCGCCAGCGCCTCGTCCAGGTCGCGAGCGACGGTCACGTTGGGGTCATCCGTGGTCAGAGTCGAGCTCAGCACGATGACGCGGTGGTCGGGATAGGGCCAGAAGCCGAAAGTGAGGACCTTCTCATAGGTGGCGCGGCCCATCACCAGGCTATCCACCGAGGCCATGAAGGCGTCGTAGTCGGTGATGGCTCCCTCGTCGGAGCGCGCGGGGCTGTGCTCGGCCGCGGGCGTGACCTCCTCGAGCCAGGAAATGTCGCCGTCGGGTCGGGCAATAAAGCCGTCGATGCTGGCCGCGATAAACACGCGGCCGGTGAAGGTTCGGGAGGAGGTCTCGGTCTGAACGGTCATGGGTTCACGCTAGCGCGAGCCACCGACGCCGGGCGGGTAAGGCTCACCTTGCTCGACACCCCGGGCAAATCGGGTTACATTAGACAGGTCAACAGACAACTTTGGTGAAGTGGCCGAGAGAAACTGGTCCAGGTAAAACTGGTTCGAGAAGATCCGGCCCAAGCAAAACTAGCCCGAGCAAAACCGGCGAAAGGAGACGTGATGCCGAGCACCCTGCAACCCGCCCCGCGCGCGTCCCTGGCCGACGGCGTCGCGACCCAGCTGCGCGAGGCTCTGGCCGCCGGCACCTTCGAGGTAGGAACCAAGCTGCCCACCGAGCGTGAGCTGACCGAGTCATTCCGCGTGGGCCGCACCACGATCCGCGAGGCCGTGCGCGCGCTGGCCGCCGAGGGATTGCTGGTCAGCCGTCAGGGCTCCGGCGTCTTCGTGGCCGCGAGCACACCGCTGGCCTCGCTCGAACGCCGCCTGTCCGCGGCCTCGCTGTTGGATGTCCTGAACACCCGCTTCGCGCTGGAAACTCACGCCGCCCGCCTGGCCGCCGAGAATCGCGACGACGCCGAAGTGGAGGCGCTGGACGCCCTGCTGCGCGAGCGCGACACCCATGCCTCCGGCTCGCCCGCGTTTGTCGCGATCGACTTTGATTTCCACCGGGCCATCCTGGTCGCCAGCAAAAACGGCGTCCTGGTAGACGTGTTTGACGCCCTGGCCTCGCGCCTGGCCGACGCGTTTGCCGACGTGGTCGAGTTCGAGCTGAGCGATGACATCCTGGCCGAGCACACCGAGGGTCATCACGGCATCGTCCGAGCCATCGAGCGCCGGGATGCCGACGCGGCCGGACGCATCTCGGGGGAGATCCTCGCCGACACGATTCGGCTGGTGTCCCGTGGCTAATTTGTTGATCACTGTCCCCACCACCGGTCTCCTGCTTCGTCGCCGCGACGAGGTTTAGCAGAATCGGAACCCTCGTCGCGGAGTCGCATCGTCGCCCTCCGGTCACCCCACAGTAGTTCCCAAGCGAAAGCACCCCACAATGAGCACCTCAACCAAACCCCGTACCCTGGCCGAGAAGGTCTGGGATGACCACCTCGTCGCCAAGGGTGAGGACGGCACCCCCGACCTGATCTACATCGACCTGCACCTGGTGCACGAGGTCACGAGCCCCCAGGCCTTTGACGGTCTGCGCGTGGCCGGTCGTCAGCTGCGTCGCCCCGACCTGACCATCGCCACCGAGGATCACAACACCCCGACCTGGGCGATCGATAAGCCCATCGCCGACCTCACCAGCCGCACCCAGATCGAAACCCTGCGCAAGAACTGCGCCGAGTTCGGGGTGCGCCTGCACTCGCTGGGTGACATCGAGCAGGGCATCGTTCACGTGGTGGGTCCGCAGCTGGGCCTGACCATGCCCGGCATCACCGTCGTCTGTGGCGACTCGCACACCTCGACCCACGGCGCATTTGGTGCCATGGCATTTGGTATCGGAACCAGCGAGGTGGAGCACGTCATGGCCACCCAGACGCTGCCGCTGAAGCCCTTCAAGACCATGGCGATCAATGTCGAGGGCACCCTGCGCCCGGGCGTGACCGCCAAGGACATCGTGCTGGCGATCATCACCAAGATCGGTACCGGCGGCGGTCAGGGCTACGTCCTGGAGTTCCGCGGTAGTGCGATTCGTGCGCTGTCGATGGAGGGTCGCATGACCATCTGCAACATGTCGATCGAGGCCGGTGCCCGCGCCGGTATGGTCGCTCCCGACCAGACCACCTTCGACTACCTGGAGGGTCGCGTTCACGCCCCCAAGGGTGCCGACTGGGACGAGGCCGTGGCCTACTGGAAGACCCTGCCGAGCGATGAGGGCGCCGTCTATGACGCCGAGGTGTTCCTCGACGCCGATGCCCTGGAGCCCTTCGTGACCTGGGGCACCAACCCCGGCCAGGGTGCCTCGCTGAGTGACCCGGTACCTAACCCCGCCGACTTCGCCGACCCCAACGAGCGTGCCGCCGCCGAGCGTGCGCTGGAGTACATGGACCTGACCGCGGGCACCCCGCTCAAGGAGGTCCCGGTGGACGCCGTGTTCATGGGTTCCTGCACCAACTCGCGGATCGAAGACCTGCGCGCCTTCGCTTCGATCATCAAGGGACAGAAGAAGGCCGAGGGCGTGCGTGTCATGGTGGTCCCCGGCTCCGCCCGCGTGCGCATCGAGGCCGAGGCCGAGGGCCTGGACAAGGTCATCAAGGAGTTTGGTGCCGAGTGGCGCTTCGCCGGCTGCTCGATGTGTCTGGGCATGAACCCGGACCAGCTGGCCCCGGGCGAGCGCTGCGCGTCGACCTCCAACCGCAACTTCGAGGGCCGTCAGGGTAAGGGCGGCCGTACCCACCTGGTGTCCCCGCTGGTGGCCGCCGCCACCGCGATTCGCGGCACCCTGTCCAGCCCCTCCGACCTGGCCGATCTGGCCGTCGCTAAGTAAGGAGTATCCCCATGGATAAGTTTGAAACCGTCACCGGGATCGCCGCTCCGCTGAAGCGCTCCAACGTCGATACCGACCAGATCATCCCCGCCGTCTACCTCAAGCGCGTCACCAAGACCGGCTTCGAGGACGCCCTGTTTGCGGGCTGGCGCACCGACCCCGAGTTTGTCCTGAACCAGGAGCCCTACCTGGGCGCAGAAATCCTGGTTGCGGGTGCCGATTTCGGGACCGGATCCAGCCGCGAGCACGCCGTCTGGGCGCTGCGCGACTTCGGCTTTAAGGTGGTCCTGAGCCCCCGCTTCGCGGACATTTTCCGCGGAAACTCGGGCAAGCAGGGGCTGCTGGCGGCCGTCATCTCCGAGGAGGACCTGGAGGCGATCTGGGCCATCCTGGAGGAAACCCCCGGCATTAACATGACGGTTGATCTGGAAGCGAAAACGGCCACCGTCGGCGCGCTGACCGTTCCCTTCGAGGTTGATGATTACACTAGGTGGAGACTGCGTGAAGGTCTGGACGACATCGGCCTGACCCTGCGCAACGAAACTCAGATTTCGACGTTTGAGGAAACCAGGGCTTCCTGGCGACCGAAGACGCTGCCGATCCCCGCTCCCTCGGGAGCGCCCACAGAATAGACGGACACACCGGGTGAACTCTCTCCTTCAGGATGCCGCACGAGCCGGCGCAAGCGTTGGCATGGCCGCCGACACCATCACGATCACCGGCGGCACGCCGCTGAACGGTCGTGTTCAGGTGCGCGGCGCGAAGAACCTCGTCACCAAGGCGATGGTTGCGGCCCTGCTGGGGGAGACCCCGTCCACGCTGCGCGACGTCCCGAAGATCTCTGATGTTCGGGTGGTTCGTGGCCTGCTGGGTGCCCACGGTGTGAAGATCACCGACGGGGACGAGGATGGCGAGCTCATCCTCGACCCGTCGGCGGTCGAATCCGCTCACTTCGCCGAGATCAACGCCCACGCCGGTTCCAGCCGCATCCCGATCCTGTTCTGTGGACCGCTGCTGCACCGTCTGGGCGAGGCCTTCATCCCCGACCTGGGTGGCTGCCGCATCGGCGACCGTCCGATCGACTTCCACCTCGACGTGCTGCGCCAATTTGGTGCGATCGTCGAGAAGCTCCCCAGCGGCATCCGCCTCTCGGCCCCGCAGCGTCTGCGCGGCACCAAGGTTGAGCTGCCCTACCCCAGCGTTGGTGCCACCGAGCAGGTGCTGCTGACCGCGGTGCGTGCCCAGGGCACCACCGAGCTGCGTGGCGCGGCGATCGAGCCCGAGATCATGGACCTGATCAACATCCTGCAGAAGATGGGTGCGGTCATCTCCGTGGACACCGACCGGGTGATCCGCATCGAGGGTGTGGACCGCCTGGAGGGGTACACCCACCGCGCACTGTTCGACCGCAACGAGGCCGCCAGCTGGGCCGCCGCCGCGCTGGCCACCGAGGGTGACATCTTCGTCGCCGGAGCCAAGCAGGCCGAGATGGGCACCTTCCTCAACGTCTTCCGCAAGGTGGGTGGCGTGTTCGAGATTCAGGATGACGGCATTCGCTTCCGTCACCCCGGTACCCCGCTGAACCCGGTCATCATCGAGACCGACGTGCACCCCGGCTTCATGACCGACTGGCAGCAGCCGCTCGTTGTCGCGCTGACCAAGGCCACCGGTGTGTCGATCGTGCACGAGACCGTGTACGAGCAGCGCTTCGGCTTTGTTGACGCCCTGATCGAGATGGGTGCCACCATCCAGGTGCACCGTGAGTGCCTGGGCTCGCAGGCCTGCCGCTTCGGTCAGCGTAACTTCCAGCACTCCGCCGTGATCTCGGGTCCGTCGGCCTTGCGAGCCGCGGACATCGCGGTCCCCGACCTGCGGGGAGGCTTCTCGCACGTGGTCGCCGCGCTGAGCGCCGAGGGTGCCTCGCGGGTGTCCAACGTGGGCATCATCAGCCGCGGCTACGAGAACTTCTTCGAAAAGCTGACCGCGCTGGGCGCAAACTTCACCCTCGAGGCGTAGGTTAGATTCGTGACCAGCGTTACCCGCGTAAACCGTGACCCCGAGGGTCGCAAGCTTGAGAAGTCGCCGGAGAAGTCTCGGCCCTCATTCCTGTGGCCGCTCGCGGCGATCGTGAAGCCGCTGACGGTTCCGCTGTTCCGGCTGGATATTCGCGATGCCTATAAGCTGCCGCGATCCGGCCCGTTCATCCTGGCCCCCAACCACTACTCGGAGATCGATCCGATCGTGGTGGCCCTGGCCGTCTGGAAGATCGGTCGCGCCCCGCGATTTATGGCCAAGGCCGGGCTCTTCAAGAACCCGGTGCTGGGCTGGATCCTGCGCTCGGCCGGTCAGATTCCGGTCGAGCGGATGGGCTCCACCCGCGGCAACGACCCGATCTCCGCCGCCGGACGGCTGGTTGAGACCGGGCAGGGCGTGATCATCTATCCCGAGGGCACGCTGACCCGCGAGCCGAACCTGTGGCCGATGCGTGGCAAGACCGGCGTGGCCCGGATGGCGCTGACCCACAACCTGCCGGTGTACCCGATGGCGCACTGGGGAACCCAGCAGGTCATGCCGCGGTACGGCAAGAAGATCTCGCTGTTCCCGCGCAAGAACATCAAAATTGTGATCGGTGATCCGGTCAATCTTGACGAGTTCCTGGGCAAGCAGCAGGACTCGGCCGTGCTGCACGGTGCCACCGATAAGGTCATGGACGCGGTTACCGAACTGCTGGAGACCCTGCGGGATGAAAAAGCCCCGGCCGAGCGCTGGGACCCGAGCAAACACAATCAGACGGAGACCGGTCGTTTTGACGAAGCGTAGTACCACCGCCCCCACCCGAGTAGCCGTGCTGGGCACGGGAAGCTGGGGAACCACGTTTGCGAAGATCCTCGCCGACGGCGGGGCGGATGTGTACATGTGGGCGCGGCGCGCCGAGGCCGCCGCGGCCATCGATCGCGAACACCGTAATGCCGAGTATCTGCCCGGCGTGACACTGCCGGCGAACCTGCGTGCAACCTCGGACCTCAAGGCCGCCATCACCGGTGCGGCCGTGGTGTTCATCGCCGTGCCCTCGCAGGCGCTGCGGGATAACCTGACCGCGATCAAGCCGCTGCTGGGGCGCGACACCATCGTGGTGTCGCTGATGAAGGGCGTGGAGAAGCAGACCGGTCTGCGGATGAGCCAGGTCATCGAACAGTGCCTGGAAATCGAGCCCGAACGGGTGGCCGTGGCCAGCGGGCCCAACCTGGCGATGGAGATCGCCAAGGAACAGCCCACCGCCGCGGTCATCTCCTCGGTCTCACTGGAGACCGCGCAGGAGGTCGCGCTGCTCGCGCGCAACCGCTACTTCCGCACGTTTGTGAACACCGACGTGATCGGGACCGAGTTTGGTGGGGTCCTGAAGAACCTCATCGCGGTGGCCATCGGCATCGTGGATGGTGTGGGCTACGGCGAGAACACCAAGGCGTCGATCATCACCCGTGGCCTGGTCGAGATGACCGACTTCGCCGTGGCGCAGGGTGCCCACGCGGAAACCCTGTCGGGTCTGGCCGGCCTTGGCGACCTGATCGCCACCTGTCAGAGCCCGCTCTCACGCAACAACACCGCCGGACGCCTGCTCGGTCAGGGATACTCGCTGGCCTCCGTGGTTAAGCAGATGCAGCAGACCGCCGAGGGACTCGCCTCGGTCGCCCCGGTGCTGGAAATCGCCGCCGCGAGTGGCGTGGAAATGCCGATCGTGCAGCAGGTCAAGCGGGTCATCGAGGGCACCATGGACCCGCGCGACATTGCCCCGCACCTCACCACCGCCTCGGATGAGCCGCAGAGTGAGCACGGGGAAACCGGCGAGATTGCACCGCTCGGCACGGGCTCGGTCAAGCCGGGATCTGGACTCTGGCGTCGCCTGTTCGGTTCGGGGCGGTAGGTTTCTCGGGGAGTCACCTGTTCGGTTCGGGGCTGAGGGGTCTAGCGCCGAGGCCGCCACGAGCTTTGAGGTCCGGGTTTTCGCGCTAGCGAACCTCGCTGACGTTCAGGCACTTGCTGACCTGGGGGAGACGTCCGACCGAGGAACCCAGATCCGAGAGCACCGCGGTGCCCGAGACTCCGCCCTTGTCGGGGTTGGAGCTGATGAACACCTCGACGGCGGGAACGCGACCGTAGGTGGTGAAACGGAAGAGTTCGTCCTTTTCCTGAGAATCGTCAAAGACCCAGTCCACGCCGTCCACGGTGACGCAGCGGTCGGTGGTCGGGGCGGGAGGGGTCACCCCACAGTGCAGCAGCACGGCCGCCGGATCGCCCCAGGCACCGGTTGCCTGCGCATTGGTGCGGCGCTTGTCCAGGCCGGCCAGCTTATCCGGCAGGGTCACGGTGATATCGGCGCAGTGCGGGTTGTTAGCATCCGCGGCGGGTTCCATCGGGACCTCCTGCACGCAGCCGGTGAGGGTGAGCGCGGCAACGCCCACGGCGATCAGGGTGAGCACGGAGCGAGAGGCGACAGACATGGTCCCTCCAGGTTACCGTGGAACCCTCGCCGCGCCGTTCAGCTCGCCCGGGGCAGACCCGATACCGTGGACTCATGCCCGAAACCCCCGCATCCAGTGTTCCGCGCCGCGTCCGTGATGCCGGCGAGGCCGAGATTCTCGACCGTCTGCTGCCGCGCTATGCCGCCGCGCGGAGTGCCGAGGTGGGCCCCGGCGACGATGCCGCGGTCATGGTTCAGCACGGGGATCGCTATGTGGTGACCACGGACATGATGATCCACGGCCCGGATTTCCGCTGGGCCTGGCACACACCGTTTGAGCTGGGGTGGAAGGCTGCGGTCACCAACCTCGCCGATGTGTATGCGATGGGCGCGCGTCCCACCGGGCTGGTGGTCGCCCTGGCCGCCACCGCCGACACCGAACTCACTGCTCTGGAGGGTCTCGCCGACGGGCTGAGCGCCGCCTGCGCGCAGCTTGCCCCGGGCTGCGCGGTGGTGGGCGGGGACCTCTCGGTCTCGGACACGTTTACGATCGCGATCACCGCGTTTGGCGACCTCGAGGATCGCGAACCGGTGCTGCGCTCGGGTGCCCGGGTCGGGGACATCATCGCGCTGGCCGGGGACGCCGGGCGGGCCGCCCATGGGCTCGACCTTCTGTTTGCCGAGGGCGTGGATGCCGCCGGGGTCCCCGATGCCGAGGCGACCGCCGCGCTCCGTGCCCGGGAACCCGAGCTGGTCGCCGCCCAACTCGCGCCAAATCCGCCGATTTCCGCGGGTATTGCGGCGGCCCTGGCCGGGGCCACCTCGATGATGGATGTCTCCGACGGGCTGGCCCTGGACGCCTCCCGAATTGCCCGCGCCAGCGGCGTAGCACTGGACCTGGACTCGGCGGCCTTTGCTGCCGAACCCAATCTGGAGCGGGCGCTGCGAGGCGGCGAGGACCACGCGCTGCTGGCCACGTTCCCCGCGGCCTTGGCCCTGCCCGAACCGTTCCGGGCGATCGGCGTGGTGCGGGCGGGGATGGGGGTCATGCGCGACGGGGCACCGCTGACCGGGAAGCTCGGCTGGGACCCCTACACAACCTGGGACGGACGGCTCGGCTAGACCCGGTCACGGATCGGCCCGGCTAGCCATCCCACATCACATGCGGTATTTTGGTGGGGATGACACCGGCCGCGCCGGACAATCGGCGGGACAGAATTCGGGGGAACATGTCCGCAACACGAATCATTGCCGCGAGCCTGATCGCGATGGTGTGTGGGGCCTGTCTGGGGGCCATTCTGGTTGCCCTGCCCGATCCTGCCCGGCTGCTGACCCACTGGGACACTTCGGGTGGAGCGCTCGTGGGCGCCATTACCGGGATCGCCGCCTTCCTGGCCGGCTATGCGGCGTGGGCCTCGCTCCGTCGACGCCGGATGGGTGTTCGTCGCGGAGTCGCCGCGGGTCTCTCGGCCCTGGTCGGCGGGATCGTGGTGACCTGTGCGGAGATGTCCACCCACGCGGTGCACCCGTTCATCCTGCCCGTGGTCGCCGCGGCGCTGATCCTCTGCATGGCGAGTGTCGGCGCCCGCACCCAGGGTGCGCGCTTTGATGCGCCGGCGCGGGAACTCACCAGCGTCTAGCTTTCCGCTTCTCTGGCTATCTGCTTCTCTAGCTCGCCGCGCGGGGTCTAGCGCGTGGGTTCGGCCCACCACACGGTGGTTTCGCCGTACTTCTTTTGCACGAATCGCTCAATGCCCGCGGGCCAGGTGGGCTCAGGGGAGCGGGTGGAGCGCTCAACGACCACCAGGGCATCCTCCCGGAGGCGGCGCGGCAGGGCGGCGAGCAGCGCGGTGAGCTCGTCCTCGGTGTAGTCATAGGGCGGGTCGATGAACACCAGATCGTAGTCCTCGGAACCCTCATCCACGAAGGGTTGGGCCCCGCGCACCACGACGCGGATGTCGGCCCGGCCGAGGGCCTGGGTCAGCGCTTTGGCGTTCTGGGTGCAGATCTTGGCGGCCGAGGCCGCCTTTTCCACCAGCACCGCGCTCGCGGCCCCGCGGCTGATCGACTCGAGGGCCAGCGCACCGGATCCGGCAAACAGGTCCAGGACGTGGGCATCCTCCAGGTAGCCGCGCGATTCCAGCGCCGAGAACAGGGCCTCGCGCACGCGGTCGCTGGTGGGACGGGTACCCGCGGAGGGAACCTTGAGGGCCAGGGAGCCGGCGCGGCCGGAAACGATACGAGTCACCCGGCAAGTTTAGCGGGCCGACGTGCCCGTCGTCCGCCGGTGTCGGCGGCTCGCCATAGACTGGGAGCATGAGTGTCTCCGCCGTTGACGCCCGCCTCGACGGGGTTCTGGGTGGCCGCACGGCCGCCGCGTTTGAGCGTGCCTTTGACGTGCACACCGTCTCGGACCTCCTCAGCCACTATCCGCGCCGCTACGCCAAGCGCGGCGAGCTGACCGCGATGGACAGCCTGCCGCTGGGCGAATCGATCACCATTGTCGCCGACGTGGTCGAGGTGCGCGAGCGCACGATGCGTGCGCGCCGCGGGTCGATCCTCGAGGTGAAGATCACCGACGGGCGCGGCGTCCTGGTCCTCACCTTCTTCAACCAGGCCTGGCGGGCGAAAGACCTGGTGCCCGGTGCCCGTGGGATCTTCGCCGGCAAGGTTGGTGACTACCGAGGCACGCGGCAGCTCGCGCATCCCGACTATGAACTCTTTGACCCGGCCGAGCGCGCCCTGGATGCCGGGGATGCCAGCGCGAACCGCTGGGCAAACCAGCCCATTCCGATCTACCCGGCCACCGCAACCGTGGCCAGCTGGCAGGTAGCCAAGGCCATCGAGGTGGTGCTGGACGCACTGCCACCGCTCGAGGACGCGGTGCCCGCCTCGGTCCGCGAGCGAGAGCGCCTGCTCTCCTACCGCAAGGCCGTCGAGCTGATTCACCGTCCCGAACAGGATGCCGACTGGAAGCAGGCCCGGCACACGCTGCGCTATCGCGAGGCGTTCCTGCTCCAGGCGGCGCTCCTCCAGCAGCGGGCTCGTGCCCGCGTGCACCCCACCACGATCCGCCAGGCGACCCCCGGCGGATACCGTGACCGGCTCGACGCGGGCCTGCCGTTCTCGCTCACCGAGGATCAGCAGACCGTCGCCGGGGAGATCGAACACGACCTCGCCCAGGTGGCCCCGATGAACCGTCTGGTGCAGGGTGAGGTGGGCTCCGGTAAGACCCTGGTGGCGCTGCGGGCGATGCTCGCGGTGGCCGATTCCGGGGGCCAGTCGGCCCTGCTGGCACCCACCGAGGTGCTGGCGGCGCAGCACCTGCGCTCAATTGTCAACTCCCTCGGTCCCGACCTCTCGGCCGAGCTGATGCCCACGCTGCTCACTGGATCGATGCCGCAGTCCGAGCGCAAAAAGGCCCTGCTGCGGGTCGTCTCGGGCGCTGCCAAGATCGTCATCGGCACCCACGCGCTGCTCTCCGATAACGTACACTTCTTTGACCTGGGCCTCGTGGTGGTGGACGAGCAGCATCGCTTCGGCGTGGATCAGCGCGAGACCCTGCGTGAGAAGGGCCATCGTCCGCCGCACACGCTGGTGCTGACGGCCACCCCGATCCCGCGCACGGTCGCGATGACCGTGTTTGGTGACCTCGACGTGTCCACGATCGCGCAGCTGCCCGCCGGACGGCAGCCGATCGAGTCGTTTGTGGTGCCGCTGGCGGATCGTCCGGGCTGGATGGGCCGGGTCTGGGAACGGATGGGGGAGGAGATCGCCCGCGGACGGCAGGCCTTTGTGGTGTGTCCGGCGATCGATCCCGATCCGGCCGCCGAACCTGCGCCCGCGCCCGAGACGGCCCCGGCGAAAACCGGTCGGCGCGCGCCGATGCGGGTGTCCGAGGACGTTCACGCGGTACCCACCACCGGCGGTCGCGGATCGCGGCAGAGCGCCGAACCCGAGCCGACTCCCGAGCCCGCCCCGGGCGAGGGACCGCCGCGTCCCCGCGCCGCGGTGGAGACCGTGCTCGCCGAGCTGCGCCAGACCCCGGCGCTCGCGGGCCTGCGCATCGAACCGTTGCACGGCCGAATGAGCGGCGATGAGAAGGACGCCACCATGCGGGCGTTCCAGGCGGGGGAGATCCACGTGCTGGTGGCCACCACCGTCATCGAGGTGGGTGTGGATGTGGCCAATGCTTCCACTATGGTCGTTCTTGATGCCGACCGCTTCGGCGTCTCCCAGCTGCACCAGCTGCGCGGACGCGTCGGCCGAGGCGGACTTCCCGGACTCTGTCTCCTGGTCACCGCGGCCCCGCATGAAACCACCGCGCGCGAGCGTGTCGAGGCCGTGGCCTCCACTCAGGACGGGTTCGAGTTGGCCCGCATCGACCTCGAACTGCGCCGCGAGGGCGACGTGCTCGGCAGCGTGCAGTCGGGCGGCCGCTCCTCGCTCAAGCTGCTGCGCGTGGTGGATGACGCCGAGATTATTCAGCGCGCCCGTGAGGATGCCGACCTGCTGGTGGGCACCGATCCCGAGCTGACCGATCAGCCGCTGCTGCGCGAGGCGCTGGATCGCCAAGTGGATGCCGCGGCCCGCGCCGCCCTCGCCAAGAACTAGCCGTAACGTTTCACCATCCGGGGAAACATCCGGCGACATCTGAGAGTTCCCTGATGGTTACTGGTGTTTGGGGGAGGGGTGACCGATAGGGTGAAGTCATGAAGCGGATTGCCGTTGTCCCCGGATCCTTTGACCCCGTTACCCTCGGGCACCTGGATGTGATTATCCGTGCGGCGGGCCTCTACGACGAGGTCCACGTGCTGGTTGTGCATAACCCTGGCAAGACGGCGCTGCTGCCGATCGCCCAGCGGGTGTCCCTGATCGAAACCTCGCTCGCCGAGGACGGTGCCCCCACCAATATCGTGGTGGCCTCCTGGAGCATGGGCCTGCTGGTCGACTATGTGACCGATGTGGGCGCGCAGGTGCTCGTGAAGGGTATCCGCTCGCAGATCGACGTGGCGTATGAGACGCCGATGGCGATCGTCAACCGCAACCTCGCCGGGGTGGAAACCGTGTTCATGCTGCCCAACCCCGCGCACGCGCACGTGTCCAGCTCGCTGGTGCGCCAGGTGTCGGCCCTCGGCGGCGATATCGCGCCGTATGTGCCCGGTGCCGTGGCACGCTTCCTGACCGCGCCGCATGCGGTCGACGTCCGGTAGTTGGAACCCGCGATGTCCGTCGCGCTGACCCAGCTGGGATTCTCGGTTCCGATCGTCGCCGCGCCGATGGCCGGCGGCCCGAGCACCCCGGCCCTGGTGTCCGCGGTGGCCGAGGCCGGCGGGCTGGGCTTTGTGGCCGCCGGGTACCTGAGCCCGGATGCGCTGAGTGCCCAGCTGGAACAGCTGAGCGGACGCCACTTCGGCATCAACATCTTTGCCCCGAATGAGGCCGACCCGGGGATCGACCCGGCCGTCTACGCGGCCTATCGGGAGCAGCTGCTGGCCGGGGGAGGGATCGACCCGGTCCTGCTGCCTGAGACGCCGCAGCAGTCCGACGATCACTACGCCGAGAAGGTGCGCCTCGCCCTGGCCAGCGAGGCGGCCTTCGTCTCATTCACGTTTGGGTATCCGGATCCGAAGGTTATCGAGCGCCTCCAGTCCGCCGGTAAACGCGTGGTGCTGGGGGCTACCTCCCGCGAGGGCATCGATGCCGTGCTCGATACCGGAGCCGACGTGCTGAGCATTCAGGGGCCGGGAGCGGGCGGGCACCGCGCCACCGTGCTCGGAATCGACGGAGAAGACGCCGACGATCAGGACCTGCGTGAGCTGATCCGCTACGCCCGATCCCGGTCCGACCAGCCGATTTTTGCCGGCGGTGGGATCGCCGATGCCGCGGACGTGCGGGACATCCTGGCGGCCGGCGCGACCGCCGCTCAGGTGGGCACCCTGTTCCTCGGGGCGACCGAGGCGGGCACCAAGCCCGCCCATCTGGCGGCCCTGCAGGATCTGCGCCATCGCGCCACGGTCCTCACCCGCGCCTTCACCGGGCGTACCGCGCGAGCCGTGAGTAACCGGTTCACCGAGGCGTTTTCCGATCACGCCCCCACGATGTACCCGGCCCTGCACTTTCTCACCGCGGGGGTGCGCGCCCAGGCGGCGGCGCAGGCCGACCCCGAGCAGCTTCACCTGTGGGCCGGTGCGGGCTTCGAGGGCGTGCGGGTGGCCCCGGCGGCGGAGATTGTGACCTCGCTGACGCGGGAGCTTCCGGCGAGCTCCTAGGGCCCCTCGCGTTGCCCACCCGGGTGTCTGCGCGCAGCGCCGGGTTGCGACACGCCGATCGGGGTGCGGGGAACCAAAATTCGCCGCTCGCGAGACTGGCCCATTCTGGAGATCCGGATGGGAGGTGCCGGATCCTCCCTCCGCGACCCGGATCGAGCCGCGGAGGTCCACCGGGTGCCACATCCGGGAAGCTCGGGGCGAACCGGGATCCCATCGGGGGATTCAGCCTGTAGACTTCCTGACGTGAGATACGTGAAAAAAGGACCGCTTGCGGTCAATGTTCGAGACCTTCACGGTCGTCCCGGAGAAATGCGGGAGCAGGAAATCACCCTCGCCCTACCGGAGCAGTTCGGTGAGGGTTTGATGGTGGTTCCGGCCGGGAAAGAGCTGAGTGTTCAGGTCCGACTCGAGTCCGTTCACGAGGGTATTTATGTGACGGCGCAGGTCGAAACCGAGGCCGTCGGCGAGTGCGGACGATGCCTGGATGAGTTCACTGAGCCTGTCGAAGTCGAATTTGCCGAGCTTTTCGCGTACTCTAGTGATGAAGCCTCCGAACATGAGGTTCACGATGACCACGTGGATCTTGAACCTCTGATCAGAGATGCAGTGGTTTTGTCACTGCCGTTTCAGCCGGTTTGCCGGCCAGACTGCCCCGGTCTCGACCCCGAGACTGGCGAGCGTCTGGCAGATATTCCGGACTATGAACCCCGTAAAATCGTTGACCCTCGTTGGGCCGCGCTCGCGGAGTTTTCCCCAGACCAGGGCGCCGGCACTCCGGACGCCGGAAACACAGAAGAGAGATAAGTCATGGCTGTTCCCAAGCGGAAGATGTCGCGCTCCAACACCAACTCCCGTCGTTCGCAGTGGAAGGCTCAGGCCCCCGCACTCGTGAAGACCGTTGAAAACGGCAAGGTTACCTACAGCCTGCCGCACCAGGCCAAGGTTGTCACCGACTCCGCCGGAACCCCGCTGTTCCTGGAGTACAAGGGCCGCAAGGTCGCCGACGTCTAAGCCGGTTTTTTGTGACTGACTCCGTGAAGGATTCAGGCTCTCGGGTACACCGAGGATCGCTCGAAGCGATCCTCGGTGTCTCGGTTAAGCCGGAGATTCTTGATCTTGCCCTGACCCACCGCTCCTACGCCTACGAGCACGGTGGAACCCCGCATAACGAGCGCCTGGAATTCCTCGGTGACTCGGTGCTGGGCCTGTCGATGACGGCCGAGCTGTACCGCGAATACCCCGATCACGCCGAGGGGGAGCTCGCGAAGATGCGCTCCGCCGTGGTGTCCGAGGTCGCGCTGTCCAAGGTGGCGCGTGAGCTGGGCCTGGGGCGTTTCATCAAGCTGGGTCGCGGCGAGGAGCGCACCGGGGGACGCGATAAGTCTTCGATCCTTGCCGACACCATGGAGGCGATTTTTGGTGCCGTCTACCTGGATCAGGGCATCGAGGTGGCCGAGGCGCTCGTTCTACGTCTGATCCGCCCGCTGCTGGCCGATCCCGAACGGATGAGCGCCGCGCACGACCCGAAGACCGCGCTGCAAGAGATTGCCGCCGCGCGTCAGCAGGAGCCGCCGCGCTACGAGATGACCTCGACCGGTCCCGACCACAACCGCGTCTTCACCGCGACCGTGATCGTGGGCACCCTGGTCAGCGCAACCGGATCGGGCACCAGCAAGAAGCAGGCCGAGATGGCTGCCGCGCTGGAGGCCTGGACCAACCTGAACAAGGCGTAGCGTGCCCGAGCTGCCCGAGGTTGAGGTGGTGCGCGCGGGCCTGGAGCCCGCGGTGACCGGTGCGATCATCTCCGGTGTGGAGGTGCTGGATCATCGTGCGCTGAAGCGCCACGATCCGATCCGCGGCGACTTTGCCACCCTGCTCACCGGCGCGCGGCTTCGCGGGGCCGTGCGGCGCGGGAAGTACCTGTGGTTCCCGCTGGCGGGATCCTCGAGGGAAGCGGACGTGCCGGCCGGTTCCTCGGACGGCGGCGATGTGCCGTCCGGCGGGGACGTGCTGTCCGGCAGCGATGTTCTGTCCGGCAGGGACGTTCTGGCAGGCGGGGACGGGCTCGCCGGTGGCGATGTGCTCGCCGCCCACCTCGGGATGAGTGGGCAGATGCTGCTGCGCGAGCCCGGACGTGACGATAAGCTCACCCGGATTCGGCTGACCCTGGAGCATCCCGAACACGGCGAGCTGTGGCTCAACTTCGTGGATCAGCGCCTGTTTGGCGGCATGATGATCGACTCGCTTGTTCCCACCGCGGACGCCCGGCCCGCGGGCTTCGGGGGAGCGTTTGAACCCGGTGCGTGGATCCCGCGCACCGCGGCCCACATTGCGCGCGATCCGCTGGACCCGCACTTCGACGATGCCGCATTCTTCGCTGGCCTGGCCCGCCGCAGCACGGGTATCAAGCGCGCGCTGCTGGATCAGACGCTGATCAGCGGCATCGGCAACATCTACGCCGACGAGGCGCTGTGGGCCGCTCGCCTGCACTATGACCGCCAGGCCGCCGGTATTCCGCTCACGCGCCGCCGCGACCTCCTGGAGCAGGTACGCGGTGTGCTGCGCCGCGCCCTCGCCGAGGGCGGTACGAGCTTTGACGCGCAGTACGTGAACGTCAACGGCAACTCGGGCTACTTCGCCCACTCTCTCAACGCCTACGGCCAGCAGGGTAAGGCGTGTCCGCGTTGTGGCGGCGAGATTGTGCGGGAGAGCTTCATGAACCGGGGATCGCACTTCTGCCCGCGGTGCCAACGAAAACGCTGACCTGAGTTCCTCGCTGACCTGAGTTCCTCGTTGATCTGAGCTCCTGGCGGGCGAGAGGTCTCTCGCGCCTGTGAATGCTCGGTGTGTGAGTTCTCGTGATGTTGGTGCGTTGAGTGCTCCTGCTTCCGCCGTGTGCCTCTGTCGATCGCTTTCTCGGTTTCCGTGCGGACGCCGGGGCCATACCGGTGATGCGTGATAATCTCGGCTCATGAGTACGCGAGACGGTGCAGGCCGAACAATCGACGACACCGAGACGGAACTGCTCGATGCGATGCGAACGAGCGACCTTGTGGCGCTTGACCGGCTTATCTCCGACCAGTTGACGTTCATTGGCCCAGACGGTGCGGTCCTGACCAAGCAGGCCGACCTTGAGGCCCACCGCACCGGCGCCACCTCGTTCGAGAAGATTGACGTGCTCAGCCGTGAATCAACGGAGGATGACGACGGAGGGCGCACAAAAACCGTCGCCAATGCGGTGCTTCGCGCCGTTGAGGGAACGGTGAGCGTGCGACTCACCTGGCATCGAGAGTGGCGAGTGCTCGATGACCGCTGGCAGGTCGTCTCCGGAGCGGTCGAGGCGCTGGCAGACCACTCCGATTGAGAGAGTGAACCGCTGCCGCCGGTGCGCGGGGTGCTGCGCCTCGCCTTCGCTTCGGTATTGAGATTGTGTGGGAGAGCATCACGACCAGGGGGTCGCACTTCTCCCCGAGGTGTTAGCAGAAACGCTAATTCTACGTTCGTCGCGGGGTGACCCGCAACGATGCCGACCCCTATACTGTGCTCATGATCGCTGAGTCGCTGTTTGAGATTGTCGTTAAGGTAATTGAAGTCATCGGTGTCTGCGTGGTGGTCGTCGGGTTCGTGATTGCCGCCGTGCTGGCCACGCGAGCGCTGCGCCGCGGTGCCGGGGGTACGGCCGCCTTCCAGACCCTGCGCACCACCATTGGGGGATCGATCCTGCTGGGCCTCGAGGTATTTGTGGCGGCGGACATCATCCACACACTGTCAGCTCCCTCGCTCGAGGATGCCGCCGTGCTGGGCCTCATCGTGATCATCCGAACCATTCTGAGCATGTCGATCCAGATCGAGATCGAGGGAACCCTGCCCTGGCGGCGCGCCCTGCTCACCAGCGGTGGTGAGGTCGTGGCGAAGGAGATCTCACGCGAGGCATCGGCGGCGAAGTAGCGAGCTCGGGACCTCGGCTCTTGCGCCGACGGTATCGCTATGGCATAGCTTCCAGGACGATGCTCAGCCCCGCGGCGCGCAGTCGCCGTTACGGATGCGGGCGATGAAGACCTCCACCCATCTGTGGTCGATGTCGCTGAGAAGCTCCCAGACCGGCCAGAGCGGCGCGGCCTCGATGAGGTGCAGGATGTCCCAGTTCAGACCGTGAGCGGTATCACCCTCGGCGGGCAACAGCTCCAGGAGGGTATCGATATCCTCGCGGCTGAGAGGCTGTTCGATCTGAGCCACGAGTGCCCGCGCCTCGTTCAGCTGCGGCTGTTCAAGGGAATCATCCAGCCGAGGAGCCAGGGCGCGAAGACGATCAATGGGGTCCTGGGGCATACATCGATGGTACGCCGACGCCACTACGCCAGACGAGAACCTTTGGGTCTAGTTTTACGCTCGGATGGTGAATGGACCGGGAAGTTTCCCCGATGTGCGTTCGTAGCGCACCGTTCACTCATCCTCATCTGCTTATCGAAAAGCGATGACTGCACGCGTGGCATCCGCTCGCCCTGCGCGCAGCGCTGCCATCGCTGCCTCGGCCCCAGATCACCCACGAGGACCCCGGGCATAGATATTGACAACGATCTCGCCGTCGCCCCCGCGCGTGCCTCGGTCATGACCGTCCACGCGCTCAATTGGCGTGGAATCGGGGTGCAGACTCGTTTTGTGGATGCGTCCGGCTCGGCGGATGGTGCCCCCTCGGACCGCCCACTCACCGGTGGCCGTTCTCAGCCAGATCTGGGCGACGCGATGAGGGGTCTCTCCTCGGAATCGTAGCCTGTCGCCGGTGAAACCCTATGCTGTCACTATCGCATCACCGGTAGTCTCGCTCCTGATCGAGATATCGGTTGGCGTACTACTTGACAGCGAGCGGTTCTCGTGACGCGCTGAGACACAGTAATCCTGAAGGGACGCACAATGACACTGCACCTGCCCGAAATCGACCGAGCCTCCGCCGCCGACCTGCTCGCCGAGAAGCCCGGCACCGTGCTCAGCGCCGCAGACGTCGCCAAAAAGGCGCACCGGCGCTGGGACCTCGGCCAGTGTGAGAACGCAGCGGTGCTGTTTTGTGTGGCCGCCGAACGCGCCGCGGAGTCCCCGGAGGATCCCAACCAGTACCCCAACTACGCGGTGCGCGCGGGAATCACCCTGAGCCTTGCGGGGCATCCGGCTGCCGCCGAGCGCACTCTCACCGAGGCCGCGGCGTTCGATTGGGCGGGTGCCGGCCTGGAAAAAGACACAAACATGATCGAGTGGGCCTATACCCGCCTGCTTGTGGCTGCCGCGGCCACGCACCCCGCTCGATTCGGGGCGCTGTTTCGCGAGGCGGTCGCGCGCTGCGCCGAGGTGGGCATCTCCTACCCGCGCATCCACCCGCAGCAGGATGAGTTGCTTCCCGTCGCCCAGCAACTTGGAGAGCGGGATGCCCTGGAGCGCATCATCGAACGAACGCTGGCTCGCCGCCCGCTGCCGCGCGCGGTCAAGGCACGGGTCGCCGAGGCGCAGGAAGTGCTCGCCGCGACTCGGTGACGGAGAGTGTCCTCGCACCTTATAGGCGGAAAGGGTCCCGATTGCTCTCAGTGGGCGGGTCTACCCCGACATGCCTCCGAGGACTGCCGTGGGCGGCGAAAGAGTCGGCGTGAATGCGTATTTGGGGCGTCGTGATTGCGACGGTCCGAGGCGCACGGAATCCTCGAGGGAGCCCCGATTTGGGGGTTCGTTTGATCTTCATTCGGGTAGGCGTGGTGCCATTCGGACCGGAGTGATGGTCATAACCTACAGATCGCAGGGACGTATCCTGCCGCCGTTCCGAGCCCTCCCATGGGTGCTCCGGTGATACCCAGAGACGAGGAACAGATGGATTCAAATCAGCCTGTTGCGGGAACCGAGAACCGAAATCTCAGCGGCGCTACCCGGGAGAATTTTGAATATTTGGTCGCGACGCTCGCGCGGCGGACCGCAGGAAAGAAATACGAGAGTTTCGTTATCAACTATCTGTGGTCGAAGCTCGCTCATGATGCCCTCAAACCGGTGACCCAACAGTATGTAAACCGTCGGTCGTCCTACCAGGGCGCGGGCGTACTTGACTTTTATGGAGAATCGTCCCGAGCGGAGTCGGTGAATCACGCGCTGATCGATCTCTACTTCCCGCAGCTTCATCTTGGAGTTGAGTGCGATGAGGCGCAGCACCACACTGCCGTTATCTTGGACGCTTCCCGCACCGCGGATATTCAACGTGCAATCCCCGACTACCTGGAGATCCGGATCCGCGTAGAGAAGGATGAGAAGGGTGAGGCGGTGGCCCCTTCAGAGGTTATGCAACAGCTTGACGATGCGGTGATCACGATCAGACAGCGCTGGGATGAGGTAGCAAACGGAGGCTTCCGCTGGGCACGTCAGGGGTTTTTGGCGTGGGAAAGTGAAACACCCGACTGGGCGCTTGCTAAGCGTGCGGGAGCCCTGCATTCCGCCGACGGCTATGTTTTTCGACACAACGGAGAAATCCGAAAACTGTTTAGCCCGGATAGTGACGTGCGTAGAAAACGCAACTCCTACGTTGCGAGTTTTGACCCGTCGATTCCTGGCTTCCTGGTGTGGTGCGCCACCCTCGCAAACCAGTCATCCTCCGGCACGTACCGCTCAACAAATACGTCGGGAATTCTGAACGTGATTGTCGCCGAGGGAAACGATGTTTTTATCGGTGAGGCAGCCCCGACCGCAGCCTCGCGTGAGGCAAGAAAACAAGCCGAGGAAGCCGGGGTGAAGCCGTTGCCGGAATGGACGTATCCTCAGTCGATGGGGGACTACCCAGAATTCGAGCCGGTATCGCGGTGGACCGGTGTAAAACGCCTCACCTTTGTCCGCACCAAGGACTCCGTCGGACGCAGTGGTTATCAGTTCCTCGGCGTTTTTGGCCCGTTCATGGAGTTCCGTGAAATCAACGGGATCCTCTTTAAACTATGCAAGCTTGAACACGACCAGTTTGAGCTTCCACGAAGGTAGAATCACGGGATCCGCATTCCAGGGCGTCCAAGATCCATGATCTCCGGGAGCAGCCATTTCCCTCGACGTTTACCGCGAGCGGGGGAGCGGATCTTCTGCACACAATCCCGCGCGGCCAGACCGCCTCGTGGTTCCCTGAAGCGCGTGGGGATGTACGGTTCCGGGACGTGGTGTGCTTAACTCGACTCATGAGTGAGATCCCCACCACGTTTAGCGCCGGCACGGCCGAGTTTGTTCGCATCGAGTCGCCCGAGGAGCTGGCCTTCTGGGTCGCCACGGTGAACGGTGCCGACGGGGAGCACGAGGTGAGCCTGATCATCGAGCCTGCCGCGGCACCCGAGGCCGATGTGCTGGAGGTGGCGGCTGCCGTCGTCGCCGACTTCGACGAGCTGGTGCGTGACGCGCTGGAATATCTGGACGAGGCACTGCGCGGACCAGAGTGGGCGCTCTCAGCCACGGACCTGGCGCTTCTGGACGGTCCCGGCGGTGCGTTCGGGGAGCCCGAGGCCGTGATCTGGGGCGACGGTACCTGGATGCTGCGCTTCCAGGAGTCGGCGCTGTCCATTGCCGAAGAGTTTGGGATCGGCGTGAACTTCGTCGGCCGCGTCCCGCAGAGTGTGGAAGATCTCTCGGAGTCCGAGGAGCTATAGCCCACACGCAGGGCCGCTGGGGAGGGGCACGGGGAAATGAAACTTGAGTGGCTGAGCGCATCGGAAGCCGAGCTCGTCGCAGCCGCGCCGGGTATTACCGGGGGAACGCGGATGCGCGGTGTTCGTATTCGGCAACCCTTCGGAATGCGGGCGAACCAATTCGCGGGTATGTGTTATTTTGCCGTGTCGGGCATTTTGGCCTCCTACCTAGCCAAGGAAAGCACGCCATTTAGTGTCCCGCTGGTCCTGCTGGGGGTCACGATTCTTCTTTGCTGGTTCTACGTTTTGGCGCGTGATTACCTGAGGTTCAATAGGAATGCGCGGGCCGAGGGCCGGACACTTAATTTCAGGCTTCTCCTCACCGGATCCAGCAATGGTTTCAGGATGCGATTTGCAAGGATTCCCTGGTTCGCATCACTGATCACCCGTAAGAGTCACTACACGTACTTCAACCCTCGTTTCGAAGGCGAGGGGATCGAGTTTGGGAACATGTCTTATCGTCGTGATCGCCCAGGCTCCTGGCACTATATCGTCGCGTACCTTCCCGAACCCGTGCCCCACCTCCTCTTCGAGTCCATGGCGGCGGGCGGGCTGGGCCGCCGGTTCCTGGCCGGTGCGGATTCCGATCAGATCCTCTCGCTCGAGGGCGATTTTGATCGGTCATTTCGGTTGCACGCCCCACCCGAATATGGGCGGGACGCACTCTACCTGATCACGACGGACGTGATGGCCGCCCTGATAGATCACGCGCAGCAATACAACGTGGAGCTTGTGGATGACTACCTGGTGTTTTTCCGGGCGGGCGACGCTGACTTCACGGAAGTCGAAACGTGGACCACGGTCGACGCGATCCTCAAAAACGTGGTGCCCCGTCTGAAAGCCAACGTGCGTCGATATCGAGACGAACGGATTTTGGTGGGCGATGCCGCGTCCTGGGAAACCTCCTACGCTCAGGTGGATGAGGTGGGCGCCACGGGCCGGCGTCTTCGAACCAGGGACCTTCGTGGAAGTACCAACGCAGTTCTTGACAGGTTTTGGGGACCGCTCCGACGGTCGCTGATCGCCTACCCCGTGTTGACCGGATTTGTCTCGTGGGGATTCTTCTTGTCCCTATTGGTAGATCGATGAAAAAACGTTGGGCTTACCCGTTCAACTCGAAGCTTTGGTTAGAACTGAATGAAAAGTCGAATCTCGGAGTGACATGGTGAGTCATACGCGCAGAATTCTAGTATCAGCGATTTGCACGGCAACGCTTGGAGTACTGAGCCTGACCGGGTGCGCCATTCATCTCCCGGATGGTCAACTCGAGGCCGATAGATTGGCCGAATCCATTGAGGGGATGCCGGGGATAACATCGCTTCGTGCTCATGGAATAACCGGGAGCTTCGGAACTGAGGGGTACGCAAAAATCACCATCGAAACCACGCCGTCCATCTCCGTGGTGGAGCTTGAACCGATCCTGCGGGCCTGGAGATTGGCCGCCTCCAATAGTGATTCCCATCTCCGACGCGAACTGAATGTTGATGTGAAAGAAACCAGCTGTTCACTGGTGGTGTCACATGAGGTAAAGCCCGGGCAACTTGACGATTCTGCACGGTTTTTTCCCGCACTGTGCGCCGCGGCTCCCGGCCAGGGGGTCTTTCTGGATGATGACTGGGAAGGGCGAAGCTTGAAGGTTCGAGCTCCTCGGGGTGAAGCTGAGCTACCCCTTGACGTAGAACAACTTCGTGCTTTGCCTGGTGCCACAACAGATCATGACTTTTGGGACATATATAGAGTGGAGTATCGGTGGTTTACGGAGTCGACGGATAATCCATAAGCCACGAATTAACTGCGGACGGGGTAGGTCAGATTTAACTGGATAGAGCAGGTACGCTGTGACCGCATCCGAAGTGCCGGTATCGCCATTAACCCTCCGAGTGGCTGCCTGGAACGGCCCACCGTCTGGTGAGGCTACTTCGAATCTTGACCACCCCGCCGTCCCGCCCCACCCGAAATTCGCCCAAAACCCGCGCAATCACGGGCCGGGTCGCCGGTTCTTGGTACGGTAGTGCAGACGTATCTTCGAACCGGGAAAGGGGTGAGTGCGCGTGTATCTCAAAAGCCTCACCCTGAAGGGGTTCAAATCCTTCGCCCAGCCGACCACGTTTGCGTTTGAACCCGGGGTGACCTGCGTGGTTGGGCCCAACGGCTCCGGCAAGTCCAACGTGGTGGACGCACTGGCCTGGGTCATGGGTGAGCAGGGCGCCAAAACCCTGCGCGGCGGCAAGATGGAGGACGTCATCTTTGCCGGCACCTCCACGCGGGGTCCGCTGGGCCGCGCCGAGGTCACGCTGACCATCGACAACTCCGACGGTGCGCTGCCCATCGACTACACCGAGGTCACGATCTCGCGCACGCTGTTCCGCAACGGCGGATCCGAGTACGCGATCAACGGTCAGAGCTCCCGCCTGCTGGACGTGCAGGAACTCCTCAGCGACTCGGGCCTCGGCCGCGAGATGCACGTCATCGTGGGGCAGGGCCAGCTAGACGCCGTGCTTCGAGCTACCCCCGAAGAGCGTCGTGGTTTCATCGAGGAGGCCGCCGGCATCCTCAAACACCGCCGGCGCAAGGAAAAAACGCTGCGCAAGCTCGACGGGATGCAGGCCAACCTCACCCGGCTGAGCGACCTCGCAGGGGAGATCCGCCGCCAGTTGAAGCCCCTCGGTAAGCAGGCCGAGGTGGCCCGCGAGGCGCAGTCGATCCAGGCCATTGCTCGGGATGCGCGAGCCCGCCTGGTCGCCGATGACATCGTCCGGCTCGACACCGACATCCTCGCCTTCTCCGGAACCGAATCCGACCGGCTGGCCGAGCGCGCGATCCTCCAGGAGCGCGCCGATCACACCCGCGCCCGCATCGCCCTGCTGGAACAGGCACAGATTGGGGACGCGGTGGATCGGGCGCGCACGGTGGTCTTCGACCTGGAGTCCGTCCGCCAGCGCCTCGACGCGCTGACCGGACTGGCCACCCAGAAGGTTGCCCTGCTGGATGCCCAGGGGGAGCGCCCCGCGCAGGCTCCGGGGATCTCGCCCGAGGCGATCGAACGGGCCGAGGCCGAGGTGACCCGGCTGATCGAGGGGATCGACGCCGCCGAGGCGGGCTGGGAACGTGCACGGCAGACTGCCGCCGCGGCCCGGGCATCCCTGGACGCGGTGGATACCGAACTGACGGTTCAGTCCGAACTCCTCTCCGCCCACGACCTGGAGGTCCAGGCGGCCACCGGCCGAGCTGAAACCGCCGCCTCGCGCCTGGCCGCGCTTGCCGCCGAGGCCGAGCGTCAGGAGCGGGCCGAAGCTGCCGCCACCGAGCGCGCCGAGGAGGCTGCGCGGGCGCTCGCCGAGGCCGAGGCCGGGGCGGGCGTGATCGACGCCGACACCACCGGTCTGAACGATGCCTACCGCGATCAGCAGGAGCGGGTGCAATCCACCGAGGCCGAAATCGAGCGCCTGCGCGAGCTTCTGCACGCCGCCGAGCGCGAGCGTGACGCCCTCACCGCGCAGACCACCGCGCTGGCCCGCGCCCTCGACATTCGCGACGGTGCCGCCGAACTGCTGGCCCGTGATCTCACCGGCGTGAACGGTTTGGTTGCCGCCGGGATCCGCGTGGATGCCGGGTATGAGCAGGCGATCACGGCCGCACTGGGCCGCTTTGCCGACGGTGTGATCGTGGCCGACGCCGACGCCGCGCATGCCGCCCTCGACCGGGTCGAGGCCGACACCCTGGGCCGGGTCGACCTCGTGGTCGCCGCCGCCGGAGCCGCGAATACCGCACCCGTGGCCGGGCTGATCCCCGCCGATTCCCTGGTCACCGGTCCCGACGGCGTGCGCGGACTGCTCGCCGGGGTGTTTGTGGCCGAGGACCGCGAGGCCGCACGCCACGGACTGAACATCCTGCCCGCGGACATGCCGGTCACCATCGTCACGGTCACCGGAGACGTTCTCACCCGCTTCTCGATCAGCGGCGGTTCGGGGGAGGGGCGCGGCCGGATCGCGCTGCGCGCCGAGCACGATACCGCCGCCGAACGCCTGGCCGAGGTCCTCTCCTCGATCGACACACTCCGGGTGGATCTCAGCGCCGCCCGCGCCGAGGGCCAGTCGGCCAAGCAGGCCTCGGCCGCGGCGCTCGCCGCGCTGCGTGAACTCGATGCGAGCCTCGCCGCCGAATCCGAACGCCTGCACCGCGCACGCGGACAGCATGAGGCCGCCCAGGCCGAACGCGAGCGCCTGCACACCGCCCGATCCGCCTCCGCCGCGGGGCTGCGCGAGGCCGAAGCTGCCGCCGCGGCCGCCGAACGCGCGGTGGAAACCGTGCGCGCCAAGCCGCGGCCCATCCTGGACGGGACCCTGCGCGAGAGCCTGTGGGCCGAGCTGGAAACCGCCCGCGAGGCCGAGGTCGAGGCGCGGTTGCGCGCCGAAACCGCGCGCGAGCGGGTTCGTACCGAACAGGATCGTCTCGCCTCGCTGCGTCGTCGCTACCGTGCCGAACGCGACGCCGCCGAAGCTGAGGCTCGGCGCGCGGTGCTGCGCGCCCGGCAGTTGGAGGTGGCTCGCTCGGTACTGACCGACCTGCCCGCGGTGCGCGAGGTCCTGGAACGCTCACTCGCCCAGGCATCGCTGGAACTGGCCCAGGCCGAGCATCAGCGCGGGGAACAGACCCGCGAACTGCAGGAGCTGCGCGCCGAGGAATCCGGTGCTCGCACCCGACTCGACGCCATCGCCGACTCGATGCGCGGCCTGGAAATGCAGATCTACGAGCGCCGGGTGCAGCTCACCTCGCTGCTTGAGCGCGCGCAGTCCGAGCTGGGCCTGGATCGGGACGCGCTGGTCGGTGAGTATGGCCCAACCATTGGCGTGCGAATGACCGCGAGCGAGCAGGATGAGCTGACCCGCACCGGCCGGGTGTCCTGGCTGCGGGCGGGGGCGAGCATCGAGATCGCCGCGGTGGACCGGGCCACGGAGTTTGACGATCCCGCGGTTACGGGCGCGCGGATTGCCGTTGTCACCGAAACCGACCCCGCCGATACCCACGGCCTCGGCTATCCACTTGACACCGACGAACGCACCCTGCCCTACGTCCGCGCCGAGCAGGAGCGCCGCCACCAGTCCGCGCAGCGCAAGCTAGGACAGCTGGGCCGGGTCAATCCGCTCGCGCTGGAGGAGTTCGCCGCGCTCGAACAGCGCCACGCATTCCTCACCGAGCAGCTGGCCGACCTCACCCGCACCCGCGCCGATCTGATGACCATCATCGAGGAGCTCGACGCCAAGATGCAGGCGATCTTCGGTGCCGCCTTCGCCGACACCCAGGCGCAGTTCGCCGAGGTGTTCCCGATCCTCTTCCCCGGCGGCACCGGCAGTATTTCGCTCACCGAACCCGAGAGCCTGCTGACCACCGGTATCGAGGTGCGGGTGCGCCCGGCGGGCAAGAAGATCGAACGGCTGTCGCTGCTCTCCGGCGGGGAGCGCTCGCTCGCCGCGGTCGCGCTGCTGGTGGCGATCTTCCGCGCCCGCCCCAGCCCGTTCTACATCATGGACGAGGTCGAGGCGGCGCTGGATGATGCCAACCTCGGCCGTCTGCTCACCATTTTTGAGGGGCTGCGCGAGAACTCGCAGCTCATCGTGATCACCCACCAGAAGCGCACGATGGAGATCGCCGACGCCCTCTATGGGGTCTCGATGCGCCAGGATGGCGTCTCGGCGGTTGTGGGGCAGCGTGTGGTGGATCGGGCTGCGGTCACCGAATAGGCCCGGGCGGCCGGTCGCGGGCGCAAAACCGCTAGGCTAGGGGTATGGCAGAACGCAGCACATGGTCCCTCGGTGGTGCCCTTCGGGGACTGTTCCAGAAACCCACGATCGATGACAACACGTGGGATGATCTGGAGCACGCACTCATCACCGCCGACTTCGGAGCCGACGTCGCCGAGGACATGATCGAGGAGCTGCGCGCCAGCGTCGCCCGCTTCCACACCACCGATCCGCGCGACCTGCAGCGGATGCTGCGCGAGAACGTCGAGGAGCGCCTGGCCAAGTACGATCCCACGCTGCACCTCAGCGAGCGTCCCGCGGTGGTGCTCGTGGTGGGCGTGAACGGGGTGGGTAAAACCACCACGATCGGTAAGTTCGCCAACTACGTGGGCACCTTCGGACGCTCGGTTGTGGTGGGGGCCGCGGATACGTTCCGTGCGGCCGCCGTCGAACAGCTGGCCACCTGGGCCGAGCGTGGCGGGGCGCAGATCGTGCGTCCGCAGCACCACGGTCAGGATCCGGCCTCGGTCGCGTTCCAGACCGTCGAGTTTGCCAAGCGTAACGGCGTGGAGATCGCCCTGATCGATACCGCTGGACGGCTGCAGACCAAAAACGGTCTGATGGATGAGCTCTCCAAGATCCGCCGAGTGATCGAAAAGCAGGCCCCGATCTCCGAGGTGCTGCTGGTGCTGGATGCCACCACCGGCCAGAACGGCCTGGCTCAGGCCGAGGCATTCATCCAACACGCCGGGGTCACCGGCCTGGTGCTGACCAAGCTCGACGGCTCGGCCAAGGGCGGGTTTGTGCTGGCCGTGCAGGAGCGCACCGGCATCCCGATCAAGTTGATCGGTCAAGGTGAGGGAATCGGTGACCTGACCGGATTCACCCCCCATGCGTTTGCCCAGAAACTGGTGGGATAGTCGAATATGCTCCCCCTGAGCTTCACCCGCAACGGCATCGCACAGAAACTGATGGGCTAATCATGGCACTCGAACACGACTTCTTCGGTCTGCTTTCCACCGGCGGACCCGGCGGAATCTACTGGTCCGAAACCGTGGAGTTCGGCGACCAGGCGGTGGGCGTCTCGCTCAGCGCCGAGGATGCTCAAAACGTCACCGAGGAATCCCTCGAGGTGGCCGCCGCGATGATCTCCTCCCTGGAGGAACTCGACCTGCGTGCCCGCGAGGCGATGATCGCCGAAATCTCCTCCCGGCACACCGCGGTGAGCAGGTTCATCGCGCTGCTGGAAGACGAGCACGGGGAGGACCTGGAGGACTACTTCAGCCACGTCTCCGGCGACCGCGACATCGACCTGCTGCGTGCCATCGCGGTGATCGGGGTGCGCTTTAGCCCCTCCCACGCCGGCGAGGACAACACGTTTGTGGTCTTCGAATATGCGCTCAGCATGGATGAGTCCGACGATGTCCTGCTGGTGTCGCTGAACAACCGCGGCGAAGCCGTCTCAATCGAACAGGACTAGCAACACGTCATGAGCATCACCCTCGTCCGCACCCACTGGTCAGACCCCGTGGGGCGGGAACTTCGCAGCGCCCAGCAGGCAGACCTGACCGTCCGCTACGGTCCCTGGCAGGGCGGTCCGATTCCGGACCTGAACCCGGCCGAGGTGGAGGCCTTCATCGTCGCCTTCGAAGACGGCAAGCCGATCGGCTGCGGCGCGATCCGCCGCGAAAGCGCCGACATCATGGAGATGAAGCGCATCTTTGTGGTGCCCGAGGCGCGCGGTCGTCGCCTGGCCGGGATCATCCTGGAGGCGCTCGAGCGCGAGGCCGTGGCACTCGGTGCCCGCTACATGCGCCTGGAAACCGGCACCCAGCAGCCCGAGTCGGTGCGCCTGTACGAGCGCTACGACTACCGTCCGATCGATGCGTTCGGCTACTTCGCCGACGGCGCGGACACCCTGTTCTATGGCCGCGACCTGGATACGGTGGCCGCCCGTCCGGCGCAGCCCGCGGTGCGCCGAATCCACGGGGTGCTGCACGAGGTCGACGGTGCGCTGATCCCCAGCGAAAGCGCCGGCGTCATGATCGCAGACCTTGACGGAGGATATGCGATCCGCCGGGCCAGCAGCACCGACGTGCCCGCCCTGCTTCGCCTGCTCGCCGACGACGATGTGGCCCATGCCCGCGGCGACGCCCCGGACACCGATCCCGCCGCCGACATCAGCGCATTCGAGCGTGCCTTCTCCCGAATCGACCGCGATCCCGCACACCTGCTGGTCATCGTGGATTCCCCGGCCGGCGAGGCCGTGGGCACGATGCAGCTAACCGTGCTGCCGGGCCTCGGCCGCGGCGGAGTGAACCGTCTGCAGATCGAGTCGGTCCACGTGGCCAGTTCCGAGCGTGGTGCCGGGGTCGGTTCGGCGATGATTCGCTGGGCCCTGGCCGAGGGCGTTCGCCGTGGTGCGGCGATCACCCAGCTCACGTCGGACCTGCGCCGTACCCGCGCGCACGAGTTCTACGAGCGCCTGGGCTTCGCCCGCTCGCACGCGGGGTTCAAGCACCTGGGTTAGTGGAGTCCGCCCGCTATCCGGCGTGCACCGCCTGCGGCGCGCTGGAGGCGCGATCCAGGTGGGCGAGGGCCTCGGGGATCGGGCGGCTCTGGGCGCGCATGGTTTCGGCCCACAGTCGGCCGGCCCGGTAGGAGGAGCGCACCAGGGGACCGGCGAGGACCCCCGAGAACCCGATCTCCCGGGCGGCAACCTCGAGATCAAGGAACTCCTCGGGGCGCACCCAGCGGGCCACCGGGAGGTGGCGGGGGCTCGGGCGCAGGTACTGGGTGATCGTGATGATGTCGGTGCCCGCGGCCTGCAGATCCTCAAGCGCCGTCAGGACCTCGGCGGGTTCCTCACCCATGCCGAGAATCAGGTTGGACTTGGTGACCAGACCCGCATCCCGCGCCCGGGTAATCACGCCGAGCGAGCGCTCGTAGCGGAACGCCGGGCGGATGCGCTTGAACAGACGCGGCACGGTCTCCACGTTGTGCGCAAACACCTCGGGCCGGGAGGCGAACACGGTGTCCAGCAGCTCGGGATTGCCTGAGAAGTCCGTTGCCAGGATTTCCACGCCGGTTTCGGGATTGGCCTCGTGAATCGCGCGCACGGTTTCCGCGTGCAGCCAGGCCCCCTCATCGTCGAGGTCATCGCGGGCAACGCCGGTGACGGTGGCGTAGCGCAGCGCCATCCGTAAAACAGAATCGGCAACCCGGCGGGGCTCATCGCGGTCATACGCCGAGGGCTTGCCGGTGTCGATCTGACAGAAATCACAGCGCCGGGTGCACTGTGCGCCGCCGATTAGGAATGTGGCCTCGCGATCCTCCCAGCACTCAAAGATGTTGGGGCACCCGGCCTCCTGACACACGGTGTGCAGGTTCTCGGTCTTGACCAGCTGCTGTAGCCCGCGATACTCGGGGCCCATTTTCGCGCGGGTTTTGATCCAGGAGGGCTTGTGCTCGATCGGGGTCTGGGTGTTGCGGGTCTCGATTCGCAGCATCCTGCGTCCCTCGGGGGCGGCCAGCGGTTCGCCGGCCACCGTCGGGAGCAGGGTTGCGCCCGGCGGCTCGGCCATCAGCAGGCCCAGGGACGCGGGAATCATCGGGCCCGAGGGCGTCGCGGTGGTGGATTCGGGGGGCGTGCCGATCGAGCCGAGGTTGCGCGCGCTCATTTTTGGCCGCCCGGGGTGTGCGCCTGCGCGAGGGCCGGAACGCTGTCGGGTGCCGGTTCGGGGGAGTGATACCAGTCGTCGAAGTGGGCGGCGATCAGGATCGCCGCATCCGCCGTGGTGATGGGGCGCCCGGCGGCGGCGCTGAGCGAGCTCACCCCGGCATCCCGGATCCCGCAGGGCACAATCTGGGCAAATCCGGCGAGGTCTCCCGAGCAGTTCAGTGCGAAGCCGTGCAGGCTGGCCCCGCGCTCGACCCGAATCCCGATCGCCCCAATCTTGGCCTGCCCCGCGCCATCCTCGACCCAGACTCCGCTGCGTCCGGGAACTCGAAACGCGGACACCCCGAGGGTCTGTGCGGTGTTGATCAGAACGCGTTCGAGGCTGCGGACGTGCCCCACCACGTCCACCAGGTTGGAATCCTCGCCGATCGGCTTCAAACGCATGATCGGATATCCGACCAGCTGCCCGGGACCGTGCCAGGTGACCCGCCCCCCACGGGTCACCGGGATTACCGGGGTCCCATCCGCCGGATACTCATCGGGACGGGCCGAACGTCCCGCGGTATACACGGACGGATGTTCGCACAGCAGCAGGGTGTCGTCGGTGGTTCCGGCGACCACCCCCTCATGCAGGGTGCGCTGATGTGTCCACCCCACCCGATAGTCGAGGTATTCGGGGGCCAGACCCAGCTGTGCGATGCGTACCATGCGCCTAACCTAGCATTAATGTACGCGGTCCAATAATTAAAACGAATCGGCTGCACCGTGGCCCGGCCGGGCGCACCCATCGCGTCCGGGAAATTGGTAAACTGGCTTCAAATGGCTACTTTTGGAAATCTCTCAGATCGGCTCGCCGATACCTTCAAGAACCTTCGGAAGAAGGGAACCCTGTCGGCTTCCGACGTGGACGGCACCGTCCGCGAGATTCGCCGCGCACTGATCCAGGCCGACGTCGCCTTCGACGTTGTGAAGGAGTTCACCGGCCGCGTGCGCGAGCGTGCGCTGGGCGATGAGGTCAACAAGGCCCTGAACCCCGCCCAGCAGGTGGTCCAGATCGTCAACGACGAGCTGGTGCAGATCCTCGGTGGCGAGCAGCGTCGCCTGGAGTTCGCCAAGACCGGAACCACGATCATCATGCTCGCGGGTCTGCAGGGTGCCGGTAAGACCACCCTGGCCGGAAAGCTCTCGAAGTGGCTGATCAAGGAGGGACACACCCCGCTCCTGGTCGCCGCCGACCTCCAGCGTCCCAACGCCGTCACCCAGCTCGGCGTCGTGGCCGAGCAGGCCGGCGCGGCCATCTATGCGCCCGAGCCCGGTAACGGTGTCGGCGATCCGGTCAAGGTCGCCAAGGACGGCGTGGCCTATGCCGAGCGCAACCAGCACGACGTCGTGATCGTGGACACCGCGGGTCGCCTCGGTATCGACGAGGAGATGATGAAGCAGGCGTCGAAGATTCGCGCCGCCATCAACCCGCACGAGGTCCTGTTTGTGATCGACGCGATGATCGGTCAGGACGCCGTCAACACCGCCAAGGCCTTCCAGGAGGGTGTGGACTTCACCGGTGTGGTGCTGTCCAAGCTCGACGGTGACGCCCGCGGTGGTGCGGCGCTCTCGGTGGCGTCGGTCACCGGACGCCCGATCATCTTCGCCTCCACCGGCGAGAACCTCGACGACTTCGAGCCCTTCTACCCCGACCGGATGGCCAGCCGCATCCTCGACCTCGGTGACATCCTCACCCTGATCGAGCAGGCGCAGTCGGCCTTCGACGAGGAAGAGGCGATGAAGCTCGCGGAGAAGTTCGCGACCGACACCTTCACCCTCGACGACTTCCTGAAGCAGATGCAGCAGCTGCGCAACATGGGCTCGATCAAGAAGATGATGGGCATGCTCCCGGGCATGGGCCAGATGAAGGAGCAGCTGGACAACTTCGACGAGTCCGAGCTGAACCGCACCGAGGCCATCATCCAGTCGATGACCCGCGCCGAGCGGCAGAACTCCAAGCTGCTCAACGGCTCGCGTCGCCTGCGGATCGCCCGCGGTTCGGGATCCACCGTGACCGAGGTCAACCAGCTGGTGAACCGCTTCGAGCAGGCCGCCAAGATGATGAAGACCATGGCCAAGGGGGGCATGCCGCAGATCCCGGGCATGGGCCCGATCCCCGGCGGCCGTCCGAAGATGCCCAAGAAGAACGCCAAGAAGAAGGGTGGCTCGCGCTCGGGCAACCCGGCGAAGCGCGCGGCCGAGGCCAAGGGCATCACCGCGGCACCCGCGGCGCCCACCGGCGGCGGTTTCGGCCTGGGCAAGGGCGGCGCCAAGGGTCAGCCCAGCGAGGATGACATGGCCACGATCCAGCGCATGCTGGGTGGCCAGGGCTAGTCGGGCTCACTCTGACAAAACGGCGGCGGCGGACTTCAGGTCCACCGCCGCCGTTGTGTGTCCGGAGTGTGTTTTCTAGACCGGCTCGCGTTCGCCGAGGTCCCAGTCCACCGAGACAGGTAGGCGCAGGCGGGGGATTTCGCCACCCGGGGCTGCGTCGAGGCGGGCGAGCAGGGTGTCCATGGCCTGGCGTCCGAGTTCGAGGCCGTCCACCTCGAGGACGGGCACATTGGCGGATCCCAGCGCGTCGGCGATGCCGCGATCCGCGCTCACCACGAGGTTGGTGATCCCGCGGGACTGGAGTCCAAACATGATCCCGGTGGACAGCGAGGAGGAGTAGGAGATGACCGCGGTGGCGCCGGAGGTCAAGATTTCACCCACCACACCCACGCCCGCGGCGAAGGTCGAGCGGTGCGGTCCGAGCACGGTCAGGGCGGCCTTGCCGCGCAGCGCCTCGATCACGTGGGCCACGCGGCGCAGGTTCTGCCAGGAGCGGCCGGGGCCACCCACCAGTGCGATGTGTCGGTGCCCCTGCTCCACCATGCGGAGCGCCAGCTCGGCGAAGCCGGTGGCAGAGTCGGCGACCACCGAGGGCACCCCGTCGATCTCGCGGTCGATCAGCACCGTGGGCTTGAGCTTGCACGCGGGCTCCACAAACTGGTCCTTGCCGCGCGGGGCGGCCAGCAGGAAGCCGTCAACCTGCGGGGCGAGTCGGGCGAACTGCTCAACGTCCTTGTCTTCGAGAAACGCGGTGGCGGCGACGGTCAGCAGGTAGCCGGCGGCATCCGCGCGGTCCTGGGCACCCTGGATGATCGGGGTGAAGAACTGGTTTTCCAGGGTGGGAACCACCATCGCGATGACGCCTGTGCGTCCACTGGCCAGCGCGGTGGCGGTACGGGAGGGGGCAAAGTGCAGTTCCCGGGCGGCCCGCTGAACCCGCTCGATGGTCGCGGCGGCGACCAGCTCGGGCTTGCTGAGGGCGCGCGAGGCCGTGGCCTTGGATACCCCGGCGCGACGCGCGACGTCCTCAAGTGTGCTCACGGAGCCTCCGAATTTATGCGGGTGGGCGAGGCCGAAGGCGCTCGCTGGGGGATGGGGTGACGGCGAATTGCGGCGTCGTCGGGGGAGAAAAAGAAGTGTTTGTTTCTTCGATAGAACTTAGCGTATAGTGTGTGAAACCGGTTGTGCAACCGGTTTCATTGCCCGTTTCGGCGTTTTGCGTCGAAATTGCCCGCCCGTGCGTGGGGATCCCCGTCCCGCACCCACACCACTGCCAATGGGGGCACACATGTCTCGAAAACCAGCCTGGCTGCTGCTGCCCGGTCTGGTGTTTATCCTGCTCGGATTCGCCATTCCCTCGGTCGCGATGCTCATCGCGCCGCCCGGGGTCAGCACCGGAGACGTCTTCGCGCGTCTCGGCCAGATGCTCACCGACCCCTACTCGCTCGGCATCATCGGCCGCACCCTCGGCCTCGGCCTGATCACCACCGCGACCTGCCTGGTGCTCGGCTTCCCGATCGCCTACCTGCTGGCCCGCTCGACCTCGCGCTTTGCCGGCATGTGGCTCGCGCTGGCGATCTTCCCGCTGCTGCTGAGCAACGTGGTGCGCACCTTCGGATGGATCGTGCTGCTGGGCAGCCAGGGCGCGATCGGCCAGCTCATCACCGGCCTGGGCTTCGCCTCCGAGGCCCCGCAGCTGCTCTATACCGAGCTCGCCGTGGTCCTCGGTATGACTCAGCTGTTCCTGCCGCTGGCGATCATCTCCTGCTACTCGGCCGTCGCCCAGGTGGATCCCGGACTCGATGACGCCGCCCGCGGACTCGGCGCCAGCCGCACCCGCACCCTCTGGACCGTGGTGCTGCCGCTGTCCGCCCCGGGCCTCGTGGTTGCCACGACCCTGGTCTTCGCCGGTGCCGCAACCGCCTATACGACCCCCTACCTGCTGGGTGGATCCAGTCAGCGGATGCTCGCCACCGAGCTGTACAACTACTCCAACGTGACCGTGGACTGGGCCTCGGCCTCGGCCACCGCGCTGATCATGACGCTGCTGGTGTTCCTGGTTTCGGGCCTGAGTTCGCTGCTCTCGCGGGGAAAGAGCGTGCAGTCATGAGCATGATCAAAACTAATAACGCCCGCCCGGTGCTCGGCACCCTGGCCGTGCTCGGCTACATCATCATGATCGTCCCGATCCTGTTTGTGGTGAGCACCGCGTTCTCCACCGGACGCACCGTATCCTTCCCGCCCAAGGGTTTCACCCTGGACTGGTTTGGCGCGGCCCTCGGCAACAACACGTTCATGTCCTCGCTGGGGCAGAGCCTGCAGCTCGCGCTGATCGCGACCGTGATCGCGCTGGCCATCGGAGTCCCGGCCACCATCGCGATGCACCGCGGCAAGATCCCCGGCAAGTCGCTGGTCCAGGGCCTGTTCCTCTCCCCGCTCGTGGTTCCCGAGCTGGTGGTGGGCCTCGCGCTCTACCAGCAGATCATGGTGGTGCTGGGGCAGTCGAACTCGATCGCCCTGCTGATCGGACACACCGCGATCCTGCTGCCCTACGCGGTGCGGGTGACCGGAGCATCCCTCGCCCTGGCGGATCCGGCGATCGAGGAGGCCGCCCGCGGTCTCGGTGCCTCGCCGCTGCGCGCATTCTTCACGGTGACCCTGCCGCTGCTGCGTCCCGGGATCTTCTCCGCCGCCCTGCTGAGCTTCGTCACCTCGTTCAACAACGTGCCGCTGTCCCTGCTGCTGCAGGACCGCAGCTTCCGCACGCTCCCGGTCACGATGCTCGACTACATCCAGCAGAACTATGACCCGACCATCGCAGCAATGTCGACCCTGCTGCTCGCCGCAACCGTCGTGGTTGCCATCATCGCCGAGCGCACGGTCGGCTTCGCCAAGATCTTTGGAGGTATCAACAAGTGATTCCCGCAGCCGAATTTGTCGGAGTAACCCAGGCGTACGGTGACTTCCTCGCCGTGGACAACCTGGACCTCACCATCGAAGAGGGCAAGCTGACCACCCTCCTGGGCCCCAGCGGATGTGGCAAGACCACCTCGCTGCGGATGCTCGCCGGATACGCCCGCCCCACCTCGGGCAAGATCCTGATCGGCGGCGAGGACGCTACCGCCCTGCCGCCGGAAAAGCGCGGCCTGGGCATGGTGTTCCAGTCCTATGCGCTGTTCCCGCACCTCACCGTCGCCGACAACGTGGGCTACGGACTCAAGCTGCGTAAGGTGCCCGCCGCCGAGCGCAAGGCTCGCGTGACCGAGGCGCTCGAGCTCGTGGGTCTCGGCCACCTGGCCGCCCGCAAGCCCAAGGCACTCTCGGGTGGACAGCAGCAGCGCGTGGCGCTGGCGCGGGCCATCGCGATCCGCCCCAAGCTTCTGCTCCTGGATGAGCCGCTCTCCAACCTCGACGCCCGCCTGCGGGTGCAGATGCGTGCCGAGATTCGTCGCATCCAGGCCGAGACCGGCCTCACCGTTGTGCTCGTCACCCACGACCAGGACGAGGCCCTGGAAATGAGTGACACCATGGTGCTCATGCGCGCCGGTAAGGTCATGCAGACCGGCGCCCCGGACGAGGTCTTCCCCGCCCCGGCCAACCGCTTTGTGGCCGAGTTCCTGGGCTATGAGAACTTCATCCCCACCGCCGAGGGCCTGTTCACCGTGCGTCCCGAGCAGCTGCAGATTGCCTCGGCGGACGCCACCACGCCGGGCGTGAACCTCGACGGCGTGATCACCAGCAGCGCCTACCGCGGCGTCGACCTGGTGGTCGGCGTGGATGCCGCGGCGCCGGGCGGCGAAACCGTGCCGCTGATCTCGGTGCTGCGCCGCGACACCCTGCCCGCCGGACACACCGGGTTCACTCCGGGGGAGCGGATCTCGGTGACCGCACCGGCGCCCGCGCTCGTCCACCTGCCCGAATAGCCCCGGCCGGCACCCGCACCCGGGCCCCGATGCTCCTGCCCGAATAGCTCCGGCCGGCCCCACACACTCCCCACCACATCCCTTTCACAGTAAGGACCCCTCCGATGAGTTCCCGTATCCCCGTTCGCGCCCTGGCGACCGCCGCGGCTCTGCTCACCTCGACCGCTCTGCTGGTCGGCTGCTCCGCCACCCCCGGTGGCGACACCGGCGGCGACGACAACAAGACCATCGTGGTCAGCACCTTCCCGTTTGGCGTTGACGAGTTCACCAAGGCCATCATCGACCCGTTCGAGAAGGCCACCGGCTACAAGGTTGAGGTGGACACCGGATCGAACTCCGAGCGCCTGTCCAAGCTGGAGCTCAACGGCAAGCGCGCCGGCGCCGACGTCATGCTGATCTCGGACTACTACGCGGCCCTCGGCCAGTCCAAGAAGCTCTTCCAGAAGGTGGATGACGCCCAGCTGCCCAACCTGGCCAAGGTCGCCGACTTCGCCAAGGAGAAGCAGTACGACGGACCCGCCTACAGCTACCAGCTCAACGGCATGCTGTACCGCACCGACAAGCTGGATGCGGCCACCGCGGCCAAGTGGGACACCTTCGGGGATGCCGCCCATAAGGGCAAGCTCGCCCTGCCCGATTTCAGCGTGACCGCCGGTCAGCTGACCGTGTCCGGTGTGGCCGAGACCGTGGGCAAGGACCCCTACGACGTGGATGCCTCGTTCAAGACCCTGGGCGAGTGGTCCCCGGGCGTGCTGCAGTTCTACAAGTCCTCCACCGAGGTCACCAACCTGCTGCTGCAGGGTGAGATCGTCAACGCCCCGGCACTGAGCGGCTTCGCCACCAGCCTGGTTGAGGCCGGCGAGCCGATCGCCTGGACCCCGCCGGCCACCGGCAAGTTCATGGCCACCAACCGGGCCATGATCCCCGCCAACGCCGAGAACGTGAAGGGCGCACACGCGTTCATCAACTACCTGCTGGGTGCCGAGGCTCAGACCAGCTCCGCCAAGATCGTCGGCGACCTGCCGGTCAACCCCGAGGCCACCGTCCCGGAGAACCTGAAGAAGATCGTGGGCGAGGCCGCCACCGATCCGATCGCCGCCGGTTACAAGACCCTGGACATCTCGGTCATCGTGAAGAACCGCACCGAGTGGACCGACCGGTTCGCCCGCGAGGTTGCCAGCCGCTAACACCCGCCTCGCCCGGACTCCGTTGCAGGGGTCCGGGCGATGCCCGTTTTTGATTTTCGTTTTACCCGAGGGGACCTGACCATCACCGTGTCAATCGATGCGACCGCCGAGTTTCTGCGCCGCGCACCCAAAACCGACCTGCACTGCCACCTGATCGGCACCGTGCGTGCCTCGACCTTTGCCGAGCTGGCTCGCCGTGAAAAGCTTGAGCTGCCGGTGGATCCCGAGCTGATCTTCCGCGACATCAACTCGCTGCCGCCGGACCCCGCGCTCTACCGCGACACCCACATCCCGGTGCCGCAGGGACGCTCGGCCGATGAGCCGGAAACCTCCTACTCCCTCTTTAAGGCGTCGGAGTGGGTCGTCGAGGTGCTGCGCAGCCCCGAGGACCTGACCCGGGTGACCTATGAGGCATTCGAGGCCGCGCACCGCACCAGCGCGACCCGTCACCTCGAGCTCTTCTTCGATGACCTGCCGCCGCACCTGGAAAAGCTCGGGTACCGGGGCCAGGTCGAGGCCTATGCCGAGGGCATTCGGATGGCCGAGCGCGACTTCGGGATGACCGGACGGATGATCGCCGGCATCGACCGCAGCAAGTCCGGGGAGCACGCGCTGGCGATGGTGCGCCGGATCGTGGACAACCCCAATGAGTACGTGGTGGGAATCGGCCTGGACAACCTGGAGACCGCGGGTCCGCCCGAGCGCTTCGCCGATGCCTATCGGCTCGCGGGGGAGGCGGGGCTGTTCCGTACCGCCCACTCCTCCGAGCACGCACCGGTGGCCGTGAACACGATCACGTGCCTGGACCTGCTGGGCTGCGACCGCATCGACCACGGCTACTTTGTGCTGGAGGATCCGGCGGTGGTGGAGCGTGTGCGCGAGGAGCAGACCGCCTTTACCGTGGTGTCCACGACCTCGCGCCGGTCCTGGCGTCCGTGGCGTCGCGCGTCGATCGCCGCGATGCTTGAGGCCGGCCTGAACGTGATCCCCGCCTCCGATGACCCCGGGATGTTCCCCACGACCCTGGCCGAGGAGTATGCGATCCTCAGCGAGCAGCTCGGCGTGGATCGCCATAAGCTGCGCGCGATGTCGCTGGCCGGAGTCGAGGCCAGCTGGGTTCCCGAGCCCGAGAAGCAGGCGATGCGTGAGCGCTTCACCGCCGAGTTCGACGCCCTGGAAGCGGAGCTGTTCCCGACCGCCTAGGTTCCACCATCGACACACCCCGGCGCGATCCAAGAGGATCGCGCCGGGGTGTGCTCGTTTGTCGGGCCGCACCCGGTGTTTAAAGATCGGTTCGGACCCCGTGGAAGCCTCCAGGAAAACCGGGAATTTTGTCCCCCGGACCAGGGTAAACCCTTGTTGTCGGGTCCGGTAACTGCTAGACAGGGCTCAGAACACGGTTGGCCATTCGGCTTTCGGCGCGCGGATCAAGGGGAACCATGAACGACTCGGCACTGACAGATCTGGGGCATTCTCGCCTGGGGAGACTCGCTCGCAGGGGCCTGCTCGCGGCGACACTTGCGGTGGGACTGATCGTCCCCGCGCTGGTGCCCACCGCGGCGTTTGCCGCGTCGTTCTCCTCCGTTCCGGGATCGGTGGGACAGGCCGACGGCACGGTGACCGTGGTGATGCAGGTCAATGGTTCCCAGGTCACGTTTTCGCCGCCGTCGGGGGTCGAGATCACCCGCCCCGATACCGCCTACGATTGCTATACCACGGCACCCGGCGGTGCCCTCATTCCCCGTAATGATCTGACCTCGCTGCACCCCGGCATCACCTGCGGGTATGAGGACAACAGGGTCGGGAACTTTGGAACCTATACGTTTTCCTACTCCGTTCCCGCCGATACCGTCCCGGGAGCCACCCTGGGCACGTTCAGTTTTGCACTGAGGGTGGGTACCGCCGCGCCGACCATCGAATCGACCACGCTCACGGCCAAAAATATCGCCGCCCCGGCGATTTCCACCCCCACCGCCGGGCAGCTGACCAATAATCCCCGCCCGGTGATCAGCGGAACCGCCGACAGCCTCCCCGGCACCACCCTCGCGGTGACGATCACCGATGCGGATTCCGGTGCGGTCCTGGGGACGGCACCGGTCACGGACGGCGCGTGGTCATTCACCCCCACGGCCAATCGGCCCGAGGGTACCAACAACATTTCGGTGACGGCCGCGCTGAACGGCGTCACCACGTCGGCCGCGACTCGATCGTTTGTGGTGGACACGATTCCACCGGCAGTCCCCGTGCTCGCCTCTCCGGTAGCCGGATCCGCAACCGCGAACACCACGCCCACCGTGAGCGGAACCGGGGAAACCGGCTCCCGGGTCGAGGTGCGTGGCGAGGGCGGTGTGGTGCTCTGCGAGGCGACCGTTGTCGCCGGGGCCTGGTCCTGTGTGGTGGCACCCGCCCTGGCCGAGGGTGCCCACACGCTGACCCCGGTCGCGCTGGACGAAGCCGGAAACGCGGCGCCCGGAACCCCGGTCACCTTCTCGGTGATCACGACTCCGCCCACGGCACCGGTGATCACCTCTCCGGCAACCGGAACCGTCACCAATAATAAGAGCCCTCTGATCAGCGGTACCGCAGATTCCGGGACCATCGTCGAGATTCGTAACGCCGCCAATCAGCTGCTCTGTTCGGGGGATGTGCCCGAGGGAGAGTTTGAATGCGTGGTGGCCCCGGCCCTGGCCGAGGGATCCCACACGCTGACGCCGATTTCCGTGGACGCGGCCGGAAACCGGACGCCGGGTACCCCCATCACCATCACCGTGGACACGGTCCCGCCCGCGGCACCGATCATCCTCTCGCCGGTCACCGGCACCGTCACCAACAACACGCAGCCCACGTTCACGGGAACCGGGGAAACCGGTTCCCGGGTCGAGATTCGTGACGGGGCCAACACGGTGCTGTGCACGGCCGTGGTCGCCGCGGGGGCGTGGAGCTGCCAGCCGGCCACGCCGCTGCAGGATGGCGACCACGCGCTGACCGCGATTGCCGAGGACGTAGCGGGGAACCGGACCACCGGTACCTCGATCACCATCACCATCGATACGGTGGCCCCGACCGTCCCGGTGATTACCGCCCCAACCACCGGCACACTGACAAACGACGCTACCCCCACCATCACCGGAACCGGAGAAAACGGTTCGGTGATCGAGGTGCGGGGAACGGCGAACGCGCTGCTGTGCACCGCGACCGTGGCTAACGGCACCTGGTCCTGTGAGCCGACGACGGCGCTGACCGAGGGTTCGCACACGCTGACTCCGATTGCCTGGGACGCCGCCGGGAACACCGCACCCGGCACCGCGGTCACGATCACCGTGGACCTCACTCCGCCCGCCGCCCCGGTGATTACCTCGCCCGCGGATGGCGCGCTGCTCAACACCGACACCCCCACCATCTCCGGAACCGGAGAGAACGGCTCCACCGTGGAGATTCGCGGTGCCAACAACGAGGTGCTGTGCTCGGCCGTGGTCACCGCGGGTGCCTGGTCCTGCCAGATCAGTTCGGCACTCGGGCAGGGGGACCACGTGCTCACCCCGGTCGCCGTGGATCCCGCGGGCAACACCGCTTCGGGCACGGCCATCACGATCACCGTGGACACCGTGGCACCCGAGGTTCCGGTCATCACCGCCCCGCAGGACGGGACGATCACCAATAACGCCACCCCCACCGTCTCGGGCACCGGAGAAAACGGCTCGACCGTCGAGGTACGGGACGGCGCCGGGACCGTACTGTGCACCACGACTGTGGCCGCGGGTGTCTGGTCCTGCACCCTGGAGACGGCGCTGAGCGAGGGCGACCACCCGCTGGTCCCCGTTGCCCTGGATGCCGCGGGGAACGAGGCCGCCGGGACCGCGGTCACCGTCACGATCGACCTCACGCCGCCGGCGGCCCCGGTGGTGACCTCACCGCTTACCGGTACGGCCACCAACGTCACCACGCCGGTCTTCACCGGAACCGGAGAAAACGGTTCGACCGTCCAGATCCGGGCGGCGGACGGAACCGTGCTGTGCTCGGCTCCGGTGGTGGATGGCGCCTGGTCCTGCACGGTTGCCCCCGCGCTGGACGAGGGGATGCACATTCTCCGGGCCGTGGCGGTGGATACCGCCGGCAATGAAACCGCCGGTACGATCGTCGCGCTGACGATCGACATCACGCCGCCGACCGTCCCGACGATCACCGATCCAGTCAGCGGGACGATCACCAATGACACTACCCCGACCCTCTCGGGTGCCGGGGAATCCGGCTCGACCGTGGAGATCCACAATGCCGCCGGAGAGGTGCTCTGCTCGGCCGTGGTCTCCGCGGGATCGTGGACCTGTGAGCTTACGACCGAGCTTGCCGAGGGTGACCACGTGCTGACCCCGGTGGCGAAGGATGCCGCCGGGAATGAGACCTCGGGTCTCCCGGTGACGATCACCGTGGATGTGACGCCGCCGGCCGTCCCGGTGATTACTTCACCCGTGGATGGGTTCGTGACCAACGACCCCACCCCGACCCTCTCGGGCACCGGGGAGACCGGCTCGACGGTGGAGATCCACAATGCCGCCGGGGACGTCCTCTGCTCGGCGGTGGTCACCGCCGGTGCCTGGACCTGTGACCTCACCTCGGCACTCGCCGAGGGGGACCACGTGCTGACCCCGGTGGCGAAGGATGCCGCTGGCAATCAGACCTCGGGAACCGCGATCACGATCACCGTGGATGTCACCCCACCGACGGTTCCGGTCATTACCTCGCCCGAGGATGGGTTTGTGACCAACGACACCACCCCGACCCTCTCGGGCACCGGGGAAACCGGGTCGATTGTGGAGATCCGAAATGCCGCCGATCAGGTGCTGTGCTCGGTCACGGTGACCGCCGGCGCCTGGACCTGTGATCTCGCCCCCGCCCTGGGAGACGGCAACCACGTGCTCACGCCGGTGGCGAAGGATGCCGCCGGCAACGAGACGGCTGGAACCGCGATCACCATCGAGGTCAAGACCGAGCTCCCCGGTGCCCCCATCGTGACCTCGCCCACCGACGGCACGATCACCAACGTCGATACCCCGACGGTGACGGGTACCGGGGAAAACGGCACCACCGTCGAGGTGCGTGACGCCGCCGGAGTGGTGCTGTGTTCGGCGCCGGTAACCGGCGGCACCTGGAGCTGTGTGGTGGCGCCGGCGCTGACGGACGGCGATTACGAACTTGTCGCGGTCGCGGTGGATGCCGCGACCAACGAGACCCCCGGCATCCCGCTGACCATCACCGTGGACACCGTGCCGCCCACGATCCCGGTGATCACCGCGCCGCTGGATGGCACGGTCACTAACGTGGTATCCCCGACGCTCTCGGGCACCGGGGAGACCGGCTCGACGGTGGAGATTCACAACGCCGCCGGGGACGTCCTCTGCTCGGCCGAGGTGACCGCGGGGGCCTGGAGCTGCGAGCTCGCCCCGGCGCTCACCGAGGGTGACCACGTGCTCACGCCGGTCGCGAAGGATGCCGCCGGGAACGAGGCTTCGGGAACCGCGATCACGATTACCGTGGACGTGACCCCGCCCGCGGCTCCGGTAATTACCTCGCCGGTGGACGGGTTCGTGACCAACGACACCACCCCGACGCTGTCGGGCACCGGCGAGAACGGTGCGACCGTCGAGATCCACAATGCCGCCGGGGGCGTCCTGTGTTCGGCCGTGGTGACCGCGGGTACCTGGTCCTGTGAGCTCACGACCGCGCTCGCCGAGGGTGACCACGTCCTGACCCCGGTGGCGAAGGATGCCGCCGGGAACGAGACCTCGGGGACCGCGATTACGATCACGGTGGACGTCACGCCGCCGGCCGCTCCGGTAATTACCTCGCCGGTGGACGGATTCGTGACCAACAACACGACCCCGACGCTGTCGGGCACCGGCGAGACCGGTTCGACGGTCGAGATCCACAACGCCGCCGGGGACGTGCTCTGTTCGGCCGTGGTGACCGCCGGGGCCTGGTCCTGCGACCTCAGCCCGGCGCTCACCGAGGGCTCGCACGTGCTGGCGCCCGTGGCCACGGACCCCGCCGGTAACGAGACCCCGGGGACCGCGATCACGATCACCGTGGACCTGACCCCGCCGACCGCCCCGGCCATCACCTCGCCGTTGGATGGTGCCGTCACCAACGACACCACCCCGACCCTCTCGGGCACCGGCGAGAACGGCTCGACCGTGACCGTGCGTGACGCCGAGGACGTGGTGCTGTGCTCGGCCGTGGTGACCGACGGGACTTGGTCCTGTGTGGTGTCCCCGGCGCTCGCCGAGGGCGATCACGTGCTGACCCCGACCGCCGAGGATGTGGCAGGAAACCGGGCCGTGGGGGCACCCATCGGGATCACCGTCGACGTCACCCCGCCGGCCGTCCCTGTCATTACCTCGCCGTTGGATGGTGCCGTCACCAACGACACCACCCCGACCCTCTCGGGCACCGGGGAGAACGGCTCGACGGTGGAGATTCACAATGCCGCCGGGGTTGTGCTCTGCTCGGCCGTGGTGATCGGCGGTGCCTGGTCCTGTGACCTCACTACCGCTCTGACCGAGGGCGATCACGCGCTGACCCCGGTGGCGAAGGATGCCGCCGGGAACGAGGCGTCGGGGACCGCGATCACGATCACCGTGGACGTCACCCCGCCGACCGTCCCGGTCATCACCTCGCCCGCCGATGGCCTGGTGACCAACAACACGACCCCGATCCTGTCGGGAACCGGCGAGAATGGCTCGACCGTGACCGTGCGTAACGCCGCGGACGAGGTTCTGTGCTCGGCCGAGGTGAGCGAGGGGACCTGGTCCTGTACGCTCGCCCCGGCGCTCACGGAGGGCGGGCACGAACTGACTCCGGTGGCCACCGACGCTGCCGGAAACGTGTCCACGGGCACCGCCATCACGATCACCGTGGACACCACGGCCCCGGCCGCCCCGGTGATCACCACCCCGAGTGCCAACATCGTCACCAACAACACCACACCGACCCTGGCGGGAACCGGCGAAACCGGGTCAACCGTGGAGATTCGAAATGCCGCCGGAGTGGTGCTGTGCTCGGCCGTGGTCGTGGATGGTGCCTGGTCCTGCGTGGTGGCCCCGGCGCTGGTGGACGGCGAGTATCCGCTGACCGCGGTGGCCGTGGATGCCGCGGGGAACGAGACCGAGGGTACCTCGGTAACCATCACCGTGAAAACCACGCTGCCGGCCGCCCCGGTGATCACCGCGCCGGACAACGGCAGCGTGGGCAATGACACCACCCCGACCTTCACCGGTACCGGAGAGAATGGCACCACCGTCGAGGTGCGTGGCCCCGGAGGGGAGGTCCTGTGCTCGGCCGTGGTGACCAACGGAACCTGGTCCTGTGCACCGGCAACCGCACTCACCGAGGGCGATCACACGCTGACCCCGGTGGCCGTGGACATCGCCGGAAACGAAACCCCCGGTACCCCGATCACCCTGACCGTGGACACCACTCCGCCCACCCCCACCACCGACGTGGTCTGCTCGGTGAACCAGCTGGGCGAGGTGACCTGTGAGGGCATCGGAACCGAGGGGGACACCATCGTGGTCACCGACGGCGACGGCAAGGAAATCTGCACCGTCGAGGTACCCGCGGGTGGTCACTGGACCTGCACCGGCGGCCCGGTAACCTCCTTCCCGGTCAGCGTGGAAACCGTGGATCCGGCCGGGAACTCCGGCGGGGCACACGCGCTACCCACGCCGCCGATCATCACCAGCCCGAACACGGGCAGCGTGCTGGGCGAGTCTCGTCCAACGCTCACCGGAACGGGCACCCCGGGAACCACCGTGGAGCTGCTGGATGCCGAGGGCTCCGTCCTCTGTTCCACCACGGTGACACCCGAGGGAACCTGGTCCTGCACGCTGGCGGACGAGCTGGCCGACGGAACCGCGACGCTGACCCCGGTGGCCACCGACGCGGACGGTAACGCCTTCGCCGGGATCTCGATCACCCTGAACATCGACACCGCCGCACCCGCTCCGCCCACCGGCGTCGAGTGCTCGGCCAACGCCGATGGCACGGTGACCTGCTCGGGGACCGCCGAACCGGACTCCACGGTGGAGATAACCGACCCCGAGGGCAACCTGATCTGTAAGGTCACCGTGGGGGCCGACGGCACCTGGACCTGCACCTCCGAGGGTGTCGTGGATGCCGGCCAGCTGATCATCACGGTCGTCGATCCGGCCGGAAACCGCTCGCCCTCGATCTCGATCGGCGTCACCCCGCTGCCGGGAACCCCGGGACCCGGCACCACCGATCCGGGCACCCCGGGCCCCGGAACCACCGGCCCCGGCTCGGGTGGCGGCAGCCTGGTGACCACCGGTGCCGACGCGGTCGGCATGGGGGCGCTGGCCCTCGCCGCGATGCTCCTGCTGGGCAGCGGGGTCTTCCTCCGCTCGCGCCGAACCAGCGGTACCACGCGCGACGAAGACTAGCCGATCCGCCCGCGAACACCCCGTTCATCCGCTTGGATGGGCGGGGTGTTCGCGTTGTGTCGGTGTCTCGGCCTCGGCGGGGGATCGCCCCGGCGTGCCCGTCGAACAGCTACCGGGCGGTGAAGTTTGTGAGGAGCTCGGTGAGGTGGGCGCGGCTGAGGGTGCGCGCCAGGTCGGCGTCCCGCGCCACAATCGCCTCGATCAGCCCGCCGTGTCCGGCGGGATCGGTGGCGGCGGGTTTGGGCTGGGCCTTCAGCATCGCGATCATGGCCTGCCGGATCCGCGGCACAAACGTATCAAAGAGCTCGCCGAGCACCGGATTGTGGGCGGCGGCAATCACCGCGCGGTGAAACTCGGTGTCGGTGTCCACGTAGGCTTCGACGCTGTCCCGGGATGCCTCGCGCACCTCCAGGGTCTTGCGCAGCAGGCGGATATCGGCGGCAGTGCGGCGCGTGGCGGCGAGGTGGGCGGCCTCGGTCTCGACGGCGATACGCGCCTCGATTACCGCGGTGACCTCGGCATCGCGCACCACGTCCTCGAGCCCCTGCTCCACGTCGAGCGCGGTCACAAAGACCCCGGCCCCCTGGCGACTGGTCAGCACCCCCTTGCCGGCGAGCTCGCGGATCGCCTCCCGCAGGCTCGAGCGACCCACGCCGAGCTGGGCGGCCAGCGTGGTCTCGCCGGGGAGGCGGTGCCCGAGGGGCCACTCGCCGGCACGGATACGTCCCAGAAGCTCGTCGGCCACCCGCGCCGCAAGCGGCTGTTGTGAAATCTGCGAAATCATCGTAACCTGTCTACTTGTCTGAGGGGTTGCGGTACCCCAACACTATCCCGCTGCAACCGGGATGTCCACGCTACAAAAGGAAAAACATGCAAAACAGAGCAGGTCTGTGGGTGCTGACGGCCACCCACGCCGCCAACGATTTCTATGCCGGTGCCGTGTCCGCCCTGCTGCCGTTCCTCATCCTGGAGCGTCACTACGATTATGCCGCGGTGGCCGGCATAACCCTGGCTGCCACGAGCCTTTCGAGTGTCGCCCAGCCCGCGTTTGGGCTGCTGGCCGACCGGTTCCGGATGCGCTGGCTGGTGCTCGCCGGCCTGCTCACCGCGGGCGTGGGCATCGCCGTGAGTGGACTCTTTGCCGACAGCTATGCGGCGACCTGGATTGCGATCGCCATCTCGGGGATCGGCGTGGCCGCCTACCACCCCTCCGGCACCGTTCTGGCCCGCGAATATGGGGGCGGGACCAACCGCTCGCTGAGCATCTTCTCGGTGGGAGGCAACGTGGGGGCGGCGCTCGCGCCCACCGGAGTCCTGCTGACCGTGGGCGTGTGGGGTCTCTCGGCGACCCCGCTGCTGATGATCCCGGCCGCGGTCATGGGCGCCGCATTCCTGCTGCGTCCGCGCGGAACCGAACCCGCTGCGAAAGCCGCATCTCCGGCCACGCACGCTCCCGTGGCGAAAGATGATTGGCGCGGCTTTGGTGTGCTGGTTGCGGTGCTGGCCTGCTGGTCGGTCGCCTATATCGGCACCAGCTCGTTCATTACCCTGTACGGCATCCAGCGCTTCGGGATTTCCGCCGCCGAGGCCTCGATCGCCCTGACGGTGTTCCCCGCCGCCGGGGCCGCGGGCACCCTGATCGGCGGCTTCCTTGCCGACCGGTTCGGCCGCCTGCGGGTGGTGCGCGCCGGGTATGCGCTGGCGGTGTTGGCAATGTTAGGCATCGTGCTGGCACCGAGCGCCCCGGTCGCCGTGGTCGCGACCGCGGTCCTCGGCATCGCCCTGTTCCTGCCGTTCTCTCCGCAGGTCACGCTCTCGCACGCGTTCCTGCCCAATCGGATCGGCCTGGCCAGCGGCGTCACCCTGGGACTCACGCTGTCCTTCGGTGGGCTGATGGGTCCCGCACTCGGCGCGATCGCCGACGCCACCAGCGTGCGGGTCAGCTTTGTGGTGATGCTGGTGCTCCTGGTCATCGCGCTGATGGTTGCCCTGGTGCTGCGCGATCCGGCAAGGCGCGAGGCCGAGCGCGTCCTGGCCGCTTAGCCGCGCAACTCCGCCGCCAGGTTCGCCACCACCGCCCGCAGGTCGCCGTCGTTTTCGGCGGCGACCCGCAGCTGGCGCTGGTAGCTTCCCCCGGCATCCAGGATCCCGGGGATCGAGGCCAGCTCGGCGGCGCAGCCCAGGCGCTCGGCCACGGGGGCGAGGTCGGTGACCAGTTCGCGCAGGTGATCGGTGACCAGACGCTCGTCGCCTTCGGCGTTGATAATTAGCTCGGCCTCCAGCCCGTAGCGGGCCGCGCGCCACTTGTTCTCGCGCACAAACCAGGGCTGGAGGACCGTGAGTTCCTCGCCGGCATCGAGCCGGGTGGTCAGGACATCGCTCAGGCAGTGGGCGAGGGCGGCAATCGCCCCGAACTCGGTGAGGGTGGACGCGGCATCGCAGGAGCGCAGCTCGATCGTGCCCCAGCGCGGGGAGGGACGCAGATCCCAGCGCACCTCGCTGTGATCCTCGATGATCCCGGTGCGGGTCATATCGGCCACATACGCCTCAAACTCCGACCAGCGGGTGAACTGCTGGGGGATCCCGGCGGTGGGCAGCTGCTGGAACATCAGCGAGCGGTTGGAGGCATAGCCGGTGTCCACCCCGGCCCAGAACGGGCTCGACGCCGAGAGCGCCTGGAGGTGGGGGGAGTAGGTGAGGAGCCCGTCGAGCAGGGGGAGCGCGCGCTCGGCATGCTCGACGCCCACGTGCACGTGCACACCCCAGATCATCATGTTGCGCCCCCACCACCGGGTGCGGTCGATCAGCTTCTCGTACCTCGGTTTGGGGGTGATCGGTTGATCCTGCCACTGCGCAAACGGGTGCGAGCCGGAGGCGATCAGGTCGATTCCCAGGGAGTCACAGACCACACGCAGCTCAGCCAGCTGGCCGCGCAGATCATCAATGGCCGCGGGCACGGTGGTGTGGACATTGCTCACCAGCTCGACCGTGTTGAGCAGCAGCTCGCCGGTAATAAAGGGGTGCGGGGTTCCGTCCGGCGCGGCGAGGGCCGCCAGCACCTCGGGGGCCCGGGATACCGGGGCGCCGGTGGCCGGATCGACCAGGGTCAGTTCCCATTCCAATCCCACGGTTCCGCGTGCCGACCGGGCAAAGGGAATCGAGGGAACCGCGGGTGATACCGCGGCGGAGGCCACCTCGGGCGACGGTGCAAACTCAGTGGGCACGGGCATCGATTCTTTCTGCGCGGGCGGGGGATGGGGTTCAATTCTGACACGCGTGCGAGATGGATTACCCGGATGCGTCGATTTCTGACAGAATAGGTGTTTGAGTCCGTGTGTGGCCGACCCTCTATCCGCCCACTCAGACCCCATTAGAGCTTTCGCCGCGTGTGCACCCCACGCGCTCGGCACCAGTTCACCACACTAAACACACAGGAGAATTGTGGCTGTCAAGATTCGTCTCAAGCGCATGGGTAAGATCCGTGCACCCTACTACCGTGTCGTCGTTGCCGACTCGCGCACCAAGCGCGACGGTCGCGTGATCGAGGAGATCGGTAAGTACCACCCCACCGAAGAGCCCTCGTTCATCGAGATCGACTCGGACCGTGCCCAGTACTGGCTCTCCGTTGGCGCACAGCCGACCGAGCAGGTTGCCGCTCTGCTGAAGCTGACCGGTGACTGGGGCAAGTTCAAGGGCGACAAGGACGCCGTCTCGACCGTCAAGGTCAAGGAAGCCAAGGCTCCCTACGTCTTCGACGCAAAGAAGAAGCCGGTCCTGAAGCCCAAGACCGAGAAGGCACCCGCCAAGGTCGAGGAGACCGAGGCTGCTGCTGAGACTGCAACCGAAGAAGAAACGGCGTAACTTTGCTCTCCACCGCTCTGGAACACCTCGTTAAGGGGATCGTTGACCACCCGGAAGACGTCCAGGTCGCGGCGAAGAGCACGACGCGCGGCGAGATCCTCGAGGTTCGTGTGAACCCCGAGGATCTCGGCCGCGTGATCGGCCGCTCGGGTCGCACCGCGAAGTCGTTGCGCACCCTGGTAAATTCTCTCGCCGGTGACTCCCGGGTACGGGTTGACGTTGTCGACACCGCTGCCTGAGATGAATCGCGGAGTAAAGCCGAAGAGTAATCAGCTGCGTGTCGGCCGGCTGACGAAGGCACATGGGCTCAAGGGAGCCCTCAAGGTAGAGCTGTACACCGACGATCCCGCACACCGGTTTACCCCCGGAGCCGTGTTCACCCTGCAGGTGCCCACCGGCTCGAAGTGGCACGGCAAGACGATTGAGCTTGCCGAGCTGCGCTGGTACAACGGTCATGCGGTTGCATTCTTAAAGGGTGTCGAGGACCGCAACGAGGCGGAAACCCTGGTCAAGGCGATCCTCTGGATCGACGCCGACGAGGCACCCGATAACGACGAACCCGACGCCTGGTACGACCACCAGCTCGCCGGTCTGCGCGTGATGCGCGACGGCGTGGAGGTCGGGACCATCGCCCGGATCGAGCACATGCCCGCCCAGGATCTGCTGATCGTGAAGGCGGCCTCGGGCGAGGTCATGGTTCCGTTTGTCTCGGCGATTGTGCCCGAGGTCAACGTGGAGCAGGGCTTTATCGTGGTGACCCCGCCGATGGGCCTCTTTGAGGACCTGGCGGAGATCGCGGCCGAGGAGGCTTCTGCTGAGGAGGCTCCTGCCGAGGAAGCCGCCGCCGAGGACACCGTCGCCGAGACGTCCAAAGACGACGCTTCGGACGGTACCGAATCGCCCGCAACCCCCGCGGAGTAGCGCCGTGAAGATCGATATCGTCTCCATCTTCCCGGAGTACTTCGACGTGCTCAACGTCTCGCTGCTGGGCAAGGCCCGCCAGTCGGGGCTGATCGACATGAACGTACACAACCTGCGCGATCACGCTCATGATCGGCACCGTACCGTGGACGACACCCCCTACGGCGGTGGCGCCGGCATGGTCATGAAGCCCGAGCCCTGGGGTGAAGCCCTGGACTCCATTCTGGGGGCCGATGCCGTTGCTTCCGAGGATTCGCCGCTGGTGATCTTCCCCTCGCCCGCGGGTGAGGTCTTCGATCAGAAGATGGCGCGTGAACTGAGCCTGGAGCCCGCGCTGGTGTTCGGCTGCGGACGCTATGAGGGCATCGACCAGCGCGTGTTTGACCACACCGCAACCCAGGCGCGCGTGCGTCTGGTGAGCCTCGGTGATTACGTGCTGAACGGCGGCGAGGTCGCCGTGCTGGCGATGATCGAGGCCATCGGTCGCCTGATCCCCGGCATGGTGGGTAACCCCGAGTCCCTGGTCGAGGAGTCCCACGAGGACGGCCTGCTGGAATACCCCAGCTACACCAAGCCCTCGGTTTGGCGCGAGCGTGAGGTGCCCCCGGTGCTACTCTCGGGCAACCACGGCGCGGTAGATAAGTGGCGCCACGAGCAGCAGGTGGAGCGCACCCGTCGCGTGCGCCCGGATCTGCTCCCGCCCGAGCAGCGCTAAGACCAACCAAGAAGTCCCCGACACCCAGCGGTGTCGGGGACTTTTGTGTTGCGAGCTACGCCAGCCGGTCCAGGTGGGTCGGGGCGAACAGTCCGAGGACCGTGGGCACCACGATTACCCGCGGGCCCGGAGCCGCCAGGGCCACCTCGATCGCCCCGGCCAGGTTTTCAGGCTGTACGAGCTCGGCGGGGATCCCAAACGCCTCGGCGAGGGCCACATAGTCGGGCCGGGCCAGCTCGGTGGCGGTGGCCGCGCCGAAGGCACCGGTCATATACTCGCGCAGGATCCCGTACCCTCCGTCGTCGATGATCAGCCAGGTGACGTTGAGGTTGTGCTGCTTGAGCGTGGCCAGCTCGGCGATCCCGTAGAGCGCGCCGCCGTCTCCGGAGACCGCGAGCACGGGCGCGTCGGTGCCGTCGACCCGGTGCCCAAACGCCGCCCCGATCGCCGCCGGGAACCCGTAGCCCAGGCCGCCGGATCCCTGCGCGCTGGCAAACTCCCCGCCGCGCGGATCCCAGGCCGACCAGGCCCAGTAGGCGAGGATCGTCATATCCCAGTAGGTGTTGACATTATCGGGCACCGCGCGGCGCAGCGCATCGATCAGTGCGCGTTCGGCCCCGAGGCTCTGGGCGTCGAGACGGGCGAGCACGGTGTCGAGCAGCCCGTCGATCCGGCCGCGCACCCGTTCCTCACGCACCGAGCGAGAGGTGATCTCGCCGGTACTCAGCGCCGTGGCCAGCGCCCCCAGCGCGAGTTTTGCATCGGCGTGGATGCCCAGCCCCGCGTGATTGGAGGTGACCTTACCGAGATCGGCCTCGATGTGGATCACCCGGCCGCCGGGGGCAAACGTGTGATAGTTACTCGAGGTTTCGCCGAGCCCGCTGCCCACCACCAGGAGGACGTCTGCCGCCTCGAGGAACTCGGTCACCGCGATGTCCTCCAGCCAGGATCGCGCCGACAGCGGGTGCGCCCAGTCGAAGGCGTTTTTGCCGCCGAAGGTTGTGACCACCGGGGCCTGCAGCGCCTCGGCCACCGCGCGCAGCTCGTCCCGCGCGCCGGCTCGGACCACCCCGCCACCGGCGAGGATCACCGGATTGTGAGCACCGGCCAGGGCCTCGGCCGCGGCCTCGACCAGCTCGGGACGCGGCGCATGGGCGCGCACCTGCGGCGCGATCGCCCGCACAGGGGGCACCAGATCGGCGGCATCGGCGAGCAGAATGTCCTCGGGAATCTCCACCATGGTTGGGCCCGCCGGGGCCTCCAGCGCGAGCTCCCAGGCGGCGGTGAGCGCCGAGGGAATCTGCGCCAGGGTGCGTACGGTAAAGGTGGACTTCACGACCCCGCGGAACGAGGCCGACTGATCGGGCAGCTCGTGCAGGTAGCCGTGCCTCCCGCCGCCGAGTCCGGCCACGGGGATCTGCGCGGAGATCGCCAGCACCGGAATCGAGGAGGCCGCGGCCTCCTGCAGCGCCGCGAGCGAGGTGAGCGCGCCGGGTCCGGTGGAGAGCAGCAGCGGGGCGACCGATCCCGAAACCCGGGCCAGCCCGTCGGCCATGAAGCCCGCGTTGTTCTCGACCCGGGAGCTCAGATAGTGCAGGTCGCTGCGGCGCAGCGCGTCAAACAGGCCCAGCGCGTGCTGGCCGGGCAGGCCCACCACCGCGCGGGCACCGAGTGCGCGCAGGGTTTCCAGGGTCACGTCCCCGCCGATTCTGGGGCGGTCGGCGTCCCGTTTGGCGGCGCGAGGTTCCGGGGCCGCGCCATCGTCGAGAATCGGCCCGGGGCTTTGGGATTCGGGGGTGCTCATCGGGTTCCCTTTCCGCCGTCGCGCAGCGCGAGCAGCGACACCAGATCATACGCCACGTGGGAGGCGGCAACCCCGGTAATGTCGGCGTGATCATAGGCGGGGGCGACCTCCACCACGTCGGCCCCGACGATGTTCAGCCCGGCCAGGCCACGCAGAATCTCCAGCAGTTCGCGGCTGGTGAGCCCACCCGCCTCGGGTGTTCCGGTACCGGGTGCATGGGCGGGGTCCAGTACGTCGATGTCGATCGAGACGTACAGCGGCCGGTTCCCCACGCGCTCGCGCAGCCGGGCCACAATCTCATCCACGCCCCGGCGGAAGACGTCGGCGGAGGTGAGGATCCCGAAGCCGAAGCGGCGGTCCTCCTCAAGGTCACGGTGTCCGTAGAGCGGACCGCGGGTGCCCACGTGGCAGATGGCCTCGGTGTCCACGATGCCCTCCTCGACCGCCCGCCGGAACGGGGTGCCGTGGGTGTATTCGGCCCCGAAGTAGGTGTCCCAGGTGTCCAGGTGGGCATCGAAGTGCAGCAGCGCGACCGGGCCGTGCACCGCGGCCACCGAACGCAGCAGCGGGAGGGCCAGCGTGTGGTCCCCGCCCAGGGTCACCAGCGAGGTGCCGCCACGCACCAGCGAGGTTGCGGTGTCCTGGAGCACGCCAAGCGCCTCGGGAATGTTGAACGGGTTGAGCGCCACATCCCCGGCGTCCACAACCTGCATGCCGGCAAAGGGGGACACATCCAGGGCCGGGTTATAGGGACGCAGCAGTCGGCTGGCCGAACGAATGTGCTCGGGACCAAACCGCGCCCCCGAGCGGAACGAAACTCCGGCATCCCAGGGGGCGCCGAGGATCGCCACGTCGGCGTGCTCGACGGTCTCGATGCCCGGCAGCAGGGCGAAGGTCGCCGGGCCGCTGTAGCGGGGAACCAGGGCGGAGTTCACCGGTCCGGTGAAGCCGTTTTCCACCACGCGCGCGGCGTTGGCGCTCAGTGATGCGGGAAGGTGCGGGTGTGCAGACATGGTGTGTCCTTTCGCGGGTGTTGCGGAGGTGCAAGAAACGAGGAATTAGTGGGCGTGCGGGTCGAAGCGGATGGTCGCCGTCTCCGGGTGGGACACGTTGATGTCCTCACTGTCGCTCGCCGAGAGTCGGCGCGACCACTCGGTCATGATCTCGGGCTCGGTGGGCTTGGTCAGCAGGCTCACCACGACGTAGGTGACCAGGCTGATGCCCAGGCCGAAGTAGATCGGCTCATTGGCCAGAATGTCGGTGGCAAACATCGTGATGACCACCGCGACCGTGCCGGTCAGGATGCTGGCCCAGGCGCCGAGCCGGGTGCCGCGCTTCCAGATCAGCCCGCCGAGGATCGAGACAAACAGGCCGCCGACCAGGATGTTGTAGGCGATGGTGAGCGCGGCGACCACGCTGTCCACGGCCGAGGCGATACCCACGGTGCCGATCCCGAGCACCAGGATCGCGACCCGGTAGACCACGAGCGATCCGGTCTGCGAGAAGCTCTCGGTGCCGGGCCTGAAGATCGCCCGAATTCGAGGGAAGATATCCGAGGTGAGCACGGTGGCCGAGGCGATCAGCGCCCCGCTCGCCGTGGACATCATCGCCGCCAGGGCCGCGGCCAGCACGAGTCCGCGTACCCCCGGGGGCAGGGCGTCCTGCACGATGGTGGCAAACGCCGCATCGGGGGATTCCAGGTGGGGGTAGAGCACGCGGGTGGCCATGCCGATCAGGGCTCCGGCGATGCCGTAGATCAGGCAGTAGATGCCCGAGGCCAGGCCGCCGCGGGTTGCGATCTTCGGGGTGCGGGCGGTGAACACACGCTGCCAGATGTCCTGACCGATCAGCAGGCCGAGGGTGTACACCACGATGTAGGTGATGATCGTGGCCCCGCCGATGGACCAGGGGGAGAAGAAGGAGTCGGCCAGGCGCTCACCCATCCCGCTGAATCCGCCGGCGTGGGCGAGGGAGATCGGCAGGAGCAGGAAGAGGATGCCGACGGTCTTGATCACAAACTGAACGACATCGGTCAGCGTGATCGACCACATGCCACCCATCACCGAGTAGGCGATCACCACGGTGCCGCCGATCGCGATGCCGGCGATGTTGGGAATCCCGAACAGCACGTGGAAGATCGTGGCGTAGGCGAGGGTCGAGGTCACCGTGAGCATGAGTGTGTAGAGGAACATCACCACGCCGGAGATCAGGCCCGAGTTGCCGCCGTAGCGCAGGTCCAGCATCTCGGTGACCGTGTAGACCTTGAGCTTGACGATCCGCTTGGCAAAGAATGCGCTGAGCACCAGGATGCCCAGGCCGATGGCCACCACGAGCCAGGCGCCGGAGAGTCCGTGGGTGTAGCCGAGGCCGATGCCTCCCACGGTGGAAGCTCCACCCAGCACGATGGCCGAGAGGGCACCCGAGTACATGAATGTGCCCAGGCGGCGACCGGCCACCAGGTAGTCGCTCTTGGTTTTGGAGCGGCGCAGGCCCCAGTAGCCGACGCCGAGGATCACGATCATATAGACCGCGATCACGATATAGTCCAGGACCACGTTGTCCTCCCGAAAGTGTGTGGGGGAACGCGGCCCGGGGGTGGTGCCGCGTCATTGCTTATCGGTCAGGCTAGCCAGGAAATCCCGGCCGGTACGTGTGTAAACTATCCCGAATTAGGGGTAGATAGGATGATTTATCCCGCGAGGAGGGTTCATGTCGCCAGATTTCCCGTCCACCGGCACCGCGCGTCCGGCGGGGGCACCGCCGCGGCCCACCGGTGTGTCGCTGGGCACGCTGCTCGCCGCACCCGAGCTGGGACTCACGCTGCTCGTGCCCGGCGACACGGACCCCGCGGATATCGTGATCACCCACTGCGCGGTCGTGGAGCTCGAGGAGCCCGGCACATACCTCTCCGGGTATGAGCTGCTGCTGATCACCGGACTCGGCCTCCCGCAGACCGAGAGCGCCCTCGATACCTACGTGAGCCGGCTGCGTGCGAGCGGGATCTCGGCGCTGGGCTTCGGGGTCGAGCCGGTGTATCGCGAGGTGCCCGGGCCGCTGATCGACGCGTGTCATCGGATCGGATTGCCGCTGGTGCGGGTGGATCGCGCGGTCCCGTTTGTGCAGGTCACCGCCCACTTTGCCGCCGAGCTGGAGCGGTTGAGGGTGCGCGGATTGCAGACCGTCAGCACGCTCGCGCGCCGGCTCACGGCGGCCGTGCTGCGGGCACAGCCCGAGCGACGGGTGATCGAAGTTCTGGCCACCGAAACCGGTTCCCGCGTGCTGCTGCGCGAGGGGACGGACGTGCTCTCGGCGGGCGGGAGTGACCCCGAGGCGCCGCTGTTTGCCCAGGCCGATGCGCTGCTGGATGCCGGCGAGGGCATGGTGTTTGGGGTGACCGAGGACGGGCGCGAGCTGGTGGCCCGGCGGATCACCGAGGAGGGACAGCGCGCGGTGCGGGACACCGTGTTGGTGCTGGTTAAGGACCACGTGCTGAGCGAGGACCGCACCGGCTTCTCGCTCGCCGCCGATCTGATTCGGGTGGCCAAGGGTCTGCCTCGCTCACAGACCATCGCCCTGGATCAGCTGATGATGCTACTTCTGGTGGACGGCGTCCCGATCGACCCGGCGGGTGTTGAGCGCTGGGCACGTCTGGTCGCCACCGCGCTGAACGCGGGGTCCTCCCGCCGCGTGCACACGGTGGTCGCGGTGGCCAAGAACGGCGAACCCGCGCGCCCCGCCGACCTGCTCTGGTGGCGGCTGGCGCTGGACACCCCGTTTGTGGATGAGCGTGCGGGATCCCTGCGCGCGCTGGTCGCCGAGGTGCCCGGTACCGAGGTGCTGCGGGCGCTTGAGCGTCGCGGATGGATCGCCGGGATCAGCGCCGGGTATCCCGTGCAGGAGGTCGCGACCGCGGTACGTGAGGCCGAGCTGCTGCTGCCGCGGGCACGGGAGGCCGAGCGGTCGATTGTGGCGGGGGAGGAGTTGCGCAGCCTGGGTGCGCTGATCCCCGCCGACCTCTCCGACCGGTTCGCCCACGCGGTGCTCGAACCGCTGTTGGAGGCCCCGGACTCCGCCGAGCTGATCGGTACCCTTTACACCTGGCTGCTCAATAATGGCGGCTGGGATCGTGCGGCCCGCGCCCTGCATCTGCATCGAAACGCGGTGCGGCGTCAGATCCAGCGGGTCGAGTCCCTGCTCGGCCGAGACCTGGAGGATGCCCACGCCCGCGCGGATCTGCTCTTCGCGCTGCGCCACCACGTCGACGATGGTGGGGCGGTGGCGCGGGCACGCCGCGGCTAGGCCCATCCGCACGCGGAACGCCCCGGCCGTGCGAGCACAGGCCGGGGCGCTGGGAGGGTCCGCTAGTCGCGGGCGGTGAGGATGATCGGACCGTCGGCGGTGATCGCCACGGTGTGCTCCTGGTGCGCACCGCGCGAGCCGTCGGCCGAGCGCAGGGTCCAGCCATCGGCGTCGGTGACCAGCTTGTCGGTGGTGTGCAGGAACCACGGCTCGATCGCGATGACCAGGCCCTCGCGCAGCGGGAATCCACGGTTGGGGCGGCCCTTATTGGGCACGTGCGGCTCGCCGTGCATGGTGCGACCCACGCCGTGACCGCCGAAGTCGGTGTTGATCTTCAGCCCGGCGACGGTGGCAACCGCGCCGATCGCGTTGGAGATGTCACCCATCTTGTTGCCCACCACCGCCTGGGCGATGCCGGCCTCCAGGGCGTTCTGGGTGATCTCGATCAGGTGGCGATCCTCGGGACGCTCGGTCCCCACGATCAGCGACAGCGCCGAGTCGGACACCCAACCGTTCACCGAGGCGGCGAAGTCGACGCTCAGCAGGTCACCATCCTGGAGCACATAGTCGTGGGGCAGGCCGTGCAGCACGGCGTCATTCACCGAGGTGCACAGCACCTTGCCAAACGGGCTGGCGCCGAACGAGGGGTGATAGTCGATGTAGCAGGACTCGGCACCGCGGTCCCGGATCATCTTATGGGCCAGCTCGTCCAGCTCCAGCAGGTTCACACCCACCGCGGCCTTCTCCTCCAGGGCGGTCAGGACCTCGGCCACGAAGCGTCCGGCCGGACGCATCTGCTCGATCTCTTCGGGGGTGCGCAGTTCAATCATGCATCCATTCTCGCAGGATCCACCCCACTCACGCATATGGCCGCGCGGAAACAGCGATCCACGGTCAGGGGTGAGCTACACCACCGGCTCGAACACCCGGCGCTGGGCGCTCGGCGAACCCACCGCATCGGCCGCTCGGCGCAGCGCCAAAACACCGTCGGTGAGGTCGGCGTTGGTGTAGCCGAAGGGCAGGCGGAGGTAGTTGTCGAAGGCTCCGTCCACCCCGAAGCGGGTCCCGGGGATGATCGCCAGTCCCTCGGCGCGGGCGGCATCGGCCAGGGCCAGGGTCGAGATGGTTCCGGTGTGCTGCCACAGCGACATGCCTCCGTTGACCACGTGCGTGTTCCACTCGGGGAAGTGTTCGTTCAGCAGCCCGACCAGGTGATCGCGGCTGTCACGCAGCTGGGTCCGGCGGAACCCCAGCACGGCGTCGATATCGCGCAGGGCGAGGGTTGCGACGATCTGTTCCAGGATCGCGGTGCCCAGATCCACCCCGGATCGAACCGCGAGAATCCGGTCGACGAGCGGCCGGGGCGCGCGAATCCAGCCGATCCGCATCGCGCCCCACACCACCTTGCCCAGCGAGCCGAGGGTCACCACATCGCGGGAGAGCGCGGCGAGCCCGGTGCGTTCGCCTCGGTCGATGTCGAGCCAGGACGTGGTTTCGTCGACGATCAGGGTGGTGCCCGCCTGCGCGGCCGCCCGCACGAGGGCGTGGCGATCCTCCTCGGCCAGGCTCGCCCCGCTGGGGTTTTGGAAGTCCGGCATGATGTACGCGGCGCTGGGACGGGCGCGGCGCAGGAGTTCGGTCGCGGCCGCGACGTCCCACCCCTCGGGTTCGATCGGGAGAGGGAGCAGGCGTGCGCCCCCGGCGGCCAGGGTGTCGAAGGCATGTGCATAGCTGGGGTGCTCGATCAGGACCCGTTCTCCGGGCCGGATGAGCGCGTGGGTCACCAGGTGCATCGCGTGCTGGGCACCGCTGGTCACGATGATCTGCTCGGGGGTGGTGGGGATGCCGCGCCCCACATAGTGCGCGGCAATCGCCTCGCGCAGCATCGGCAGGCCGTGGATGTCGTAGCCGGACTCGTTGATGTGATCGGGGAGGCGCTCGACCGCCTCGGCATACAGGTCGGTGATACCCGGGTAGGCGGTGAAGGTGGCGCGTCGAAAGTCGATGGCGCTGGTGCGCAGGAGGTCGCTCTCGCCGCGTTCGCCGCCGGGCAGGCACAGCCGTGAGCCCGATCCGCGCACGCTGGTCACATACCCGGCCTCACGCAGGGCCGCATAGGCCGCGGCAATCGTGTTGCGGCTGAGGCCCAACCGCGTTCCCAGATCGCGTTCGGCGGGGAGACGGGTGTCGGCCGCGAGGCGTCCATCCAGCAGCAGGAGCCGGATGCGCGCGGCCAGGGCCCGATAGGTGGGCTGGTCCGGGCGCTGCCAGTCGCCGAGCGCGCGGACGAGCCTGCTGGGGGAGACCGGGGGCGGCGTGGCTGGTGACATGGTGCCACTTTATCCGATGTGGCACTGTTGAGGGGTGCCAATTTGGCGGACGATGGGATTCTCCCCGGGTGCCTGCCCGGGTATCTCGTTAAAGAAGGACCCCATGCACCACCTCCTCACCGGCACCCATCCGCTCCTGCGCACCACCCGACTTCTGGTCGGGCTGGCCGGCTATGGCATCGCGATCGCCCTGTTTGTCCGTGCGGATCTCGGCCTCTCGCCCTGGGACGTGCTCTCGCAGGGCTTCTCGGTGCGCACGGGCATCGAGTTCGGCCTCAGTGTGCTCATCCTCAGTTTCCTGATCATGCTGCTGTGGATTCCGCTGCGCCAGAAGCCCGGAATCGGGACACTGGTCAACGCGCTGACGGTGGGCCCGGTCGCCGGTTTCGCCCTGACCCTGCTCCCGCCGATCGAATCGTTCCCGGTGCGGATCGTCCTGTTTGTCGCCGCAATGGTACTCCTGGCCCTCTCCAGCGCCCTCTATATCGGGGCGGGGCTGGGCCCCGGCCCCCGCGACGGGCTGATGACCGGGGTGACCGCCCGCACCGGCTGGAAGATCTGGAAGGTGCGTGGATCCATCGAGGTGATCGTGGCCCTGGGTGGCTGGGCTCTCGGCGGTGGCCTGGGGGTGGGTACCGTGATCTTCGCCCTGGGCATCGGGCCGATGATCCAGTTCGCCCTGCGTCTGCTCCGGGTTCGACTGGCGGGAACCGCGTCGGTGTCGGCAGGGGAGCGTGCCGGGAGTCCCGCCGGATCGGAACCCTCCGCCGAGCCCGGTGCTCATCGCAACCCCGGAACCGAACCCATCATCCTGCCCGAGCCGGCGGTATAGGCTGCTACGCCCCTCGCGAAATCATCCTCGGGAACGATGCCCGGGCATATCCTCCACGGGGCGAACACCGTATTCTGGAGGTATGTTCGTTCGTCGTGTTTTCCTTCGCTGGATGTTCCTGGCCGTGGTGCTTCTGCCGCTGTGGCCACTACTGGGCTGGGTGATTTTCGACGGCAACAACAACGGCTGGGACTTCCTCGGGCTCCTGTTCACGATGCCCGTGCTGTTTATCGCGCTGCTCGCCGTGACCCTGCTGATCTACGGTCGTGCTCAGGTGCGCCGACAGCGGGCACTGGAGCGGGGCGATGTGGCCGTGCTGGCGATCTGGCACGCAACCATCATCGGATTCGGGATCTTCGGCCCCTCGATGGCACTGTTTGGTGTGCTCGGGGTCATCGCCGGACTCGGGGCGCTCTGGTACTCCATCTGGCGACTGTTCCGCGAGGCCGCGGTGCGCACCCGGGAGGCCATGGCCGAGTTTGAGCGCCTCGCCCAGCAGCAGCCCGGCGCAAACGGTCAGCCCGGCGCGAATGGGCCGCGATTCGAGGACGACGGCGAGTACATCGTGATCGAGGAGCGCCCGCGCGACTCCTAGTCCGCGCCCGCACTCACTCAAGTTGAGTGCGTGTGCGGAAGTGTGACATAATTACCCCTTGTGCCGCGGCCACGCTCTGCCACAGGGGAGCCGGCATCCTCGCGGATACACACCATTCGTTAAATTCCTATTTTCGTAGTCGACCTGTGGCGGGTACAGAGAGCGAACTAAAATGCATATCCTCGACGCAGTCGATGCAGCATCGCTGAAGGCGGACATCCCCTCCTTCCGCCCCGGTGACACCGTCAAGGTTCACGTAAACATCATCGAGGGCACCCGCTCTCGTGTCCAGGTCTTCCAGGGTGCGGTTATCCGTCGCCAGGGTGACGGCGTTCGCGAGACCTTCACGGTCCGCAAGGTCAGCTTCCAGGTTGGCGTGGAGCGTACCTTCCCGGTGCACTCCCCGGTAATCGAGAAGCTCGAGGTTGTCACCCGCGGTGACGTCCGTCGCGCCAAGCTGTACTACCTGCGCGAGCTGCGCGGTAAGAAGGCGAAGATCAAGGAGAAGCGCGACTTCTAAGCGCTGCTTCATATCTCTCACGGCAAGCCGTCAGAATAACCGAGCTCCCCACCGCTATGCTGGTGGGGAGCTCGGGCGGTTAAATGACAGATAGCATTCTGGCGGGGGAGAATCTACCCTCGCGACGTAATAAGCGCGCTACCAAGAAGCGCGGTGGATGGTACTTCGTCCGCGATCTTGCGGTCATTGTGGTTATCGCGATCCTGGCGTCCTTCCTGGTGAAAACCTTCCTGGTGCGCTCGTTCTACATCCCCTCGGGGTCGATGGAGAACACGCTGCAGGTCAACGACCGCATCCTGGTGAACGAGTTGGTGCCCAACGTGGTGCCCCTTCAGCACGGTGACGTCGTGGTTTTCCGCGACCCGGGTGGATGGCTGCCGGTTACCCCCAAGCAGCAGCCGGCCAATGCGCTGGTGGGTGCCGGGGAATGGTTCCTCTCGCTGGTGGGACTGGCCTCACCCGATAACAACGATCACCTGATTAAGCGGGTGATCGGTCTCCCGGGCGACGTGATCGAGTGCTGTAACGCGCTCGGCCAGATGACCGTCAACGGGGTTCCCCTGGACGAGCCCTATGTGAAGCTCAACGGAAACCAGAGCGTCTCCGGCGTGAACTTCAAGGTCACCGTGCCCCCGGACAGCCTGTGGGTCATGGGGGACAACCGCTATGACTCGCTGGATTCCCGCTTCAACCAGGACGGCCCCACTAAGGGGTTTGTGCCGATCAAGAACGTAGTGGGTCGAGCCTTCGTGATCACCTGGCCCTTTGACCGCTGGAGCGGCCTGGGCAACTATCCCGACGTGTTCAACGGCGTAGAAAAGAAGTAATGCCCGCAGTATTACCCACCGACGAGGTGGAAACGCAGTTTTTGGCGACCGGTTCGCGGCTGATCATCGGATGCGATGAGGTGGGTCGCGGCGCGATCGCCGGCCCCGTCGCCGTGGGCATGGCCGTGTTTGTGCCGGGCCTGGGCATGCCCCCCGAGGGCCTGCGCGATTCCAAGCTGGTCAGCGAGAAGAAGCGCACGGTGCTGGAACCGCTGGTGCGCGCCTGGGCACCGCTGCACGCGGTGGGGATGGCCAGCGCCGCCGAGGTGGACCGGATCGGCATCGTGCCCGCGCTGGCTCTGGCCGGCAAGCGCGCGTTGGGAATCCTGCATGAGGCCGGGGCCGATGTCGCCGGGGCCACGATCCTGCTGGATGGGTCCCACGACTGGCTCTCCCCGGGGCTGGCATCTCCGTTGGATGTGCGTACTCGGGTCAAGGCCGACCGCGACTGCGTCTCGGTGGCTGCCGCCTCGATCATCGCCAAGGTCGAGCGGGACACCCTGATGCAGGAGCATGACGCCTCCCATCCCGAATATGGATGGTCCGGAAATAAGGGGTACGGATCGCCCGCTCACCTCACCGCCGTGCGTGAACACGGCCTGACCGCGCAGCACCGCGCCACGTGGCTCGGCGCATACACAACACCCGAAAGCGTCTAGGATAGAGACACCATGGATGATGACGAGATTGAGGACTACGACCGCGAGGTCGAGCTCGCCCTGTACCGCGAGTATCGCGATGTGGTTTCCCAGTTCAAGTATGTGATCGAGACCGAGCGCCGGTTCTACCTCGCCAACGAGGTAACCCTGGTGCGTCAGGACACCGAGCACGATTTCTATTTTGAGATCACGATGAACGATGTCTGGGTGTGGGATATTTACCGTTCGGACCGTTTCGTGAAGTCCGTTCGGGTGCTCACCTTCAAGGACGTCAACGTCGAGGAACTCAACCCGAGTGACTTCGAGATCCCCAAGGATCTCTCCCTCGGGAAGTAGGTTCCCGGCGTCGTGACGATCGCCAGGCGGTCAGGGTGGACTTTTGTCCGCGCTGGCCGCCTTCGTGTTTTCGGCCGGATTTTCGGCTAGGCTCGGGTCTCGATGCGTACCAGTACTCGAATTCAGATTGCCGTTGTCGCCCTCCTTCTTATTGCGGCGGGGGTGGTGTACCTGGTAATCGCAAAACCGTTCGAGAAAAAGGAGATAGCGTCTCCCTCCGCCTCCAACGGTGTGTCCGTTGTCGCCGAAAACAGCCACCGCCTCGATGATGCCGGTCCCGACGCCGTGGTGCTCACCGAGTTCCTCGATTTCGAGTGCGAGGCCTGCGCGGCGGTGCACCCGTATATGGAGCAGGTCCGGAAGGACTACGCGGGCAAGATCACCTTTGTGCTGCGCTACTTCCCGCTGAACGGACACCCCAACTCCGGCCCCGCCGCCCTCGCCGCCGAGGCCGCGGCCCGCCAGGACAAGCTTGAGGCGATGTACAACAAGCTCTTCGAGACGCAGGAGGAGTGGAGCCACAAGGCAGAGTCGCAGGCATCGGTCTTCCGCGGTTATGCCGAGCAGCTGGGCCTGGACATGGCCGCCTATGATGCGGCCATCGCCGACCCGGCCACCGAGGCGCGGGTCAAGGAGGACCTGGATGCCGCGACCCGTTTCGGGCTGCAGGGCACCCCGTCCATCTTCGTGGATAACGAGCCGCTCCAGCTCACCCGCCTCGACGACATTCGCGCGGCCCTGGACAAGGCCCTGGCCGAAAAGAGCTAGCTTTCCCGACATTCCGTGAAATCCGGGTGCCGATGGGGCGCCCGGATTTTGCGTTTTCGGGGCTACGCGGTGCCGGGCCTACGCGCCGGGCTGGAGCAGCCAGACGGCGGCGAGGGCGAGCAGCGCGATCAACACCCAGGACGCCAGCGCCAAAAGCGCGGTCCGCGCGCCCCCGCGCCGCAGTTCACCCACGCGCACGCCGGCACCGAGGGAGAACAGGGCCAGGGCCAGCAGCCAGTCCTGCGCCTGGGCGGCAATGTCCAGGATGCCCGGGGCCACCAGATCGAAGCTGCGCAGCACAATCATCAGCAAAAAGCCGGCGACAAACAGGGGCAGGATCGGCGGGAGGCTCGCCGAGACCGGGGATTCCTGGGGCGTCGAGTTGCGTCGTTCCCGGGCACGAACGACCAGCGCGGTGCCGGTCACCATCGGGGCCAGCAGGATCACCCGGGTCAGCTTGACCACCACCGCGATGGCCAGGGCGCTCGCCCCCGCGGTCTGGGCGGTGGCCACCACCTGTCCCACATCGTGCACGCTCGCACCCACCCAGAAGCCGAACTCGGTTGGGTTCAGCCCGATCAGGTGTCCGGCCAGCGGGAGCACCGCGATCGCCAGGGTCCCACACAGGGTGACCATCGCGACCGGGGCGACCGCATCCCGGCTCTTGGCACCGGTGGCCGCGCTCATCGCGCCGATTGCCGAGGCACCGCAGATGGCAAAACCGGCGGCCATCAGCAGGGGCTGGTCGCCGGGGAGCCGCAGGAGCTTGCCGCCGTAGAGGGTCCCGATAAAGGTGAGGATGACGATCCCGACCACCACCAGGAGGGTGGGCCAGCCGAGGCCCGCGACATCCACGATGCTCAGTTTGAGGCCCAGGAGCACGATGCCCAGCCGCATCAGCTTTTTGGCGGCAAATGCGATCCCCGGTGCCCCGATCCCGCGCAGGATTCGCGAGGTTGCCGGAACATTGGCGGCGATGATGCCCAGCAGAACGGCCCAGGTAAGCGCGGGCACCGCCGGGGTGACCAGGTGGATACCCTGGGCCACAACCGCGGCAAACAGGGCGAATCCGAGGCCCGGTAGCAGCACGCGCAGGCGGGTCAGTGGCGGGGGGGGGGTGCTCACGGGGAATCCTTCGAACGGGTATTAGGGCGGCGCCTTGCCCGGTGCCGGACGGATGCGCGCACGTGCTCTACGCTAGCGCGGAATTCGCTCCCGTGCGTGAGCGCGCTCACGCGTGAGCGGCACCGGGTGTGCCACGGCCTTACGCTCCCCGAACTAGAGCGTGAACATTTTCAGGACCTGCTCGATCAGGATCCCCAGGCCCACACCGATCATCGCGATGCCCGCCCCACGGGTGACCAGCATGGTGGCTCGCGGACGCGAGCGCAGCAGTCGCCGGGCGAGCACGGCCACGATCGAGTAGACCACGATTCCGTTGATCACGTGCAGCCCACCCAGGACCAGCATCTGATCGGCCGCCGGCCATCCGACCGGGGAGAGGAACTGGGGTAGCAGGGCGAGCAGGAGCAGGAGACCCTTGGGGTTGAGCCCGCTCACCGCAATACCGCGGAAGAACTGGTGCGCCGAGCGGGTATCCAGGGCCTGGTCGCTGGGGGCCAGGGTGCCCGCACGCTGGACCAGGGTGCTGGTGCCGAGATAGATCAGGTAGGCCGATCCGGCCAGGGAGAGCATGGTGAGGGTGATGGGTTCGGCGGTGACCAGCGCGCCCACGCCCAGCGCCAGAATCACCACGATAATCGTGTAGGCGCAGGCCATTCCCAGGATCGCCGGGGCGATGGTGCGGGCCCGCAGCCCCGCGGAAATCGCGTACGCCCAGTCGGCTCCCGGGGTGAGCACGAGGAGCACCGCGACCAGCCAAAACTGTGTCATCAAAGCGAGATCCATCACGCATCCTTTCCCTCTATAGTCGAAGATTCTAGGAAGAATTTCGCGAGAGGTGCTACGCAATGACGCGCGACTTGCCGGGTTTGCTGGAAGAATGGGTGCTATGGACGCTATTAACCGGGAGATTCTTTCACTGCTTCAGGACGACGGGCGTATGAGCGCAACCGATCTGGCCACTCGGGTGGGGCTCAGCCTGTCTTCCTGTCACCGTCGGCTGCGCGAACTCGAGGCGTCCGGGGCGATCGAACGCTATCGAGCGGTCGTCGCGCGCGAGGCCGTGGGGCTCACCTTCGAGGCGCTGATTTTTGTGACCATGAGCCACACCGACCTGCACACGATCACCGCGTTTGAGGAGGCCGTGGTCGCGATCCCCAACGTTGTCGATGCCCAGCGTCTCTTTGGTGAGCCCGACTATATGATGCGGGTGCTCACCCGAGATATTGCCGCGTATCAGGAGCTCTACGACACCGAGCTGGGCGCGCTCCCCGGCGTGCAGCGTCTCACCTCGACGATGGTGATGAAGCGGTTGGGTGCCGAGGGCACGGTGCCGCTGGGGTAGCCGATTCGAATGCGGTTGTGGATGCTAGCGAGGTATCCGGGTGCTATGGCGAGTGTTCCCTAACGTCCCTAGCGCTGCCGATGCCACGGTCTGCGGAGCGTGCGTGCGCCCGTCAACGGGAGCACGGCGGCCGTCGTGCGTTCGCGGTGTAGACGCCAGACGGTCTTGTCGAGCCACAGGTCGATCAGTCCGCCCACATGGATGCCGATGCACAGGCTGAGGAACGAGGTGAGCGCGGCGATCACCGCTCCCTGACTCTGCGTCGCCAGGGACACAAGGGCCACGGTCCCCGGAACAAAGAGCAGGAATGCGGGGAAGAATGTGACCGCCGCGGGGAGCGCCGGGCGTACCCGCTCCAACGTCTTGGCCGCGAGGAACACCACGCCGGCCGCGGCACCGATGGCCACGGCGGCGCCAAGGACCGGAGTGAAAAGCAGGGCGGCGGCATAGGCTGCGCACATGATCACGGCCGAGGCGAGACTCAGCTTGGTCCCCGCCTGGAAAATGATGCTGACACCCGCGGCCAACCCGATCACCCCGAGCCAGACCGCCCACAGCGGTGGGGTGGATTCCCAGCCTCCGTGTTGGGCCGGACGGGTGATTTCACCCACCAGCGACGAGGTGGTCGGATCCACCGCCAGGCCGGTGAGCACCGAACCCGCGGCGATTCCCGCGAGCATGAACCCCATCATCATGAGTCCGCCAACCATGCGTGCGGCACCGGAGATGACGTCGGAGGAGGTCACCTCCAGCAGTGCCTTGGCGATCACCGATCCCGGCACCAGCACCACAACCGGTGCCACCACCGCAAACAGCGAGATATTCGGGAACGAGAGCCAGTTGGATGCCAGTCCGATCAGGACCGTGGAGATAAACGAAACCACGAAGGGTTGCAGGGCCACGCCGGGACGGGAGCGTTCGAATACCCCCATGATCATTCCGACGATAACCCCCACAACCAGGGCGGTGAGGATCGCCCACCAGGGGCTCTGGAACAGGGTCGCAAAGGACGCGGCGGTGACCGCATTGCCCAGGACCGTCCGCCAAAACGAGCGGGGTTTTGATCGGGACCGCATGCTCTGGGCGAGCTCCGGCACCTGATCCAGGCGCACCTGTCCACGACGAAGCTGAGAGGGAAGCTGATTGGCCACCGCCGCCTCGCGGAAGGTGAGTTCGGTGCGGGCGGTCACGCTCACGGTGGCGCCGCTGTGTGTCTCCGTCACCAGGATCAGCGTGGGAAACACCGAGAACTCCAGTGTCATCAGGTCCAGCGCGGTGCGGACCTCCTGGAGCGAGGCCCCCACGGTGGTGACCGACTCCCCGGCCTCCAACAGGATGGCCCCGAGGGTCGCAAAATCACGCGCGTGCGCGGGCTCAAAAGTGGTGGTCGACACAAAAACCTCATCGTCAGTCAGTGGCGAATGTAAGCGTATATCGAATTGATTGGGGTCACGCTTCGGAGTGTCGAACCGGGCACGGGTTGGGGCCAAGAATCGGGCATTTCGGGTACCTCGGGTGTCTGGGGTACTTCGGGAACCTCGGGTACTGCGGGTACTGCGGGTACTGCGGGTACTGCGGGTACTGCGGGTACTGCGGGTACTTCGGGTGCCTGGGGTGCCTGGGGTACTTCGGGTACTTCGGGCGTCGGGATGCTCGGCGTGATCACTCGAACCGGTGCTGCCGTGCGGCGCTTCCTCCACAGGTGGCGCGAGCGACACAATTCTCCACAGGTTTGGCAGAGGCTCGGATTGGGGTGAGTGAGCGCCGGAGGATGGGGACCAGGAGGTGGACCCATGACCAAACGACGGGGCCGACACAGCAATCAGCGGGTGGGCCGTGAGGGCGAGGCAATCGCCGCAGACTATTTACGCGAGCACGGATTTACCATTGCCCGCCAGAATTGGCGTTGCCAGTACGGGGAGGTGGATATCATCGCCCGGGATCGCGCGGGCACCCTCATTTTTGTGGAGGTAAAAACCCGGCGCTCGCGCGGTGCCGGGGACCCGCTGGAGGCGATCACCCCGCTCAAGCTCAGCCATATGAATGCCGTCGCTCAGGAGTGGCGGCTCCAACATCGATTCTCCGGCCGAATTCGCCTCGACGCCATCGGGGTCACTCTGGGGGTTCCCGGTGCACCACGCATCGAACACCTGCGTGGTGTCTCATGAGTGCGCCGCGGATCGAACATCTGTGCGGTGTCTCATGAGTGTGGGGCGGATCAAATACCTGTGCGGTGTCTCATGAGTGTGGGACGCACGTGGGCGGTCTCGCTGCTGGGGATCCACGGCGCAATGGTCGAGGTGGAGGCCGATATTTCACAGAGTCTGCCGCGGTTGGTCATCATCGGTCTGGCCGACCGCTCCCTGGGGGAGGCCGAGGGTCGGGTGCGGCTGGCCGCGACAAACTCGGGGTGCCGGTTGCCCACCGGGCGCATCACCGTCAACCTCTCACCCGCCGGCCTCCCCAAGGCCGGAGCCGGGTTCGATCTGGCCATCGCGCTCGCCTGTCTCGCGGCCGACGCAAGACTGCCGCTGGAATCGGTGGCCCGGGTGGTCCACCTGGGGGAGTTGGGCCTGGACGGGCGGCTGCGTGCCACCCGGGGAATCCTGCCGGCCGTACTCGCCGCCCGGGATGCGGGGTTTTTGCGCATCATGGTCCCGGCCGCCAACGGCCCCGAGGCTCAGCTGGTACCCGGGGTCGAGATCATCCCGATCGAATCGTTGCGCGCCGCCGCGATCTGGCATGGGGCCGACCTCGAACCCATCGATGACCCCCGGGTGTTGGTCCACGCCGGAACCGTCACACTCCCGGGCGACTCCGTTTTGGCAGGGGCGGGAGCGGGGGAGCCGGCCGGTGCACCCGTCGCTTCTGCTGCACCTGCATCACCTGGTGAACCCGGGCGGTCCGAGCCCGCGGGGTCAACGATCACGCCGGGCGGCCGCCCCGGTGGGGACATGGAGGCGGACGGCGCCGGTGCCACGCTCGGCACCGCGCCCCGGAGACTCCGGGATTCGTTGCCGGGTGCCGAGCCCTCGCTGGCGGATGTCATCGGCCAGGATGTCGCCGTGGACGCGCTCACCACGGCCGCCGCCGGAGGCCACCACCTCGGCATGATCGGGCCTCCGGGGGCGGGAAAGTCCATGCTGGCCGCGAGGCTTCCCTCACTGCTGCCCGATCTCTCCCTCGAGGAGGCACTCGAGGTCGCCGCGGTTCGATCGGTCAACGGAGACTCCCTGGACGCGGGAATCCCGACCCGGCCGCCCTGGGAGGCTCCGCACCACAGCGCCTCGGTGATCTCGATCATCGGTGGCGGAAGTGCACTCATTCGTCCCGGTGCCGCGGCCCGTGCCGCCCACGGGGTGTTGTTCCTGGACGAGGCGGCCGAGTTTCCCAGTCACGTGCTTGATACGCTGCGCCAACCCCTGGAAACCGGAGAAATCGTGATCCACCGGGCCATCGGGGCCGCATCCTTTCCCGGTCGTTTCCAACTAATTCTTGCGGCCAATCCGTGCCCCTGTGGCTACTACGATGACAAAAACATGCGGTGTCGGTGCCCGGCACAAAATATTCGTCGTTACCAGGCACGGCTTTCGGGCCCGCTGCTGGATCGGATCGACATCCGAATCCGCGTGAACCCGCTGACCTTGCCCGAACTCAGACTCGCTCGGGATAGTCCCCATCACGATCATGCGGCCATCCGCACCCGGATCCATCAGGCTCGTGATCGCGCGCGGCACCGGCTGCGTGATACCCCGTGGACTCAGGCGTCCGAGGTGCCCGGTAGTTGGTTGCGGGAGGGGCCGCGCCAGATAACGCCGGAAGCGCTCAGCGTGCTCGATCACAGTCTTGCTCGCGGGCGTCTCAGTATGCGCGGCTATGACCGGGTCCTGCGAGTCGCATGGACGGTCGCCGACCTGGCCGAACACGGCGTGCCGACCGCTGACGATGTATCTCACGCGCTCGATTTGCGTGAAGGGTTTCCCACCTAACCCCATCACTGCGGGAAGGATTTCCCACTCAGCCGAAATGACGGTGAGCCCCCCCGCTTGCCGCGACCACTATCCGATTCACAACCAAGGAATAGACATGCCCAGAGCCACCCTGTTTGGTCTGCCCCGATCACGCGTCCTCGATGCCGCCGCCGCGGTCAGGCGTGACCCCACGGATCCCGTCTCCGACCGCGGTCGCGAGACCACCGCTCGTGACGCGCCCGCCCGACGCCTCGCTAGCCCCGAGGTCGTTCATCACGATTCTTCTGGACTCGATACGTCCGAACACGACGCGCTGGGCCGTGAGGATGAAGCCGCCCTGCTAGATACCTTTGCCCGCGCGGCATGGTCATCCATCGTGGAACCGGGCGACTCGGCGGCCCATGAGCTCCTCGACGTTCTCGGCGCCCCCGCGGCGCTCAACGCACTGGTGCGCGATGAACCCGCGCGGTACTGGTCCGCGGTGATGCTTGAGCATCATGCCGGCGACCTGGACCCCGAGGTCACCCTGGAGCGGGCCGAGCGCGCGCTGGCGCGCTGGCGGCCGCGCCTTGCCGCCGGTCGGGTCTTAGACGTGCTGGATCGTGCCGGCCGCACCGACACGGTCATCGTCGGCCCTCACGACCACGAGTGGCCGCTTGCCCTCAACGACCTGGGGTCGCATGCCCCGCTGTGCCTCTGGGTGCGTGGCAATTTGGACACCCTCGAAGCCAGCGCGAATTCGGTCTCACTGGTGGGAGCGCGTGCCTCCTCCAGGTACGGAGAGTCAGTCACCCTGGAGATCGCGACCGAACTCGTCGAGCGTGGATACACGATCGTTTCCGGGGCGGCATACGGAATCGACGCGGTCGCGCATCGAGCCGCGCTTGCCAGCCACGGCCAGACGGTCGCGGTGCTTGCCGGGGGTGCCGATCGCCCGTATCCGGCCGGGCACGAAGCCCTGCTCTCCCGGATCTTCCACGATGGGGTGATCATCTCCGAGGTTCCCAACGGCACCTCGCCCACACGGTGGCGTTTCCTACAGCGTAACCGGCTGATCGCGGCCCTCTCGCGCGGCACCGTGGTCATGGAGGCCGGGTGGCGATCCGGTTCTCTGAACACCGCGGGGCATGCGGCCACGCTCGGCCGTCCACTGGGCGCGGTACCGGGCCCGGTCACCAATGCGTCCTCGGCGGGATGCCACCGGCTCCTGCGTGAATACGGTGCTCAGCTCATTACCGATGCGGAGACGGTGGTCGAGCTGATCGAACCCCTGACCGCGACGCCCACACCGCCCACGGACCTGACGGCCCCCGACTCGCCGGGCGACAGCCACCCCGCCAGCGCGCTCACAAATACCCCCATCAAGAGCGCACGCACCGATGCGCCCTCCGCTGACACGTCCACTGCCAATACGGCGGAAGCGGATCACGGAGAGAGAGCGGACTCCGCTACCGTTACAGCTTCGGCGGGCGAAGAGTCCCGGGGTTCACAACCCAGAGCCGCCGTGGCCTCAACTCCATCTCCTGCTTCGTCTAAGTTCTACGCGGACGACGCCGGCTACTTGGAACCCGATCCGGGCGAGGCTCCGCGGTCCTCGAAGCGCAATACTGCGCCTCGGAGACTTCTCGAGAGCGACACCCTTGTGCCCGACTACCCCGAGGTCCCGATCGTGATCGACACCTCGACGCAGTATCCAGGAACACTCTCGGCACCGGGCAGATCGCTGGACGGACCCTCAACCTGGGACCTCGGCACTCCAAGCCCTCCGACCGGCTCCCGGCCGGAAGATCCCCTCCCGCCGGCTGACACCCCTCGAGCTGGTTCTCTCCCTCCGAAGCCACCGCCGGCCGGGTTGGCAGAATCTGCGACGCCACTTCCTATCTTGGCTCCGCCACCTGCAACACCCCGAGCCGCCGTGACACCGCCAATCGCGACTTCACGCACCGCGGTGCCGCCGACGGGAACGACGCCGAGTGTGGCCTCACCGAGCGCGGGGGTGCCACCCGCGCTCATCCCTCACATGTCCGATTCATCCTTGGTTGGCAGCGTGGGGGAACCCGCCGCAGCATCGAGCCGACGTGGCGGGACGAATGAGTATTCGGTTTCGCAGGGTGTGGATGCTTCGGAGATATCACGGGTGCGGGACTGTTTGACCCGGTACCGGCCCCGGTCACCTCAAGAAATTGCCGTAGACGCGGGGCTCTCGTTTGCTACCGTGCGTGCGGCTCTGGGTTTCCTGGCGTTACACGAAGAGGTGTTTGACAGCGGTGAGGGGTGGCTTCTCAAGGCGCCACCGGACCGTAGGCCCACGCATGGAAGTGGGGGTCAACGTTGACAGGCGCGATCTGAAACACAACGCATCAACCGGCCGCGCCCGAACGGACAACCCGCGCATCGAGAGGACCTGAATGCGGAACGTCCGAATGGGGAAAGCCTGAATGGAGAAGGTTCGTTCGGGGGAGGCTTGGTTGCGGGAGGCCTGTTTGGGGGAAGGCCTAATTGGGGGAAGTGCGTGTGGGGGACGCCTGTTTGGGGAAGGTTTGAACGGAGGAGGTTTGAACAGGAAAAGTTTGGGTTTGTTCGGGCGAAAGCGATTGGTCCTGGCCAGACGTGCCGAGTGCAGCCGGAAGAGTGACGTCCAGCCGGGCCCCGGCGAGATCCGCAAATCGATTCCATGTGACAGCATGGGGACATGCAGATTCGTTTGACCATCGAGGAGTATCTCGACGTGCTGCATTCCGAACGCCAGTATTCGCCGGCGACCGTGCGCGCGTATGGTGCCGACCTGCAGTCGCTCGCCGAGTTTGCGGAACCTCGGAACGTCTTTGAGGTCGCGGATATTGACCTGGAGCTGTTGCGAGACTGGCTGTGGGATCTGAGCCAGCGCGGGCTTGTCCCAAGCAGCCTTGCCCGGCATGCCGCGGCGGTTCGTGGGTGGACGAGTTGGCTTGCTCACAACAATCGGATTTCGAACGACCCTGCTGCTCGATTACGTGCGCCGCGTGCCGGGCGAAGCCTACCCAAGGTGGTTGCCCAGGAGCCGCTGCGGGAACTGCTTGATGATCTCCGCAGCCGAGCCGTCGAAGGCGACCCGCTCGAACTTCGCGACAGCGCCGTCCTTGAACTCCTCTATGCAACCGGCATTCGCGTGGCCGAATTATGCGCCCTGACGCAGCACGACATTGATTTCCAACGTCTCACCATTCGAGTGTGGGGAAAGGGTGGCAAGGAACGGGTTGTGCCGTTTGGCGCGCCCGCCAGATCGGCGCTCGAAGCCTACCTCGTGCGTGCCCGTCCGATGCTCCTGCGCGTCGAGGTGGATCGCGTCTTCCTGGGTGCTCGCGGCGGCGCTTTGGGCACCCGGGCCGCGTACTCACTGGTGGCCAAGAACCTGGGAGCGCTCCCCGGCGCGACGGCATCGGGACCACACGCCCTGCGGCACAGCGCTGCCACGCACCTACTCGATGGCGGTGCCGACCTGCGAACCGTGCAGGAAATGCTGGGCCATTCCTCCTTGGGGACTACTCAGATCTACACGCACGTCTCGACCGAACGGTTGCGCGACGCCTATCGAATCGCTCACCCGCGCGCATAGAGCCTCCGCTATCCGGCGCTCACATGCATGGAAACCGAGTATCCTCCGTCGCGAGACTGCGAGACTGCGAGACTGCGAGACTGCGAGACTGCGAGACTGCGAGACTGCGAGACTGCGAGACTGCGAGACTGCGAGACTGCGAGACTGCGAGACTGCGAGACTGCGAGACTGCGAGACTGCGAGACTGCGAGAACTGGAGGCGGTGAGATCGTGGCAACCGCAGCTGCCCGCCGAGGTAGTGGCGGGCAGCCTGTTGCGGTCTTGCCAGGATGCGTTACGTCCGTTTGCGAAAACGGCGACCGGATCACTATCGGGCGATAGCTGAACCTGATCCGTTCGTGTTGATAATCTATTGGCAAACATTAGGTTAGGCAAGCCTTACGTACATTTTTCCCCATGTTGTCGGTAAGTTTTCATGCTCGTGAAAACGTGGGCCGTGTATGGACCCTGACGAGCCTGCCTTGCTCGAGTCGATATCGCGTGATGTCGCCTAGGGGGTCAGCAGAACTAGCCGGGCGCGACTGCCAAAATAACGACGCGGATTAACGTATTCATCACCGGATCGCACCCCGACGTGTAGGCACATCTGTGGGCATACGCCGCCGGAGGTGATGGTGCCGATGGGGGAACCGAGGCTCACGCGATCCCCGATAGCGAGTGTCGAATCGACGGGTTCGTAGCTGGTCCGCAGACCTCCGGGATGTTCGATGGTGATGACGGGACGATCGACCACCACCCCCACGAAAGACACCCTGCCCTCGGCCGGCGCGAGCACCGTTGTGCCGGTCTCTGCGGCCAGAGAGATCCCGCGCCTGCCGGAGCTCCAAGGGTTTGGCGGCGCACGAAACTCCTCGATTACGTTCACCGGGGTGGGGATCGGCCAGGGCCACCGACTGGGATGGTTCCGACGCTCGGCATCGACTCGGTCTGTAGGCTTCACGGACGAGAAAGCGATTGTCTGCAAAGGGACAAACCCGTGTGTGTTCGGTCCGACTGTGTTGCGTCCGGCGGGGGCGGTGTTCACTGTTTCGGGAGGTATCGAGAGGGGAGGGAGCGCTTGCGGACGCGGCAAGACTCCGGGGTGGGCGGTGACCGTGGTGACGGCCCTTGGCGGCACCACGCCTCGGGGGTGTGCGGCGGCGGTCGCTGTGATGGTCTCCGGTAGCGCAGTGGCAGTGGCCGTATTCGTGGCCGGGGCGGTGGCCGGAAAGGCGGCTTCGATGCCGAAGGCGACGAGCAGGAGCAAGAGTGCGGCGAGGATTCTGGATGCGAAGCGCGGGAAATGGGCGCGCGACTGAGGCTGTGTGAGTGTTTGGTTCATGCCACCCAGCCTTCGTGATGGCGGGGGATAGCGGGGTTGGGAAGTTCACGCTGGGGAGAACTGGATGGCGGACCTATCCTGTGGAGGATGCCTCGGTGTGTGTTTTTGTGCGGTCGATCAAGACCTGTGGGGCGGGCGGTGGCTAGTACCGGTTGAGTTCGCGGCGGGGGCGCACGGCCACATCCGTCAGATGAATGTCCGCGGGGGCATCCACGACAAAACGCACGGCCTGGGCGACGGACTCGGGGCGAATGTAGCGCTCCGGCCGGTAGTCGTTGGTATCGATCAGGCCGCGGAGCATTTCGGTGTCGGTCTGGCCCGGGGCAACCGTGGCGACCCGAACGCGGTACTGCTCCTCCTCGACGCGCAGGGAATCGGCGAGTCCACGCAGGGCGTGCTTGCTTGCCGCATACACGGAACTACCGGGGACCGGGTTGGTGCCGGCACCGGAACCGATGAAGATCACCGTGCCCTCGCGCTCGCGCAGGGTCGGCAGCAGGATCCGGGTGAGCTCGGATGCGGCCACGACGTTCACCGTGAGCTGGGTCAGCCAGTCGGAGGGGGTGGCCGTCTCGACGGAGAATTTGTCACCGAGTGCCGCCGCATGTACCACCACGTCCACGGGGCCGGGATCACCCAGCTCTGAGGCGATCAGGTCGGGTCGGGTGAGGTCCACTGCGCGAGCGGTCACGCCGGCGAGAGCGTCGAGTTCGGCGAGGCGAGCGGCCGAGCGGCCCAGTGCGATCACGTCATGGGTGCGGGCGAGGTCGCGGACGATCTCGAGTCCCATGCCTCCGGTGGCGCCGGTCACGATGGCCCGGGGGCGGGCCGCCGAGGCCGCTACCACGGTGAGGGCTCCCTCAACCGCGGCCTCGATCGTGTCCGTCTCGGTGGCGGTGCTCGCGGGAAATGTCTCGGGGGACGGGCTGGTGAAGGTTTCGGGCGTGGTCATCGGGGGTCCTTCCGAGGGGCTGCGAGTGAAGCGTTGTACTCCACGCTACCGTGCCATGCCTCGCCCAAGCCGAGAAAGCCGCCCGCTCCGATTAAGACACCAGCTCCGGGAAGGCTCCCGGAGCGGGGAAGGCCATTGGAGCAGGAAAACCCGCACGAGCCAAGAAAACGACCGGAACACGAAAAGGCACCCTAATCGGGAAAGCCGCTCGCCCCGGGAAGGCCGCCCGAGCCGGGAAAGCCGCTCGCCCCGGAAAAGCCGTCCGCCTCGGCCGGGAAGGACGGGCACGAGACGCGGGGTCGTAGGGCCGACCCTAGCGATCCGACACCGAGCTCACACCCACGGATGTCGCCGTCCGACGCATGGGGTCATACTTTGTCATGCCCTCCAAACCGGGCCGGATGCGCCGCTACTGTCGGGGTTACGTTTCACCCACCCGATCACAGTCTTGCGGTCGAGCCCGCTCGTTCCGCCCCGCGCCAGGAGAACCACCTATGCCCTCACCGAGACGACTTATCGCCGGTCTTGCGACCGCAACCGTGCTTGCCCTCGCGCTCGCCGGATGCTCGGCGAACGCCAGCACCCCCGGGTCGGGGTCGAGCAGCGAGACGGGAAAACCGGTCACCGGCGGCTCCCTCGTCTACCTCGAGCACCAGGCCATCACCGGGCTGTACCCGCCGGGGGCCGGGTTCTATCCCAACGGTGGCATCGTCAACAACATCGCCGATCGCCTCGTCTACCAGGACCCCAAGACCCTGGAGTTCGAGCCGTGGATCGCCACCAAGTGGGAATCCAACGCCGACGCAACCGAGTACACCTTCACGATTCGTGACGGCGTGACCTTCTCCGATGGCACCCCGCTGGATGCCGCGGTGGTTGCCAAGAACTTTGACCTGTACGGGCTCGGCGACGCCGCCCGCGGGCTGACGGTCTCGGAGGCGATCAACAACTACCAGAGCAGCGAGGTGGTGGACAAGAACACGGTGAAGTTCCACTTCTCGGCACCGTCTCCCGGATTCCTCCAGGCCACCTCAACCATCAACTCGGGCCTGCTGTCCTCCAAAACCCTCGATCTTCCGTTCGAAAAGTTTGGCCCCGGAAACGCGGCCAACATCATCGGATCGGGTCCCTTCACCGTGGACAACGAGAAGATCGGCACCGGGCTCGACCTGGTTGCCCGCAAGGACTATAAGTGGGCACCGAAGTCCTGGTCGAACCAGGGACGTCCGTACCTCGACAAGATCCAGATCACCGTGACCCCCGAGGCGAGCGTCCGCGTGGGCGCGCTGCTCTCGGGCCAGGCCGGGCTGATCCGCGACGTCGAGGCCCAGGACGAAAAGCAGGTCACCGACGCCGGGTTCCAGGTATACGCCGCGCAGACCAACGGCGTGAACAACGGCCTGAGCCTGCGGTTCCGCAACGAGAAGCTCTCCGACATTCGGGTACGCCAGGCGCTGATCGCCGGGATCGACCGGGAGGAGCTGGTCAAGACCATCTATACCAAGAACTACCCGCTGGCCACCTCGGTACTGAGCAAGACCGCGCTCGGTTATGTGGACACCAAGGACGCCTTCGCCTACGACCCCAAGAAGGCGGCGACCCTGCTGGACGAGGCTGGATGGAAGCTCGGCAGCAACGGCATCCGCGAGAAGGACGGTCAGCCGCTCACCCTGGTGGTCAACGAGGCCGCCCCGCAGCCGCGCTCCTTCGACGCCCTGACCCTGGTGAGCCAGCAGCTCAAGAAGATCGGCGTGGACCTGCAGATCCTCAAGGCCGACGCCGGCACCTACGCCAAGGCGATCCAGGATGCCAACCAGGTGCAGATCTACCACTCGATGGTCGGCCGCGCGGACCTCGATGTGATCAAGAGCCAGTTCTACTCCAAGAACCGCAACACCCTGCTCAACCGCGACAACGCCGACCAGTCCATCGGCGACCCGAAGCTGGAGGAGCTGCTGCAGGCGGTCGCCTCCACCGCGGACCCCAAGGCCCGGATCGAGGCCAGCCAGACCGTGCAGAAGTACCTCGCCGACCAGGCCTATGTAATCCCGTTCTTCGAGGAGCCGCAGGTGTTTGCCACCGCCAACTTCGTGCACGGCTTCTCCTCCGAATCCGTGGGACGGCCAAGCTTTGACGCCGTCTGGGTAGACAAGCAGTAGTCCCCACCGTCCGGATCGCCTCACTCGAGGCGATCCGGACGTCCGTGGTTTCCCCGTTGAAAGGATCCCCATGAAGTACGTTCTGGGTCGGCTCGGCCAGGCGGCGGCCGTGCTGCTGGCCGCGTTCACGGTCGCGTTTGTGCTGCTCCAGGCGATGCCCGGCGATGCGCTGATGATCAAGTTCGAAAATCCCGAGCTGGGGCTCTCGCCGGATCAGATCGCCGCGCTGCGGGTCGCCTACGGTGCGGATACGCCGCTGCCGATTCAGTATGTGCACTCGCTGCTGGGGTTCCTCGGGGGTGACTTCGGCTATTCGATCCAGAGCGGGACGCCGGTCAAACAGCTCCTGGCCGAGGTGGTGCCGGGCACCCTGCTACTCGCCTCGCTGGGATTTGTGGCGGCGGTGCTGCTGGCGGTGGGGATCACGATCCTGGCAAACCTTCCCGGACTGCGCCGGATCGCCGACGTGTTTCGTGCGCTCCCCTCGCTGTTTGTGGCGGTTCCGGTGTTCTGGCTGGGCATCGTGCTGATCCAGGTATTCTCCTTCCAGCTGCGGCTCATCCCGGTGGTGAATCCGGGGCCGGTTGAGGGGCTGATCCTGCCGGTCCTCACGCTGGCCGTGCCGATTTCGGCACCGCTCGCGCAGATACTGATCCGCTCGGTGGACGATGTGCTGGGCTACCCCTTCGTGGCGGTGGTGCGGGCGCGGGGCGCGGGTCCCTGGTGGATCCTCTCTAAAAACGTCGCCCGCAACGCAGTGCTGCCCGCGTTCACGATGGCCGGAGTGCTCTTTGGCGAGCTGATCGGCGGGGCCGTGGTCACCGAGACCGTGTTTGGACGCGCGGGGGTGGGACGGCTGACCGAGCAGGCGGTGAGCCAGCAGGATACGCCGATTCTGCTCGCGGTGGTGCTGCTCTCGGCCACCGTCTTTGTGGTAATCAACCTGGTGGTGGACCTGCTCTACCCGGTACTGGACCCGCGTCTGGGTGCCCGCAAGCGCGGGATTGCTCGGATTTCGCGGGAGAGAAAGGTGGTAGCCGTATGAGCGTAAACGAGCGGGAGACGCGGGCCTCGAGCCTGCCCGATCCCTTTGTGCCCATCCGCCGAAGCCTGCGCGAGCGCATCGGCCGCCCGAAGGTTTCGGTGGTGCTCTCGGTGGTGTGGCTGCTGATCGTCATCGCCTGGGCGATCATCCCGCAGGCATTTACCCCGCTGGACCCGATCGCCGGAAACGCCGCCCAGGCGCAGCAGCCGCCGAGCCTGGAACACCTGTTTGGGACCGATGCGACCGGGCGCGACATGTTCACCCGGGTGGTTTACGGGTCGATCAACTCGCTCTCCGGCGCGCTGATCGCCGTGAGCGTGGGCTTCGTGATCGGCACCGCGATCGGCGTCATCGCCGGATCCTCCCGCCGCATCCTGGACGATATCCTGATGCGCATCGTCGACGTCTTCCTGGCGATCCCCTCGCTGCTGCTCTCGCTCTCGATCATCATCCTGCTGGGATTTGGGACCGCCCAGGCCGCCATCGCTGTTGGTTTCACCAGCGTCGCGGCGTTTGCCAGGCTGTCGCGGTCGGAGGTTGTGCGGGTGCGTGGATCGGACTACGTGGAGGCCGCGTTTGCCAGCGGCGGCCGGTTCCCGGTGGTCCTCTGGCGACACGTGCTGCCCAACTCGCTGACCGCCGTATTGGCGCTGGCGGCCCTGCAGTTTGGCACCGCGGTGCTCTCGATCTCGACCCTCGGCTTCCTCGGCTACGGGGCGCCCCCGCCCACGCCCGAGTGGGGTCTGATGATCGCCGAGGGACGCAACTACATCGCCACCGCCTGGTGGCTCACCACGCTGCCCGGAGCCGTGGTGGTTCTGGTGGTTCTCGCCGCCAACCGAGTGAGCGCGGCCATCGCCGCGAAGGGACGGATCTCATGACTACCCTGACCATCGACAATCTGCAGGTCTCCTACACGGTGGGACGCGAGCGCCTGGACGTGGTGCGCGGCGTCTCGCTGGCAATCGAACCCGGCCAGCTGCTGGCGGTGGTGGGGGAGTCCGGCTCGGGTAAAACCACCACCGCCCAGGCGGCGACCGGCCTGCTGGCGAGCAACGGATCGATCACCGGGGGGCGGGTGTTGATCGGCGAAAGTGACGTGACCGGGTGGAGCGAGAAGCGCTTCCGCGACCTGCGTGGACGCTCGATCGGGTGGATCCCCCAGGACCCCAATAACTCGCTCAACCCGGTGAAGAAGGTGGGGGAATCGGTGGCCGAGGTGCTGCGGATTCACCGCTGGAAGGATCGCGCGGCCCGCCGGGCCCGGGTCATCGAGCTGCTGGACTACGTGGGGATCCCGAATCCCGAGCTGCGGGCCACCCAGTATCCGCATGAGCTCTCCGGCGGGATGAAGCAGCGCGTGCTGATCGCCGGGGCCATCGCGTTGGAGCCCGCGCTGCTGATCGCCGATGAGGCGACCAGCGCGCTGGATGTGACCGTGCAGGCCAAGATCCTCGACCTGATCGATACGCTGCGGCGGGACTCGGGTACCGCGGTGCTCATGGTCACCCATGACCTTGCAGTGGCCGCCGATCGATCCGATCGACTGGTGGTCCTGCGCGACGGCACCGTCCAGGAAAGCGGGGATACCGACCGGGTGCTCGCCCACCCCGAGAGTGCGTACACACGCAGGCTCCTGAAAGACGCCCCGTCCTTCGCCTCGCTCTCACTGGGGGGCAGCCTCCGTTTGGAATCCACGTCGCCGGCAAAGCCAGAGATTTCGCGGGGGGAGCGCACCCTCCACGTGGTCGAGCGCGAGGTCTTCGATGGGGCGAGTCATCGCTCGGAAGATGCCGATGGATCCGACGCTCCGGTTGTGGTGGCGCGTAATCTGGTGCAGGATTTTGGCCGCGCGGGAGCGCCTCAGCGCGCGGTGGACAACGTGTCCTTTAGCATCGCCCCGGGCAGCACCCACGCGATCGTGGGGGAGTCCGGATCGGGCAAGACCACCACCGCAAGAATCGTGCTGGGATTCCAAAAACCCACCTCGGGTACCGTGCACATTCACGGTCGGGAGATCACCGGGCTGCGCGGTGCGGGACTGCGTGAGCTGCGCCGCCGGGTGCAGATGGTGTACCAAAACCCATTCGGTTCACTGGACCCGCGCCAGTCCATCGGCGACATCGTGACCGAACCGCTGCGCAACTTTGGCATCGGAGATGCGGCCGAGCGCCGGACGCGGGTGGCGCAGATCATTGATCGGGTGGCCCTGCCCGCGACGGTCCTGACCCGGCGTCCGCATGAGCTCTCCGGTGGACAGCGTCAGCGCGTGGCGATCGCCCGCGCCCTGGTCCCCGGCCCCGACGTGGTGGTGCTTGATGAGGCGGTCTCGGCCCTGGATGTGACCGTCCAGGCACGCATCCTCGAACTCCTCGGCGAGCTCCAGCGCGATCTTGGCGTCAGCTACCTCTTTATCTCGCACGATTTGGCGGTGGTGCGTCAGCTCGCCCACACGGTCTCGGTCCTGCGTGGCGGCGAACTCGTGGAGGAGGGACGCACCGCCCGCGTGTTTGATCATCCCGAACACGAGTACACCCGCCAGCTGATCGCCGCGATTCCCGGGCGTCGCGCCGCCGCGGCCGGCGCGCTGGCCAGCGCCTAGGCGCCGTTCCCTTCCCCCGAACGAAAGAGATTTCCGCGTTATGCCCGAACTGGCCTTCTTTACCCGAGTGCTCGACGACGTCTCCGCCTCCGAACGCTACCGCCTGGCCATTGAGCAGATCCGATGGGCCGAGAGCCTGGGGTTCGACAGTGCCTGGGTGGCCCAGCATCACTTCCACCGCGACGAGGGCGGGTTGCCCTCGCCGCTCGTGCTACTGGCGGCCGCGGCCGCGCAGACCAGCCGGATCCGGCTGGGCACCGGCATCATCACGCTGGGCCTGGAAAACGCCGTGCGGACGGCCGAGGATGCGGCGGTCCTGGATGCAATTTCCGGGGAGCGGCTCGAGCTGGGCTTCGGCTCGGGTGGCACCCCCGGTTCGTTCCCGGCATTCGGGCTGGAGTTTGAGGATCGTCATCGCGCCTTCGATGACAACTTCCAGACCCTGCGCAGCGCGCTGCGCGGGGAGAGGTTCGGCGTGACTGACAACCTCCTGTATCCGGCGGCCCCCACCCTGGCCGAGCGGCTCTGGTTCGCCACGTTCACGCCGCCCCTGGCCAAGCGCGCCGGGCGGGAGGGGCTGGGTCTTCAGCTCTCGCGTTCGCAGCCGCGCACCGCGGAGAACCCCGAGGCCACCCTGGCCGACCTTCAGCATCCGATCATCGACGCCTATGAGGCCGCGCTGCCGACCGAGGCTCGGCGTCGGGTCTCGGTGGCGCGCAGCGTGTTTGTGGCCGATGACGGCGAGGCCGCACGCGCCCTGGCCGAGCGCCGGTATCGGGAGGCACCGCTGGCCCGGTTTGTGCTCGGCGATCAGGTGGACACCCTGGAACGGGACGACCTGCTGCGTAAACTCGATGTCCACGTGGGGGACGTGGACACGGTGGTGGCCTCGCTCGGGGCCGACAGCGTGCTGGATCGCGCGACCCAGCTGTCCTTTCAGGTGCACTCGGTGGATCCCGAACACCCCCTGATTCTGCGCTCCCTCGAGCTCCTGATCGGTGAGGTGGCCCCGCGCCTGGGTTGGCGCTGATAAGTCCCGCGGGCGTTATCCCGACAGGGTGGGCGTCCGCTGCGGCCAGCGGGGAACGGGGTGTGCGGGCAAGGAATTAGAGTTGCCGCGCATCGAGCCGCATGACGGGTGGGCCCAGCCTCACCCCGAGGCGTGTGGCCGCACACCGTTAGGACTCACAGCATGAGCTATCCCGCCCCGCCGCCCCCGGAGCAGCCCGCCACCCATCTCTTCACCCAGCCCGACGTTTATGTGCCGGGAGTTGCGCCGGTGAGTGCGCCGCCACCGGCGACACCTCCGACACCACGCGCGCGGGGGCGTCGGTCGCTCCTTCTGATCCTCGGCGGAGCCCTGGTGGTCCTTATCCTGGCGATTGCCGGGGGAGTCCTGGGGGGACGAGTGGTGGGCGAAAATGCCGCCCGTTCGGCGGAGTCCGCCCGGGTGGAAAAGATTGTGGCGGCCTTCGACGGCAAGCGCGACTACGAACTCTACGACGTCACAACCGACGACGACACCGACGGTGAGGGTGTGCTGCGCCGCGTGCTCCGCTCGGCGGGGATCTCCGGGGATCTGATCGACTACTACTACGCGTCCGGTGTCGAGGCTGCGATCTCGCTCAACCTGGATTCCGGGCAGCTCCCCGAGTCCGACTGCCGGGCACTGGCAGGCTCGCTCCTCTATGTGCTGAATGCGGCGGATCAGAACGTGGGCATCGTTCGGCTCGAATCGAGCGACTTTGATACCCGGTGTTCCTCACGCACGCCGATCAACCCGGCCTCCACCCGCTAGCCCCGGCCCGAAAGCAGCAGATCATGACAACACCCAACCCACAACCCTCCTTCGACCCCGGTGCCGTTCCGCCGCCCGGACCGCAGTACTACTCGGCGCAGCCGGGCAGTGTGCCGCCGCAACCGGGGTGGCAGTCCGCGTCCGTGCCGCCGTCTGGTCCCGGGTGGTTTTCCCGAAACCGGAACCTCGTCGTGATTCTCGCCGCCGCCCTCGTGGTGGTCCTCGGCGGCGGCATCGGCTTCGGGCTGGGAATGAGCAACGGTGCCCAGGCTCATCGACAGGCGGTGACAACCGGGCTACACAACCAGATCAAACCGCTCATGGACAGCAAGCCGGGCCGGGTCGCGCCCGATGAGTCCCCTCGAGGTGGCCGCGATGATGACGATGCCTCCGATGCCCGTGGCGATGACGATGTGCTGGGCGGGGACGACGCGCTGGGTGACGACGGCGCACTGGGTGACGACGGCGGCGGTGACATGCCCTCGGGTCTGGCGCTGGTAAAGGTGGTCACCGACGGCATCTCCGAGACCGACGACACCGCGACGCGCGTCACCAAGGCAGCCAACAATCTGATGGCGCTCGGGCTGCCGAGCTGCGCCAGTAAGGACTGCGTGGCGCCCGCCCAGCCCGAGGGGGTCGGCGGATATGCGATCACCGCCCCGGCGGAGCTGCTTGCGGACAAGACCGGCGGCACCGGCGTCCTGGTGCTCCAGGATATGGCCAAGATCATCGCGGTGTCCCTGGACTACCTGGGCACCCAGGACCTGAAATTTGTCTCGGTATCCGATGTCGACGGCAAGACCCAGGGCGTGCACTTCATCGACGACGCCGGATTCCCCGGGGTCTAGGCGACGCGACGCGCGGAAGTTTAGCGGGGGCGGTGATCCTGCTAAGATAACAAGAGCGCCTTCGTATGAGGGCGACTACGCGTGCTCGGATCACGCACAACCCCCATCGGTCACCCTTCGAAAGAAGGGTCTGCGGGGCTGTGCCGGGCACCAGGCCGAACGCCGTCGGTGTTCGGATCAACCGAGAAACTATATAAGGAGTACGACCATGGCCGTCGTTACTATCCGCCAGCTGCTCGACAGCGGCGTGCACTTCGGGCACCAGACCCGCCGTTGGAACCCGAAGATGAAGCGCTTCATTTTCACCGAGCGTTCGGGTATCTACATCATCGACCTGCAGCAGTCGCTGGGTTACATCGACAAGGCTTACGACTTCGTCAAGGAGACCGTCGCTCACGGTGGCACCATCCTCTTCGTAGGTACCAAGAAGCAGGCTCAGGAGTCCATCGCCGAGCAGGCAACCCGCGTGGGTCAGCCCTACGTGAACCAGCGCTGGCTGGGTGGTCTGCTGACCAACTTCAACACCGTGTCGAAGCGCCTCGCTCGCATGAAGGAGCTCGAGGAGCTGGACTTCGAGGACACCTCGAAGTCGGGCTTCACCAAGAAGGAACTCCTCATCAAGAAGCGCGAGCTGGACAAGCTCCACAAGTCGCTCGGTGGTATCCGCAACCTCACCAAGACTCCGTCTGCGCTGTGGGTTGTTGACACCAAGAAGGAGCACCTGGCAATCGACGAGGCCAAGAAGCTGGGTATCCCGGTTATCGGTATCCTCGACACCAACTGTGACCCGGACGAGGTTTCCTACCCGATCCCGGGTAACGACGACGCCATCCGCTCCGTCAGCCTGCTGACCCGCGTGATCGCCGACGCCGCTGCCGAGGGTCTGATCCAGCGTCACCAGAAGCCCGCCGAGGGCGAGACCGCTGCAGAGCCGCTGGCCGAGTGGGAGCAGGAGCTCCTCGCCGGTGCCGAGACCACCGAAGCCGCTGCCGAGGCTCCCGTAGCCGAGGCTGCTGCCGAGGTCGCCGAGGTTGCCGTCGAGGCAGCCGACGCAGAGTCCAAGTAACAACCGAACCACGAGGGGTTAATACCATGGCTAATTTCAGCATCGCAGACCTGAAGGCCCTCCGCGAGGCCCTGGGCACCGGTATGGTCGACACCAAGAAGGCGCTTGAGGAGGCCGGCGGAGACGTCGAGAAGGCCACCGAGATCCTGCGTCTGAAGGGTGCAAAGGGTAACGCGAAGCGTGCCGACCGCTCCACCAGCGAGGGCCTTGTGGCCACCACTGAGAAGGACGGCGTCACCTACCTGCTCGAGCTCGCTTGCGAGACCGACTTCGTTGCCAAGAACGAGCGCTTCGGCAAGCTCGCCGATGACGTTCTGGCCGCGGTTGCCGCTGCCGGTGCCGACTCGGTTGAGTCCGCCCTGGCCGCTCCGGCCGGCGACAAGACCGTTGCCGACCTCATCAGCGATGAGGCCGCCATCATCGGCGAGAAGGTTGAACTGCGTCGCGTCGGTGCCCTGAAGGGTGACGCGTTCGAGGTTTACCTGCACCGCACCAACAAGGACCTGCCGCCCCAGCTGGGCGTGGTTGTGGCCTACACCGGTTCGGACGCCGAGACCGCTCGCTCGATCGCGCAGCACATCTCCTTCGCCAACCCGTCGGTTCTCTCTCGTGAGGACGTCCCCGCGGACGCCGTCGAGAAGGAGCGCGAGATCGTGACCGAGATCAGCCGCAGCGAGGGCAAGCCCGAGGCAGCCCTGCCGAAGATCATCGAGGGTCGTCTGACCTCCTACTTCAAGCAGGTTGCCCTGCTGGAGCAGGACTACGCCAAGGACAACAAGATCAACGTTGCCAAGGTTCTCGAAGACGCAGGCCTGACCGTTACCGGATTCCTCCGGTTCAAGGTCGGCGCCTAGTCTCACCCGATAGGAGTCCGGATTGCATTTGCGATCCGGACTCCTTTTCGCTGTCGCCAGCCAGGGGCGAAGCACTAGCCTGGACAATATAGACGAAACACCGAAAGGGAAATACACCATGGCCTCGAGCGAAAAACGACGCGTCCTTCTGAAACTCTCGGGTGAGGCCTTCGGTGGCGGATCCCTCGGTGTGAACCCCGACGTGGTGAGCGCCATCGCCAAGGAGATCGCCGAAGCGGCCAAGACCGTGGAGATCGCCATCGTGGTCGGCGGCGGAAACTTCTTCCGCGGTGCCGAACTCTCCACCCGCGGCATGGACCGCGGCCGCGCCGACTACATGGGCATGCTGGGCACCGTGATGAACGCCCTCGCCCTGCAGGACTTCCTCGAGCAGGCCGGCGCCACCACGCGTGTGCAGTCCGCCATCGAGATGACCCAGGTTGCCGAGCAGTACATCCCGCGCCGCGCCGAGCGCCACATGGAAAAGGGCCGCGTGGTCATCTTCGGTGCCGGCGCCGGTCTGCCCTACTTCTCCACCGACACCGTGGCCGCCCAGCGCGCCCTGGAAATCGAGGCCGACGTGGTCCTGGTGGCCAAGAACGGCGTGGACGGTGTCTACACCGCCGACCCGCGCATCGACTCCACCGCGACCCGGATCGAGGAGATCACCTACCAGGAGGCGCTGCAGCGTGGCCTGAAGGTTGTGGACTCGACCTCGTTCAGCCTGTGCATGGACAACGGCATGCCGATGCGCGTGTTTGGGATGGAACCCGCAGGAAACGTCACCAAGGCCATTCTGGGTGAGGAAATCGGAACCCTCGTTCGCAACTAGTTCCACCCCAACCTGCTCGGGTATCACGCCGTTCCCGGTAGAATGAACCGAGCCCCTAAGAAAGTTGAAGGAGTCCCCGTGATTGCGGAAGTACTGACCGACACCGGCGCGCGTATGGCCAAGGCCGTCGAGGTTGCCAAGGAAGATTTTGCCGGTGTGCGTACCGGTCGCGCCAACCCTCAGATGTTCCAGAAGGTAATCGTGAGCTACTACGGCACCCCGACCCCGCTCTCGCAGCTGGCCGGACTGCAGAACATCGAGGCTCGCACCATCCTGGTGAGCCCGTATGACAAGGGTGCACTGCGCGACATCGAGAACGCGATCCGCGACATCCCGAACCTGGGTGCCAACCCCTCGAACGACGGATCCGTCATCCGCGTGACCCTGCCCGAGCTCACCGAGGAGCGTCGCAAGGAGTTCGTCAAGCTGGTTCGCACCAAGGGCGAGGACGCCAAGGTTGCCGTGCGCAACATCCGTCGCAAGGCCAAGGAAGAACTCGACGCCCTCAAGAGCGAGGTCGGCGAGGACGACGTGACCCGTGGCGAGAAGGAGCTTGAGGTTCTCACCAAGTCGCACACCGATGCGATCGACGAGGCCCTGAAGCGTAAAGAAGCCGAGCTGCTCGAGATCTGATCTTGATCATCATCTCGATCATCGATTCGTTCGGAGGCGCTCGTGGCTAAGGTCACGGGCGCCCCGGGCGATCCCGAGCCCGGCACCACGGGGGAGTCGCACTCCTCGCGTGAGGTGCTGCACGCTCAGTTGAAGGCGACCCGCGCCGATATCGAACGCAAGGTTCAGGAGACGCGCGCGCAGGTTGACCAGGTCAACGAGCGCATCGCCGCCCGCACCGGTCGTAACCTGGTGCTGGCGATCCTGATCGGTCTGGGTCTTGGCGGCGTGCTGCTGGTGAGCCTGATCGTGATCAAGGATCTGTTTGCGATCCTGGCGCTGGCGTTTGTGGTCTTCACCACGCTGGAACTGGTCAATGCGCTGCGCCTGACGCCGCGCAAGGTCGACCCGATCCCCAACGTCCTGGCCGGTGCCGCCATGGTGGTGGCCTCCTATATCGCCGACCCGGTTCTGATCTGGAGTACCCTGCTCGGCGGAATCGCCGTGGTGGTGGTGTGGCGGCTGATCGCCCAGATGATTGAAGCCGATGATCGTACGGCCCCGGAGATCCTGCGAGATGTCCTGGTGGTCTTCCTGGTGCAGGTGTACGTTCCGCTGATGGCTTCGTTCGCGGTGCTGCTCACCCGTCAGGAACACGGTGAGTGGTGGACCCTGGCCTTCCTCATCGTGGTGGTGAGTGTGGACGTGGGCGCCTACGCGAGTGGTCTGAGCTTCGGTAAGCACCCCATGGCCCCGAAGATTAGCCCGAAGAAGACCTGGGAGGGTCTGGCCGGTGCGGCGATTGCCGCGCAGATCGCCGGAATCCTGCTGGCGATTTTCATGCTTGAGGTGCCCTTCTGGGTGGGAATGATTCTGGGAGCGCTGCTCACGGTGTCGGCCACCTTCGGTGACCTCGGCGAGTCCCTGATCAAGCGCGACATCGGAATCAAGGACATGTCGTCCTGGCTGCCTGGTCACGGCGGATTCCTGGATCGCATCGACTCGATGCTGCCCTCCGCCCCGCTTGCCTTTGCCCTCTTTATGATCTTTAGTCCGCTCTCTAGCGCGGTTCACTAGGCTCTGCCTACTCACCCCAGGAGGTCCCTCGTGCCTACGACTTTTCCCGAGAATAAGCGCGGTGTGCGCGGGTATCGTCCCGCGGATGTTGATGGTTTCCTTGAGCGCGCCCGCACCGCCTACGATGCCGCGCCCGGCGATAAGGACGCGCTGACCAGCGCCCAGATCCGTGAGACCTCCTTCAAGCTGGTAAAGAAGGGGTACTCGACCGGACACGTGGACGCGGCGCTGGAGCGCCTCGAGGACGCCTTTGCCTCGCGCGAGCGTGAGATCGCGCTGGCCCGATCCGGCCAGGATGCCTGGCTGGTTCAGGTGCGGGAGACCGCCCAGGTTCTGCTGAACCGCCTGGCCCGTCCCAGCCGTGAGCGATTCCGCCGCGTGGGCCGGTTTACCCAGGGGTACTCGGTGAATGACGTGGATGCGTTCTCGGTCGAGCTGCGTGGATACTTCCAGGAGGGCACCCCGCTCTCGGTGGATCGCGTGCGTACGGTGACCTTCGGGGCCGAGCGTGGAGGATACTCCGAGGAGCAGGTCGACCTGGTGCTCGACGAGGTCATCAACGTCATGCTCTCGGTGCGCTAAGCGCATAGCGCTTTTTGCATCGGTCGGCTAGGCTAGGGAAATCGTGGGCAAACACCGAGCTAATTCTCAGGCGCAGCAGCGCGTTCCCAATCGACGGACGCGAAATGCACGTCCCCGGGGCCGGCGGGCGGTGGCGGGGGTTTCCTTCGCCGCGGTGTCCGGATTCCTGATGGTCAGCATTATCGATCCCTACTCGGGGGCGACCGCCTCGCCGTACTTCCAGTTGGCCACCGTCACCGAGCCGCGGGCAGTCGACCCGGGCCAGACCCTGATCAGCACGGCCGAATACGACAACAGTTTTTCCCGTCACGGTTATGAAATCGCGATGATCGAGCGGGCACCCGATCCGGACCCGGTCGACGATAAGACCGACGCGGATGCGGAGAAAACCCCCGGTCGCGGCGTGGTTGCGGATCCCGGTGGCGCGCGTTCGGTGGCGCTCTCGATGGTGCGTGACCGTGGATGGGGCGATGAGCAGTACCTGTGCCTGGAGAAGCTCTGGCATAAGGAATCCAACTGGCGAGTGAACGCCGCCAACCGCTCCAGCGGGGCGTACGGAATCCCGCAGGCGCTGCCCGGACGCAAGATGGCGTCGGCGGGTGCCGACTGGGAATCCAACCCGGCTACCCAGATTAAGTGGGGCCTGGGGTACATCTCGGGTCGCTACGGCTCACCCTGCGGTGCGTGGTCGCATTCGCAGGCCGTGAACTGGTACTAGCCAGACAGCGGATCCAACCTTTTTGACCCAAATGGGGGTCGCTGCTGGCCAGATCACGAATCGCCGCGTATGCTTTATCAAATCGTGACAAAACATCTAGCTCCCGCACCCGCCGCACCCGCGCGCCGAACTCGTAATCGGCGCCCGGTGCCCGTACGTCCCTTCTCCCGGGGTCGGGTCTTTCTTGGTTGCATCGCCTTTGCGGCATCCGCAGGCTTTGTACTGACGACCGTGATTGATCCCTCCGGTGGAGCCGTTGCGTCCCCCTACCGTACTTCGCCCTTTGCGCCGGTCTCCGCAGACGTTCTCACGTCCGCGACCCAGGCGCTGGAGGCATCCGGGGAGTACTCAAACGACTTCTCTCGCGACGGCTTTGACGTCGCCCTGATTCCCAAGGCACCCGTCACCCCGCCCCCCGCGGATGACACCGCGGACACCTCGGGAAAGACCGGCACCACCAAGACCACCAAGACGACCGGGAACAACGCCCCGGCCGGCAACGCCTCGGCACCGCCCGCCGGACCGCCGAACGCGGGTTCCGCTCAGGCGATCGCGTTTGACATCGTGATGGGTCGAGGATGGGGTCAGGACCAGTACGCGTGCCTGGTTGCGCTCTGGAACAAGGAGTCCGGCTGGCGCTATAACGCGGCCAACCCCAGCGGTGCCTACGGCATCCCGCAGGCTCTGCCCGGCAGCAAGATGGCTTCGGCCGGTGCCGACTGGGCCACCAACCCGGCCACCCAGATCAACTGGGGACTGGGCTACATCACCGGCCGCTACGGCTCGCCGTGTGGTGCCTGGGCTCACTCCCAGGCGCTGAACTGGTACTAACCTAACGGTTGTGATGAGGGGCCAAACGCCACGTGCGTTTGGCCCCTCGTCGTTTCTTCTGTCGGGTCTCGCCTCCTAGAATGGTCTGTATGCCTCGGAGTAATCGGCCGCGGGGACGTAAACCTCCCGCTCATGACCACGACGGCCTGCAACACCTGGTTGCGGGCCTCAAACGCTCCGAGACGCGCCGCGGCATCGAGTACGCGGTGCAGCCGGTATCCCCGCGCAGCGCGGTCAAGCCCTACGTGTGCCCGGGCTGCAACCTGGCCATCGAAATCGGCACCGCCCACGTGGTGGTGTGGCGCACCGATGGTGTCATGGGGGAGCGTGCGGGCCTGGAGGCTCGTCGCCACTGGCACAATCACTGCTGGCTGATCGCCTAGGCGAGCCAGGGAAAGCGAGATTTGTTGTGTCATTAGTAGAGGTGCGGGCCGGCGTGATGCTGCCGGCCATCCGTGAGGACATCACCCTGCACACCGAGGACGGGCTGGAGCTGGTGGGCGAACTCGCACTGCCCGCCGAGCATCCGCCGGTGGCCACCCTGGTAACCCTGCATCCGCTGCCCACCGCGCAGGGCTTCATGGACTCTCATATACTGCGGAAGGCCGCCGCGCGGCTGCCCGCGCTGGCCGACCTGGCCGTGCTGCGCTTCAACACCCGCGGGACATCCTCGCCCCGGGGCACCAGTGACGGGCACTTCGAGGAGGGCCTGGGGGAACGTCTGGACGTCGCCGCGGCCATGGCGTTTGTCGCCGAGCGCAACCTGCCCAATCCCTGGCTCGTGGGCTGGTCCTTCGGGACCGAACTTGCGCTTAAGTACGGCCGGGAACACGCGATTCGCGGGGCCATCCTGCTGAGCCCTCCGCTGCATCGCGCGAGCGCCGAGGAGGTCGCCGCCTGGCACGGGGATCCCCGCGAACTGACGGCGCTGATCCCCGAGTTTGACGACTATCTCCGTCCGCCCGAGGCGGCCGAGCGTTTCTCCTCGGTCCCGGAGATGCGGGTGCTGCCGATCGAGGGGGCTAAGCACCTCTGGGTCGGGGAGAAGTACGTCAAGATCGTGCTGGATGAGATTGTCCGGGTGACCAATCCCGAGGCGCTGCCGCTGCCCACCGAGTGGGACGAAGCCGAGTAGCATTCACCAAAGAGAAGGAGCGGGGCCGAAAATCGGCCCCGCTCCTTCTCTTTGCGGTTCTCCCTAGGCGCGGTTCTGCCTGGGGATCAGGACCTGTTTGACGATCATCTGGATGGCCGCGGCCGTGGGGATCGCGATCAGGGCCCCCAGCAGCCCCAGCAGCGCGCCACCGCTCAGCGCGGCAATCACCACCACGGCGCCGGGCACCGCGACCGCGCGGCTCATGATGCGCGGGGAGATCACATACGCCTCGATCTGCATGTAGATGAGGTAGTAGATGGCCGCGGCCAGGGCGATCCCGGGGGAGCCGAGGCCGGGAATCAGGCAGATCAGCGAGATGACCACCGCGGCGCTCAGCGTACCCACCAGCGGGATCAGCGAGAAGAAGAACGCGATCGAGGCGAGCACCTGGGGGAAGGGGGCTCCGATGATCGAGAGGAAGATAAAGGAGAGGATGCCGTTGCAGGAGGCCGTGGCGATCTGGCCGATCACGTAGCGTCCGACCGAGTCGGTGATCTGCTCGGACAACTCGGCAAAGCGCACCCGCTTACTCGCGGGAACCAGCAGGTACATGCCGCGCTTCATCGCCGGCATCGAGGCGGTGAAGTAGATGGTGAGGATGGTCACCACGAGCGCGCCGAACAGGAAGGTGCCAAACCCGAAGGCGATCTGGATCGCCTGGCTGCCGATATTCGAGATATTCGCGAGCAGGAAGTTGGAGACCTGGTCCAGCAGCTGGGGAATGTTGAGCGCGGGGAACTGGGTTTCCAGGTAGTCGACGATGTCGGTGTTGGTGAGCTGGCGCTGAATGTCGGGCAGCATCGCGATCAGGCGGCTGATCTGCTCAACCACGATCGGCACCACCATGCCGGCGAGTCCGGCCAGGACGCCGAGCGCCCCCAGAACCACCGTGAGAACCGCGGTCCACCGGGGGAACCGTTTCTTCTCCAGCCAGCCCACGATCGGGTCCAGTCCCAGGGCGAGAAACAGCGCCGCTCCCACGTAGACCAGGATGCTTTGGAGGGAAACCACCGACATCAGGATGAGAATTCCCAGCCCCACCCCGAGCGTTCCCACCAGGCCGAGGCGGAACGCGTTTTTGATCTGCACCGAGTGGCTCCCTTCAGCCATCATTACTGACCCGAGCATAGCCCGAACGGGGGACCCGAGGCTGCCAAAATGGCGGCGAGCCAACGTCACACGCTGGGAATTTCCGGATCAATCTGGGCACCCGTGTGCCAAGTCGGTTATCCTGAAGAGTCTGTGTGTGTGACCGCGTACCGAAAAGATGATGACCTGGTAGCCCGATTTGCGGTGACACAGAAGGAGAAAATCCGTGCGTTTTGTTTTGGCCATTGCCTCACTCGTGCTTGCCGCCGTCCTGATTGTGCTCGGGATCGCCCAGCGAACCGTGTTCCTGGGCCCGGATAAGGTAGAGCTGGAAACCAAGGTTTCCACCTCCGAGCCGTACACCGTGATCGGTGGATCCGTGCTGACCTCCCACGAGGGGAGACAGTCCCTCTCGGTGACCGGTGATGACGGCGAGAAGGTCTTTGTGGCCTACGGCCGCACCAGCAACGTTGAGGCGTGGCTCGGGCAGTCCAAGTACAACCAGCTCTCGCTGAACAAGGACGGCACGCAGCTGGTTGACAAGGTCAAGACCCCCGATGTGAGCTCGACCATTCCGGCCAGCACCGCGCCCGAGGGCGTGAGCCCGGCGACCTGGGCGAACCCCGCCGGCTCGGACATGTGGCTCTGGGAAACCTCGGAGGACACCGCGGTGATCGCGCCGATCTCGGTGCCGGAAGACGTTTCGGTCATCATCGCCTCGGATGGCACCAAGCCGGCCCCCAAGAACATCACCGTCAGCTGGCCGCTGGATAACAGCACCCCGTGGGCGGGGCCGCTGATCGTGGCCGGCCTGGCCTTCCTGCTGCTGGGTATCATCCTGTACCTGCTGGGCGTGCGCCACATGCGCAAGTCGCGTGGGCCGCGTCGAAAGAGCCTGGCCCCGCTGTCCGAGGAGGGCACCAAGGTGAAGCTGCCGCGCGCACGTAAGTACCGTCCCGAGGGTGGGGCCACCGGTCCGCGCTTCGGCAAGCGGAGCCTGGTGGTGGTCCCGCTGGGACTCGCAACCGTGCTGGCGCTGTCGGGCTGTTCGGCCGCCTACTGGCCCGGGGGCGGAACCCAGACCCCCGAGGACACCGCCGCCTCGGTCGCACCGCTGAACCCGACCGACCCGTCGGCCAGCCCGAGCGCGTCCTCCGACGCCGATGCGCTGCCCAACCCCGTGGTCACCGAGCCGCAGGCCAAGCGCATCATTCAGCGGATTTCGGTCACCACCCATGAGGCCGATCAGGCGAAGAACCTCGACCTGGCCAAGACCCGCTTTGCCGGTCCCGCGCTGACCGAGCGCGAAATCGGCTACAAGATTCAGGGCGTGAAGGCCGATCTGGCGCCGCTGACCCCGGTTCCCGGATCGCCGCTGCGACTGACCCTGCCCCAGGCCACCGACGGCTGGCCGCGGACCCTGCTCACGGTTGTCGCCGATAAGGACGATCCCACCCTGGCCCCGACCGCGCTGATGCTGGTGCAGGATAGCCCGCGTGCCAACTACGTGGTGCACTACGCCACCCGTCTCGAGCCCAAGGTGACCATCCCCGACGTGGCCTCGGTCAGCGTGGGTGCCGCCTCGGTTCCCGCCGATTCGGCCTTCCTGGCCATGGCTCCGGACCAGCTGGCCGCCGCCTATGGCGACATCCTGACCAACGGTGAACAGAGCGAAAGCTATGCGAAGTTTGACGCCGATGGCGACTCGCTGCGCACCCAGATCCAGAAGTTCCGGGACGAGGTCACCGCGAGCCTCGCCGATAAGGCCGCCACCGCCGAATTCCGCACCGAACCGGGGACCGGCAAGCCGCTGGCCCTGGCCACGAACGACTCCGGTGCGATCGTCTCGGTGAGCCTGCACGATATTGTGAAGGTGTCGCCCACCAGTGCCGATGCCAAGGTGAAGCCCAGCGGTGAGGCCGTGGCCGCCCTGCTGGGGGCCGCGGAAACCACCAAGCCGCTGCAGACCACCTACGAAGAGCAGCTACTGTTTTATGTGCCGGCGAAGGATAGCAAGCAGAAGATTACCCTTCTGGGCTTCAGCCAGGCCCTGATTAAAGCCGAGGAAGTACAGTGACCGTAAACGAGTCCATCCCCGCAGGACTGCGCGGAGCCGCAGACCTGTCAGCCCTGGGTCGCCCGGCCCAGGCTGCCCCCGCCCAGGCCGCCCCCGCCCAGAGCGCGTTTGGCGTGCCCGGCCAGCAGGCCCCGGCGGCCCCGGTGCCCGCGGGCGTCGAGGTGGTGCCGGTAGCCAGCCTGGTGCTGACCGCAACCGATGCCACCGTGAGCGTGGTCGCCGAGCTGTCGGCCAAGGTGCCCGTCGCCCTGCTGATCTGGTCGCCGCGCAGCCCCGAGAGTGACGCGATGCGCGCCCGCCTGGGCTCGCTGGTGGAGGCCTTTGGCGGCCGCCTGGTGCTGGCCACCGTAGACGGCGACGCCAACCCGCAGCTGGTGGGCGCCTTCCAGGCGCAGGCGGTTCCGACCGTTGCCGGTCTGGTCGGCGGGCGTCCGGTTCCGATGTTTGAGGGCGACCAGCCCGATGCGCAGATCCAGTCTGTTTTTGCCCAGCTGATCGAGCTTGCCGGCCAGAACGGCGTCACCGGGATCGCCCAGGTGACCGGCGAGGCCATCGAGCCCGAGCCCGAACCGCTGACCCCGCAGCAGCAGGCTGCCTTTGACGCGATCGAGGCGGGAGACTTCCCGGCGGCGATCGTGGCCTATTCCGAGGCGCTCGAGCTGAACCCGCGCGATGAGCTCTCCCGTGCAGGCCTGTCCCAGGTGCGCCTGCTGGAGCGCCTGAGCCACGGCACCCTGGACGAGATCCGTCGCGCCGCGGCCGAGGGCCCCACCGATGTGACCGCGCAGCTCGCGGTGGCCGACCTGGATCTCTCCGGAGGTCACATCGAGGATGCCTTCGTGCGCCTGCTGGAGCTTTTCCCGGCGGCCTCCGCCGAGGATCGCGGTCGCCTGCGCGAGCGCCTGGTGGAGTACTTCGACGTGGTGGGGGCCGAGGACCCGCGCGTGCGCACCGCACGTCGCGCGCTCTCCGACCTGCTCTTCTAAGCCCGGGTTCGATGTCGATCTATCTCGATCACGCGGCCACCACCCCGATGCGCCCCGAGGCGCTGGCGGCCCTGGTGGCCGCGCACTCGCGGGTGGGCAATCCCGCCTCGATCCACGGCCCTGGGCAGGCAGCCCGGGCGGTGCTGGAGGAGGCGCGGGAACGCGTCGCGAGCACCGTGGGCGCCGATCCGATCGAGGTGGTGTTCACCTCCGGCGGCACCGAGTCGATCAACCTGGCGCTTAAGGGCCTGTACTGGCAGCGCAACACCGGTGCCTCGCGTCCGGTGATCCTGGTGCCCGATGGGGAACACCACGCGACCATCGACACGGCCGAATGGCTGGCTACCCATGAGGACGCCACCATCGTGGCGATTCCGCTGGATGAGGCGGGGCGAATCCGCACCGACGCGTTTGCCGCGGCGTTGGCCGAGCACGGCGACGCGGTCGCGTGTGCCACCGCGATCTGGGCCAATAACGAGGTGGGGACGATTCAGCCGGTGGCCGAGCTGTCCCGGCTCGCCGCCGCGGCCGGGGTCCCGCTGCACCTGGATGCGGTGGCGGCCTATGGCCACGCCGACATCAACCTGCACGCGCTGCGCGCCGAGGCCGGGGCCAGCGGAAACGCCGGTCCGGTCGCGATCAGCGTGTCCGCCCATAAGATCGGCGGGCCGATCGGCATCGGCGCGCTGGTGCTGGCCCGAAGCGCGGCAATCGAGCCGCTGCTGCACGGCGGAGGGCAGCAGCGACAGGTGCGCTCGGGCACCCAGGATGTGCCCGCGGCCGTGGCCTTCGCCGCCGCGGCGACCATCTCCGAGGCGACCCGGGCCGAGGAACACGTCAGGCTCACCGCGCTGCGGGACCGCCTGATCGCCGGGGTTCTCGCGGCGAATCCCGCGGCGACCCTGTCCGGGGTCGCGGGGGAGGAGCGCCTCGACAATAACGTGCATGTGGCCTTCCCCGGGGCTCAGGGCGACTCGCTGCTGTTCCTGCTGGACATGGCGGGACTCGCCGTCTCGACCGGATCGGCCTGCCAGGCGGGGATCCCCGAACCCTCCCACGTGCTGCTCGCGATGGGCCGGGACGAGGATGCCGCACGAAGCGTCCTCCGCTTCACCCTCGGCCACACCAGCACCGAGGCCGACGTGGATGCCTGCGTCGCCGCGGTCCCCGCCGCCTATGCGTCGGCCGCGCGGGCGGGGCTCTCCAACCGCACCGTCTGAGCGGGCGGGACCGGGTTTCCTGGACCGGGACCGCTTGAGCAGCCGGGGCTCGAATCACTGAGCCGCGCCGTCCGAGCGGGTGGGACCGGGCGCACCGCACACGACGTTCCCCGCTCGAATGTGGGGATTTCCCTTCGGCGCGTAGACTTGAGGGATGAAGGTTCTTGCAGCAATGAGTGGCGGAGTGGACTCCGCCGTCGCCGCGGCCCGGGCGGTCGAAGCCGGGCATGAGGTCGTGGGGGTGCACCTGGCGCTGAGCCGGATGCCCGGAACCCTCCGCACGGGCAGCCGAGGCTGCTGCACCATCGAGGATTCGATGGATGCCCAACGCGCGGCAAACATCATCGGCATTCCCTACTATGTTTGGGACTTCTCCGAACGCTTCAAACTCGATGTGGTGGACGACTTCATCGCCGAGTACTCGGCCGGTCGCACCCCGAACCCGTGCATGCGCTGCAACGAGAAGATTAAGTTCGCCGCGCTGCTGGAAAAGGCCCTGGACCTCGGCTTCGATGCCGTGTGCACCGGCCACTATGCGGGCATCGTCACCGATGCCGAGGGCAACATCGAGCTGCACCGCGCCAGCGCCTGGGCCAAGGACCAGTCCTATGTGCTCGGCGTGCTGACCGCCGAGCAGCTCAAGCACTGCTACTTCCCGCTGGCCGACACCCCGACCAAGGCGCTGGTTCGTGCCGAGGCCGAGGAGCGCGGACTGAGCGTGGCCAATAAGCCCGACAGCCACGACATCTGCTTCATCCCCGACGGTGACACCCGCGGCTGGCTGGCCGACCGGGTGGGCACGCAGACCGGTGAGATCGTCGACCGCGCCGGCAACGTCGTGGGTAGCCACGAGGGTGCCCACGCCTACACCGTGGGCCAGCGTCGCGGCCTGCACCTGGGAACCCCGGCACCGGATGGTCGCCCGCGGTTTGTGCTCGAGGTGCGTCCGAAGACCAACGAGGTGATCGTCGGACCGAAGGAGGCCCTGGCCACCGCCGAAATCGCCGGATCCCGCTACACCTGGGCGGGACTTGCCCCCGAAAACCCCACCGAGACCTTCGACTGCGAGGTGCAGATTCGCGCCCACGCCGATCCGGTTCCCGCGGTCGCCCGCGTGGCCGAGACGGCCGAGGGCACCGAGCTGCACATCATCCCCGAGACGCCGCTGGACGGCGTCGCGCCCGGTCAGACCGCGGTGATCTATGTGGGTACCCGGGTGCTCGGTCAGTGCACGATCGATCGCACGGTTTCGGCCGTGCCCGCGGGTGCGCTGGGCTAGATCCCGAAAACCAAAAAGGCGGCGACCGGAATTCCGGTCGCCGCCTTTTGTCAGGGTGCGTTAGTCCTTCTTCGCCACGTTCTTGCGGGTGAAGAGGGTCTCCGCCTGCTCGAGGCTCAGACCATTGGTCTCGGGAATCTTGAACCAGACAAACACCAGCGAGGCGAACGCAAACAGCGCGTACATGCCGTAGGTCAGCGGGAGCGAGGCCGCGGCCATGACCGGGAAGCTCACGGTGATCAGGAAGTTGGCGATCCACTGGGCCATGGCGGCCACACCGAGTGCCTTACCGCGGATGCGACCCGGGAAGATCTCGCCCAGCAGCACCCACACCAGCGGGCCCCAGCTGGCCGCGAAGCAGACCACAAACAGGTTGGCGGCGATCAGGGCGACGGTTCCCCAGGCACCAGGCAGGTGCGGTTCGCCGTTTACCACGGTCGCGTTGGCGAAGGAGATCGCCATCGCGGCCAGGGAGACACCCATGCCCAGCGAACCGGTGAGCAGGATCGGACGACGGCCGATCCGGTCCACCAGGGCGATGGCCACCAGGGTTGCGACCACGTTGATCACCGAGGTGATCACACCGATCAGCAGCGAGTTGCTCTCATCGAACCCGACGGCCTTCCACAGCGTGGTGGAGTAGTAGAAGATCACGTTGATGCCCACGAACTGCTGGAACACCGACAGGATGATGCCGATCCAGACGATCGGCAGCAGGCGACGGCCCTCAAACAGCGAGGCCTTCTTGGTGGTCTTATCCTCCTCGATGGCGCGGTTGGCCTCGCCCACGGCGGCCTCAATGTCCTCGGCCTTCCACATGGTGGCGAAGATCTTGCGGGCCTCGGGCTCGCGACCGTGCATCAGCAGATAGCGCGGAGACTCGGGCAGGCGCAGGGCCAGGATGCCGTAGACGACTGCCGGGACGGCGCAGGCGAGGAACATCCAGCGCCAGGCCTCGATCCCGAACCAGAACTCCGATTCGGCCGATCCCGCGGCACCGGCGAAGGAGGCGTCGGAGAGCAGGGCGGCAAAGATACCCAGGGTGATCGCCAGCTGCTGCAGCGAGGCCAGGCGGCCACGCTCATACTTGGGTGCGACCTCGGCGATGTACGCCGGGGCCACCACCGAGGCGATACCGATTCCCAGGCCTCCCACGACACGCCAGATGATCAGGTCCCAGGGGGCGAACGCGAAGGCCGCACCGAAGGAGGAGACCAGGAAGAGGGCGGAGCCCAGCAGCATGGTGAAGATTCGGCCGCGGCTATCCGCGATCCGACCGGCAAAGTAGGCACCGATCGCACAGCCCAGCAGCGCGGAGGCTACCGCGAAGCCGATCAGTGCATCGGAGAGTGCGAAGTGCTTCTGCATCGCATCGACGGCGCCGTTAACAACGGAGGAGTCGAAGCCGAAAAGAAATCCTCCGACTGCTGCGGCCGCGGCAACCCCCACCACGCGCCGATGTAGTTTTTTCTGTTCCGCAGTAGAGTGCGGCCCCCTAGATTCGGACACGAATTCTCTTTTCTCGTTCGGGGAACTTACCCGCGTCCGGTCACTTTTGGCGTCCGGGCTCGGCCTACGGCTGCCCCCGGAGCCGCCGTAGATCGAATTAGTACGTCTCACACCATAAGCACGTTTGTGCAAAACACGGAAACCGAGACCGTTTTGTATCCAAAATTCACGGTCAATATACGACAAATCTGTGTCAGCGGGGCGGATGGCCGTGTCGGTGGTCCCTTCGTACAATGGATTCGTGACTAACAACGCAGGTTCCGACGCTCTCCAGCCCGCTTCTTCCGCGCCCGAGGCCGCATCGGCCGCGGGCGCCGTGCCGGACCGTGACGCCGCCGCCGCCGAGGTGGGCGCGCTGACCGAGCGGATCCTCTCCCTGCGTGATGCGTACTACGGTGGCGATGCCGCGCCGGTCACCGATGCCGAATACGATGCCCTGCAGCATCGCCTGGCCGAGCTGGAACGGCTGTATCCCGAGCTCCAGTCTCAGGACAGCCCGACCCTGACGGTTGGCGCCGCCAAGAACACCCTGTTCTCCGAGGTTGTCCACGCCGAGCGCATGCTGAGCCTCGATAACGTGTTCAGCCTGGAAGAACTGCGCGAGTGGGCCGAGAAGGCCCGCGCCCTGGCGGGGCGCGAGGTCAGGTTCCTGACCGAGCTGAAGATCGACGGACTAGCCATCAACCTGCGCTATCGAAACGGCGAGCTGGTCAGCGCGGCGACCCGCGGCGACGGCGTGACCGGGGAGGACGTGACCGAAAACATCGCGCTGATTCCCGGCATCCCGGACCGACTGCACGGCGAGAACCTGCCCGAGCTGGTCGAGGTGCGCGGGGAGATTTTCTTCCCGGTGAAAAACTTTGACGAGATCAACCGAACCCAGCAGGAGGTCGGCGAGAAGGTCTTTGCCAACCCGCGCAACGCGGCCAGCGGATCGCTGCGGCAAAAGCCCGACCGGAAGACCCCCGCCCAGCTGGCGGCGATGACGCTGCGCCTGAGCAAGCTCTCGATGTATGTGCACGGGATCGGTGCCTGGGAGAACCCGCCGGTCTCCGCCCAGTCCGAGGTGTATGACCTGCTGGACAGCTGGGGGCTTCCCACTTCGCCGAACTCACATGTGTATGCCTCGATCGAGGAGGTGGCCGCGCGGATCGAGGAGGTCGGGTCCACCCGGGGCACGTTCGAGCATGAGATCGACGGCATCGTGGTCAAGGTGGATGAACTGGCCCTGCACGCCGAGATGGGTGCCACTAGCCGCGCGCCGCGCTGGGCGACGGCCTATAAGTATCCGCCCGAGGAGGTGCACACCCGCCTCCTCGACATCGTGGTGAGCGTCGGTCGCACCGGCCGCGCCACCCCCTATGCGGTGATGGAAAAGGTGCGGGTGGCCGGAAGCGAGGTGGCCCAGGCCACCCTGCACAACCGTGATGTGGTCAAGGCCAAGGGCGTGCTGATCGGTGACATGGTGGTGCTGCGTAAGGCCGGGGACGTGATCCCCGAGGTCCTGGGCCCGGTGGTCGACCTGCGTGACGGCTCCGAGCGCGAGTTTGTTATGCCCGTGGGCTGCCCCGAGTGTGGGACCGAGCTGCGGGCCATGAAGGAGGGCGATATCGACCTCCGCTGTCCCAACGCCCGCTCCTGCCCCGCCCAGGTGCGCGGCCGGGTCGAGCACATCGGTTCGCGTGGGGGCCTCGACATCGAGGCGCTCGGCGAGGTGGCCGCCGCCGCGCTGACCCAGCCGGTGTTCCCCGAGGTTCCGCCGCTGGTGACCGAGGCCGGCCTGTTCGCGCTGCGCCTGGAAGACATCTTCCCGATCGTGGTCGAGGTGCGTGACGGAGAGACCGGCGAGCCGCGGATCGACGAGAAAACCGGGCTGCCCAAGCGGCTGAACCCGTTCCGTCGAAAGCGCAGCAAGCGCGATCCCGAGTTTGATCCCGAGCGCGAATTCTTCGGGGATGCCGACTGGGTACCCTCCAAGAACGCCGAGGAGCTGCTGCGAAACCTGGAGATCGCCAAGACCAAGCCGCTGTGGCGTCTGCTGGTCTCGCTGAATATTCGTCACGTGGGCCCGGTGGCCGCGCGTGCCCTGGCCGACTATTTTGGATCGCTGGACGCGATTCGCACCGCCACCCGGGAGGAACTGGCCGAGGTTGAGGGCGTGGGACCAACCATCGCCGACTCGCTGCTGGAGTGGTTCCCGATCGACTGGCACGAGGAGATTATCGCCGCGTGGAGTGCCGCCGGCGTGCAGTGGGCCACTCCCGGACATCCCGGACCCGGTGCCTCGTCGGCGGCCGAGGGCGTGCTGACCGGACTCACGGTTGTGGCTACCGGATCGCTTGAGGGTTTCACCCGCGAGGGGGCGGCCGAGGCGATCATCGCGGCCGGCGGAAAGTCTGCCTCCAGCGTGTCCAAGAAGACCGACTTTGTCGCCGCCGGCCCGGGAGCCGGCTCCAAGCTGGCCAAGGCGGAGGCGCTGGGCGTGCCGGTGCTGGACGCCGCGCAGTTCGCGCGCCTGGTGGTGGAGGGTCCGGGATTCCTGGCCGACGATGCCGCCACTGACGCCGCCGACGATGCAGCCACTGTCGCCGCCGGAATCGACACCGCAGAACCCGAGGGTGTGGCCACGGAATCGGACGCCGGAGAAACTGCCGAGGTCGACGCCCCGAGCGCCGAGTAGCGCGCCGCCAGCGCACGCAGAACCCCCGGAGACTTCGCGGTCTCCGGGGGTTCTGTGGTGTGTCTTCGATGTGGTTTCTCGCCTAGGCGGCGTCGAGCTCCTGAATCTTGGTGCGCACCTCGCGGCGCAGCACCTTGCCGATCAGCGAACGCGGCAGCTCATCCAGCACCACGATCCGACGGGGAACCTTATAGGGGGTGAGGCGTTCGCGCAGCCAGGTGCGCACCTCCTCCTCGTTGAGGCTCTGTCCGGCCTCGACGATCACGCCGGCCACCACGTCCTCACCCGAGTGGGTCGAGGGCAGGCCTACCACCGCGACATCGGCAATGGCGGGATGGGTTTTCATCGTTGCCTCCACCTCGGAGGGGGAAACATTGAAGCCGCCGGTGATGATGAGTTCCTTGATCCGGTCAACGATGCGGGTGAAGCCGTCCTCGTCGATGGTGACGATGTCACCGGTGCGGAACCATCCGTCCACAAACACCTCGGCGGTTTCCTCGGGCTTGCGGTAGTACCCGGAGAAGACCTGCGGGCCCTTGACCAGCAGCTCGCCGGGTTCACCCAGCGGCAGTTCGACGGTGGGGTTTTCGGGATCGACAACCTTGAGCAGGGTTCCGGGCATCGGCAGCCCCACGGTGCCGGCCTTGCGGTTCTCGGCCACCGGATTGGCCATCAGCACGGGGGAGCACTCGCTCAGCCCGAAGCCCTCGACGAGGTAGCCGCGGCTGAGTTTCTCCCAGGGCTCGACCAGTTCGGTGAGCAGGGGCATCGCGCCGGAGATCGCGATCTCGATCCCCTCAAGCGAGATGCCGCGCTCCACCGCGCGCTGCATCAGCCGTTCGGCGATCGGCGGGACCGCGGGGAAGAAGGTCGGCGGGTGCTTCTTCATGACCTTGAGGACGAGGTCGGGATCAAACTTCGGGAACAGCACCAGGCGTGCGCCCATGCTCATCGCGAAGGTCAGGCAGAGCGTGAGCCCGTAGGCGTGGAACATCGGCAGGACGGCGTAAACCACGCAGCCGCCGCGGGTAATCGTCGGGGTCCAGGCCTGGGCCTGCATCGCGTTGGCCAGCAGGTTGGCGTGGCTGAGCACCGCACCCTTGGGGCTGCCGGTGGTGCCCGAGGTGTACTGGATGACCGCGGTCTCGGCGGTTTCGGGTTCGGGAACCTCGGCCGAGATCCGGTCGTTTTTGAGCAGCTTCTCCCAGCGGATGGTGTTCTCGACCTGGGTGGTGAGCTGCTTGCGGGAGGCGCGCGCCGAGGCGATCGGCAGGTGCAGCGCGGCGCGCATCGCCCGGGGCATCGCGGTGGTCACATTGACCGAGACCAGGGAGCGGACACCGAGGTCAACGGGGAAGTCCTGCACGGTCTCGGCCACCTTGTCCCAGACGATCGCGGTCTGCGCGCGATGGTCCTCGAACTGGTGCCGCAGCTCGCGCGGGGTGTAGAGCGGGTTGTGCTCGATTACGATCGCGCCCAGGCGTAGCACCGCGTAGAACGCAACGATGTGCTGCGGGCAGTTGGGCAGCACCAGCGCGACCGTGTCGCCGCGGCGCACGCCCAGGCGGCGCAGCCCTTCGGCCACGCGCTCAATCTGATCCTGCAGCTGCGCATAGGTGGTGGTGGCCCCGAAGAATTCCAGCGCAACCGCGCTCGGATATTTCTCGGCGGAGCCACGAACCAGCGCACCCAGGTTGCCCGAGGGGACGGCGATGTCCTCGGGAACGTTTTCTGCGTAGCTGGCCAGCCAGGGACGGGTTTCGGATGCGAAGGACGAGGTATTCACGCGCACCATACTACGCAGACCGGTCCCCAATTCGGGCGAAACTCGGGGCGTGGTGCGCGGCCGACGGGTGGTTTACCTCCCCGACACCGCGGTTTTGCGGTGGCGGGAGGCGAGGGGAGCGCGCCCCACGATAGACTGAGGAGATTCTTCCCGCCCTCTGAGATGGAGCTACATGTCGGAAATTACCCCGGAGCTCGTGACGCACCTCGCGTCGCTCTCCCGGATCGACCTCAGCCCGGACGAAATCGCCAGCCTCACCACCGAGCTGGGTCAGATCGTCGACAGCATCGCGAAGGTTTCGGAGGTGGCCACCGCCGAGGTGCCCGCCACGAGCCACCCGATCCCGCTGACCAATGCGCTGCGCGCCGACGTGGTGGGGGAGACCCTCACCCAGGAGCAGGTGCTCCAGAATGCGCCCGAGCAGCAGGATGGCAAGTTTGTGGTCACCGCGATCCTCGGGGAGGAGCAGTAATGAGCGAGTTGATTCGCCTCTCCGCGGCCGAGCTGGCCGCCAAGCTTTCCGCCGGTGAGGTCTCCGCCGTGGAGGCCACCCAGGCCCACCTGGATCGCATCGCCGCCGTCGATGGCGACGTCCACGCGTTCCTGCACGTCTCGGACTCGGCACTGGAGACCGCCCGCGGCATCGACGAGCGTCGCGCCGCCGGTGAGCAGCTACACGAGCTGGCCGGTGTGCCGCTCGCGGTCAAGGACGTCCTGGTCACCACGGACATGCCGTCCACCTCGGGATCGAAGATCCTCGAGGGCTACATGTCCCCGTTCGATGCGACCGTGGTGGAGCGCGCCCGCGCCGCCGGCCTGATCGCCATCGGTAAAACCAACATGGACGAGTTCGCGATGGGTTCCTCCACCGAGCACTCGGCCTATGGCCCGACCCACAACCCGTGGGACCTGACCCGCATCCCCGGTGGTTCCGGTGGTGGCTCGGCCGCGGCCGTGGCCGCCTTCGAGGCGCCGCTGGCTCTGGGTTCGGACACCGGTGGATCGATCCGTCAGCCCGCCCACGTCACCGGTACCGTCGGCGTGAAGCCCACCTATGGTGGCGTGAGCCGCTACGGTTCGATCGCGCTGGCCTCCTCCCTGGACCAGGTCGGCCCGGTTACCCGGACCGTCCTCGACGCCGCGCTCCTGCACGACGTCATCGGTGGACACGATGCCCGCGACTCGACCTCGATCCCCGAGTCCTGGGTCTCGATGGCCGCCGCCGCGCGCGAGGGCCAGTCGGGCGAGGTCCTCAAGGGCCTGCGCGTCGGCGTGGTGAAGCAGTTCTCCGGTGAGGGCTTCCAGGCCGGTGTCGAGCAGCGCTTTGCCGAGACCCTGACCCTGCTGCAGGGTGCCGGTGCCGAGATCGTCGAGATCGACGCCCCGCACTTCGAGTACGCCGTTGCCGCGTACTACCTGATCCTGCCGGCCGAGGCCTCCTCGAACCTGGCCCGCTACGACTCCGTGCGCTTCGGCCTGCGCGTGCACCCGCAGGGTGGCGGCACCGTCGAGGACGTCATGGCCGCGACCCGCGAGGCCGGCTTCGGTCCCGAGGTCAAGCGCCGCATCATCCTCGGTACCTACGCCCTGAGCTCGGGTTACTACGACGCCTACTACGGCAGCGCGCAGAAGGTCCGTACCCTGATTCAGCGCGACTTCAACGCCGCGTTCGAGCAGGTGGACGTAATCGCCTCGCCGTCGGCCCCGACCACCGCCTTCAAGCTGGGGGAGCGGATCAACGACCCGCTGGCGATGTACCTCAACGACATCACCACCATCCCCGCAAACCTCGCGGGTGTGCCCGGCATCAGCATCCCGATGGGTCTCGCCCCCGAGGATGGTCTGCCCACCGGTCTGCAGCTGATGGCCCCGGTTCGCGCCGATGACCGTCTGTACCGCGTCGCCGCCGCGATCGAGGCCCGCCTCGAATCCGGCTGGGGACACACCCTCATTTCGCAGGCACCCGCCCTGGGAGGAAAGTAAACATGGCCAAGGACAAGATCCTCTCCTTCGAGCGCGCACTCGAACTGTTTGAGCCCGTACTCGGCTTCGAGGTTCACATCGAGCTCGGTACCAAGACGAAGATGTTCTCGTCGGCACCGAACGAGTTCGGTTCCGAGCCCAACACCAACATCACCCCGGTGGACCTCGGCCTGCCGGGCACCCTGCCGGTGGTCAACGAGCAGGCAGTGCGCTACTCGATCAGCCTGGGCCTCGCCCTCGGTTGCGAGATCGCCGAAACCTCGAGCTTTGCCCGGAAGAACTACTTCTACCCGGACATGACCAAGAACTACCAGATCACCCAGTCCGACCAGCCGATCGCCTATGACGGTTCGGTTGAGGTGGAGCTGGCCGATGGCACCATCTACCACGTGCCGATCGAGCGGGCGCACATGGAGGAGGACGCCGGAAAGCTCACCCACGTGGGTGGTTCGGCCGGTCGCATCCAGGGTGCCTCGGCCTCGCTGGTGGACTACAACCGTGCCGGTGTGCCGCTGGTGGAGATCGTGACCCGGCCCATCTTTGGTGCCGAGCACAACGCGCCCGAGCTGGCCAAGGCCTACGTGGCCGTGGTTCGTGAGATCGCGATCTCGCTGGGTATCTCCGAGGCCCGGATGGAGCGCGGTAACCTGCGCTGTGACGCCAACGTTTCGCTGCGCCCCCGTGGCCAGGAGAAGCTGGGTACCCGCACCGAGACCAAGAACGTCAACTCGCTGCGCTCGGTTGAGCGGGCGGTGCGCTACGAGATCCAGCGTCAGGCCGCGATCCTCGAGGCCGGTGGCACCATCACCCAGGAGACCCGTCACTGGCACGAGGACACCGGCACCACGAGCGCCGGCCGTCCGAAGTCGGACGCGGACGACTACCGCTACTTCCCCGAGCCCGACCTGCTGCCCGTCGTGCCGGGTCGCGAGCTGATCGAGCAGCTGCGTTCCGAGCTGCCCGAGGCACCGGCCGCCCGCAACCGTCGTCTCAAGGGCGAGTGGGGCTTCACCGACCTGGAGTTCCAGGACGTCGTGAACGGCGGACTGCTGGCCGAGATCAGCGCTACCGTCGCCGCCGGGGCCACCGCACAGGCCGCCCGTAAGTGGTGGACCGGCGAGATCTCGCGCATCGCCAACACCCAGGGTGTGGATGCCGCGTCGCTGATCTCCCCGGAGAACGTCGCCGCGACCGCCAAGCTGGTCGAGGCCGGCACCCTGACCGATAAGCTGGCCCGCCAGGTTATCGAGGGTGTTATCGCCGGTGAGGGTTCGCCGCAGGAGGTTGTGGACGCTCGCGGCCTCGCCGTGGTGAGCGATGACGGTGCCCTGATCGCCGCGATCGACGAGGCTCTCGCCGCCCAGCCCGACATCCTGGAAAAGCTCCGCGAGGGCAAGGTCCAGGCCGCCGGTGCCGTGATCGGTGCCGTCATGAAGGCCATGAAGGGCCAGGCCGACGCCGCCCGCGTGCGCGAACTCCTGCTGGAGCGCGCCGCGCAGGCATAAATCGACTAGCACGCAATCGGCGGCTCGTATTTCCCGGACCGGGGAATACGAGCCGCCGTTGTGTGTGCGGCGCTAGGGAAGCGGGTTCGGCGAAGGAGCGGGCGGCGGCGTTTTCGGGGTCCGGAAGCGGTCCACAAGATCTCCGATGCGTGAGAGCGCGACCGCGACGAAGCCGACCAGGCCTCCAACAATCACAACGGCGGGCGCGTGGAATTCAAAGAGCATAAGAATTCGTACCGAGATCGCCGCAAATAAGACGGTGAACACAATCCCGGCGAGGGGTCCACGAATCCAACTGCGGGGCTTTTTATTCATCGTCTGGTCGAGAACCCAGAAGGCGATGAGGGCAATCCCTGGTGCCGATAGGACAAGCCAAACCGAACTCGCCATGGCCCCCAGTAGATACATGATGCCCATGGGATATGAGATGGCCGCGCCGACGATCAACCCCACGAATGCCTGCATCAGCGCGCCCTGGCGGGACGAGCGAGCCGGAGATACGTTGCCGAACATGTTGGTGTTGGATCGCTCGAGATTGGACGCGGCTCCAGTCGGCTCGGTGCGAGACGGATCGAGTTCACTCATGTCATTCCCCCCAGGTCTTCATGAGGGTTTCACTCTCTCATCCAGGGGGCTCCTGGCCAAATCGGGGACGACGGTGGATACGCGGCCCCACTCGCGTCGCAATCGCTCATTTCACGGGACAATCGTCCGGATTGACCAGCGTTCGGCTAGGCGGACGCGAGTTTGAAGAGAACGCCGTTGGTCACGAGGAGCACTAAGACAAAGCCGATGGCCGAGGCCGCGATCACCGTGATTGTGCCGAGAAGCCCGCCCATTTTAGGGTTTGCTCGCGCCCGGCGGCCCGCGGGGATGAGGATGGCCAAGCCTGCGATGTGGACCAGTACGAGCGGCAGCACGCCCCACAGCAGCGCGGTTCCCGCCATGCTTTCGCCGGCGGCGAGGGCCCTGCTCTGATCGGTGGCCTCCTCCAGGGAGGCGACGCTCAGCAGGAACCAGGCCGCAAACATGACCGCGACGCCGACCACTGCACAGACCCAAAACAGTGCCGCCCGTCCGGTACTCACCCATCCGGTTTCGGTGTGGGGCCGCTCGGGGGCGGAGGCGGCGCTCATCGGCGGGGTCCGCGCCGGGTGCGGGAGGGAAAATCCGTTGTCATGGGGGAAGACTAACCCCTGTTAGCCGTGTGTCCGCTGTGACCCGTGTGAGTGGTGGACCCGAATCCTGACACACGGTGAACGAAGGTATGCCACACGCCCCCGGCACGCGGCGGCCCGTGGGCCTGATTTCGCGGAATATGGGCCATCGTTTTTGCGTGTCGAGTCGAGTCCTGGTGCTGCGAAGGGTGAGCGATTCCGGCTACCCTAACGAGCATGGAGCCGCACATCATCTCGCTACTGCAATCCGAGAAATATGCTCGGAGGGCCGCGACGCTGGAGGCCGAGATCGCCCGGATCACCGAGGATCTGGGGTCAACCAGCGATGAGAGCCGCCTGCACGCGGGACGAGCACTGAATCGGCTGGCCCGTGCCGAGCTCAGCTGGATGCTTCTCCCCGTGAGAAATCGCTTCCTCTCTCCGGCTTTTCGAGACGTCCTGGATCCGGTCCTGAGCGCCGCCGATGACCGTACCCGTGTGCTTCTGCTCAACACGATGCGAAACGCCTATGAACGCCACATCGTGCATCCCATGTGGGGAGACCTTCGCCGTGAGGATCACGGTAACTGGTGGAACGAGTGGCTGCACTCCACGGGCGAGACGTATGTCGAGAACTCGGATTTGCCCACGCGGTGTGAGGCCGCCTATCTGCTGGCACTGACAGGCGATCCGCGCGGCTGGGAGACCTACCTCGAGATTGTGCCGAAACGCTCCGCCATGCTGGGGCAGCTGGAACTCGCGATTCTGCTGTGCCCCGATTCCCGCACGCCCGCCCTGGTCGATTCGATTCTCGCCCTGGCTGATGAAACCGAGCGTCGTCACCCCAAACAGGCGGTTACGGCGCAGGGTATCCGGGACGCGCTCGGTGCCGGGCACCGTGACTAATGTGAATCCGTGCCCGGGGCGAACAACTCGATACGGCACGGCACACGTGGGCATGTATCGCGCCTGATATCCGCTGGGAAATGGGATTAGGGCTGGGGTCGGTCTCGCCGGTCAACCTAGGCTGTGTCGCGTACTCCGCGCCCGGTGGAGTCGATGCGATCCCCACCGATGCGGAGGCCTCGATGTCCGAACCCTTGTTTTTTCGATCCCTGGTCCGGCGCAAGCCCCTCGACCAGATCATGGCGGAGGCCGCAAACAGTCCACTCAAGAAGACGCTGGGACTCTGGCACCTCACGGCGCTGGGCATCGGCGGGATCCTGGGGGTCGGAATCTTCTCGCTCGCCGGGCTGGTGGCCCGCGGAGGCGACGGCGTTCCCGGGGTCGGGCCCGCGGTCCTGTTCTCGTTTCTGATCGCCGGACTCGCCTCGGCGGCGGCCGCGCTGTCCTATGCGGAGTTCACCGGGATGGTGCCGCGCGCCGGTTCCGCCTATACCTACGGCTACGTGGCACTGGGCGAACTGGTGGGCTGGTTCATCGGCTGGGACCTGCTGCTGGAATACGTTGCCGTGGCAGCGGTCGTCTCGATCGGGGTGGCCGGATACTTCCAGGCGTTCCTCGGCGGCGTGGGGGTGGACATGCCGATCTGGCTGACCTCGACGGTGGATGAGGGCAAGGGCGGTTTTATCAATCTCCCGGCGATCATCGTGTGCCTGGTGGTCACCTGGATCCTCAGCCGCGGTGCCCGGGCCTTCGGCCGGTTTGAGCTGATCGCCGTGGGGATCAAGGTGCTGCTGGTGCTAGGTATCGTGGGCCTGGGAGTGTTCTTTATCAACACCGATAACTACGATCCGTTCATGCCCAACGGTTTTAGCTCGGTGATCACCGGGGCGGCGACCGTGTTTTTTGCGGTATTCGGGTACGACGCGATGAGCACCGCGGCCGAGGAGGCCAAGGACGGACCCAAACACATGCCTCGGGCCATCGTGCTCTCCCTGGGCATCGCGCTGGTGCTCTACATCGGGGCCAGCCTGGTCCTGACCGGCATGCAGAACTACGCCGACATCGATACCCGGGCGGGCTTTGCCTCGGCCTTCAACAGCGTGGGGCTGAAAAACGTCGCCACGATTCTCTCGATCTTCGCGGTGGTCTCGATCATCACCGTGGTCCTGACCTTCCTGCTCGGCGTCACTCGGGTCTGGTTCTCGATGAGCCGGGATGGTCTGCTTCCGCGCTGGTTTGCGCACACGGATAAGCGCGGCGTGCCCAACCGGGTGACCTGGATCGCCGGATGCGCCGCCGCGTTCCTGGCCGGGGTCTTTCCGATCCGTGAGGTGGCCGAGCTCACCAATATTGGGATCCTCGCCGCCTTTGTTGTGGTGTGTATCGCGGTGATCGTGTTCCGCTACACCCGTCCCGATGCCGAGCGGGCGTTCAGGCTGCCGCTGATGCCGGTGATTCCGGCATTCGGGGTCCTCGCCTCGGGATTCTTGATCTGGCAGCTTGATGACCTCACCAAGCTGCGCTTCCTGATCTGGCTGGTCATCGGCCTGGCCGTCTACTTCGGGTACTCACGCCGCCATTCGCTCCTCAACCCGAACAGTCCGCGGCATCGCATTCCCGAGTAGACCCACACGGGCCTCGCGGGCCTCGCCGATGTCGGGGGTCGGTGGGACAATGGGGGAGTGAGTAAGCAGGACGGGCGCGAGAGGCTGGTGTCGGCGGCAAATGCCGACGACAGCGAAACCCCGATCCTGCATGTGGACATGGACTCGTTTTTTGCGTCGGTGTCGCTGCTGGATCGTCCCGAAGACGCGCATCGGCCGGTGGCCATCGGTCACCGTTCGGGACGCAGCGTGGTGTCCACCGCGAACTATGCGGCACGTCGCTACGGGGTGAACGCGGCGATGCCGATGGCCCGGGCGCTCCAGCTGTGCCCCTCGCTGCTGGTGATCGAACCCGACTTTGCCGCCTACCGGCACTACTCGGGCATCGTGATGAATATCTTCCGCGAGATGACCCCGATGGTCGAGGTCCTGGGTATCGACGAGGCGTTCCTCGACGTGTCCGGCGCTCGCCGACTGCTGGGCAGCCCCAGCGAGATCGGCCAGCAGATCCGTCGCCGGGTGCGTGAACAGACCGGCCTGGCCTGCACCGTGGGCATCGCCGCCACCAAGTTTGTGGCCAAGATCGCCTCCGGCAAGGGGAAACCCGACGGGCTGCTGGTGATCCCCAAGGCCGAAACCGTGGCCTTTTTGCGCCCGCTTCCGATCCGTGCGCTCTGGGGTGTGGGGGCCAAAACCGCCGAGTCACTCGAGCGGATCGCGCTGCGCACGGTGGCCGACGTGGCCGATGCTCCCGAACGACTCCTGGTGCGCGCGGTTGGTCCGGCCACGGCGCTGAAACTGCAGCTGCTTGCCCGCGGCCAGGACGCCCGTCGGGTGGAGCCGGCGGTTGCCGCCGAGAAGAGCATCGGACACGAGGTCACCTTCGAACACTCGATCGCCGATCCGCGAGCGATCCGCCGCGAGCTGCTGGGGCTGAGCGACCGGGTCGCCGCGCGGCTGCGGGCGGCGGACATGTCGGCCAAGACGGTGGCGATCAAGGTGCGTTTTGACGATTTCACGACCCTCACCCGCTCGCGCACTCTCGCCGAGCCCACCCATGTGGCCCGGCGAATCTTCGAGGAGGCCGCCGACCTGGTGGACGCGCTGGAGATTGCCGGGCGTCCGGTCCGGCTGATCGGCGTCCGCGGGGAACAGCTGCAAACCGGGACCGATCCGCGCGCCGCGCTCTGGGACCCCGATGAGGATTGGCGCGAGGCCGAATCCGCGATTGATACGCTGCGCGCCCGCTTCGGGGCCGGGGCGATCATGTCCGCCGCGCTACTGGATCGGGCCGCGCCGGCCCCCTCGGTCCCGCCCCACGGAATCGTCAGGGACCACATCGAGCCCTACGATCACTAGGGCCGAGTATCCGGTTCCGACCGGCCGAAGCTCGCGGTCGGGAATCAGGACTACACTGCTCGTGTTACGTTCGAGTGTTCCGTGAGAATTGTCCCTCGCGTGAGCGCTCCCCATCCCCGCACCGCCCGCTTTTCCGCAAGCCCGCGCGCCCACGTCACCCTGGAGAATCGCCGTGACAGACACCGTTCAGACCCCCACCGACACTCAGGCCGCTGGCACGCAGCCTACTGGCGCGCAGCCCAGCGACACACAACGGGCTAGCGACGCCCGCGCCGCCGCAGTTCCCGCCCGCGACTCCGCGGGCTCGACCGTTTCGCACGAGGAGTTTGTCTACGTTTCTCCCGAGGACCCGCGCGTGGAACCGCTGATTCGCGAACTCGCCGCCGAGTATGACCACCGCTACGGTGACCTCTTCGGCGAGCCTGCTTCTGCCGAGCTGTACCGGTATCCGGCCGAGAACTTCCTGCCGCCGATCGGAGCATTCGCTCTGCTGATGCGTGACGGCATCGCGGTGGCCGGGGGCGCATTCAAGCGTTTTGACCAGCACACCACCGAGTTCAAGCGCATCTGGGTCTCCTCCCAGCAGCGCCGTCAGGGACTCGCCAAGCGGGTGCTGGCCGAGCTGGAAGACGAGTCTCGGCGTCGCGGGTTCACCCGTGCCTACCTGACCACCGGGCCGCGCCAGCCCGAGGCCGTTCGCCTGTACCTCGGCACCGGTTGGACACCCCTGTTTGATCCGCGGGAAACGGCCGAGCAGATCGGCATCTATGGGTTCGCGAAGTCCCTGACCGCCGAGGACCTGGACGCGCGTGAGATCCAGGCCCGCTACGATGCCGAACGCGCCGAGTTCCTCCCCGAGCTGCAGGCCGACGCCGCCGGTGAGTCAAGCAGCGCGGACGCCGCAGGCACGACAGACCCGGCGAACGCAGCAGACGCGACGGACTAGGGATCCTCGGCGAACGCCGCCGAGACGCCCACCGACGCCGCCGAGACTCCCACCGACGCGGCCGAGACGGCCGCGGTCTAGGCGCGGACGGGGCCGCGCGCCGCGCGGAGCGAAAACAGCTCCGGTGCGCCGCGGCCCTGCACGAGATCGGCCAGGTAGGATCCCACCACCGGGGTGAACTTGAACCCGTGCCCGGAGAAGCCCGCCCCCACCACGATCGGTCCCACCCGGTCCAGGACAAAGTTGGAATCCTCGGTGGTGGTGTAGGTGCAGCTGATCTCGGTGAATGAATCGGGATCGGCACCGGGGAGCCAGTCGCGGACATAACGCTGCAGGTCATGCAGCTGGGTCGGTTCGCTGCGGAAGGTGCGTGCATCGGGGTCGCTGATCGGTCCGACGCCGTGCCACCCCGCCTTGATTCCCTCACCCGGCGTCTGCATCCCGTAGATGGGCGAGTGCCAGTATCCATAGCGTGGATCCCCGGGTGCCGGGGTGTGGTTGAATCCCGGCCAGATCAGGCCCGGCTCGCGTTCGGCGAAGTGCGCGGGCTGTTCCTGGGTGACGGTGAGCCGGGGCAGCGCGATCGCCGGTCCCAGGAGCGCGGTGGTCCACGCACCCAGGGTCACCACGACTCGCCGAGCCTCCCAGGACTCGGGATCCCCCTGCGGGTTTCCGTCCGCGTCCTGGGGTTCCACCGTGATCCGGACTCGATCATCTCCCAGGACCCGCACCCGCGTCACCCGCGCGCCGTCGCGGATCCGGGCCCCGTGCGCGCGCGCCGATTGCTGGAGGGCGGTGACCGCGGCATCGGCGTTGAGCCGGCCAGCCTGCGGCGTGGCCAGCACCCGGGTATCAAATCGGATCCCCGGCCAGCGCGTTTCGGCGGCGGCCGGGTCCAGGAACTCGGCTGCGAAACCGAACTCGGGCAGGAGCCGCGCCACCGCGTCAAAGGTCGGGTTCGAGCCGTGATTCACGATGCCCACCTGATCCAGCAGCGCGGTCCCGGTTTCGGCCTCAAGCTCGCGCCAGGCCGGAAGCGCGGCGGCGAGCATGCGCAGGTACACCGGTTCGGCATACGAGAGGTTAAAGTTGCGGGAGGCCCCGTGCGAGGCACCTCGGGTATGTCCCGGTGTGAAGCGCTCAACGAGGGCCACATCGATCCCGCGCCGGGCGAGTTCCCGGGCCGCGGCCGAGCCCATGGCACCGCCGCCGATCACCAGGGTGTCCACAGAATGGGTCATCGAGCCTCCGCAAGAAATTCCTGAGCTTTCCGGTCCGTGACGTCGGCTTCGGATGCCCGGGAATCCGAGGCATCCCGACGTGTGGGGACGGCTTTTCCCGATGCTACCCGGTTCGCGGTGATCTCGGCCAGGTGGGTCAGTAGGGCGCGTGCAACCCGATCGTTTTCACGGAACGAGACGGCGTTGGTACGGGGGCGGGAAAACGCCCCGACAAACGGTGAGTTTGTATAGGGGCCGATCGCGAAACTGCGTGGGGCGGGGTCGCCCCCGATGCGCACTACTCGGCGATCCTCGGGGCGAACCGTGAGCTTCCCGGTGGGCACCGTGCGTTCGGCTTTGCCCGAGCCCTGGGGATCCCGGGCAACCTCCTCGATCCCGTCACCCGTGTCGATCAGGCCGCGCAGCAGCGGGCTATCGCTGCGGGCGATGTTCGCGTCGGGCAGGCGGGCATCCACCAGCGCGCGGGCGAAAACCGTGCGGTCGTGATTCGACCCCCGGGCGCGGAACTCGCCGGTCTTGGTGTCGGTATCAACCCGGATGTCCCCACCGAGGAAGTCCACAATGCCCGCCGCCGAGAGGGCCAGGAGTTCCTCCAGGCGGTGCGCCGGAGGACCGCTGGCGATGAAACTGAAGTAGCCCTGCCACCAGCCGTTGATATCGGCGACGCGGGAGCGGGCCGTCCACTTGGGGGAGGCCACCAGCTCGGCAAAGGTGAACATCGAGGTGAGGATCGAGAGAAACAGTCCCAGGGTTGCGCTGTGTTCGGGCCGGGTGCGCAGGCGCAGATCGTCTTCGATGTAGGAGCGTACGGCCCGCTGGAGGTCCTCGACCCGGTCGAAGTGGGCACCGGCGAGGGGCCGATCGAACTCGGGCAGGAACAGTCGATCCAGGGTATCGGGGACGGACGCCTGGATCAGCGCGGACAGCGTGCGGGCATCGGCCTCGACCGCGGCCCGGTCCCGGTCGTCGCGAATCCGGGGGAGTGGATACCCCGGGGATCCCGCGGACAGGGACGCGTCTGGCCGCGTGGTGGAGGTCGTGTCCGAGTGCGTGGTCACGGAGGGCGCCGCCCCCACGGGCGCCGGGTCGGGACCCACGGTTGCGGGTTCGCCCGACCCGGGGGCGATCAGCACCGCCCGCGGATCGATCGACTCGAACGCCCGAGAGAACGCCGCCCACGTGGAGCTCACCCGCTCGGGATGGCCGGTGAAGAGTTCCCGATAGTAGCCCCAGAGCATCTCCTTGGCGATCAGCGGCCAGATATCCTCGGCAAAATCCAGCGCGTCATGCTCGGCCTCCAGCCGGGCGGCGACGTCGGCGGTGAAGAACCTCGGGGTCGGGGCCTCTCCGGCGAGCGCCGAACCGATCTTGGAGTGGTACGGAATGCCGCGCCGGGACCCCACGACGATCCGGGGCTCTCGTCCCGAGGGAACATAACGCAAAGGGCCACCGGGAACCGGGCGGTCAAATGTTCCGCCGCGGCCCTCGGTGAGCAGCACGATCAGGTCCACGGCGGCGAGCCCGAATCCACGAACCAGGACGTTTTCTCCGGGTCGGAGCGCCCGGGTATCGGCATCCGCGGTGAATGCCGGCGGCAGATAAAACAGGCCGTGATCGTCGGCGAAGGATTGAAGCCGAGTGTGCTCGGGTGCCGGATTCACCCCGGTGTGGCCGAGGGAGTAGAGCACCAGGTCGGCGTCGAGAACCTCACCGTTATCCAGGTGCACACGCCGCGAACCGTCGGGGGTCTCGCGCACCGCCCGGGCGAGGGCACGATGCTCGATGACCCGCACGCCGGGGCCGAGCTTGCGCACGGCTTCGGCATAGAACCAGCGCAGATAGAGGCTCTGCAGGCGCCGGGTGGGGAAGCTTGCCGGACCCAATGCTCGTATCTCGTCCCAGAGGGCGGCATCCACGCCGGGCGACGTATCCTCGGGCCCAGGACGATCGTCCCACAGGGCGGCATCCGATCCTCCCACGTCGCCCCCGGGCAGGACGATGTCTCCCGTGCGCACCCGCTCGGCCCACTCCACCAGCGAGGGGCCGGGGAGGACCGGGCCGTCGATGACCGAAGTCTCATCGGTGAACATTGTCACGTCCGCGGCCATCGAGTTGAGCTTGAGCAGGGGCGACTGATTGTGGCGCCAGATCCTGCCGGGTCCCGCCGGATGGGGATCCACCAGGTGCACGGTGAGGGGTGTGCCCGCGGGCCAGAGCTCGGCACGGTTGGCGGCGAGACGCTCAAGCACGCCCACCGCGCGCGGCCCGGCTCCCAGCACAACGAGGGACGCCGCGGGCGCGGTTGAGGAGGAGGAAGTGGGGACTGACATGTCTGCAGGCTAAGCACTAAAACCCCCGATGAGCGTTGTATGACACCGAGTGCACACTCATGACGAACTGTGAATCACCACCATTGTCGGGCCGGATGTGCCGGTGTTAGCGTCACGCCACCGGATAGCGCCAGACCTTCCCGACGCACCGACTCACCGAATTGGAAAGGAAACACCGTGCCCATCGAATTTCTCGGCATCGCCGCTCTCAACGATGGAAGTGAGACCCGTGCACGCAGCGGTTCCAGCTTCGACAAGGAATATACGCTGCGTCTGGCCCGTGCCCACGAGGACAACGGCTGGGACCGCATCCTCTTCGCCTACCACTCGGGTTCCCCGGATCCCGCGACCATCGCCGCCTATGTGGCCTCGAAGCTGGACCACCTCAAGCTCCTGCTGGCCCACCGTCCCAACGTCTCGGCCCCGACCTATGCGGCCAAGGTGGTGGCAACCCTGGACCAGATCAGCGACGGACGCCTGAACCTGCACATCATCACCGGCGGCTCCACCGCCGACCAGGCAGCCGAGGGCGACTTCCTCTCCAAGGATGAGCGCTACGCCCGCACCGGCGAGTACATCAGCATCCTCAAGCAGGCGTGGACCAGCCACGAATCCTTCAGCTTCGACGGCGCTCACTATCGGATCGAAAACTTTGTCAGCGACATCTGGGCCGCCCAGCCCGGCGGGCCGAAGATTTCGTTTGGCGGATCCTCGGCGGCGGCGTATGAGATCGGCGCCGCGCAGAGCGATATTTACGCGCTGTGGGGTGAGCCGCTGGCGAACACCGCCGAACAGATCAAGACCATTACCGACCTGTCGATCGCGGCCGGCCGGCCCGAGCGTCCGCGGATCCAGGTGGCGTTTAGGCCGATTCTTGGGGCCACCGAGGAACTGGCCTGGGAGAAGGCCGAGCGCGTTCTCGGGCAGATCGAGCGACGCACCAGCGCGCTCCCGTCCTCGTTTGTGGGCGACCTGCGCAACCCCGAAAACGCCGGGTCGCAGCGGCTGCTCTCGATCGCCGATCAGGGGGACCGCTTCGACCGTGCGCTGTGGACGAAGGTGGCCGCCGCCACCGGTGGCCGCGGCAACTCCAATGCGCTGGTGGGAACCCCCGAGACCGTGGCGGCGGCGCTGCTGGACTACGTCGACCTCGGCGTGGACATCATCTCGGCCCGCGGCTATGACTACGTGGATGACACCATCGACTTCGGCCGTTATGTGATCCCGCTGGTGCGGGACGAGGTGGCCCGCCGCGACGCCGCTGGCCAGAGCGGGCAGGAGAAAACCCGTGACGCTGCTTGATCAGACCCCGGGGGCCGGGGCGTCTCCCGCATCAACCGGTGCGGGGGTGACCGAGATCCGCCCGGCCGAGGAAACCTTTGTCTATGTGAGTCCCGATGATCCCCGCGCCCTGCCGCTGCTGCGGGACCTGGAGCGCGAGTATGACGCCCGCTACGGCGATGTTTTCGAGGAACCGGCCTCGGTGGAAATCAACCGTTACCCAGCGGCCGAGTTCAGCGCCCCGCGCGGCGCGTTTGTGCTGCTGCTGCGCGACGGGATCGCGGTCGCCGGGGGTGCGTTCAAGACCCTGGACGACCACACCACCGAGCTCAAGCGGATCTGGACCGCCGCCGATCATCGGCGCCGGGGCCTCGCCCGCCGGGTGGTCCTCGAACTCGAGGATGAGTCGCGTCGCCGCGGGTTCACCCGCTCCTATCTGACCACCGGTCCCCGCCAGCCCGAGGCGGTGCTGCTCTACCGCTCGGCCGGCTGGACCCCACTGTTTGACGAGGGCATTCCGCCCGAGCGCATCGGAATCCACGGATTCGCCAAGTCGCTCACCGCCGAACCGCTGGACGTCGCGGACATCCGCGCTCGCCACGAAGCCGAGCATGCCCCGCCCGGTGCCTCCGCGCCAGAGTCGAGGCCCGCGCCCAAACCGGCTCCGGCCCCCACCTCCACACCCACGCCCGCCCCCGCCTCGAACGGATCCTCCTCATGACGGCCCTTGCCCAGCGCCCCACCGACTCGCCGCCCTCGGATTCGGTGCCCCCCGGGATCGATGCGCATCGCCTGGCCGAGCGCCGCGTGCTCCCGCTGCGGCATCCGCTGCGCTGGGTGATCACCGCGCTGGTCCTGGTGCTGCTGCTCAACTTCGCGCAGACCCTCTTCACCAATCCCTCCTGGGAGTGGGAAAAGGTGGGGAAGTGGTTCTTCAGCCCGCCAATCCTCAAGGGGCTCCAACTCACCATCGTGGCCACCGCGATCAGCGCGGTCGTGAGCTTCTTTGGTGGGATCGTGGTGGCCGTCGCCCGGCTCTCGGGCAACCCGGTGCTCAGCACCCTGAGCTCGTTTTACATCTGGCTGTTCCGCTCGGTGCCGCTGCTGCTGGTGCTGGTGTTCCTCTTCAACCTCGGCAACCTCTATCCCGAGATCGGCGTGGGGATTCCCTTCGGACCGCAGTTCACCGTGAACACGGTCGCGACGCTAACCCCGCTGGCGCTCGGCGTGATCGGACTCAGCCTGTCCGAGATCGCCTACAGCGCCGAGGTGGTGCGCTCGGGGCTGCTCGCGGTGGACCAGGGACAACACGAGGCCGCCGACGCGCTGGGCATTCCCAAGCGACGCCAGTTCACCCGGATCGTGCTACCGCAGGCGCTGCGCTCGATCGTGCCCGCCTACGTCAACCAGATCATCGGGCTGATCAAGGCCAGCTCGCTGCTGTACTACGTGTCGCTGCTGGACCTGTTTGGGATCGCCCAGAACCTCGGCAGCACCTATCCCACCGACGTGATTCCGCTGCTCGTGGTGGCCACCATCTGGTACCTGATCCTGACCAGCGTGATCGCCGTGGTGCAGTACTACATCGAGCGCTTCTATGCGCGCGGAACGGTTCGGGTCCTCCCGCCGACTCCGCTGCAGCGGGTGCGCCGGGCGTTGAGCTCGCGCCGAGCGACGGCGGGTGTGGCATGACTCAGGCCATCGCCGTGCATAACGCCACCAAGTCCTACGGGGACAAGACGGTCCTCCGGGGGGTGGATTTCAGCGTCGAGGCCGGCACCGTGACCGTGATCCTCGGCCCGTCCGGATCCGGCAAGTCCACCCTGCTGCGGGCGATCAACCACCTGGAAAAGCTCGACGAGGGATTTGTGTCCCTCAACGGGGAGCTGATCGGGGTCCGCGTCAAGGGGGATCGGCTCAAGGAGCTGCGCCCCCGCGAGATCCTGCGTCAGCGTGCCAAGATCGGGTTTGTCTTCCAAAACTTCAACCTGTTTCCCCACCTGACCATCCTGGAAAACGTCAGCGAGGCACCGATCTCGCACGGGATCAAGCCCGCCGAGGCCCGCAAGACCGCCGCCGCGCTGCTGGCCCGAGTGGGCCTCTCCGATAAGGAAGCCAGCTATCCGCGCCAGCTCTCCGGCGGCCAGCAACAGCGGGTGGCCATCGCCCGGGCGCTGGCCCTGGATCCCGACGTGATCCTGTTTGACGAACCCACCTCGGCGCTCGACCCCGAGCTGGTGGGCGAGGTCCTCGCCGTCATCCGCACCCTGGCTGGCAGCGGCAAAACCCTGATCGTGGTGACCCATGAGATCGGCTTTGCCCGCGAGGTGGCCGACCGGGTGGTCTTCATGGATGAGGGGGCCATCGTCGAGGAGGGCGTCCCCGAGCAGGTACTCAACCATCCCGCCCACTCCCGCACCCAGGACTTCCTGTCCAAGGTGCTCGCCTAACACCCAACCACACGCCCTACCCGAACCCACCACAGAGGAACCACCATGACCATCATCACCCCCAAGCGGCTCCAGACCCTCGGCGCGCTCGCCGCCGCGGCCGCCCTGGTTGCCGGACTGGCCGCCTGCTCCAGCAGCACCGAAGCCGCCCCCGCCGACACCGGAACCGTGACCGTTGCAGCGTTCTCCAACGGCGCCGGGACCGAGACCAAGATCAAGGTTTCGACTGTCGAGGATATCCGCAAGACCCTGCCCAAGAAGGTGCTGGACTCGGGCAAGCTCACCATCGGAATCGGCGCGCTGCCCGCGGGCTTCCCGCCCCTGGCCTTCACCGGCGACGATAACGAAACCCTGACCGGTGCCGAACCGGACCTGGGCCGCCTGGTCGCCGGGGTGCTTGGGCTCAAGCCCGAGGTGAAAAACGCCACCTGGGACAACCTGTTTGTGGGCATCGATACCGGTGCCACCGACGTGGGTTTCTCCAACATCACCGACACCGAAAAGCGCAAGGAGAAGTACGACTTCGCCTCCTACCGCGGCGATAACCTGGCGTTCCAGGTGAAGGACTCAAATAAGTGGGAGTTCGATAACAACTTCGAAAACCTCAACGGCCTGAACGTGGCCGTGGGCTCGGGCACCAACCAGGAGAAGATCCTGCTGGAGTGGAAAACCAAGCTGGAGGCCGAGGGGAAGACCCTCACCGTGACCTACTTCCCCGACAACAACGCCACGACCCTGGCCCTGAACTCGGGCAAGATTGACGCCTACTTCGGCCCGAACCCGGGCATCGCCTACGGCAATAAGCTCAGCGCTGGCAGCGCCAATCCCACCCGTACCGCCGGAATCTTCTCGGGGGCCGGGGAGACCCTGGAGGGTCTGATCGCCGCGACCGTCAAGAAGGACTCGGGACTCGCCCAGCCCATCGCCGACGCGATCAACTATCTGATCGAAAACGGCCAGTACGGCCAGTGGCTGGACGCCTGGGGCCTGAAGAACGAGGCGGTCACGAAGTCGCTGGTGAACCCGCCGGGACTCCCGCTGGATAACAACTAGCGTTCGCCGATCACGGCCCCCGCACCGATCGGTGTGGGGGCCGCGTGCGTCATCAACCCACACAGTTGAGCAGCGGGGTATCCGGATCCGGCCCGGCACGCTAGCGTGGGGGCATGACGAAAATCGCGTTGGACCTCGCAGACCGTTTTCAGAAGCTGGGCGTGCAGACCTCCTATGGTGACCCGGTCACCGTCGAGGGTGCCACCCTGATCCCCGTGGCACTCACCGGATTCGGGTTTGGTGCCGGGGAGGGCGAGTTCGCCGAGGGCACCGATGGCGAGCCCGCCGGCAGCGGTGGCGGCGGGGGAGGCCTGTCCATCCCCGTGGGGGTGTATGTGCGCAGCGGGAACGGCTGGCGCTTCGAGCCCAACCTGCTGGCAACCATCGTGGTGTCGGTCCCGCTGGTGTGGGTGTCCGGACGTATCCTGACCCGGCTGATCAAGGTGCTTAAGAAGTAGTATCTCCGGCCGTGGGGGGACGCAGCGTCCCCGGATCATGGCCGCCCCGAAGGCGTCGTGCGCCCGGTCCCCGCGTGGGGCCGGGCGCGCGCTATACTCGGGGTAACACGGGAGTCCGGGAACCACCGGGCTGAGAGGAAGGTACGTACCTTCGACCGTCAAACCTGATCTGGATCATGCCAGCGCAGGGAGGATAAGTTTCTCTAACCCGTGCCTCCATTTCTCATTAGAAAGGGGCACGTTCACAGTGTCTATTAACGAAAAGGCGACGGTTTCGTCGCGACCGAATTTCCGCTGGCGGGTTGTTGATATCGTCGTGGCCAGCGTCCTGGGTGTGGCCGTCGCCCTGATTTTTGTGGCGTTTAACCTCGGCTGGAGCGGGATCAAGGCCCCGTTTGAGGCCGTCCTGCCCGGATTCCAGGGGCTCCTGGAACCCGTCTGGTACATCGGTGGTGTGCTGGGTGCGCTGGTCATCCGCAAACCCGGCGCGGCCATCTACGTGGAAACCGTTGCCGCGCTGGTCTCGGCGCTGGTGGGTAACCAGTGGGGTGGATTCTCCACGATCGAGGCCGGGCTGGTGCAGGGCCTCGGTGCCGAAATCATCTTCCTGCTCTTCGCCTACCGCGTGTGGAACCTGCCGGTCACCCTGCTGGCCGGGGCCACCGCCGGTATCTTCGGGGCCGTCAACTCGATCATCTTCTGGAGCCCGGGCGCCAGCTGGGGCTTCATCACCGTGTATGTGGGCGCCCAGATCATCGGTGGTGCCCTGATCGCGGGTCTGCTTGTCTGGTTCGCGGTCAAGGGCCTGGCGGCCACCGGTGCGCTTAACCGATTTGCGGTGGGGCGCAGCCTGGGCGTTCGGGTTTAGTGTGAGCCCTGAAACTTTAATGATACCGGCGGCCGTCAGCATCCAGAACTGGGGCTGGCGGCACGCCTCGCGGCTCGCCTGGGCGCTGGAGGATGTGACGCTGGAGATTAGTCCGGGGGAGCGGGTGCTGATTCTCGGCCCCTCCGGTGCGGGAAAATCGACCCTGCTGCAGGCCCTGGCCGGGGTGCTCGGCGGGGACGACGAGGGTGATTCGCAGGGCACGCTGACCGTGGACGGGCAGGATCCCGCGCATCAGCGAGGCCGCAGCGGCCTGCTGCTGCAGGATCCCGACTCGCAGATGATCCTCGCCCGGGTGGGCGACGATGTGGCCTTTGGTTGCGAAAACCTCGGGGTTCCGCGCGAGGAAATCTGGGTGCGCGTGCGCGAGGCCCTGGATGCGGTGGGGCTGGATGTTCCGCTGGATCGCTCGACCCAGGCCCTTTCGGGCGGGCAGAAACAGCGCCTGGCCCTGGCCGGGGTGATCGCGATGCGTCCGGGACTGCTGCTGCTGGACGAGCCCACCGCGAATCTGGACCCCACCGGCGTCGCCGAGGTGCGTGATGCGGTGGGTCGGGTCCTGGATCAGACCGGGGCCACCTTCGTGGTGATCGAACACCGGGTGGACACCTGGCTGCCGCTCGTGGACCGCGTGGTTGTCCTGGGTGCCGGGGGCGCGGTGATCGCCGATGGACACCCCGGGGTGGTGCTCGCCGAACGCGGTGCCGAGCTCGCCCGCGAGGGCGTCTGGGTGCCGGGTCATCCGCCGCGGGTATCCCTGCCCTCGGCGCTGCCCGCGGGGGCCGACCTTCTGGACGCCCAGAATCTGGCCACCTCGCGCGTGCGCGGGATTCCGGTGGGTTCCCCGGTTTCCACCACCGTGCGCGCCGGGGAGGTGCTGGCGATCACCGGGGAAAACGGTGCGGGAAAATCCACCCTGGCGTTGACCCTGGCGGGCCTGCTGCGACCCGAGGACGGACGGTTGCGGGCAACCGCCGAGCTTGCCCGCGGCCTCGGGGATTCCCCCATCGCCTGGAAATCCAAGCAGCTTCTCGAACGCATCGGAACCGTGTTCCAGGATCCCGAACACCAGTTTTTGGCCACCACCGTGCGCCGCGAACTCGAGGTGGGGCCGCGTGCGCTGGGGCTCGACCCGGCCGAGGTGGATGCACGGGTTGACGACGTGCTGGACAGGCTTGGGCTGACCCGGCTCGAACGAGCCCATCCGTTCACCCTGTCCGGCGGCGAGAAGCGCCGGCTGTCGGTGGCGACCGCCCTGGTCTCGCGCCCACGCATCCTGGTGCTGGATGAGCCGACCTTCGGGCAGGATGCCGGGACCTGGGCACGGCTGGTCGAGCTGATCGGTGCGCTGCGCGCCGAGGGCTCGGCGATTATTACCGTCAGTCACGATGCCGAGTTTGTGGCGGCCCTGGCCGATCGCACCCTCACCCTGACGACCGGATCCGCGGAGGTGGCCGCATGAGTACCCGGGGAATCACCGTGAGAATCGTGTCGGAGGTGGTGTCATGAGCGCGCTCGCCGGAACCGCACCCGCGGTCACCGCGCGCAGTACCGCGGTGATCCACCGCACCAATGCGGTGACGCGCCTGATTGTCCCGGTCCCGCTGACCATCGTGCTGCTGCTCACCCTGGACTGGGTCTCGGCGGCCACGGCGCTGGCCGCGCTCGCGGTGCTGCTGCCGTTTGCCGGCCTGACCCCGCGCCAGTTTTGGCTGCGCACGCTCCCGGTGTGGATCGCCGCCCCGCTGACCGGCATCACGATGCTGCTCTACGGCCGGCCCGACGGGACCGTGTACTGGGAGTTCGGGCTGGCGCAGATCAGCGACGGCTCGATCACGATCGCGATCGCCACGGTGCTGCGGGTGCTGGCCATCGCGCTGCCCGCGGTGGTGCTGTTTGTGACCGTGGACCCCACCGACCTGGCCGACGGTCTCGCGCAGATCCTCAAGCTCCCCGCCCGCTTTGTCCTGGGGGCACTGGCGGGGATCCGGATGATCGGGCTGTTTTTGGATGACTGGCGCGCGCTGGAACTGGCCCGTCGCGCCCGCGGTGTGGCCGACCGGGGCAAGATTCGCCGCTTTGCCGGCATGGCGCTGGCGATGCTGGTGCTCTCGATCCGCCGGGGCACCAAGCTGGCCACGGCGATGGAGGCCCGCGGGTTTGGCGGTACCACAACCCGCACCTGGGCGCGGGAGTCACGCCTCGGTCGCACCGACCTCGCGCTGTTTGCGATTGGTATTGTGGTCAGCGTGATCGTGGTGTGGACAAGCGTGGCGACCGGCCACTGGAACTTCCTCTTTGGATAGGGTGGCGGCCGCCTCCCACCGGGCGATTGATCGGGTTTTTGCGCTCCTGGCGGGGCGCAAAAACCCGATTGTGCTGATCGATGGTCCCAGCGGCGCGGGGAAGTCCACCTTCGCCGATGAGCTGATTACGCACTGGCCGGCATCGGGGACACCCACCCTGGTCCGGATGGACTGGATGTATCCCGGCTGGGACGGCCTGGAGCCCGCCGCCGAGGCCCTGGCCCGGAACCTGCTGGTGCCGCTGCGCCGCGGCGAACCCGGGTTCTGGCACGGCTATGACTGGGAACGCGGCATCGTGACCGCGGCGACCCGGGTCGAGCCCGGACGTCCGCTGGTCATCGAGGGCTGCGGAACGTTGGGCCCCGCCGGGCACCTGGCCGACCTGGGGATCTGGATCGACGCCGAGGACGCCTTCCGCAAGGCCCGAGCCCTCGCCCGCGACGGCGAGGGGTATGTTCCGCACTGGGACGCCTGGCAGGCGGACTTCGAGGACTATGTGGCGCGCTGGGATCCGCGCGCCCGGGCCGGCCTGCTGCTGCGGGCCGAGCCGGATCGGGTGGTGCCGCCGGACGGGGAGGCCGATTCGCCCGTTTCGCCGCCCGCTTCGCGCGGCTGACGCCGCTCGCCCGATCGCGCCGCTACCGATCCCGCGCGGGTGACGCGACGCTGTTCGCCTGGCCGCCGCCTCCGATCCCGCGCGGATGAAGACTCTCGCGCCGCTACCGATCCCGCTATCGAACGTACGTGGTCCAGAGTGCCCGGATCATCGGCAGCGGATGGCTCAGCCGCCACAGCACATCCGGTTCGGTGAGTGCCGTATCCAGCAGCACCGGAATCTTCTGCTCGGCGATCTCGGGATCGCTGGATGCCACATTCACGGTTCCCACCGGCGTTCCCGCGGCCACCGGAACCGGCACCTTCCCGGGTGAAACGTCGAGCTTGGGGGCCGTCTGGGCCCAGTGCGGCCGGGCGGGAGTTTCCCCCGAAAGCCCGCGGGCCTTTTGATCCCAGGCGGTGGAGACTGTCAGCAGGGGGGTGCCCGTGGCGAGATCCGGTGCGGCGGTTACCCCGGCATCCGCGCTGGCCAGCAGGGCCTGGGTCTCGGTTTCCAGGGTTTTCCAGGTCGCCGATCGCAGCGATGCCGAGCCGAAGGTGAAGTCCCCGGCGTCGGTTTTCATGGTGCGTGCAAACAGCAGAATGATGCCGGTCTGATCCGTGTACCCGCGATAGAGCACCTGAATGTGGGCATCGGGCAGGTACGCGGCGGGCACCGACATGCCGCGCTGCAGGGCGAGCGGATCGGGTGCCTGGGTGAGTGCGGCGGTGATCCCGGGATCGGCCGCCGCCAGCGCGGCGATGCGCGCCAGGTCCGAGGCCGAGGCGACGTTGGTGAGGTCGACCCCGCCGGCGTCGGTGATGCTCAGGCTGTTCAGCCCCTCCTTGGACGCCCACGCCCGCACCGCCTCGAGGTAGCCGGGCAGGGAACCGTAGGCCCAGGTGGCCAGGGCGTCGGCGTGGTTGGTGCTGCCGCCGAGGAGCATGGCCTGCAGCATCGAGTGCTGGGTCCAGACGTCTCCGGGGTAGAACGACACGGTGGAGGCCCCGGCGGCTGCCCGTGCCACGAGGTCGTTGTAGTTGTCCTCGCTGATGGTGATGTTTTCGCCCGGACCATCGGTGAATGGATAGCGCTGGGCGACAACCAGCGCGGTCACCAGGCGGGCGATCCCGGACATCGGCAGGGCCGAGGCGTCCCCGGCGTGGGCGAGGACGGCGGTCTGCTGGGCCACCGCGGTGGCACCGGTTTCGGGCAGCGCCGGGGGATGAACGGGGGTGGCCGAAGCGGGGGCCGCGGCGACCGTGACATCGGGCTCGGGCAGCGGGCCCAGCAGCACCGCGGGACCGTACCCCACCACACCAATCAACACCAGGGTGCCGAGGGTGATACTGATGCCGCGTTTGGCCATGACGGTCCCTTCATCGATCGGGGTGATCTGCCGCGTCCGAGGAGTGCGTGCCGCGTTGTAGTCAGCGTAATCCAGGCATTCGGCCCGTGCATGGTGACCGGCCGAAAATGCGGCGCTTTGACGGCGGGGGCGCTATCCCCAGCCCAGACGATGCAGCTCCTCATCGTCGATGCCGTAGTAGTGCCCAATTTCGTGCACCAGGGTGATGCGGACCTGTTCGCGCAGGTCGTCCTCGTCCTCGCAGAAGTTCAGCAGCGGGAGCCGGTAGAGGCTGATTAGGTCGGGCATCTCGCCGAAACCGTACTGGCCGCGTTCGGTGAGGTCCACGCCGTGGTAGAGCCCCAGGAGGTCGAGGCTGCCGTCCTCGGGGAGATCCTCGATCGCGATGGCCACGTTCTCCAGCCCCTCGGTGACCTCCTCGGGCAGCGCCTCAAAGACGTCGTTGACGAGCGTGTCGAAGGTATCCGGATCCATTTCCATCACGAGAAAAATCCTATCGAGAATCTCGGCCGAATCGAGGATCTCGGGCGTGGCGCTGGCCCGGTATCGGCGTGTCGTTTCGGGGGAGGGAGGGTCAAAATTTGATGCCGCAGGAACGGGAATTCATCGCCTCGGGCGTGTCGTTCGATGCCCGTTTTCTCCGGTTAAAACAAAAAGAGGAGCATATATATGCTCCTCTTTTCATATTTACTTGGGGTGAGTAACGGGGCTTGAACCCGCGACCTCCTGAACCACAATCAGGCGCTCTACCAGCTGAGCTATACCCACCATGTCACTACTCGATACTAGCGCTTCTTTTCGCTGGCTGCGAATCGAAGTTTTCGTGTCGTGCGGTGCAACATGATTAGTCTATTACATCTCCGGAGCGTATTTTGACACCACGTCCTCGGCGATGGCCTTGGCCTCCTCGGAGGTGGGGCCGGGCTCGGCCACAAATGCGGCCGCACGGTAGTAGGCCAGCTCGCGAATCGACTCGAGGATGTCGGCGAGGGCGCGGTGGCCGCCGTCCTTCTCGGGGGAGCGGAAGTACACCCGCGGGTACCAGCGGTGGGCGAGCTCCTTGATCGAGGACACGTCGATGTTGCGGTAGTGCAGGTGGCCGTCGAGCTCGGGCATGTACTTGGCAAGGAATGAACGGTCCGTGCCGATCGAGTTTCCGGCCAGCGGAGCCTTCTTCGCTTCGGGTACATACGTGCGCACGTATTCCAAGACCTGACGCTCGGCCTCCTCGAGCGAGAGCCCGCCGTCGAGCTCGGTGATGAGCCCCGAGGTGGTGTGCATGTTGGTCACAAACTCGCCCATCTGCTCCAACGCCTGGGCGCTGGGCTTGATCACGAGGTCGATTCCGGGTGCGACCGGTTTGAGGTCGAAGTCGGTAATCACCACCGCGATCTCTACGAGTTCGTCGACCGCCAGGTCGAGTCCGGTCATTTCACAGTCGATCCAGACCAGTCGGTCCGCCAGATTTGCCATGCCCTCATGTTAGCCCGCCCCGCCGACAGATGGCGGATTCTCGCCTAGAATGAGGGGGTGACCCCGCTCCTGTGCATCCTGCTTCTGATTAACGCCGCCTACAACGTGATTGTCTGGCCGCGCTTCTGGACCCGCGTGAAAAACGACCCCCGCGCTCGCGACGCCGAGGGCAAGGCCACCGCCTTCCTGCGGGTGCACGCGATCCTGATCGCAATCGCCCTGGTCATCGCCGCCGCCTCCGCGGTGGCGGGTGTGCTGGGCTTCTTCCTCTAGCGATCTGCGTGCGGGGCCGATGTAGCTCGTGGTTTCTGACCGCTGCACT